>CAYZPA010000059.1:9355-17527 GCA_964479855.1 uncultured Pirellulaceae bacterium
GAAACTTCGCTTCGTCAAGAAACTTCGCTTCGACCGGCAGGCAAGCTAACCCGAAACGTGCTGCCTTTTCCAAGCTTACTTTCAAGATCCACCGTACCGCCAAACGCTTGCGTCAAGTGTTTGACAATCGCAAGCCCCAGACCGGTGCCACCCATGTCGCGGGAACGAGCTTTATCGACTCGATAGAACCGCTCAAACACTCGAGCCTGCTGCTCCGTCGCGATCCCGATACCGGTATCGCTTACCGACACAATGACACGATCTCCGTCAGTACGCGTCTGAATAGAAACGAGACCACCGCCGGGTGTGTAGTGCGTCGCGTTCACGATCAGATTCCGGACCACAGTTTCCAGTCCTTCGGCGTCACATCGAGCCACCGGACTCGGCTCTTCAAAGTCCATTTCCAGTCTCAAGTCTCTCGCTTCTGCTTTTTGTTGAAACTGTTCGTGCAACAATTCACAAATGGAATTAACTTTCACGTCCGCGACTGAAAAAGTTTTCCGGCCCGATTCAACCCGAGCCAACTGCAACAGGTCCTGTATCTGCTGGTTCAGAACGTCGGCCTGAAATTCAATCTGTTGAACGAACTGCAAATTTTTATCGGGGTCATGAAGGGCCCCCATTTTAAGCGTTTCCGCATAGGCTTTGATGGACGCCAATGGCGTTTTGAGTTCATGTGAAACGTTCGCCACAAAGTCTTGCCGCATCGTTTCCAGCTGTCGCAATTCGGTAACGTCGTGCAAGACAACCGCGACGCCCGGATTTTCGTTGTTGGCCAGCAAGGATACGCGGGCTTTGATGGTTCGTCTTGGATCGGTTGTTGTCGTGAATTCTGTTTTCGAAAAACTACGCTCCAGCAAGGCGACATCGATCGCGGCAGTCAGTTCCGCAATTCGAACTTCTTCCATTTTTCGGCCGACAAGTTTCTCTTTTGAGATGGAAAGCATCCGACAGGCAGCCCGATTCGCCAGCATCACTTCGCCTCCCTGTTCTATCGCGATCACGCCTTCAATCATGCTGGACAGCACGGCTTCCAATCGCTGCCCGCCTTCAAGAAGCCGATTTTCACGAAGCTTTAGCTCGCGTTGCATTTCTTCAAACGCATCGCCAAGCACCTTCCATTCATCATAAGAAGACGGAATCTCGGTCGGACTGTCGTAAACGCCTGTTCCAATTTGTTTGGCCGCTTCAGCAAATTGACTTAGCGGCCGAAGATGACGGGACGAGTAAATCGCCATCAAAAAACCCGTCAGCGCCATCAATCCCATTGCGAAATAGATCACATAAGCCTGAACTTTTCCGACCGCGGCGCTGATGGACGCCATCGGCAAAGCGACCCTGACGTAGCCCTCATTTTCCGTCATGATATCGTTGGCGGCTTGGTCGGAGCTCGCAGAATCAGCGGCTGATTCCGCCTTGAATCGGCGGGCAAAGTACATCATCTGCTTGTCCAGCGTATCGCTGCGTCGTTGCGAGAAACCAACCCCCAACTTCGCGGCGTCGAGAACTTCCTCCCGAGTCTGATGCGAACCGATATCCCGAACTCCCGTGTCCGAATCGGCCACCACGGCTCCATCTTCCAAAATCAGCGTAAATCGCATTTGTGTCTCATCGCCGATCCGTTTCAAATGAGACGGCAGGCTCGGATCTTTCAGCTTCAAATCAAGCTCGTTGACGTGTTCGATCAGCAGCGACGCCACCGCTTCCATTTCTTCACGCGCTCCCTGCACCATTTGACTTCGAACCAGCGTTGCGAGCCCAAACACAAACAATCCGGCGGCCAAAAGATGCAGAACCACGTAGCCCAACAATAAACGACGCAGGGCCTTCGGAAATCTCATGAAACACGCTCCTGCAAGTTTCTTTCAGACGGATCTCTTTAGAAACCGAATCGTCGAAAAAATTACTGACAAACTACGACTGCTAGTGCTGGAAGTTGCAAATAACCTTTCATGGGAAACATTGAAATCTGATTCTTGCTCAGAAAAAAGCAACAAACGATATCGAGCGTCAACTCCGGTTATTTGCACTAGTGGCTGGAAGCCAAGAAACCTTAACACTATCATCTCAGCTTACCAATTTCACCATAGCGGACAATCAGCATGAGCACGATCGGAAAACTGTTTGGCCGGTCTCCGTTTAGCCAGATTCAACAGCACATGGATCAGGTCAACAAATGCGTTGACAAGATGTCAGAGTCACTGGAACCGGTCAAGGACGGTAACTTTGAACAGCTTGACGGAATTGCTGACGAAGTTTTGCACCTTGAACATCAAGCGGACCAAATCAAAGACGACATCCGCGAAAAGTTGCTGAAACGTTTCTTCATGCCGATCGACCGCAGCGAAGTTCTCGAAATCGTTTCGCTTCAGGATTCAATCGCAGACACCGCGGAAGACATCTGCAAGGTTCTTACCATCCGAAAGCTCCCTTTCCCGGAAGACATCACGGATGACTATGGCGCATTCGTTGACCTGAACCGGAAAGCCTGCCGGACCTGCGTTTTGATCATCAGCATGATGGCTGAATTGATCGAATCGGTTTTCAGATGCACACAAACCGAACATGTTCGAAGTCTTGCCAAAGACTCGGCTTTGACCGAGCATCAAGCTGACGTGGTGCAGATGATGCTGCTGAAAAAAATATGCGCTCACGACGAAGATTTCACCGTTGACGAATTCCATTTGTGGATGCGAGTGACTCGCAACCTTAGTCGACTCAGCAATATTGCTGAAAACCTTGCTGATCGAATACTTAACCCGGATTATTCGCGAGGCGCGAGGCGTCGAAATGGCGAAAGCTTGTTTGGCTGGGGTATTGTTTCAAGTTTGCGATTTCGACAGTTCACTCACGACGTGAAATTGAGGAATTTACAAAACTTGTCGCCACTTCAGGCGAATCGCTTCAAAGGACAAACCAGACGCCTGACGTCGTGAATAATTCCGGTTAAAACGCTCAGTTTGAAGTAACACGAATTCGCAAGCGAACCAGTTCATTTTTCAAGATTATATTTAGGGCAAGATGCCACAATGGGTGCTGAACTCTTACTGATTATTTTGATCCTCGTTTGTGGGTTCTACGTCGCATGGAACATTGGCGCTAATGATGTCGCCAACGCGATGGGAACATCCGTCGGATCGGGCGCGTTGACCTTAAAACGCGCCGTTATTCTTGCAGCGATTTTCGAATTTGCAGGCGCCTACATTGTCGGCTCAAACGTCTCCAAGACAGTTCGCAAAGGGATTTTCGATCCGGTTGAAATCGCCAATATGTACTCGCCTGAGCACGCGCCTTATGTGCTGGCATGCGGAATGATTGCGGCGCTGCTGGCCGCAGGAACATGGCTGCTGATCGCGACTTGCATGTCATGGCCTGTTTCAACCACGCACTCGATCGTTGGCGCCGTTGTTGGTTTCGGCTGCGTTGCAGTGGGCTTCAACAAAATACTCTGGAATCAGGTTGGGCTGATCAGCGCTGGCTGGATCATATCGCCTCTGATTTCGGCCACGGTCGCCTACGTCGTGTTTGGAATCTTACTGAGATCCGTATTTTACAAACGCAATCCGGTCGCAGCGGCGCGGCGAGTCGCGCCTCGACTGGTTTTCTTTTTGATGTTCGTCATGACTGGAATGACCTGCTTCAAAGGATTGAAACCAGTTTGGAAACAACAGGGATTTGACCCGAAGTCTCCGACCTTCACCTTCATGATCACGGTTGTGCTTGTTGCGATCGCGTTGGGGATCATTGGCTTCCTCATCACGAAGTTTGCGATGAGGCACTACGTCACCGATTCAAACGATTCCGACGCCGCCAATCCATTGCTCGATGCCGACGTTTCGCGTTCGCTGGCGAAAACCGTCAAACACCTTCGACGAGTCCGAAACCATTCTGCTGGAGAAATGCAGGAAAGCGCCACGACGCTGCTCGAACAGGCCGAGGCGATGCAGGTTGCGGCCACGGATCAAGTCACCACAAACACGGACTCGGCAGAGCTTCGCCAAGTCGAAAAGATCTTTAGCGTGTTGCAGATATTCACTGCGTGCCTCGTAGCGTTCGCTCACGGATCCAACGACGTCGCTAATGCGATTGGACCATTGTCGGCGGCCTATCAAGCTGTCTCTGAGCGTGCGATTTTGGCGAGCTCAACGACGCCCCGATGGGCCTTGCTCTTGGGTGGAGCAGGCATCGTGATCGGCTTGGCGACATGGGGCTGGAAAGTCATCAAAACCGTCGGCGAGAAAATTACCGAGCTGACGCCCAGCCGAGGTTTTTGCGCAGAATTCGCTGCTGCGATCACCATCCTGTTGGCTTCGGTACTTCCGATCGGCCTTCCAATTTCAACGACTCATACGCTTGTCGGCGCTGTCTTGGGAGTCGGATTGGCTCGAGGAATCAACGCTTTGAACCTGAAGACGATGCGAGACATCGTTCTCGGCTGGGTCATCACGATCCCCGCCGGAGCAAGCTTGAGCGTTCTGTTTTACTTCATCCTGAAGATGGTGTTCATCGATTCAGGTTGGGTCGACACGATTCCTGCCGCATCCGAATTGGGCAAGTAAGTTAGGCCAACATCGCGCTGAAAACGCGTCATAGAAACTGGTGCTCGATTTAGAAGCCTTTAGTATCAAAGCCTGTCAACCAACGAACTTGATTGAACGCACCAGGCTTTCTCCAGATCGACGCCCACGCATCGTGAATGATCCGGGGTAAAGTTTAATCGGCATTTCCTGCGAAAAAACTGAATGCCCGGAACTATAACAGTTTTCCAATCGACTTTTTGAACAGCCATCAGCCATCAGGCTTTGTCGATTAGGAATCAATTCCCTGCCAACGATGGGCCAACTTCGCCGTACCCAAGATCAGCTGCAGAACTCGCTGCGAAGTGTTCGTCACTTGATAATCAGCAGGTAACGGAGCGACCACACCGGCCGAGAACTGATCGGTCACCGCAGTCACGCAATCGACGATGCGATCGGGATTCGTTCCAGTCAGGGTGATGCTTCCGGTGTCCATGGCTTCAGGACGCTCAAGGGCGTTGCGGATCGTAACCGCGGGAAAACGCAGCATCGAGGATTCTTCGCTGATGGTTCCGCTGTCGGAGACCACACAGAAAGATTCCTTTTGCAGTTTGTTGTAATCACAGAACCCAAACGGCTTCAAAAACCGCACCTTGGACGGATCCACTTTCAGTCCGAACTGGTCCAGCCGTTTCTGCGTTCGCGGATGAGTCGACACGACGACGGGCATTTCGAATTTTTCGCTTAGCATCGTCAGTGCGTTGACAAGATTTGTCAGGGGCGTTTCGTAGTCGACGTTTTCCTCTCGGTGCATGCTGACAAGAATATACCGCTGCGGTTTCAGCTCCAATTTTGCGACCGCGTCCGAAGCGTCAATTTTATGGGCATAGTGATCCAGAACTTCCTTCATCGGCGATCCGGTTACATAGATTCGCCGATGAGAGATCCCTTCACTGAGCAAGTGCCGGCGTGCGTGTTCGGTGTAGACAAGGTTAAAGTCACTGATGTGATCAATGATGCGCCGATTGGTTTCCTCTGGAACGTTCAAATCAAAGCAACGATTCCCGGCCTCCATGTGGTATAGCGGAATCTTCAAACGACGAGCCATGATGCCGGCAAGCGCGCTATTGGTGTCTCCAAGAATCACAACGGCGTCGGGTTTTTCTTGCCGCAGAATCTTTTCACTTTCAATAAGCGTCCCGCCCAGCACATTGCCAAGCGATGAAGTATCGACCCCCATAAAATGGTCCGGCTTGCGAATCTCCAGATCATCAAAAAAAATCTGGTTTAATTCGTAGTCATAATTCTGGCCGGTATGCGCGATCTGATGATCGGTGTACTTGTCCAACGCAGCCATCGTCCGTGACAGACGAATGATCTCTGGTCGGGTACCGAGAATGGTGATTACTTTAAGGCGAGATTTGTTCATACTTTCGCGGCCTCAGATTCAGCCGCCTCAACTTTCAGAAAATATGTGTCGGAGTCTTCAGGATTGAAGTGCTCTCCAGCCCAGAACAGCGTCAACAGCGCGCCATCGCCGACGTTGCTAATGTTGTGCGTGTGCAAGGTGGGTATATCGATCGCCTGTGGGGAATCGCCGCTGACTTCGTAAGTCATGATTTCGTCCGTCAAGACGCGCCGCATCCGAATTTTCGCTTTGCCCTGAACAACCAGAAAACGCTCAACTTTTCGAAAATGGAAATGCTCACCACGCGTGATCCCCGGGTGGCTGTTTGAAAGGAATACCTGGCCCTGACCATCGGCTCTGGCCGCTTCAAAGAGATTGCCTCGCTCGTCGCTATGAATTGTCAATTCGATTGGGCGGCTCTGGTTTGAAATGTAAGATCGAAACGTGTTGAACAATTGGAGATCAATAGAGTCTTTGGTTTCGGGAATGACACCTTCGAAATATCGCTGACTCAGTCGCGTCAATCTTTCCAGCAGCGCCGAAACCTTCATCGATCTGCCGGCTGGACGAAGTTCGCCAACTGTTCCTTCTTCCGCCACGTCCCAAATGATGCGAGCAACATCATGAGCGTGCAGAAGATTTACAACGCCATCGTTTGCGATTTCTGGTGTCTCACCGTTGGCCAACTGATGAGCAAACGTGGAAACGACTGAATTGTAAAACGGTTTTCCATGCTCTCCGAAAACGTGTGGCAATACGAGGCCGCAATAGCGAGCGTCTTCCCGTTCCGCCCAATCCGCCAAAATTTGATTTGCCCGTTTTTTGGAAAACCCATAACGACTATCGCCATCGACGTGAGTCGAGGAACTGAAAATCACATGAGGTCGACAATCGAGATTTTGACAAACGTCAACAATTCGCTGAGCCAAAGCAACGTTGGTTCGCACAATGTCTTCGTCGTCACCTCGATTCATCCCCGCAAGGTGGACGACGATATGAGCTTTTTCGATCGCCGCGCTAAAATAATTGTCGTCGTTGAATTGCTTACGATTGCAAGTGATCACGTTGACTTCTTCCGCCAACGTTAGCAACCACGCACGAAGATGCCAGCCGATGAGTCCATCGCTACCGGTGACGACGATGTTTCTTTTGGGTTCGTTTTCGGTCATGAGCAATTCTGCTCCAGTCAATGAAAAGATAATGTTGCGGTCGCCTATTCCACGTTTATGCGGGGACAGAAATGCCCGCCTCAATGAGATCCTGCTGAATCTCCGGAATCGAAAGCAACAGTTCTTTGACTTCTTCCAGCGTTAATTGCTGGGTCGTATGAGAATCGTAATCGCCGGCCATCGGTTCCAGTTCTTCGCCCTCGGTAAAGAAGCGGTTGTAGTTCAGATCTCGCTCGTCCATGGAGATTCGCATGAAGTCACCCATGTCTTCACTGCGTCCCATTTCGGCGACACTGGCCAGTGCTTCAAACATTTTTTCGCCGTGACGAATCCCAATGGTTTTCATCTCGACATCCGATTCAAAGAGCTCAATGAGTGCCTTTGCAAGCATGCCGATCGTGCACGCGGGCGCCTTTTTGATAAAGATGTCGCCTTGCCTCGCGTTCTTGAATGCAAATTCGACCAGAGAAACAGAATCTCGCAGCGGCAACATGAAGCGTGACATGTTTGGCTCGGTTACCGTGATCGGATTACCTTCCTTGATTTGACGTATGAAAAGCGGAATGACGCTGCCGCGAGAATACATGACGTTTCCGTATCGCACGCTGCAAATCCGAGTCTCATTTTCGTCCAATCGACGCGCGATCGACTGAGCCACCTTTTCCATCACCGCTTTGGTCATGCCCATTGCATTGACGGGATAAACAGCCTTGTCCGTGCCCAACACAACCACGCATTCAACTTTGTTGGCGACCGCTGATTCGATTACATTGTTCGAACCGATGATGTTCGTCTCAACGGCTTGCATCGGAAAAAATTCGCAAGACGGAACCTGCTTCAACGCTGCCGCATGAAAAACGAGATCGACGCCTTCCATCGCCGCGTCAACGCTTGCTCGATCCCTGACATCTCCGATGTAGAAACGCAGACGCTGTTCGGCCATCCGGACTCGCATGTCCTCCTGCTTCCACTCGTCGCGACTAAAGATTCGAATCTGTTCGTAACCTTGATCAAGCAAATGCTGGACCATTGTTTTTCCGAACGAACCCGTTCCGCCGGTGATTAAAACCGTCTTTCC
>CAYZPA010000059.1:17627-31888 GCA_964479855.1 uncultured Pirellulaceae bacterium
GTATGGGTCTGGCAACCTGTGATGCCGAGCCTTCAGTCTAGTTACGCCCTTTTGGGCGTCTGCCAATACACGATGAATTCCGAAGCTTTCGCAGCGTCGGTGGCAATTTAGATCACCTAATCAGATCGACCGCTACAACAGAAACGCAGCGACTTTGGACAGCAAATCAGCCAGCGAGCTGGTCCAGCAAACGGCACCAGCGATTGAGAATGGCGCCCTGACCAAAAGAAGAACGCCCAATTTCACGTATCCTTTTTCTATCCACCGAAGCAGCCCTGGCGGCAACCAACTCCGCTTCGATCGCCTCGACAACAGAAGAAGCCGAAGCGTCTTTGCAAACAACTCCAAGATCATTGCTGATGACAAACTTGGCCAGCTCGGAGTCTCCTTCGACGATCGTCAGTAAGCGACATCCTGACTCAAGATACGTCATCGTCTTGCTGGGATACGCGGACTTAATCACGCCCGGCGAAAGCGAAACGATGCCCAGATCAAACGTCTCAATCACTCGCATGACAGTCGAAATCGGCATGTAAGGATGAAAGAATATTGACTCATCCAGCAGATCACCCGAAAGTTCCTTCAACGGTTCGACCATCACACCAGCACCAATAAAGTGCAGCTCGACAGCCGCATTGTCCGCCAACAGATGGATCGCTTCGACAATCGATTCGAGATTTTGAAATCGACCGATGTTGCCGGCGAAAAGGATTCTCAATTTATCATTTGTCTTTCGAAAATCGTCGGGAACTTCGATCGATTCATCGATACTATCAATGATAAAATTGTTGATCTGATGCAGGTTCGATCCATGAACACCTCGCTCGCGAACCGTCTGTTCCATGTCCGACGACAGGACGACGACCGCTTTGGCGCAATCACAATTCCGTTTATCGATTCTTTTGGCGATCGATTTTAGCCAACCACCTTTGATAATCTTGCCAGCTTCGGCCACTTCCGGATAAAGATCCATGCAGTGGTAAACGTATTTTGTTTTTCGAAAAATGCCGATCTTACGAGCGACAAACGCCATGACCGTGGGCGGAAACGTCGTGACCGTCATCAAGTCGTAAGCTCGACCCCGGAACACCGCATGAACAAACAGGCATGCACAAAAGATCAGGACATTGATCGATCGAACGAACGGGTTCTTCTTACTTTCTTTCAACAGTGGCGTGCGAATGACCGTCATGCCGTCTACTTCTTCGCGGTACGGAAGTTTCTTTCCGTCGTACGCATCGTTGTAGCTTGGCTGAGCAGAAAAGATCGTGACCTCATGTCCTTCCGCTGCAAAACGCTTGCCCATGATGTAAAGCATGTGGGCGTAGCCCGGCGTGTCCGGCCTGATGAATCGGTGTACCAGAAGTAATTTCATCGTCAGGCGTTCTTTCGCGGAAACACGGTCCAAAGAATGCACTTCACGTCTGCCATCAACGAATAATTTTTGATGTAGTCAACATTGATGCGGACTTTCTCGGGCCAAATCACGTCCCGGTTGTGCTTTTCAGGGTCAGGAGCATCGGCAAGAAGTTGTTCTTCGTTTCTGAATTTCAAAGAAGCAGGCCCTGTGACGCCGGGCCGAATCGACAGCACGATTCTGTCCTCACCCGTCAGTTGGTCAGCAAAGCCCGGCACATCCGGCCGAGGCCCAACCAAACTCATATGCCCTGCAAGGACATTGAATAACTGAGGCAATTCGTCAATCTTGAGTTTCCGCAGCAAGCTTCCCACCCGAGTGATTCTTGCGTCATTTTCCGCAGTGACACAAGAGGATAGTTCCGGAATGACTCGCATCGTACGAAGCTTAATCAACGAAAACAAAGCTCCATCTTTTCCGACACGGCGCTGCACGAAAAAGCCGCTGGCTCCGCTACTGAATTTCGCGGTCACCCAGCCAACCGCGATCAGTGGCAAGGCGATCGGCAGCAAAATCAATGTGACGCAGACATCAAAACAACGTTTCACAAACCGTTGCTGAGCCGTCAAGCCAGTCGGCACAACAGCATCGCCAAAAGAGAGCCTCGGCGAATCAACTTTCTGAGCAGTCATCGCCCGGACCTATTTCCCGTAACCCAAACGAGCCAAAAGGTCACCGCACTGGCTTTCGATTTCAGCAGCCTGGTCAGCGTTCAACTGCGATTTCCATTTGCCAATGCTTTTTTCAGAAACTCGTTTCGCCAGTTCACCCAAAACTGTTTTTGAAGGCGTGGCTCCAAGGAACCTACAAACGCTTTCGAAGCCAGAGACTGGGTCTCTCGCAAAATCCTCGTAGCGAACAGTCAAAACTTGCTGATCCGGAATTTCGCCAAGCTGCTCCAGAGCACTCTCAACACACTCGCGCCATTGGATCGCACACGCGACCGGCAATTCATGGCTGGCCATTACGTCCTGCATTCCTTCGTAACGTGGGCCCCAGGTTGAAAGTCTTTCGGTGCCGGAAAACAGACGAAACAATCGCGCTTTCAAATAGGCGAAACCGTAGTAGGGCAGATCAGAAACAGGAACGAATCTTGCTTTTTTCAAAATGTATTTGACATCAAGTTTCGCATTCCAACGCAAAGCCGCCGACGCAGCAACATCGCGACCATCTCTAACGATATGAATGAACTTCGCGTCTGGAAAAATCTCGTGGACGAAACCACAACGCAAAGAATTGGCACAGGTTTTCTCCACCAAGGTTGCTTTCGGATTGCGTTTTGCCATCGCCGCGAACTTACGCTGGATGAAAGCCACTGTTTTTGGATCTGCCATGGCTCGTGTGAACTGATCCGTTTCGAATTCGCGGTTTCCATGCCGCCAAATGTAGTTAATTTCGTCGCAGGGCCATGTCGCAAATTCAGGCAAATCCACTAGCAGGTCACGGAGCATGTTCGTGCCGCTTCGACCTGCACCAATGATAATGGCGGGTCGCAGGCTGCTTGCCCGGTGGCTTTCAGTTTGTGAGCTTACGTCCTGAACTGATTGCGGTTGATCGATCGTCTTCATTATTTTCCAAACGCTGATTTGATTACGCCTGCAACCCGATGCACGTCATCGTCCGACATCGATGAACCGCTTGGCAAACACACACCAGATTCATACAGCGACTTCGCAACTTCCCCGCCAACGCAACGGCAATCGGCGAACGCTTTATGAAGGTGCAAAGGATTCCAAACCGGTCGCGATTCAATATTTTCAGCATCCAATGCAGAGATAATGTCCAGAGGCTGAACCTTCGAATCCTTGCCAAGCGTAATCACGGTTAACCATTTATTTGACTCTCCGTAGGCAGCTTCGGGCATAAAGCTGATTTCGTCGATGTCTTCCAGCAACGCATAGTACAGCCCGTTGATTTCACGTCTCCGCTCGACTCGTTCAGAAAGCACTTCCAATTGCCCAATGCCAATCGCTGCAAGCACGTTGCTCATACGGTAGTTGAATCCAATTTCATGATGATCGTAGTGCAAAACGGGCTGTCGTGCCTGAGTTGCAAGATAGCGACACTGATCTACCAGTTCGGCGTCGTCACTTCCAATCATGCCACCGCCCGACGTGGTTAAAATCTTGTTCCCGTTAAATGAAAATGTCGCAGCTCTTGCTGCTCGACCAACAGAGCGTCCGTTGTATGTGGCTCCGAGCGATTCGGCACTATCGCAAATTACGGGGATATCATGACGCGAGCAAATTTCTACGATACGGTCCAAATCGCAGGCCTGACCGTATAATTCAGTTGGTATCACGGCGGCAGGTTTTTGGCCTTTGCTGAGCATCGAATTAATTTCTTGCTCGAGCAGATTCGGATCCATGTTCCACGTTTCACGATCACTATCGATGAAAACAAGATCCGCGTTTTGATACTTCACTGCAGCGACGCTTCCGACGAAAGTGAGCGTCGACCCGAGCACCACATCTCCCTCGCCGACTCCCAGCGACCGCAGCAGCAAGTGAATCGCAGCCGTCCCGTTCACGACAGCGACGCAGTGTTCGAAACCGGTCAGCTCTTTGAACAGAGCTTCAAATTGATTTAATTGCGGCCCAACCGGCGCGATGTAATTCGATTCGAACGCCTCTCGAACGTATTCGATCTCTTTCCCTGACATGTGAGGCGGAGACAGGAAGATGCGTTCTGTCTTTAATTTTGTCGGATTCAGATTCATTTTTGATTACCGTCTTTCTTCTCCAGCTTCAGTCTTTTGAACAGACTGGAAAATTGGGCTGCACACTTGCACCACTGGAATTCTTTAATTCTTTTGTTTCCGTTTGCAACGAGTTCGGTTCGACGTTTTTCGCAGTCATGCAAACTCAAAACTGCATCCGAGAAGGCTGTTGGATTTTGAGGCTCCGCAAGAATTGCAGCGTCTCCTACGCTTTCCGGCATCGAAGTGCAATCGGAAACAACTGCTGGACACCCTCGCGCCATCGCCTCTAAAGCCACCATGCAGAAGGACTCAACGAGACTTGTCGAAACGAGGCATAGCGACTCACGAAGGTTTTCCGCAAGCTCATCCTGACTCACAAAACCTAGCCAACAAATTCGCTTTTCGATATGCAGCCGCTTGGACAGTTCAACATACGGGCTCCATCTTTCCGAGTTTGCTCCACCAGCAATGACCAACTTCCAATCGATCTCTGGGCGTTTCTCGACGAGTAGCGCGAACATGTGCAACAGTGTCGAGTTGTCTTTATGTTCGTTCGGGTTAGTAATCGCCATCACACGGTTTCGATGAAAAGTTGCTCCAGTTTCAGGTTCCTGCTGCCAATGCTGTGGGAGTCCAACATGCACAACTTCGTCTCGCTCTGAGTTACGAGCACAGAGATCTCTGGCACATTCTCTTAAATAATGTGACTCAAACACATTCGAAGATGCATTTTCCAATGCCTTTAGTGAAGTACGATTTCGAAAATACTCCGCGATACGGTGGCTCAATGGAGCACAAGTATCGATCGGAAGGAATCGCAATAGGTTTAAGTGGTAGATTACTTGTGGGCACCGAATTCCGGCAACAAACTGGTTTATTGAAAGGAATATGTCAGGATTCATACTCCTAACTGTCTTTGGCATGTTTGTTATGGTCCAAATGTATCTTTTTACAAAGCCTCCATTTGGGCAAACAACTTTTACCTCATCCGCGTTTCCTTGAGCTTCGATAGCCTCCCGCGTATCATCAGCGCTACAAATAACAGTCAAGTGATAGGCATCGCGTTGCTCTCGCAACCCTTCCAGCAAGCCAAGCAAAACGGTCAAACCTCCGCCTGGACGTAGCGACATCGCATTGAAGACAATTTTGAGTTCGCCAGAAGACGAGCCACTTTTCATATTGTCATTCACAGAAGACGCTGCCTCTTTTTGGCCTTCAACTTTTTCACCAGCTGCCTCGGACGCCTCACCAAATTCTTTGAAAGGGAGTCCATTATTTTTGAGAAGAAGAACTGAGCTTCAGGGAAGGCTGCGACAGCGCCCGTCAGCTCATAGCCAAGCCGCTGCATATCCTCCTTCAAACATGCTTCCACTAAACCAATCTGATTTGCGCTTAGTTCTCTTTTCCATTTTTCTACGGACGATGTGAAGACTGGCTTTCGCGTATTTTCATGATGAACCTGTTCCGGAGAAAAGCCGACTCTCTCTCTAGCATGAAATTCAAGCATTGCCGGATCATAAGCGATGCCCAAGAAGTTACATATTGTTTGAGCAGTATTCTCAGGATCGCCTACGAGATCTTCAAACCTTACTCGAAGATAATGTTCAGACTTTTGGAGTTCTCGATCTACCTTCGCGGCATCAAGCCAATCCTGAACAAATGCACCTACCTGGTTGCTACCGACCTTTGCAGCACGAAAGGACGCGAAGGCACCACGTGGATCCCGTAAAACCTGAATGATGCGGCAGCCCGGAAATTGACTCGACAGGTCATGAACGTAGTCAACATGTTTGATCGTCTTTTCGCCAAACAGCTCAACACCGGCTTTCGAAGGCACCGCAGCCAACAAGGCGATGAAGAGATTTCGCCACGAGGGCTTGCGGCCTTCCATCAACCTCGTCAAATCGCTTGACGAAACATTCAGATCGGTGATCCACCATTTATCCAAGACTACCTTGATCTTCTGCTGCAGCGACATTTCGCCAACGCCAAATTTCCCTCGCGAAATTCCCGTGAAAAAATTCGTTTCGTTCGGCAACGCAATCCTTGGGTGCGTATCCAGAATCGACCTGAGCAACGATGTACCTGACCTTCCGCATCCGACGATGAAAAAAAGCCCTGACTCGACCGAACTAAATTTATCTTTTTGTGGAGTCTCAATCATCGGATCATGTTGGTCATCGTTACGTTAAGACCAATCCGCAAGTAAATCATCAGCGCCAACAGACTGTTTAGCAAAACGTTACCAACAATACTCGCGACGACTGCCCCCATGGCTCCAAATTCAGGGATCAAGCAAGCACAGATAAGCCAATTAATCACGCAGCAGGAAAGTACAATTGCCGCCGCCTGTTTCTGCATGCCAACCATCGTGGACGTCAATACAACGGGACCACAGAAAACACTCACCGCCTGCCCTATCATCAGGACCCTCAAGAGCGGTGCCGCTGAAGCGTAGGCGGGGCCAAACATGTCTAAAAACAGTTGCGCAAAGAGCACTAAGAGCAATACGGGTACGCATGTGATCAGTGCAACAACTAAATTATTCCTCCGAATAAGATGCCTCATTCCGCTCATGTTCTTATCCTCAAAAAGAGGCGCCAGCTTCGGAGCAATCATCAAATTCGCAGAAACAAGCCCAAGTAGCACAAGGCCAACGAGCTTTGCTGCAATTGAATAGAGGGCGACTTCATCACTGTCCCGCATGTTTCCCAATTGAATCGTATTAATGTTTGCCATCAGCGGCAGACCTACGCCGATCAGCAAAAAATAAAAGGCAGCTTGATACACTCGCCCAATATCAGCACAACTTGGACGACTGGGCTTTAGCTCGAGCTTTGAATTGATCAAGTAACTGCCGCACCCAGAAACCAAATAGGAAATAGCGAGAATACAAAACAAGCCACTGATTGAAACAGCGTTTAGAGACAAAAAGCCTATCGACGCGAAAACTACGAACACCAGCGGACGCACAATGCTGAAAACAAACTCGGAGATGACAACTTCGTCGATTCCTTTTGTAATCGCGCTCCCCAGTGTCGCAACTGCCCTTGTAAAAAGAACACAAGTTGCGAACAGACCAATCTCAAGTGAATATTTGCCGGCCATCTTCGCAGGTAAAAAGCATAGGAGCCCAGCAGATAGTAAGACAGAGTTGAAGACTACTAACGCATAGGAAGAAGAAACCAAGCGGCGGGCACTTCCCGTTGCCCTTGATCCAGATGAGTTCCTCTTACCCGCCGTTTTTTTGACATTCGAAGACTGTCGAGAGATCGATACGTTCTTGAGACAATACCTATCTGTTCCCCAGACGGCGACAACTGAAAGAACCAGCAATATCGAATTGATGTAAGAATAGTCTCCGAACTGATCGATACTTAAACACCACGCCGGCACAACCTGACTGGCGAAGAGCAATAATGCAGCCCCTCCCTTTATGAGCAGTAAATGAAGATAGCTCCGCTTCATCTGTCGTCCAATGCCTTGCTCAATCCAAGTCTTGCAAAACAGCAGCCAAAAATGAATAGCTATTAGCAATCATGCGCCTTGCCGATTCCACAAGTTTCGCGAAAGAAAATACTTAGAGTGCCGCAATGGCCAAGCCATATCGATCGTGTTTCGCTTAATTGTTTTGGCGTACGGTTCGTCCGACAACTCGCTGGTCAGATGCAACCCGCGCTCTCCAGAAGCGCAACTCGCATGCCCTAGTTGAAAGACATGATCAACCAAGTCAGGCCTGAAGTGAAAATAGCGACCAAAAGGCCACGAAAAGTGCCTTACGCCCCCTAACCGATTGTCCAGAACTCTCTTCGCTTCACCTACTTGGTCAACAAATTCATCTCCTGCCAAATCCATCAAATATAGATGGTCCATCGAATGATTCCCGATTTCGTGCCCAAAGCAGCGAAGTTTCTCCAAATCATCCCAGTTCATAAATGAACGAATGTCCTTTTTTTGCAAATTCTGAAAGGAGAAGCTTTTAATTTTCCTTGGATCGCTTTCACCTACGATAGAAGGGCACACAAAAAAGCACGCGCTAATACCATTATCCTTGAGAATTTCACCTGCTCGCAGATTGTCCTTAAAACCATCGTCAAAGCTGATCGCTACTGAAGGACCGCAATCTTTCCTTGAACCAATCAGGTCAATTGCTTCGCCATATGAGACGAGATTGAAGTTATCTCGGAGCCAACTGATGTAACGTGCGAATACGATTTCTTCATGAGGCTGAACTCGGTGAAGCAACGCTATCTGAATTACGTTCCGGCGACTATCGAAGCCGCCCATACGGCCACTCAATTGTGCAACACCGGAATGCCAATCAAGAATAGCACGCCGGCATGCACCTCTTATCATTCCTCTCACAGCGACCTCGCAATCACATCGTTGCGGGATGCTTCGAGATCCCAAATTGGTTTTTCAGAGCCAAGGAATTCTTGAAGCTTCAGAGCATCGTCCTGTACACGCTCAAGAATTTTATCAACAGTCAAATTTGTCGGAGGAATGGTTGCCCGTCTAGTTTTCCGCAATAACACCCTCCTTAACATCTTCTTTAGGAAGACTGGAGTCAAAGGTTTTAAAATATTTCTGAAAAACTTACTCTTATATACTTGGAAAACAAACCTCCCAGCATATCGTCGGGTCTCTCCCCGATTCAGACCAGAATCATGAATCGGAACACCTGCACTCGTCACTCCCAGAAATTGAAACACAATTTCTAAAGTCTCGCTTCTTCGGGAAACATAGTCTTCAAAACGGATAATAAGGATATTTGATTTTCCGAATTCTTTTACCCATGGCTCAAGTTGCATCGCATAGCAACTGTAGTTGACAATCTCTGGATGAGAATCAATCGCCAAATTGATGTCGGCATCCATTTGCCCATCTCCGCTCCAATTTATCATATGCTGATGATGGCTGAGTGCACGTTTGATTGGGTCTCTCACGACATAGATAATCTTCGCCTCGGGCAACAGTTCGTGGGCCCTTTCCGCGACACCTTCTGACTCTGGCAGCATACTGTAAGCTGTCGATACTTCCCCCAGCAGCTGCTCTTCAGATGCTGACCTGTAGCTTTTCGCGTACAATTGGAAAATGTCTTTTTGATCAGACATTGAAAGTGCCGACAGTTCCTTCGTGCCACAATGAATATTGGGGTGACTCGAGAGATCATGGTGAATTGTGGTAGAAGCGCACTTCATTCCACCAATAACTAAAAAATTTGGAAGACGAGAATTTGTATCGCTCATCAAATTAAGCCATCAATTCAGATGAAGGCCCTAAGCCAATTCGACTGGGCTCTTTATAGGCCATCTGTGAAATATCACTTTCGACGACTGCGAACTGTCCACCACGCGATTCCTGATTGATCTCGTCATGCAATTGATTTTCTTCACATACGGAGAACAGGGCGATTCCGATCCAACCTGTAATGGTAAAAATACCCTCGAAAGTAGCACCAACGCTCATACTCAATACTGGGATCACCAAAAACACGCCGGCATTGAAGTTTCCCGGTCGCAACAAACTGCGAACTAGCTGGGCAACAACGGATGTGTACATCGTCAATGCGAGAAGCAAACCAGTTACCCCCATCATCGCAGCGCTGCCAATTACAAAATTATGAATGTAACTTCCTCGCTCAAGCTTGGACCCAAATCCAGTTCCAAGTCGTGGATGGTTCGAAAACAATGCGACACCATCAGAATACTGCTCCAGCCTCCCACCATCCGAAACATCCGCAAGGCGGTTACTACTTGCTTCTTGCTGAAACAGTGACGTGAAGGCTACGACACCTCCGACCACAAACAGCAAGTAAATGCCCCTCTTGATTCCTCTTGTGTCCTTTATCGAACCTGCCGCAATAATAATGGCAATTGCATAGAATGCCCTTCTTGAAAATGTTGCGATAATGAGGAGAACATTTAGCAGTTGCAAACAGAGACTTTTTGCAGGGTTTTGATACCTGAATACAAGCGTGACCAGAAAGAACAGCGTAAACGATTCTGCAATGGCGTTTCTCATAATATCGCGACCCTCATAACTATCAGCACTGCCGCTGCCGAGAATCTGGTCCATCGATCTAAAGATCGTCCACGTTGTGGTGTGGTAGCTAAACCCTGAAAATAAGATCGCCAATTTCCCTGCAAGCAACACACATATAAATGAGACCAGCACAAACAAACAAGTACCCACGATTGCGCCTTGCCTCGCCGCTTTTGCAATTTCCGCAGTGCTTAGTTCTCCTAGTGCCTGCTTGAAGCAAAAATACACTCCCACGTAGATCAACGTCTTGCCCAAAGCAACTTTTGCACCTTCTGCATTTGGGACAAAGGCAAGGTTCACGACAATCAGTGCTAAATATGCAAGTACACAAACGTCAAGCAAAGAGACCGACACCTGCATTTTCAAAGTGACCAGCGACTTCAGCAGGAAAACACCCGCGATAACGAGCAGAATCAGCAAAGGAAGCGATAGCGGTATTGCAGGGTTTCGAATTGAGAAAAACGGC
This sequence comes from uncultured Pirellulaceae bacterium, assembly GCA_964479855.1. Classification (GTDB taxonomy): domain Bacteria; phylum Planctomycetota; class Planctomycetia; order Pirellulales; family Pirellulaceae; genus Mariniblastus. Next base: position 28,257 of record CAYZPA010000059.1, read on the forward strand.
AACGAAGCAAGCAGCAAGACGAAAAGCCTGCTCATGACAAGTTGGTAAATCGAGCAACACTCAGGCTCTTGAAGGCTTTGCAAAGTGTTGAACGTGGGTGTTTGTGAAAAACTCATTTAAATATGTTTGCCAGCTACTATCGCTAGTACGTTATGAACTTTCTCTGGGGGCACATGTTCATTTGTCGAGTTGTAAAGCCCAAGACGTATCCTTTTCGTATCCAGCTAAAATCAACGCTTCGCCATGAAACTCATTGAATAGACTTGCAGAGTCAGCATCAAAATAATTCAACCAGTCTCCTCGTTTTCCATTTCTGAGATACGAGTTCGTGTTTTTAGGATCTACTTGAGATGCGAAATTAAACCTCGCCACAGAAGCTTCCAGCCGAGGAAAATCAACTGTCTGTGTCGACATGGTCTCAAACAGTGCCGTAAGTGTGACAACGGGGTCAGCCAACAGGTCTTCGTACCTGACAAGCGAAACATTTGGGTTTTTCGCTTTAAAGAAGTCTCCCACATGATCGCCCCAACTTTTTCGACAGGCGAAAGGGTGGTTTGCCGAGTGCAAGATAAATTGCTTGAGGTTTTCGCCAACAGGTGCACTGACATCTATGGAGCGAAAAAACTTTCGGTGGACTCGGCTTCCTCCGCCTGCCAAGAACTGACTCTTCAAGTGATGGTATCCAGAAATCATCACGTCGCGGCCATCTCGCACAACGTAGACACCGTTTGGAAATCGGGCGTCGACATGCTGATGGCCTTGAAAAACAGCCGGGAAACCAATCGGTAAAATTGAGTGCTGCGGAAACGGTAAACGAAAATAGTCTGCCACCAATTGTGCTGCCCAACTGGTTCCACTTTTCGGATAACCCACAACATAAATCATTGGTATCGCGTTCGGAAACCACCTGCCGAGCCGAAAGCTCGTTTGATATGCCAAGCTGATCATTCGCCTAAACTTCCTTCGTCGCGAATGAGTCTCCCCGGCCCATGCAGTCCGATCCGCCAAATCGAACACTTGCTTTTCTGTTGTCTTTTCCATTTTACGTTACTTTGATTGCGAAGCTTCAGAATCGTCCGCAGTCAACTCCTTCGCCTTCGCACCGTCGATAAACTCAGGGATAAACTGAACCATCAATGCCCGAGTTTTCTCGGGCGACTCAAAAGCACTTTCCACCAATTTCTGCACCTGAAAACTAACTTCTTCTCGCGAGAACAAGCGGCTGTAAAGCGACAGAATCTGTTTGTGTTTCGTTGGTATCGATTCCTCATTTTCGTAGGAAAGCTCTTCGAACAGCTTCTCCCCCGGACGCATGCCAGTCTCAACGATCTCTATCGAATCCTGCGAGTGGCCTGCAAGTCGGATTAGATCCTTGGCCAAATCTAGGATCTTGACGGGTTTGCCCATTTCCAGAACGAACACCTCTCCGCCTCTTCCCATCGAGCCCGCTTGAATAACCAATTGCGAAGCTTCAGGGATCGTCATGAAATACCGAGTCATTCTCTTGTCGGTAATCGTGATCGGGCCACCGCGACTGATCTGCTCCTGAAAAAGCGGTACGACGCTTCCGGCCGATCCGAGAACATTACCAAACCGGGTCGAAATGAACATGGTTTCCGACTCGCCATCAAGCGCCTGGCAGTAACGTTCAGCCATCTGCTTGGTGCAGCCCATTATGCTGGTTGGGTTGACAGCCTTGTCGGTTGAAACCATCACAAAACGGGAAGTCCCGTAACGGTCGGCCGCATCGGCCACGACTTTTGTGCCAAGCACATTGTTGATGATGCTCTCGCCGACATTCTGCTCAACCAACGGAACATGCTTGTGGGCCGCAGCGTGGAAAACCAATTCAGGTTCAAACTCGGCGAATATTTCGTCAACTCTCTTTTCGTCTGTGATGTTTGCGATTTTCGGGATCAGCTTTGTATTTAACAACTTCGCCCTGAGCTCCCGCTCGAGATGATAGATGCGATTTTCACCACGCCCAAGCAAGACCAATCGGTCCGGAGAAAACCGCAACAATTGGCGGCAAAGCTCGGATCCAATCGAACCACCAGCACCCGTCACCAGAATTGTCTTCCCGGCAACGAGCCTTTCGATAGAATTCAAATCCAGCTCCACTGGCTTGCGTCTCAACAGGTCGTTGTAAGACACTTCTCGAATCGCAACCCGATCGGAGCCCTTTAATTGCTCGTCCAAAGGCGGAAGGATTTTGATCGTGAAGCCACGGTCCGAGGCGGAATCCAACAGCTCTCGCAATTCGCGGCCTTGCAAAGATCCCGTGATCACGAAAAGAGTCGACGTCCTGTGGCTCTTCATTAAATCGGACAGCTCTTCGACTCGCCCAACGATTCGCATATCACTGTAGCGACGACCTTTCGGGTACTTGGTGGGAGAAACCAAGCCAACAATTCGAACACCTGATTTGTGCTGACTGTTGATTAAGTGAGCCATCCTTGCGGCGTGGTAATCGTTGCCGATCAGCAATGCACGCTCCTTGACTCGCTTTCGGTCCAGCGGAGCAATTCGCTCGTCCCACAATCTCCAACACGACCGAAGCCCGCCAAGCACAACAATCGTCATCACAAAGTCGTTTAGCACGACAGTGCGAGGGATCTGCTGCTGCCACATCTGAATTACAAAATAGTCGACCGAAATGATCGCGACTGACGCGGCAAGACTGCTTTTTGAAAGCGAGACAAAATCCGAAAAATTCACATGTCGCCACCAACCATGAAAACTTCGCAGCACATAGAAAATCGCAAGCTTCGTAACGACAACGAACGGAAGGCTCTGCCAGAACACCAACAAATAGGCGTCCGGAACTGTGAGCGTGAATCGCATCAGAAACGCGATCCAATATATCGCCGCAAAAAGAATTACGTGGGCCGCAATCAGGATCGGCAGCCGGTAGCGAATCAGAGTGTCTCGCAGCCGAAGCCAGGAAACGCTCGATGAATCATTCTGCGATGCGACAGACGTGGAGTCTGAATTCAGGATGTTCATTTTCTAAAAAAGAAGAGTGGGAGGGCTCGCGGCGGACTCCGTCCCCTTGGGTGGCAGCAGAAAAATCTGGTGACACATACTCGCGAAAATGGTGGTAGGAACCGGCATTCTGTGGCCGAACAGCATCGGCTGCAGGCGTTCGAAAGCCGAATTGTCACTATAGTTGGGAGATTTCCCGCCTTCGATTCAAAACCCCCTTTTTGCCAATCGTAGTCGGGTCGCGGCCGCGCAAACGTCGCAACTGGCACAATGAATCCCGGATTATTCACGATGCGCGGGCGTCAAAATTGAGAAGGCTTGTTTCATTGGGGCATTGTTCCAAGTTTGTGGTTTCGACAGTTCACCCACCACGTGAATTAGTGAATCAGCAAAAACTGTCGCCACCTCAGGAGAATCGGCTCAAACATCAAACCAGACGCCTGTCGTCGTGAATAATTCCGGTGAATCGCGGACAGTTAGTCGCGGAAATGGTGTCAGGCATATCGAGACTCTTTGACACTTTTCAGCTCCCTCTTTCGCCGTGTCCGATCGGTCATGATCGTTATGATCCCACCGCAGCCAACTCAGCCGCACCGCAGCCAACACAAACCGCAGCCAACACAAACCGCAGCCCATCGCAGCCAGCT
>CAYZPA010000060.1:0-30083 GCA_964479855.1 uncultured Pirellulaceae bacterium
TGGAACGCGTCAGAGCCAAATCGGGCTTTTTGAACAACGTGTTTAAGCTCCGGCGGGCGTCAAAGGACCGTCACACGACAACAAACGAAGAAAATTCTCACCCCGACCGAGCTGCCTCCGCCGCAACCGCGAAGTCAATCGCTCATTTGTTATCCGACGGTGGTAGTTGGAGGCTGTGAACGATTCGGAAAGACTCGTTTCGCTAGTCGAACAACAAGCATGAGTATTGTAGCAGCAGTGGCCATGCCAGCGATCAATGCGGCAATTCCAAAAAAATCTGTCGATTGATGGTGCCACCACCATTTGCCATTGATAATACCAACGCCCACGTAGATAGGCAGAGCCACAATCATCGCGGCGGCTGCGAGTTCGCGCAAGTCCACGTTGCATAGCTTAGCGAATGCAAAGAGTGGCAACATTGGTAGCACGAACATAATGGCGAGAATCAGAATGGTGGCGAACACAGACTGCGATCCGTACACACGATCAATCGTTCGGTCATAGAGCACCCGATTTGAGTCGTGATAAATCGACAATTGGTCCTTGTCGTAATGCTCGATGTCCTGCAAACCGTCTTTCACATTGGCGACAATTGCTCCGCTTTGATTGAGCCAGCAAACTTGAACATTGCCAAGCTTACTGTTGCTAGTAGGTAATCCTCCAACTGATGTGACGCCGTCGTGCCAACCTGGAGGCAATCCAATAATGGCGATCGCGTCGTCAACGCTCATGCCCTGTCGTAATTCAGCGAATGCAGTCTCAGAGATCCTGCCACGCGGAGTAAACAACATCGCAAGGACAACGCAGACAACTGCTATCGCAATCAGAAGCAAACTCAAGCTGTATTTCCGCATGGCATCAGATTGAGTTAGTCGGATAACGAATTGCGATCTATCCGCAACGTGTGCCACGAGCATACGTTCGCAATCCGGGTTTGGTTTGGTCACACGGATAGATCGTGCGTTGAACTATGTCGCTCAAAGCGACGGCATTAAGCATTATCGTAGTACATTTCAGAGAAGGTTGCCAAGTTTTGCTGGCAACCTGAGTTCAGAAGTTTGCGTCAGTGATGTTGATACCAACTGGAACTCTGCCTTGAATTCGTTACCCTCGACCAGCTTGGCTTTTCGGTCATGCAGTGCGGAATCAATGAACAGCACAGAACTTACCAAGCCGTTCGGCTGAAGCATTTCCGCTGATGCCCACCGTCTTCGGCCGGTGGCTAAACGACGGATTCAATGATTAATCGCGCCATTATGGTCCATCCCGATTCACCAGCTTCGCCGCTGCAAACTGTTGATTGGCCGTTGGCGTAAGCAACAGATAAAGTGGCGTCGCAGCGAGCGTTATCATCAATAGCAATGTGACGATGGTCATTCCAATGGTCGGGTCGGACTCTTGCCACGGACCGACGGAAATTATGACTCCGTTGGTGCCTCGGAGCGATACGAAAGCGGTCATGGCGACGCCGACGAGGCAAATTCCAGCGGAGACGAAGATGGTGATGGCTCGGGCGACTCGGCTGCGCTTTATCAATGCTGCACCGGCCCAGAACAAAAACAGAAATGAACAGTCAAAATAGACGTTGCCAAGAAGTAGCCCGAGCAACATCGAAGCGACAGAAATGCCCGCGAGAATTTGCAGAAATCTTCCGGCGATTAGGCCTGAATCCAAGTCGCCTTCGGAAGTATCTGCCGCCTGATTCATGGATTTATGGGAGCTTGAATTTGGGTAAAACAAAAGTAAATGCAGTCAACAACAAAACAGGTCGTCCACGAATTTCTGTTCAGGGTAAATTCGATGGTAGTCGACCCCTGTCTGCTCCGACACGATTTTTCGCACCTTGAGCGCGATCTCGTGATTCGTCTCGGGCGGACAGCGACGCAAGAATTCATCGTCGTCGATCGGAGGCCACTTTTTGTCCCAAGATTTATCTTGCCATACGAAAGTGAGAAAAATCAAAAGGGCAATGAAAATGCAAATTAGAAACGCCATCAGACTACCTCGCGGGTTCTCAACCAGAATTATTCACGACGACAGGCGTCTGGTTTGCCCTTTGAAGCGATTCTCCGAACGCGGAGGCACGTTTTGCAAATTCTTTAATTTCACGTCGTGGGTGAACTGCCGAAACCACAAACCTCGAACAATACTCCAATGAGACAAGCTTTCTCCATGTCGACGCCGACGCCTCATGAATAATCCGGGCTGAAAATGCTCGCCGACGTTATTGCGCGAATACTACTTTCGTTTCTTTTTCTTTAAGGCGAGCAGTGCTTTCGCTCTCGATTTTCGGTCTGCTTTGGAGATCGCAACCATCTGTCGCGGAGATTTCTTTCGCTTTCGATCCCTTCTTGACTGACGGATCGAGGTAAATGCGTCGGATTCCTCATACTCGCCGCATTCCTCTCGCAGTTCTTCATAGTGCCGTCTGAGGCGGGCCTTATAATTATGATCACTCTGCAGTTGGTCGTACCACATCTCCATGAGCGTTTCAGCATAGTGCGCCTGAAAATGAAACGGATCAAGGAACGGGTTTTCTAGTTCCCTGTCAAAATTCGAGGCGGAATCATGGTCTTCGGCCCACGAGTAGCTGATCGTCGCCACTTCCTCAACATCTTCATTGTCCAGTTTGTCCTGTAATACCTTGATCAAAACTCGATTACAGTTGCAGTTTAAATCAGTGCAAAAGTACTCTGTAAAAATGTAGGTCCCATCTGGCAAATCATCGCCGTTCGGGTTTCCAAAAATCGTAATCGTGCGTAATTCTGTCTGCGATTTTTCAGGGAAAATGTTGAAATAATTGATCATCTGTACTCTCGTATGAACGGCTAATTCCTGTCTGAGCTTACCATTCTCTTGTTTGGCGGTTTTCAGTCAACAGAATATAGCTAGTCAACTTTTTTGACAGCACATTTGCCTGTTGTTGCCTGGACTGTCAAAACACAGGGTGGGTAGCCCGGGCAACATTAAGGCGACAGAACTGGCCGCGAGAACCTGCAGATATCTTCCGGCGATAAGGGGCGATAAGGCCTGAATCAAAGTCGCCTTCGGAAGTGTCTGCCGCCTGTTTCATGGATTTTTTGGAGCTTGAATTTGGGTGAAACAAAAGTAGATGTAGTCAACAACAAAACAGGTCGTCCACGAATTTCTGTTCAGGGTAAATTCGATCGTAGTCGATCCCTGTCTGCTTCGACACGATTCGTCTCACCTTGAGCGCGATCTCGTGATTCGTCCCGGGCGGACAGCGACGCTTCAACCGGGTCTATCGCCCAATAGCACTTAATTTAGACCCTGCGGGACGGCATGATATAGCCCAAGGCTTGAGCCCGTGGACTGAAATGGTCGATCACCAAAAGTCCCGAAGGGACGACAGGAATCCGAAAAGTCTAAGCTCATGTCGTCCCTTCGGGACTTTCTAAAACGTTCGAAACGATTCCTCGGGCTTATGCCCGAGGCTAACCCATGTCGCCACTTCGTGGCTGAAATGCTCTAAGTAAGTGCCACTGGGCTATCGCCGAAATGCGCTTAGGCGACAACCGGCTACCGCCCAAATGGCTCATGAAATCAACAAGCTCCAATGAAACAAGCCTTCTCAATTTTGACGCCCGTGCATCGTGAATAATCCGGGCTAAAGGATCTCGCGTTTTCGGTTGACGTAATCCCAAACGACAAACCGATCCAGATCTCCACCTGAAGTGAAAAATACGCGGCCCTGAGTCGACTCGCTTAATCGATGGGCGAATCGAATGTCCTCCTCGGATTGCGACCAACTGGGCACCAAAAACGTATTGATGGTGATTCCGTCATTGGCACACATCATCGCCTCTCGCATGGTGGCTTCTTCAGTTTTCGGATGCGGAGGATAAAGCATGTACAATGTCGAATCTTCGAAGTGTGCCGTTGGCAATCCGTCGGTGATCAACATCACCTGCTTGTTCGGAGTGTTGACGTTGGCCAGCAGCTGTCGAGCCAATTTCAATGAGTGTTGGACGTTCGTGAAGTGCGGATGAATCATGTGTTCGCTAACTTCTTCACGGCTCATGTCGACCTTCAATTGCACGACAGGGTTGTGAATCGTGACTGGCTTCGGCATCAGGTCAATGATCTCGCCCTGTCGACGAACTTTGCCGAAAGTGTACATCTCGATAAAATTCAAATAGTCGCCCGGATACTCGGTGCGAATCAACCCATCCATCGCCAAAGCCATTCGCTTGACATTGACGTACTGGCCGTCGTAACGCATCGAGCCGCTCATATCCATGATGATTACGGTCGCGGCTTTGGGATTGTTCCGAGTTCGATGGATTTCGATGTCTTCCGATTTGAGTCGAATCGGTCGCTGGCTGCTGTCGCGGATCATCGCATTGATGAACGACTGCGGAATATCCATGTTGGTAAGCGAATCACCGAATTCGTACTGCTTCGTTGACTGCATTTCGACGGCGCCTTCACCGTTGACTGCTGCATCGTAGTGCCGCCCGCTGTTGGATTCTTTTAAGTGACTGAAAATCCGCGAAAGCAATTTGTTCTGAAACGTTCGATAGGCTTTCGGAGTCAATTCGTACTTGCCATCCGTCTTTTTGAATCCTTGATCTTCGGCAGCTTTCTGAATGTAGTCCTGAATCTGTCGCTGCATTTCCTCAAGAGAATGCATCGTCTCTTCGTCCAGATGTTGAGCCATTTCCTCCATGTCGATGTAGCCGATTTGGCCATTTTGCAACGCGTCCTGTAACTGGTCGAGCAATTCATCCAGCTTGTCCAGAATCTCTTTGATCTCCAGAGCTTCCGGAATCGTCAACGATTCAACACCGGTGAACGTGTACTTCGAATGAAGTTCATCGATTTCGTATTTGTCCTGCAGCCGAGCGATCACTGACATCAAGTGTTTCGCCATCTCGTCGCTGTCAGAATTGACTCGATACCAAAGATTTTCCAGGTCGTAGAGCTGCTGACGGTTAATCGCTTCGTCATAAGCTGAACGCATTTCGTCATCCATCGCAGGATGCTTTTTGGCTTGTTTTCGAAACACTTTGCCCGCTTTTTTGCGAACCGAATGGGTTTCGTACTTTTCAAGAATCTTTCGTTTTTGGTCCTCCAACATCGCTTGCATGAATTCGATGCTGGGCCCCATTTGAGAAAGCTGAGCCGGATCGATCTTGATCGCGCGAGCCATCTCTTCTTCGGTCAATGGCCGCTGCGAACCGTAGGCCATCATCTGATCCATCAACGGAGTCACGACGTCGGATTGCGGCTGCGACGGACCGGGAAATCGGACAGGATCGTACTTCATGTACGTGTGCAGGATTCCGCCGGGCCTGTTTTGTGGCTTCGTCATTTTCAGATCTCGTAAGTTGACTGGCCGTGGTCCTGAGCACGCGAGATTCGGTCGACCGAATACAATCCCGCAAGAATGAACTCAACACACGAAGCGCGAACCGCATCGTCAGAAGAAGCATTGACCTCAAAAGCCTTCTCCCATGCCGGCGGAACGTTCTTGAGACGTTCAGCGTATTGGGCTGACGGGATCATGTCGCCGACTTCGATCCGAACGCCTTTGCCAAAAATCTCCGCAATGTCGTCCAGCCCGTGTTCGGTCACGTATTCTGTGAACACAACCTGAATGGCTTCTGCGACGATGCTGTCCAGAACCTGTTTTTCTGACATCTGGTGGCTGCCCATCAAATCCAGTTCCAGTTTTCCAAGCGACGACGTGTAAAGGTGTCCAAGATCACTGATTCGAGGAACTGCCGGTTTTTCTCCCAGCACGATGCCTCGCTGCCGGGCACTCGCAACCATCGTTCGGTAGTTGGCAAGACTAAAACGCGCGCTGACGCCCGATTGTTGATCGATGAATTTTGACTTGCGAGCCTGAACGGTGATCTGTTCGCAAATTTCCTTCATGAAGTAAGGCACTGCGACCGGGAAATCACCGCCCAGTTCAATGTCGGCTTCCTGTTCCATGATCTCAATACCAACGCCACGCTCCTGTGGGTAGTGCGTCTGAATCAAGCTACCGATTCGGTCTTTAAGCTGCGGAATCACTTTGCCGCTGCGGTTGTAGGTCGATGGGTTGGCGGAAAACAGAATCAAAATATCGATGTCGAATCGAACGGGAAAGCCACGAATCTGAACGTCGCGTTCTTCCAGAATATTGAACAGTCCGACTTGGACCAGTTCGTCCAATTCTGGCAATTCATTGATGGCAAAGATGCCTCGATGCATGCGAGGGATCAGACCGAAGTGCAACGCTTCCTCGGTCGACATGCTGACGCCGTCAGCCAGTTTTGCCGGATCGATTTCGCCGATGATGTCAGCGAATTTGGTTCCGGGCGCCAATCGTTCAGCATAACGATCTTCTCGATGCCACCATGCGATTGGAATGTCTTGCGGTTCACGAGCTTCGACGAATTGCTTTGCGATGGTTGAAAGCGGATCAAGTGGATCTTCGTGGAATGGGCATCCGGGAATGTCCAGATAAGGAACGAACTCATCCATAAACCGGACCATTCCGCGCATCAGGCGGCTCTTGCCCTGCCCTTTTTCACCAAGGTAGAGCATGTCATGATTCGAGAGCAGGCCGATGTTGATTTCGGGAATCACCGTGTGTTCGTAGCCGATGATTCCAGGATAAAGTTCTTCGCCGCTAGCGAGCATTTGAACGAAGTTGTCCTGGATCTCCTGTTTGACGGATTTGGATTGCCAACCGCTATCAATCAGTTCTTTTAGGTTGGTTGGTCGAGTGTTGGTGGCTGTTGCCGATTCCATTAGTTTGCTCGTATCTGTTGCTTTAAGTTCATGACTTTGAAGAAAACGCGAAGGACGCGTCGTTAAACTTCAGCCCGGATTATACAATCTTCAAACGTTGCGGTAATTTTCGTTGATACCGCCTACGGGACTCGAATCGGACACTTGTTTAACACGATGGCCAACACCAAATTTATTTTCTTCGATCTGGGAAAAGTTCTGCTGGAATTTGATCACCAGCGGTTGATCGAAAACGTGGCAACAATCGCCTCCATGCAGTCTGCTGACGTCGAAGCAATTTTATTTCAGCCTCCCCACGACCTCGAGAACCGGTTTGAGCGAGGTGAGCTTAACAGCAGTGAGTTTCATGCGCGGTTCAACGAAATTGGAGCATGCAACGTCGATCATGATGCTTTGATGACCGCTGTCGCCGATATCTTTTGGCTCAACACATCCATCGTTCATGTGGTTGCCCAGTTGCGAGCCGTCAATTTTCCGATGGGGATTCTGTCGAACACCTGTTCCGCTCACTGGAACTGGGCCAAGCAAAATTTCGCGATCGTGGATCAGCTTTTTGGAAACCGGATTTTGAGCTACGAAGAACACAGCATGAAGCCGGACGGAAAAATCTACCAGTCTGCGATTTCGATGGCGAATCAATTGGTGGGTTGCCAGCCTGATGAAATATTTTTCACGGATGACAAACCGGAAAACGTTGCCGCAGCGATTGAGGCTGGCATGAACGCCAAACTTTTCGAATCCGCTGCTTTGTTGAACCTGCAATTGAGAGAGTCCGGCGTTTCGTTCAACACGTAGTGAAGTGTCGTCTATAAGAGCTTACAGCAACTCCTTGATCGGACTGCCTTCGCAGACGACCATCGGGCGGCCAACTGGCGTGTCCAATTCCTGTCGGAAGTCGATCCCCATTTGTGACAGCACCGTCGCATGAATGTCCTCGACAGGGTGAGGATCTTTCAATAGCGTTTTGGGTTTCTTTTCGTCCGGAGCAGGATTCGGATCCGTTTCGCCAACGACTCGACCACCTTGAATTCCACCGCCCGCCATGGCTACCGCGAAACCATGCGGCCAGTGATCTCGGCCTCCAACTGGATTCAGGTGCGGAGTCCGACCGAACTCGCCGCCGCAAATCACCATCGTGGTGTCAAGCAAATCGCGTTTCTTAAGCTCTTTGATCAGCGTCGCGAAAGCTGGATCCAGAATATTGATGCGACCTGCCTGAAGCTGATGGTTGTTCGCGTGCGAGTCCCAACCGCCGAGCGTTACTTCGACGCAGCGGACTCCTTTTTCAATCAAACGCAGTGCAGCGAGGCAACTTCGACCGAACGCAGTGTCTCCGAATGCCATCCGTTGTGCCTCAGGAGCTTTCTTGACATCAAAAGCTTCCAGCTGGTCGGATGACATCATGTCCAATGCTGCATGACGCTGGTGTGTGCCCAGAGAGCCAGCGACCGATTTGTTGGTGCGGTTTTTTTGCAAAAATCGTTTGTCGAGAAATTCGAGATCCGAAAGACGTTTACTCTGCCGCGTTTTGTCGACCCATGAATTAATGTCCTGGATTGGGTTCACGGGATCACCGACACGAAACGCGTCGAATTGGTCGCCAAGGTATCCGCCTCGTCCTGCCATGTGACCTGGAAGAATCGAAATGTGTCGAGGAATATCGACGACGCTATCGTCCTGGTTTTGCAATTGATGGCAAATGATGCTGCCGATCGAAGGGTGTTTTAAAGTTGGGTCGGGACGAAAGCCAGTTTTCACATTGTAGATCGCTCGTGCATGATCGCCTTCGCGCGAAGTGAGCGCTCGGACCAGCGAAATTGAGTCCATCTGTTCAGCGGTCTGCACCAAACCGTCACCCAGCATGATTCCGGGGGCTCGAGTCTTAATCGCTTTGCTGCCCGCCGCAATGGTGGTGCCGGGGTGCGGGTCAAAAGTTTCCAGTTGGCTGGGGGCTCCTTCGAGCCAAAGCACAATCAACGATTTGGGGCGACTGGTTTTCTTTTTTTCTTCTTCTCTTGCGAGTGCGGTCGCGAGAGGCGTCAGCCAGGACATGCCGCTGAGTCCGGCCATTTTAAGAATGGTTCGACGTCGAATGTGGTCGAGTCCACCGCAGCTGTGATCTTCCATTTTCTTATTCCTGAAACGAGTGTTTCGATTCCAAATGTCGGTTGATGGTGTGGCTTGCAAAACGATGGTGGCTGGGTGCCTTCGGTAACCTGATTTCGAACGTCAATGATTCCAACTAAATTCCAGACTGTTCAGCAGCGTCCAATACAAATCCTTGACGGCATCATTGATCACCTCTTCTTCCTCGAAACGTCGTAGGAAAAATTCACTTTCTTCATCTGTTGGCCTTCGTGAAAGCGTCGCGAGGAAAATTGTTTCGATCGCGGTTTCGGTATTCGGCGAAAGGCCCGCGATGTGTGCCGTCGAGTAAGAGTTGTCGCCGATGCGATTGTTCAACATTTCTCCATTGAACATCAGTAGCTTTTGAGTCACCGTTTCACCGGTGGCCTCGAATTCGTTTTCACCTGGATCGCCGTAGCGGGTAACGAACTGAGTCACGTCACCAAAACGTTGCATCCGGCGAATGATGTGCGAATACTTGTCGACGGGACGGAGCGACGTGGATTGAAAAATCGCGCCGGCGACTTGATCGCCGCGAAGTCGACTCATCGGGAACACGGCCAGTGACTTTTCGTGCTGCCCGGTAATTTCGTGGTCGGCCCAACTTTCGAGCTGATACGCGTTCGATTCAGCAATGACACGAATGAGTCGTTTCAGGTCGAAGCCGTTTTCGATGAAGTCATCAACGAGGATCTCCATCGGCTCAAGAAACGGTCCATCCAGCGGAATGTGATCGACCGGTTCAATCATTGGTCGGCTGGACATAATCGCCCAGACGCGGTTCACGATGGCTCTGGCGAAGGGGCGGTTTTCCGGATGAGTCACCCAACTGGCGAGCTGATCTCGCAGTGGTAAGTCGTCCTGAATCAATTCTTGAGCGTACGGGACGCGCGGTTCCAATTCAGAAGCTTCACTTTCGTCCAGCAGTTGATATTTCCACGACGCCTCTTCGTTGGGGATGTCTTTGATTCCGAAAAAAGTATTTCGGGTTCCGCCAAAGAAAGCGGCCAATTGATGGAAATCAGTTTGCTCGCCATTGCGGCTTCCATCTGGATCGCTGACCACAATGTTGCCCAGAAAGTCATCATGACACTGCAAACAATCGATCCGCATTCCAATGAACGCTCGGGAAGTTCGTCCCGCAAGCAGAATTGGATCGGGTTTGTCTTCGCTGCCCTGATCTGGCACAATGTTGCGAGTGTAAAAGTTGACCGCCGGCGAATCGGTCCAAACACCATCGTCGCTCAATAGCTGCCTGACAAGTTCATCGTAGGGGCGGTTTGCTTCCAGTTCCTGAGTCAACCAATTGACGAATCGTCGTCGTCGGTAAACGACAAATGGTCCCTGTTCTACGCCGACGAGAGATCGAGCCAATCGTTCGGCAAGGTATTCATTGCAGCGGGAGTCTTCCAATAGTCGCGAGACCCAAAAGTGAATTCTTTGCTCAGCGGGCTGTTGTTCAAATGTTTTCAATTCCTGGACAGACGGGATGGTTCCGGTCAATGCAAGAGAAAGCCGACGTGCGACCGTGAAGTCACTGGCATGGGCGGCGACTTCGATTTTCTGCTGTTTCCATGTGTTCTCAAATGCCGATGACACCGCGTCAGCAGTCGCTCTGATTCCTCGTTGGGCGTCGGATTCAGGGTGGAAGGTTCTTGGAGTTGGCAGTTCTGCCTGAGCGGTCAAAAGATAGAAAAGCAAACCCGTGCTTCCAGCGAGAATCGCCATGAATACACCATTTTTTGCGATCGAGTTCAAAGTCATGCTTTCAACCTGTCGTTGCTGTTCATTCTGTTGTCCAGCGGAAACTCTTCTTGCGTGAAACCTTTTCCACGTTTGATAGTACACTTTGGCAGGGAGTAAGGTTTTCGAAAAGCTTCCCTTAAAAGGTTTTTATTTCGGCAAAACGTATGGCAAACTCAGCTGCAACTGGAACCGTTGACGAAGAAGTCTTCATCGCTGCCATCGATGAAGATGATGTCGTCGTTGCCGAAGAGATGATTCAGGAACAGGCAGCCGCGACACGGAGCTGGCCGTTTCGATTGATGGGCGGTCTTGCTTGGTTGGCGTCTAGAATTTTCAGCATGGCGAGCTACGTTTTCTTTCTGGCGGTGATCGCGAATGTTCCTTTTTTTCAGCTGATCACGCTGGGATATTTACTCGATGCAGGCGGTAAAGCTGCTCGGGGCGAAAAGTTTCGTAGCCTCTTTGACGGGATTCAGAAAGCCAGCCACATCGGTGGCATGCTGCTTGGCGTTTGGCTGCTGATTTGGCCAATCCGAATCGTAACGGGATTTTGGATCGATGCTCAGATCATTGACCCGTCCAGTCCTGCCGCAGGTGGCTTAAAAATACTGCAATGGGTTTTGATGGTCGCGACCTTGGGACACGTTTTTGCGGCGCTCGCATGCGGCGGCAAGCTGCGATATTTCTTCTGGCCCTTGATTGCTCCGTTTTCGATCGGAATCTGGTTGGTTCGGCGGTCTCGAATCACGCGATGGGTTCTGTCGCTGATGATTGGTTGGATGTCGCCAAAGCTGGTTACAGACATTTGCAACGCTCAACCGATCAACGACTGGTTCTTGCCGGCAATCTTTTTAAAAAGGATCTTCAAAGGAAATCTTTACGCCGATTCGAGGGATGCGGTCTGGGGCTTCATCGTTGGGCTGGACCTGCCGAGGTATTTTATGCTCGGCTTGAAAGGCTTTGTTGGAACGATGTTGTGGCTGGCGATACCGACATTGCTGTTGGCGGGATCGACCAGTGATCGTCCAGTTGTTGGAGGGCTGTGCACTTTTCTGGGAATCGCGATCTCCGTTCCCGTGTTTGCATTGCTTCCGTTTTTGCAGGCTCATTTCGGAACCGACGGAAAGCTAAAACGTTTTGCCGAGCCACGTGTTGTGATGCGTCAGTTCAGTCGTACACCGTTCGCTCATCTGTTTGCTTTGTTCATGACTCTGTTGTTGGCGATACCTTTGTTTCTGTTGAAGATCGAAGAAGTACCGCCAGAATTTCTGTGGTCACTATCGCTGCTGTTTGTCGCGTTCGCGTGGCCGAGTCGCGTTATCACGGGGTGGGCGGTTGGCCGAAGTGCGAAGAAGGAAAAGCCTGTCCGCTGGTGGATTCGGTATCCTGTCCAATTCTTCGCGGCACCCATTTCGTTTTCCTTTGCAGTGATTTTCTTCCTGACGCGGTACATCAGCTGGAACGGCACATTGAGTTTGCTTGAAAATCATGTCTTTCTGTTGCCGGCTCCGTTTTGGCTTTCCTGATAACGGTGTTGCGCAATCGAGGTGCCGGGGGCCATGTTTTCGCGAGGCCTGTTTTCGCGGTGGTGACTCAATGCCAGTGTTAACGAACGGGTGCAGGAACCGGGGGACTTACGTTCCTTGGCTCACCATCTCGGACTGTCGATTTAGCTTGGGCGCACCACGGCAGCGATCCGGAAGCCAATTCACGCTGCAATGCTGCGGCGACGTTTCAAAAGAAACAGAGCGGCCAGAATGCTGACAAGTGAATTTGGTTCGGGGACCGCCTGAACATTCAGACTGTCAATGGTGTACAGAAACCGGAAGGGATTTCCTTCAACATTGACTCCATCGACGACTCCCAATGTTGCTGAGAAGTCATTCAAATCAAGACGGTTCGGAAGTTCGATCGAGTCCCAAGTCGCCGCTGATTCGTCATGCAGGATCAGCGTGGTTGAGCCTCGAATGATTTGCCCATTAAGTCCGATGTGTTCGCCCGAGGGGCCAGCCATGGTGCTCTGATTGAATCCGTCAGAAATCGTGAGACTGTCGCGACCCGATAGTCCGTCATCCGCAGCATTGTTTGTGATGCGGATGCGAAAGTCTTCAACCGTTTCGAAGGTTATTCCATTGGTCGTGACGGAGAATGAGGCCGGAGCAGAAGGGGAATAGGACGCGAACGTTCCGTCTTGTTCCAGTGGAATTGTTGGGATTTCATAATCGAACGTACCGGTCACCGTGTCTCCAGAAGAGATGAACACTCCGGGAGCAAGTTCCCGTTCGCTTGCGTTGGGCTCAAATGCACTGGCTGAAAAATCGACTCGTATGCGTTGCCCAACAGCGGACTCAAAAGCGAGCAATGCAAAACAGATTGCTGCGATGATGGAAAGGCTTTTCATTTGTTGTGGTCCTTCGCGTCGACTTCGAACTTGCAACTTCGTGGTGTGGGGAGTGATTAAAGAAAAAAACGGCTTCGGTCAAGATTCATCCGGAATTATTCAAGACGACATGCGTCTGGTTTTGTCTGTGCTACGATTCTTCTGAGATGGCGACTGTTTCACAAATTTGCCAGTTTCACGTCTTGGGTGAACTGTCGAAACCACAAACTTGAAACAACATCCAAACGAAACAAGTTTTCTCCCTGTCGACGCCCACGCCTCGCGAATAATCCGGGTTCATGTTGGCAGCGAGAGGTTTTAGATTTTGAAGCTGATAACACTGCGGCAAAACTTGAAACGGCGGTCTTTCTGGCGCAGTTGTCGGTTTGGCTTTCCTGATCCGTGCGGTGAGAGGGTATACTTTCGCGGGTTGATCTTTTCTTGGTTATTCCACTGAGCCCTGAAGCCTGTGAACAGCATTCCGCACGGATCCGGATTTAATACGACGCGTTGGCACTTGGTCACGTCGTCGCAGAATGAAGATTCGCAGGTCCGCCGCGATTCGCTGAGCGAGCTTTGTAAAACTTACTGGTACCCGCTGTTTGCCTATCTTCGACGTAAAGGAAATTCAGCGGAAAAGGCATCCGACATTGTGCAAGGCTTCTTTGTCGAATTGATTGACAAGGACTTCCTTGCCGCCGTCAGTCCCGAACGGGGACGTTTTCGATGGTTCCTGATGTCAGCGGTGACCCGATTTGCAAGCAAGGAATTCGCCAAAGAGACCGCGCAGAAACGCGGTGGCGGATTGAACGTGTTCTCTTTGGATGTTGATTCTGCGGAAGAACGATATCAGCGAGAACCCGTTGATGGATGGACGGCAGAAAAATTGTTCGATCGCAGATGGGCTCTCGAAGTTTTGTCTCAGGCTCTCACCCGGTTGCGAGCCGAACACGAATTGAAGGGCAAAATTGAGCTCTACGATTCTCTGCAAACGACTCTCGCTGGCCAGCCATTGACGGGTGAGGACTGCGAACGAATCGGCTTGCGTCTGGAGATGTCACCCGTGGCGGTAAAAGTTGCCGCTCACCGACTGAAAGAAAAATATCGCGCTGCTTTGGTCGATATCGTGGCTCAGACTTTGGATGATCCAGCCAGCGTAGACAGTGAGCTCGATACGCTGTTGCAGGCCCTAGCTGGTTAGGTTGACCCCGGATTATTCACGATGCGTGGGCGTCGAAATGGAGAAAGCTTGTTTCATTGGGATACTGTTCCAAGTTTGTGTTTTCGACAGGTCACCCACGACGTGAAATTGACGAATTTGCAAAACTTGCCTCCGGATCCGGAGAATACCCCCAAGGGGCAAACCAGACGCCTGTCGTCGTGAATAATTCCAGTTGACGTTTCTCGCGTGTTATAACTCGAACTCAGAAAAAAAATTCCGGCCGGATGTAACTGGCCACGGCATTTCCGTATTTACTCGGTAGAAGCCCGTTTTTTACTGATAAACGCCCGAGAATAGCATGCCACTGAATTGTCAAAAATGCCAAGCCTTCATCACCGACGACCTGCCCGGCGGACTGTGCCCACGATGCCTGATGGAAGTCGCTCAAAAGTCGCAGCGTGACTCCATTTCGATCGGGCAGTCAGACCAGCGGTTCAAAGTGCCTTCGATCAGCGATCTGACGCGGCTATTTCCGGAGCTTGAGATTCTGGAATTGGTAGGCCAGGGGGGAATGGGGGCGGTGTTTAAGGCGCGACAGCGGGATCTTGATCGACTGGTTGCCTTGAAAGTGTTCCTTTATCGGCCAAACGATCCTGAATTTGCCGAGCGGTTCAAGCGAGAAGCGCGAGCGTTGGGAAGGTTGAGCCATCCAAACATTGTGACTGTTCACAACTTTGGTATTCGCGAGGCGGTCCATTTTTTGGTGATGGAGTTTGTCGACGGATTAAACCTGCGTCAGATCACGACGGCGGAAAAGCTGGAGCCACTGCATGCGATGCAGTTGGTTCCGCAGCTTTGCGACGCGTTGCAATATGCTCACAACGAGAGCGTGATTCATCGAGACATTAAGCCCGAAAATATTTTGCTGGACAGTCGAGGCAACATCAAAATTGCTGACTTCGGATTGGCGAAAATTGCAGGCAGCACCGCCGATGCAGGTTTGACTCAGACTCAGCAAGTCATGGGGACGTGGAACTACATGGCTCCTGAACAAAAAGAACGTCCAACCGAAGTCGATCATCGAGCTGACATTTATTCCTTGGGTGTGGTGATCTACGAGATGTTGACCGGAGAGCTGCCGTTGGGACGATTTCAGGCTCCGTCCAAAAAAGCAAATATCGATGCACGCCTGGATGAGATCGTCATGCGAGCCCTCGAGAAGGAGCCCGGACGACGGTACCAGCAAGCCAGTGAATTCAAGTCTGGATTTGCATCCGTTGGAAGTGCTCGAGCTGACATGGTTGGGCAGGCTGCAGGGTTCGAGGGGCAAACTGCGGGATTCGTTCCGGGAGCCAACGCAGGAAACGCGGTTCCGATGACGGCTGTCCCGCCAGTGAAAGAGGCTCGATATCAAAATGCCGAAGCCGGAATGCGGTTGCATGTTTGTGTGATGGCGGGGCGAGAGAAACGAGGCAACTGGAAAGTCGGTGATCCGAACCTGATGCTAACGCTGATGGGTGGATCGTGTCTTGATCTGTCTAACGTGACGGCGCGGCACGTGAACATTGTTTCTTTTGTGATGATGGGTGGCGTTGAGATTATTGTTCCGCCGGGTGCCCAGGTCGATGTCGATGGCCTCGTTATCATGGGGGGTACTTTCGATCGAGTCCGGCACGATGGTGCTCAATCGCCGATGACGGTTCGAGTTCGATCGTTCGGTTTGATGGGGGGCTGCGAAGTGCGAACTGCCAAGATTCCGAAATCGCAGCGACCGGTGGCTCCGACCAAACAGAAGCCAGCCAGTTTGTGGCAGCGAGCGATCCTTCTTCTGTGGCAGACGATTGCCACTTTGGTGGTGATGGCCGTTCCGATCCTGTTCGTTTTAAGCAGCTTTGATTTCGTAGGCGACCAAGAGGATTTGCACTTGGCAGGTGTGGTCACGGCGATTGTGGCAGGAATGTTTTGGGCGATGGTTGGACCGATTCGTCGTTTGGTCAATCTGCCGCCACCAGACATTTCAGACGATGAACTGGGCGAGTTTCAATCAAGAACCAAAAGCGGATCGCTGGTTCGAATGCTCGGGTTCGTTTGTCTGTTTGCCTGCCCCATCCTGTTGGTGATTCAGGAGTACGAAAGCGGCGATGAGGAAATGAAGTTCGCGGGAATCGTGTGTGCCATCGTTGGTGGCGGGCTGTTTATCGGTGCGGGAAAGCTGGACGAATTTTTGCGGAAGCAATAAATAAAACGCTTTGACTAATCAGTTATGATGTCCCTGGAAATCTGACTCGGATCCTCAAACTTAGTGGCTTGTCAGGTTTTTTGATTGGCCGAAAACGAGCACTCCGTCGTCCTTGAAGTCGAGATTCAAGGGAACGCGTCCTGCGACGATCCCGTTTTCTTGTAGAAGTTGAAGGCAAGTGTCGGCATCAACGGGAAGGCTGGCGAGGTTTCCTTGGAAATTGTGACAGTCGTGATTCTTAAGGAATTCAAGCTGTTCTTCGGTTTCAACGCCTTCGGCAAGCACTTCCATGTCAAGACTCAAGCCCAACACGATGATGCTGCTGGCGATCGTACCGTCATCGTGGTTCGGGAAGTCTTTGATGAAAGCTCGATCAATTTTCAACTGGTCGATTGGGAAATCCCGAAGGTAGGCCAACGAAGAGTAGCCGGTGCCAAAATCATCGACACTGATGAGGCAACCGAGTGCCTTCAGCTTCATCAGCGTCTTCGATGTTCGCGCCACGTCGTTGATGATGACGCCTTCGGTGATTTCAAGATCGATTCGGTTCGGAGCAACCGAGTATTTCGATAGAGTCGCGAGGACTCGATCGTAGAAACCGGGGTCGCGAAATTGGATGGGCGAAATGTTAACAGCGACTCGGGTTTCGTATCCTAGTTGTTGCCAAATCTGAGCCTGTTGACAGGCTTGATCCAAAATCCACTGCCCGGCCTCGATGATTTTGCCCGAGCTTTCGAGCAGTGGAATGAACTCGGCTGGCGAAACCACGGTTCCGTCACGGTTCCACCGCATCAGCGCTTCGAAACCAATGATTTGTTTGTTGCGAACATTCCATTGCGGCTGGTAGACCACGCTGAACTCGTTGCGATCCAAAGCATTGGCGAGCTTACTTTCGATGCGCTTTCTACGAACCAGTTCGTCCGTCATGGATGCTTTGTAAAGCGAAACGTCTTTGCCGTTGAACTTTGCATCGTACATGGCCGTATCGGCAAAGGTGAAAAGCTCGTCCGCGGTTGTCGAATCGGTCGGGCAGAAAGCAACTCCAATGCTCGCTCCGACCTGCATCTTGGTTTCATTGAAGTGCATCGGCTCTTTGATCGCGTTGACGATTTCATTAGCGATGTGAGTGGCCCGTTTAATTGACTGAGCGTCTCGCAGGATGACTGTGAATTCATCGCCGCCAAGTCGCGATACAATGTCGCCCGGGTAAACGTGTTCTTCGATTCGATTCGCGGCTTCCTGCAAAACAAGGTCGCCGACGGGATGGCCAAGCGTATCATTGATCTCTTTAAAGCCATCCATGTCCAGGACGAGCAACGCGATCAATTCTTGCTGAGACTTTGTGGCGGTTACGGCGTTGCTAAGATTGCGCCGGAACTGCAGACGGTTGGATAGACCGGTCAGCGGGTCAAAGCTCGCCAGTCGATTTAGTTCGTCTGCTTTTTTGGAAAGTCGTTGAGTGGCTTCTTTTAGTTTTGTTTCGTCTCGAATCACGCCAAAGATCGCCACGACGCTCTGATCAGGTGCCAGTTCGCAGAATCCTCGGCAGGTGACGTATCGCATCTGCCCCTGTTCAAGGAACCAGAGATCCACGGTGAATGACTGGCCTTCGCTGGCGGCTTGTACGAGGGCAAGTTGAAGCTCGTCGGCACAGGACTCCCCGAATCGTGAAATGAGATCTTCGATCCGGTTGTCTGCATCGGTTCCCGCTTCCAGGGAGCAGATCCTTTTTAGCTCATTTGAAAATTCGGTATGGTTTGTTGCTAAATCACACCGCCAATGCCCGACTTCTGCCGTCTCCTCAGCCAGTCCAAGCAATCGGGTTTTTTCTTTTAAGCTTTCGGTCAGTTTGTGAAGGTAGACCGTGCGGCGAACCAAAAATTTTTCAGACTGATCGCAAATCCAGAGCACGACGGCTGATAGAGCGAGGCTATTCAGTAACGTGTCAAAAGTTTTTCCATTGGAAACACGAGCGATTTCGAATGGCGGATAGAGTGAAAAATAGATTGCAAGAACTGAAAGTAGGAACCATCTTGCGGCGGCGCGGATGCCCAACAATTGAGCCGCAACAAGGCTCAAGAGGCAAAAGTGAAACTGGACAGGAGACTCGCGAATTCCCATCACCATCGCAACTGCCGTCATCGAAAGGCAGGTTGACGAAAGGAATGCGTTGACCAACCATTCTTTGTGAAAACGTTTCTGGTCATGGCAAAAGATTAGGCCAACGTTTACCAGTAGAGCAATCGCGCAGACTGCTGTTGGATACCAAGTCAGCCCGTTGGCTAAAAAGTAGATGCCGCAGAGCGTCCAAAACAGCGCGAAGCCGACCAGATAGGGGCGGATTCTTCCAAGGCGATCGTTTGTCACTGTAACGAACGATCCTTCGCCCGAGAGTGGGATCGTTGCCCTGGGGTCGAATTGATTTTTCAGTGTGGGCATAGTCGTTGCAACGTGGGAATGGTTGCAAAAACGTAGGTCCTCAAAAAAGTTGTGGCTCGGACGTTATGCCGTGTTTATACGGCATGGCGACATCGACGAAACGATTATGACGGCCAATCCACTGATGACGGTCAAACGGTTTCGATTCTTGATCGTAATTGAATTCTCGAATGAAAATTGCGTTCGACCAACGCTCAAGCTGCGTTCGACTAAAGCTCAAGCTGCGTTCGACTAAAGCTCTTTTTGAATCTGCGTTGCAACAGATGGATTGGCGATCGTGGGCCGTCGGATCGTCGCAGTGCTCTCGTGAACAAGATTCAAAATTCGGCTTACGCTGAACACGAGATCCAGCTGAGAAAATGGTTTGGCGATGATTTCGGTGATGCCAAGAACTGCCAGTCTTTCGACATCTTGAGCCCGAGGACCATTCAAAATGGCGACCATTGGCAGTGAGTCAAATTGCTGGCGAATCGCAGTGACTCGCGATTCAAACGAATCGGAAACCGTATTGCCTTGGACAATTGCCAAATCGAAAACCTCGTCATCGCTTGGATGGTCAGGTGATTCTTGCCAGTGACAGCCGCATTGGTAATGGTTTAATAGATCACAGGTTGATTCGAAGGAAGTGCGATCCAGAGCACTGATCAAGATTTTCGTTCCGGCAAGTTTTTCGACAATCACCGGGTCGAGTTTAAGGTCACGAACTCGATCTGCGGTTGTCGCAGTGAGCGGTTGGTGCCAGTCGGTTGAAAGGCCGCTCGAAAGCTGTACCGCGAATTGTTCGAATCGATTTTTCCATTGGCTCCAGAGCACATTGTTGACGCCCGATAGCGGTTCGCCGGAACGATTCTGGCCTTCGCACCACGAACCAAGCAGAACCACGATCGGCACATTTGGTAGCCTGGATCGCAAATCGTCGACCAGCTGTTGGGAAAATTGGTCCCTGCGAGATTGAGCCAAAACGATCACGTCGTATTCGTTTTGCGGAACGGAATCCATACGGCTAATCGGAATCATCGTGACCGGAGATTCGATCCTGGAAAGTTCTCCCGTAAAATCCTCGTGCCAATAGTCTCCGGTGGCAAGCACATGCAGCGTCTTCATGGTCGGCTCCTTCCAATGAGATCGGGCTGGTAAACCGCTTTCCGGTTTGACCCAAATTCTTCCCAAGGAGTCTACCTCATTTTGCAGTAAACTCAAAAGTCATCTGTCAGCACGTATGAGCACCGATAAGCAAACGGTTGTCGGACGGTATCCATGAAATTTCATTATTCAAGGTTGGCGTCGTATGTTTGAATCGCGGCGTGAGCTTCCGAAGAAGATTCGCAACCTCGGATCGTGTCGAGAAAATCGGGCTCTCGAATGAGTCTGCTGAGTCTTGCGAGGACTCGCAAATGAACGGCTTCGTCGGTAGAGCCGAGCAAAAAGAAGATGTCGGTCAAGCAGCCACGTGGTCCACCGAACGCGATTCCACTGGTCGTAACTCCGATCGCAACAAAGGGCGTGCCGATAATGTTTGCCATTGGGCGTCTGGGGTGAAGCATCGCGACGCCATTTTCGAGCGCGGTCGGATGGAGATCTTCACGTTTTCGAATCGCGTCGGCCATTTTATCCGGATCCCATAGCGTGCCCGTCGCGGTTACTTTATCGCAAAGCAGCTGAATCACTTTAGGTTTGGTTCTGGCAAGAAGCGGAACGAAAACCAGTTCCACAGGCATCAAGTCAGGAATGCTGAAGGAGTCAACGATCTGTTTTGTGGACTGGATCTCCAGGACTTTTTCTACTTCGGCAAGCTCCTGATCGCCGGAGACTCCGATGCGTTCTTCGAACCAGTGATGAATTTCCTCCTTGAAGAACTTCCACTGCCCGCCGATTCGTTTTCCTGGAACACGACCACGTTCCGCCATCTTTCTGGCTTCGGCCGGCGTGATGTGGAGGTACTCTGCGAGTGACGCGAGGTCAAAATCTTCCCGGGACATGCGAATGGACTGCAAAAAAAACAGACGGAATTGCGAATCAAAAACTTTATCCGGAATTATTCACGACGACAGGCGTCTGGCTTGCCCTTTGAGGCGATTCTCTTTAGGTGGCGACGGTTTTTGCAGATTCACCAATTCAAATCGTGGATGAACTGTCGAGACCACAAACTTGGAACTTGGAACTTGGAACTTGGAACAATACCTGAATGAAACAAGCCTTCTCAATTTTGACACCCGCGCATCGTGAATAAACCGGGTCTATAACCGCCAAAGTCTAACGCAGCTTCTCCAAAATAACGAATCGGCCTGGGATTTTGCCTTTGCCAGCAGGGTGCGTTGAATTCGATTCCGATTCGCCTTGACGCAAATCGTCGGATGTCGAGAATTCAAATTCGTCGGCAAGGATGCTGATTACAATTCGAGGAGATCGCGGGCAAGGAGGCCTTGTGAGTACCCAAACCGTCAATCACGCCAATGGATTGGCTATCGAGGAAATACTTCCTCAAGCCAAATTAATGGGCGCTTCGTCAGTCCGATTCAGTTCCTGCTGTGGCCAGTGGGAAGAATGTCAGCCAGGCGACCTTTATGTCGCAATCGTCGGAGCCGACAACGACGGGCATGACGACTGCCCGCAAGCGATCGAAAACGGCGCGATCGCAGTCGTGACCGAAAGGCTTCTTGCGACCCGCGTTCCTCAAATCATTGTTGAGGATTCCCGGCAGGCGTATGGTCAGATTTGCCACGCTCTGGCGGGACGTCCCAGCGAAAGGCTGACGACGATCGGCGTCAGTGGAACGGATGGCAAGACGGTAACCAGCCATCTGATCAAGTCGATTTTGCAAGTCGCCGGTTGCGAGGCGGGCCATTCGACTTCTATGGGGATTGGAACGGGACGCAACTGCCCTTCCCTGCCTCGAAACGAATTTAATCCTCCTGTGTTTGCCGAACATCTTGCTCAAATGGCGATCAATGATTGCTCGCATGCGGTTGTAGAAGTTTCCTGTCGCGATTTGGCAAAACGAAACTTCGCAGGCGCGACAACCGATGTCGCCGTTCTGACAAATATGCGACAGAACGATATGGAGTTCCACGGCACCGGTGCGAACCACCGACGCTCTCAATTGCGGTTGTTGGATACGCTAAAGAAAACGGGCGTCGTCATTTTGAATGTTGACGATCCGACAAGTCACTTTCTGGTGGAAAACTGTCAGCACCCTGCGTTGACGATTGGAATGAAGCACGACGCAAACATTCAAGGGCGATTGCTGGAGCGGGTCAAGCAGGAACAGTCGTTCATGATCACGGCCGGTTCGGAGTCGATCGCGGTTCGAACTGCAATGATCGGCGATGCTCACATTTATAACTGCCTTTCGGCCGCAGCGGTTGGCTTGACTCTTGGAGTTCCGCTGGACGTGATCGCGAAAGGGCTTGAGCTGGGATCGAATATTCCTGGTCGAATGGATCGCGTCGAATGTGGTCAGGATTTTGGCGTCTGGATCGATGCCGCGAGGACTCCCAATCAATTGGCTGCTGCAGTGAGAACCGTGAAACAGGTCGTTAAAGGAAAAGTCTGGTGTGTTTGTTCGATGGCCAGTGAACAATCGCATGCTCTTCGAAAACGTATCGGAGAAGTTTTGGATCGAGCCGCGGATTGTGTTGTGGCAACGCTTGATTCAGTTGACCCAATGATCGATTACGAGCCCATGCATCAGTTGTTGGATGGATTCGAGGAACCGCACGGAGTACAACTAATCCCAAATCGTTTTCGCGCGATCGAGTGGGTGTTGAGCAACGCGGGTCCCAGCGATGCCGTCATTATTTCTGGTTGCGGTGAAAAACCGTTCGCTCTCATTGGCGAACATCATTGCACCATCGCAGATCGCGACGTTTGCGAAGCTTGGCTTTACGATCACGCTTCGATCGACGAAACACCTTCACAAAACATTTATCGAATTGATGACTATCGATAGTTGTCGGGTCCAATGAATCGCCGGTGGCATGTTTTCTTTTTTGGTCGTGTACAAGGGGTCGGTTTCCGGGCTACCTGCGTTCAGACGGCAAGGCACCATGAGGTGGCAGGCTGGGTGAAAAACCTTTCCGATGGAAGCGTTGAAATGGTGGTCGAGGGTCAGCCTGCAGTTTTGGATCGCTACATCGCAGACGTTTGTGAAGCGACTTATGGTCGAGTCGAAGACCGGCAAGTGACGAAGGGGAAAGCGACCGGCGAGTTCGCTGGAATGAAGGTCAGGTTTTAGTCAGGATGATTCACGACGACAGGTGTCCGTTGCGTCCGGTTTGACCTTTGAGCGGTTCTCTGGACGCGGAGGCAAGTTTTGCAAATTCGTCAATTTCACGTCGTGGGTGAGCTGTCGAAACCACAAACTTGCAGCAATATCCCAATGAAACAAGCTTTCTCCAGTTCGACGCCCACGCATCGTGAATAATCCGGGTTAAAATGAACGAAAGATGACAGCTGATGTCGACTTTCAATACTGAACGAGGAAATCCGGAAATGACCCCAATGCAGCGAGTTGACCTTTTGAAAGCAGCGTGTTGCGTTGCAGGTGCCGATGGTCAGGCGGATTCCGAGAGCGATATCGTTGCCAAATTGGCTGGCGACATCGGTGTCGGCAAAGCTTCTTTGGACGCCATGATGGCGCGGGCCGCCCGTGATCCGGATTTTTACAAAGAGCAATTTCGCATACTGAAAGAAGAGCCGGCGCAGTGCATGGGGACTTTGTTGCAGGTGGCTCTGGCGGACGGCGTACTGTCTGACAAGGAAACCGAAGTTTTGCGAAATCTATCGGGGCAGCTTGGAATCGCCGAGCCAGTTTTCGAGGAACTTGTTGTCGAAGCGGGAAAACTTGGGAAATAAGTTAATCTGTCAGAAGCTCGATCCGTTTCGATCCTATGCAAAATTGACGTCCTGAACGAACAGTTTGAGGGAATCCGAAACCAAAAAGATGGCTACGGCGAAGCGCAATCGGCTACAATAAAGTCTCGGGCAGAAATCACAGGAGCAATGAAATGAGCAAAATTCAAATTTCGCCAGTATGGCAATCGGTTACTCTTATCGCAGTCATGGTTGGTGCCATCGCCAGCATGGCGTGCGGCTACCATTTGGGCAGTTCGAACTCTTCTGCGTTGGCTGCGACCGCGTCGGAACGAGTGAAACTTAATCAGCAGTTTCAGCAAGTGCAAAATCAGATTCCGCTGCGACTGCAAGCCGATTCTGCATCCGGCGGTAAATCGATTTCGATGGCGACGGGGCCTATCACGAACGACGTGGAAGGCCTTTATATTCTCGATCATCTAACTGGAGGACTTCAGTGCTGGTTGTTGAACCCGCGGACGGGCGACGTCGGCGGAATTTATGTCGCTGACGTAAACTCGGTGCTCGGTCTTGATAAAGGCGATCCCGATTTCGTGATGACGACCGGAAAGTTCTACATCAAATCTCAAGGAAACATGAAGGTCGCCGATACGATCGTTTATGTCGGTGAAGGAAAGTCAGGAAAAGTCGCTGGCTTCAGCCTTGCCTATGACAAGGGAGGGATCCAACGCGGTGTCGTTCAGCAAGGTGAGCTCACTGTGGTTTGCCAGGGACCAATTCGAAACGCGACTATTCGGGAGTAGCGATTCCTGAATGGCTGGACTCCAGATCGTTTGGAACAGAATCAGTTGCGTCCTGTTGCTGATTCCAGTTAAACGTGAATAATCTCGCGGCCCGAATTCCTGACAAAGACGAACTCTTCATGTCGAACGACACCCGCCAGCAGATCCTCACCGAGGACTACGACTACGAACTGCCCAAGGATTTGATTGCTCAGCACCCTCTGAAAAACCGCGAAGACGCACGGTTGATGTTGGTGGATCGCAAACGTGACTTGATCGATCATTTTCACGTACGAGACCTCGGAGAGTTGTTGCGGTCTGGCGATTGCCTTGTGCTGAACAACACTCGCGTCATTCCCGCAAAACTGATGGGACGGCGAGAGCAAACGGGCGGGCGTTGGCAAGGCTTGTTCCTTGATTCAGACGAACACGGCAACTGGCGTTTGCTGTGCAAGACTCGTGGAAAAATGAAGGTTGGCGAAACGGTTGTGGTGACCGACCGCAACGGTGTTGACCGCACGAAGTTAACCATGGCGGTCCGACTGGAAGACGGTTCGTGGGTTGGTAAGCCAGACATGGAAGGCTCGGCAGAAGAGGTTTTGACGCTGATCGGACGAGTGCCGTTGCCTCATTACATTCGCGACGGCAACATGGTCGATGCGGATTTGAGCAACTATCAAACGATTTATGCGAAAAACGCCGGAGCTGTCGCCGCACCGACGGCGGGCCTGCATTTGACTCGCCGATTGATCAAGGAACTGATTGATGACGGAGTCCGTATTGCTCAGGTTACGTTGCATGTCGGAATCGGAACTTTTCGACCGGTAACGGCCGACAATCTCGACGACCACGAGATGCATTACGAACGTGGTGAAATTGACCAAAAATCAGTCGACATCATCAGGCAGACGAAAATCGAAGGCGGTCGAGTCATTGCCGTTGGAACGACTTCGGTTCGAGTCCTTGAGACTGCGGGAGCTTCGGGAGAGATTCAGCCATGGAAGGGCGAAACGAATCTGTTCATCAAGCCTCCGTACCAGTTCAAGGTCATCGATGGGTTGATGACGAACTTCCATTTGCCTCGCAGCACGTTGCTGGTCATGATTCGAACCTTGGGCGGCGACGAACTTTTGAAACGCGCTTATGCCGAAGCGGTTGATGATAAGTATCGTTTTTTCAGTTATGGTGATGCCATGCTGATCGTCTGATCGGCGTCGTTTGCGCACACCATTGTCGACTGGAACTGATGGGAAAAAGATACTTTTGCGTCCGTGGCTTTATGAAGTCCGGAACTAACTGGCTGGGCAGTCTTTTAAGCAGTCACCGTGCGGTTAGCTGTGTCGGTGAATTCCATTGGCAACAACAGGCTTCTGTGGTTGATCGGTCGATCACAGAAATGCCGATCTATCAGGAAAACGAAGCACTGTCGGTGCGTTATCGCGACCATTTCGAATCGATGGTCAAAGCGGTTTTAAATTCAGCAGCCGAACCGAAAGCCTCGCTTATTGGTGATCGGACTCCTCACACGATTGAGCCGATCATTCTTCGCGGTGTGCCTCATATTTCGATCATTCGAGATGGTCGAGACATGTTGGTCAGCCGTGCTTTTCATCTGTACAACCAGCCGCAAACCCATCGATTGTTTGAACGAGTTCCCGAGCTTGCAAAAACGCTTGAAGCATTCCAGGCTGATCCGTGGTTCTTCAAAAAGAATCCTGAACAGCTGTTGAATTGCGAAACGCTAGTTCATGAGTCAGCTCGTTGGTGGAAAGAGCATCTGGAACAGGATCGTCGGACCGTTGAAGAGAATCCGGATCTGCCCGTTCAATTCGTCCGCTATGAAGATTTGCATGCGGATGTTGAGGGCGAGCGTGAAAAGCTGTTTCGGTTTTTGAAGGTCGATCCAAGAAAAGCTGCTCCAATCGAAGGGGTTTTAAAACCCGGTTTTGAGAAGGAGCGTCCGGATGAGTTCCTGCGAAAAGGTGCCGTCGGAGATTGGAAAAATTACTTCACCGAAGACAGTAAGAACTGGTTCAAGGAAATGGCCGGAGAGGAATTGATCACCCAAAACTATTGTCAGAATGACTCTTGGTAGTTGACCCGAAATCGTGCCGATCGATTTCTGGGTATTCGCCAACCGGTTCACAAATGATCGCCCTGGCAATGGATCGCGGACGCGGATCTCAACCGGAATTATTCACGACGACAGGCGTCTGGTTTGCCCTTTGCAGCGATTTTCCGAACGCGAATCCAAGTTTTGCAAATTCGTCGATTTCACGTCGTGCGTGACAAGTCAAAACCACAAACCTTGAACGATACTCCAATGAGACAAGCTGTCTCCATGTCGACGCCCACGCATCGTGAATAATCCGGGCTCAAGTTGTGGTTTGAACAGAAAGCTGACGGTCTAAAGATCTCTGTTGTTCGGGCTTGGCTTTTGTCCAACGACGAAATAGGTCGCAGCCTTGAACTTTCGGCAGGTTTTTTTACGATCTTCCGCTATGGCTGTCCTGATACAAATTCGAAAAGCGCACAAATCCTTCGCCGACCAGGTGATCCTGGAAGACGCAGAGGCCACGATCACTGACGATCGCAAGGTCGGTTTCATTGGACGCAACGGCGCCGGAAAATCGACGCTTTTAAAGATCTTGCTCGGCGACGAGGAGCTTGATTCCGGAGAAGTCATCCACCATCCAAAGTTGACGGTTGGCTATTTGCGCCAGCACGATCCGTTCGAGCCCGGCGAGTCGGCGTTGGACTTTTTGATGCGAGACAGCCAGCAACCGGAGTGGCGATGCGGTCAGGTGGCGGGAGATTTTGAGCTTAAAGGTGAAAAGCTGCACGGTCCGGTGAAGGCGTTGTCGGGCGGCTGGCAGACGCGTGTGAAACTGGCGGCGCTGTTGCTGCACGATCCGCAATTGCTGCTGCTGGACGAACCGACGAACTTTTTGGATCTGCGGACTCAAATCCTGCTGGAGAATTTTCTGCGGAGCTATCGAGGCGCCTGTTTGATCGTGTCTCATGATCGAGCTTTCCTTGCCGCGACCTGTGAGCACACGCTCAGTCTCGCAAGAGGCAAGCTGACGATGTACCCGGGAAAAATCGATAAGTTTCTTGAGTATCAAGAAGAGCAACGGGAGCACGATCTTCGGGTGAACGCATCGGTGATGCAAAAGCAAAAGCAACTGGAGACGTTCGTCAACAAGAATCGTGCCAAAGCCAGCACCGCATCGCAAGCCCGATCGAAACAGAAGCAGCTTGAGCGATTGAGTTTGATCGATATCGAATCGGCGGAGAAAACCGTTCACATTCAGGCGCCGGAAGTTCAACCGCGGCAGGGTTCGGCAGTTCGATGTGTCGACGTAACGATCGGCTACCCGGATGTTGACGTTGCCAGCGACATCAACATCGAAATTGAACATGGTCAGCGAGCGGGCATTGTTGGCGACAACGGCCAGGGCAAGACGACTTTGTTGCGTACACTGGTCGGTTCCCTTGAATCGAAAGCTGGTCAACTAAAATGGGGCCATCATTGCCGGATTGGGACTTACGCGCAGCACGTTTATACGACGATTCCCGAAAACGATACGGTGCTGGAATACCTGGAACAGCAAGCCATTGCTGGCACAACGGACCAGCAAGTTCTGGCGGTTGCGGGGTCGTTGCTATTTCGTGATTCTCATGTCAAGAAAAAAGTAAAAGTCCTCTCGGGAGGAGAACGTGCTCGGCTGTGTCTCGCGGGCTTGCTGCTTTCTGATTACAACATTCTGGTTCTGGACGAACCTGGCAACCATTTGGATGTTGAAACCGTAGAGTCGTTGGCTCGTGCTCTGGAGCTGTTTAAGGGCACGGTCATTTTTACTTCTCACGACCGCCATTTTATGAAACGTGTCGCGACGTCGGTCATCGAGGTCCGTGATGGCACGGCCAAAAATTATCTTGGCGATTACGACGCTTACGTCTATTCGATCAGTCAGGAAATTGATGAAGGAAGGCGTGATACGGCCACAAAAGGCAAGAAAAATTCAGATAGCGGTGGCGGAAAAAAATCGAAGAGGTCATTCGCCGAAAACCGCGAAGGTCAAAAGGAAATCAAGAAGATTGAGCGATTGATCGCGAAACTGGATAAAGAAAAGAAAGCTCTCAACGAACAACTAATGTCATGCACGGACCCGTCAGAAGCATTGGTGCTGCATGATGAGTTTTCAAAGGTTTCAGACGCGTTGGACGAAGCTGAGTCTCGATGGATGGAATTGACCGAATCGTAGCCGTTAATTGTTGACGGTCGGTTTTGCCGACGACAAAAAACGGATAAACTTTCCGAAACGCCGCTAATTCTGGAAAAAGTTGCAACTGTCATGAACGAAAAAATAGAATCCGATCTCGAAATCGTTGCCGACGAACAGATTCTCTACGAAGAGCATCCGTCGATGTTTCGAAACCAGCCTCTTTGGTTCATTCTCTGCGTGATCCTGAGTCTGGTGGGAATCGGTTTGATCATTTTTCTGGTGTGGTGGTTGAAGTGCAAAGGCACAACGGTCACCGTGACCACAAAGCGGACCAGCTGCCGCCGCGGTCTGTTGTCGAAATCGATCACCGAAGTTTGGCATCAGGATATTCGCAATGTTCAGCTTGATCAGAGCTTCTTTCAACGCGTCTTTGATGTGGGAACGATCGGGATCTCCAGTGCCGGTCAGAGCGGTCTGGAAATTAGCGTGTCCGGTATCCCGCGCCCTGATGAAATTAAGCAACTGATCGATCAAAATCGCTCTCGATAGCTCGATACGAAATTCGAAGATATTGCTTTGTTGGTGAAGTTGCTTTTTTCGGTTCTCGCGCCAAAGCATTTCAGCCACGAAGTGGCGACAGAAGTTAGCCACGGGCCTGAGCCCGAGGAGTCGTTTCGAACGTTTTAGAAAGTCCCGAAGGGACGACATGAGCTTGGACTTGACGGATTCCTGTCGTCCCTTGGGGACTTTTAGTGATCGAGCATTTCAGGTTCAGTCCACGGGCTCACATACGTGGCTATCTCATGCCGTCCCGTCGGGACTAAAGTGAGTGCCATTTGGTTATCGCCTGAACGGCTTATCAATTCTCAACCTCGCCGAAGCTAACGCTAAATCGGCTTATTCAAACCGGCTTTTGACCACCAGTAAATTCACAGCCCCGCCGTGATCGGAAACCATGATGGATCTGCAGGAAACTTATCAGAAACTATGTCGCTACGTTCAAGACACAGCGGTTTTGGAATCGACTGCGGCACTTCTTGAATGGGACCAGCAGACTTGCCTTCCTGCTGGCGCGAATGAGTATCGCAGCCGACAGATCACATTTTTGGCAGGCGAGATCCATCGACGTCGCACCGATCAAGAATTCGGAGCGATGTTGCAGCAGCTTTCGGGATCGGAGATCGTCGCGGATCCGGACTCTGATGAAGCTGCAGTCGTTTCAAATCTAAAACGTGAATACGACAAAAACGTGAAAGTGCCGGAATCGCTTGTTTCGGCCCTCGCGAGGGAGACCTCCGCCGGCCATCAGACATGGGTGGAAGCTCGCGCTGCCGATGACTATGCCATGTTCTCCGATTCACTGGCGCGGATCGTCAAACTAAAACAGGAATATGCCGACGCA
>CAYZPA010000060.1:30183-31570 GCA_964479855.1 uncultured Pirellulaceae bacterium
GGTTACGACTATCAACGCGGTCGACTTGATGTCGCTCAGCATCCGTTTTGCACCGAGATGGGACCAAACGATCGTCGCATGACAACTCGTTACGACGAACGTTTTTTCAGTTCTGCGTTTTTTGGCACGCTGCATGAAGCAGGCCATGGAATTTATGAGCAGGGATTGCGAGTCGATCAATACGGCTTGCCAACTGGCAAGTATTGCAGCCTCGGGATCCACGAATCTCAATCGCGACTGTGGGAGAACCTCGTTGGGCGAAGTCGACAGTTCTGGATTCACTTTTTCCCACAAGCTCAAGAACATTTCCCTGAATCGCTCGGCGATATCTCACTTGATTCGTTCTATCAATCGATCAATGTCGTGCAGCCGTCCTTGATTCGCGTCGAGGCGGATGAAGCCACTTACAACCTTCACATTATCATCCGCTTTGAATTGGAGCGGGACCTGATTGAAGGTCAGCTTGCGGTTGAGGATTTACCCGCCGCATGGAATGATCGGTATCGGCAGGCGTTAGGAATTGAGCCACCTTCGGATGCCGATGGTGTGCTGCAGGACGTGCATTGGAGTGCGGGACTGTTTGGTTATTTTTCCACCTACTCGCTTGGGAATCTCTATGCGAGCCAACTCTTCGATGCGGCGGAAAGTGAAATTGGAGAGCTGGGTGAGCTGTTTAAAAGGGGCGATTTCATGCCCATGAAAGAATGGCTCAACAAACACGTTCATCACCATGGACAGAAATATTCCTCCAACGAACTTGCTCGGCGGGCGACTGGGAAAGATTTAACGCACGACGCGTTGGTAACGGATTTGCGAGATAAGCTGTTTCCACTTTATGGCCTGTAGCGGTTGGCGATTGATTTTTGCGGCGGGGGGCGGAACGCGAGCACTATCCTTGCAAAAACCGGGTACAATTGCTCGATGACATCGGGTAGAACGCAACCTGTCCAAGAGTTTTGCTTTCTGTGAAATGCTCTTGGGATGTTACCCTGACTGGACCTTGCATGGCCATCATGAATTCTTCTTCGGAACAACAATCGGATTTCCTGTTTGGAAACTGCCCGCAGTGTAAGGGGATGATCCGCTTTCCAACCACCGCCCGTCCCAACAGCTCGGTCAGTTGCCCGCATTGCGACGCGGCGTTTCCGCTGAGTGCCGGATTGGATCAGCAAGTTCCTGAAGTCAAATTTTTGGATGTCGCTGCCGAAGACTTGCAGTTTGAGGCTCCTGCTGAAAAGGTTGGCGAGATTCAAATCGATACGGGTGACGCGGAAAAGGTACGAGACAAATTCGTGGTTCCGCCTCAGCTTGCGGCCGGTATTCGTAAGCGACGTAGGCGGCGATCGAGGTCCAGTAGCGGCGGCGCATCAAGCAGTAGCGGCGGTGG
>CAYZPA010000061.1:0-21700 GCA_964479855.1 uncultured Pirellulaceae bacterium
TGACGACAAGAAACGGGGACAGGTCCAGTTTACGTCTTTCGTTCGCCAACCGGCGAAGGCGTCATGCAGCAGCTTGTCGACGATCAAAATCTCACGGACGAAGTCTTCGTTGACTCCGCCGGCACGATCGGATTTCACGACGGCAAGCCTGCGGATTCAAGGATGATCAAGGCGGCTTCTCGCCGAGGTTACAACCTGACGAGCCGATCGCGAAAGATCATTGCAGACGACCTTGAAAACTTCGATCTGGTGATCGCGATGGATCGGGAAAACTATTCGGACATCCATCTGGTTTGCGAGTCGCCAACAGCACAGGTCGCGTTGTTGAGTGATTTCCTTGACGAGAATTGGCCCAAAGATGTTCCAGATCCTTACTACGGTGGCGAGTCTGGCTTTGAAACGGTGTTGGACATGATCGAAGCCGCTTGTCCGAGCATCCTGCAGCGGCTACAGTCAAATTAGCTTTCATTTCAGCTGCATCCACTGGCTTAAACCGGAATTATTCACGACGACAGGCGTCTGGTTTGGTGCTTGAGACGATTCTGCTGAAGTGGCGACAGGTTTTTCAAATTCACCAATTTCACGTCGTGGGTGAACTGTTGAAACCACAAACTTGGAACAATATCCCAATGAAACAAGTGTTCTCAATTTTGACGCCCACGCATCCTGAATAATCCGGGTTAAATGGTCAGGAAACCAAGATCATCTCCCAGTCGCTGGTCGGTGTTGTAGGCTTTTGAAACTGTTGGCTGTCTGATAAAAATAGAGCTTTGAAAGCCAGTTTTCTCCGAAGCGCCGCCATGTCGTCGAATCAGTCTGATCAGGATTTTTGGGCCGACATTCCTGAAGACAAACGCCCGAAACACATCGCCATGATCATGGATGGCAACGGACGCTGGGCTCAAAAGCAGTCTCTGCCTCGAATCCGTGGACATCAACAGGGCGCTGAAACCGTTCGATCGATCACCGAAGAATGTAGCCGTCTGGGTGTCGAACAACTGACTCTCTATTGCCTGTCCAGCGAAAACTGGAAGCGGCCCGAACTGGAGCTCGAATTCCTGATGCATCTGTTGACCGAGTATTTGGTTCAGGAACGCGAAACGTTACAGGAAAACAACATCGTTCTCAAAATCATTGGACGCCGCGATCGGATTCCTGAAAACGTTCAGGCGGAAATGGATCGTAGTATCGAAATGACTTGCGGGAACACCGGCAGCGTCCTTTGCCTTGCGATTAACTATGGTGGTCGAGCAGAAATTGTGGATGCGATTCGACGCATCGGTCAGGGAGTCCAAAAAGGCGACGTTTCAATTGACGACATCGACGAACAACTGGTTGCCGATCATTTGTACACCGCTGGTATGAGCGATCCCGATCTGATGATTCGAACCGCCGGTGAAATGCGAATCAGTAACTATCTTCTGTGGCAGTTGAGCTATGCCGAATTCTGGGTGACGCAAAAGTACTGGCCCGAGTTTGGAATTGAAGATCTGAGAACTGCGATCGCGGCTTACTCGAAACGAAAAAGAAGATTTGGTGGACTGCTTAAAAATGATCCTGCCAACGAACAGCAGGAGCCATCGTGCTAGGGCGACGTTTGTTTTCTGCGGCTGTGCTGATCACTTCCATGGTGCTTTTGCTGTGGTTTGATTTTTCGCTTGGACAGCCAGATTCACTGGGCCGATCGGGAATTCTTCTGGCGATTCTGTGCATCATTATTTCGACCGCAGCGGCCGACGAATTCGCGCGTCTTTGGCGATCCACCAATTGCCATCCGAATTGGCTCATGATGACCGGCGCCGCGACCATGATTGCGATGTCCTATGTGCCACTGCTCTGGCGCGACTACCCGGCCGATTGCCCGATCGGAAAATTTGGTTGGGTTCTGTCTGGGATTGGAGCCGCGGTCCTGCTTATGTTCGTTTACGAGATGCTTACGTTTTCACCATCCGAACAGGAAGGTCACGACGAAAACGAGCGAGCCGTCGTTGCAACACGAATCGCCAAAAGTTCGCTGGCTTTTATTTACATTGCGATGCTTCTTGGTTTTGTGTTGCCGCACCGACAAATCGACGGCAACAACAACCTTGGCATCACGGCGGTCGTGCTACTGATCGCGACGGTCAAACTGTCGGATTCTTTTGCATACTTCGTCGGCAAATCCATCGGCTCGAAGAAGATCGCGCCGAAGCTTAGCCCAAACAAAACGGTTGAGGGCGCGATTGCAGCGTTGGTGGGAGGAGTCGTCGGTGCTGCGATTGTCGTTTTCTGGGCGTCTCCATACATCATGAACGTTGACGTTCCGAAGCCAATGTGGTGGTTCGTAGTTTACGGTTTGGCGGTCACGCTGGCGGGCATGGTCGGTGATCTTGCGGAATCGCTTCTTAAACGAGACGCTCAAATTAAAGATTCCAGCAGCTGGTTGCCCGGACTCGGTGGCGTGCTCGACGTGATCGACTCGATGGTTTTCGCGGCTCCGGTTTCGTTCGTAATCTGGCTGATTGGCTAGCGGTTTCTTCTTGCTGTGTTGACAAGTTTGTGAGCCGTGACGCGGCGCAAACGAGGGATCCGGAAATCCTCAGAAATAGCCGCTCACTTGCGTTTCGGGCGCTTCGGGCTCGTAGTACGCAACTGCAAGACCAACGCGTCGCGATATGAAATAGGCGAAAGGCGACCTTAGCCCGGATTATTCACGAGGCGTGGGCATCGAAATGGAGGATGCTTGTTTCATGGACGTCTTGTTCCAAGTTTGTGGTCTCGGCAATTCACCCACGACGTGAAATTGACGAATTTGAAAACTTGTCGCCACTTCATGAGAATCGACTCAAATCGCAAATCCGACGCCTGTCGTCGTGAATAACTCCGCTTTAGCCACACAGCCCAAAAACCCGATCGATGACTTACAATAGAGACTCAGGTATCAGGCGGTTTTCGCCAAATTGTTTTTTCGGGAGCCATCGTTTGTTGCGATCAAGAAACCTCATTGCTTCATTGGCATTCACATTTGTATTGCTGCTATCCGTCTTCGCGTGTCCGAAATCCTACGCCACACAAGTGGATCGATTCAGCGGCCTTTTCGATGGCATCACGACCCGGATCGACAATTCCGCTTTTTTACCCGCTCCTCGCGAGATCATTCGACCGTTAATGCGATGCGAGAAAAGGATCGCGAAAGGCGAATGGAACGACGCCGTTGCGATCCTTGGCGAACTGTTGGCGGACGAATCGTTTCAGGATTACCTGATCCCCTACAATTCACGCCGCTTCGGTAGCCTGCGGTCTCGGACTGAAAGCATCCTTGGCGCGATCGATTCCAAACACCTCGAATCCTATCGACTGAAGTACGGAATTCGAGCTCGTAAAATGCTGGACAAGGGAATCGAAACGGATGATTTGACACTGCTGAAAAAAACTTCTGCACGTTTCTTTTTCACCGATGCCGGCGCAGAAGCAACGATGCTGTTGGGTCATTTGGAACTCTCCAACGGACAGCCCTCAGCCGCCCAGTCGCATTTCGCGAAACTACTCCGCTTTCCCGACGTCGCGCAAAAATTCGAACCGGAAGTATCTATCCTTGCGGCCACATGTCAGTTGCTTGGCGGCAACGAAGAAAACGCCAAAAAGACACTCGTTGCGCTGAAACGAAAATCGCCCAATGCGACCGTGACATTGATGGATCAATCGTATCCAATTTTCAACGAGGACGACCAGGCAGTCACATGGCTGACCTCGATCATCGGAGATTCGCCTCTGTCCCAGACTGCCGCCATCAGCCAATGGCTCATGTTTCGAGGTAATCCAGCCCGAACGGGACGGACGGGAACCGGTTTTCCCCTGCTGGTGCCTCGTTGGGAACAACGACTTGTTGGCTCGATCGCGGAACAGGAACTGATCCAATCGTACGTTAGAGAGCTGATCGAAGAATCGCGAGCCCCAACACCTGCTCCCCAACCGCTGGTGGTCGGCAGCACGATTGTGCTGCGGAATTCGAAACAGATGTACGGCGTCGACTTCGAAACGGGAATACGAAAGTGGACTTATCCGCCACCGTTGGCATGGAATCGTGATCTTGATGACGAAAAGATTACTGTCGCCGAATCGCAAAAAATCAAACAGCGTGCCATTCAGGATTCGCTGTTTGGACAATCCAGCAGCGACGGGCGATATGTCTTTACGATCCCATTTCCCGGCGCCACCAGCAACGACTATCTAAGTTCGTTCGAAAATGCAGCTACCAGCGACCCTTTGGACGAACGACGATTCAATGAACTGGTTGCGATCGATGCGGAAAATTCAGGAGCGTTGAAATGGAGAGTCGGCGGATCGACCGGGCTCGACGAACCGAAACTGGCAGAGGCTTACTTCCTTGGCGAATCGCTTCCTTTCGAAGGAACTTTGTACTGCGCCTGCCTGCAAAACGAAATCGTAAAGCTTGTCGCGTTGGACACCAAAACGGGAAAGCTAAAATGGTCCCAGCAGTTGGCTGCAACGACTGCAGCAAGTTTCACCAGCGACCATTTGCGTCGGCTTGCTGGCGTCAGCCCATCTTGCGCCGATGGAACGATCATTTGCCTGACGGGAACCGGAGCCGTTGTTGCGGTTGATATCGCGACTCGAAGTTTGATGTGGGGATTCGAGTTTCGCAAACCCGACCGAAAAACAGAGGCCATCGGTGACGACGAAGTTTACTCCGAGTCGCTGTCCAATGTGTGGCGAGATTCTCAAGTCACGATCTCGAACGGGTTGGTTTTGATCACGCCAGTTAGCTCCCGTGAATTGTTGTGCCTTGACGCGAACGAGGGAACTCGTGTCTGGTTCGAAGACGACGGCTTTATACCCAGAAAAGTCTCCAGGGAAACGGCTTTGTATCTGGCCGGCATTGAAAAAAGTAAAGCGATACTTGTCGGCCAAAAAAACATTCGAGCTATCGAACTTTTCACTGGCAAAACGGCATGGGAAACAGCAACAATCGCACACGGAATGCCATCCGGTCGCGGATACATCGGCGATGGCTGTCTTTACCTACCTACCACAAACAAACGAGTCATTCGCGTTGACCTTGCAACCGGAAAAATTCTGGACGCCATTGTGACGGGACGCATTCTGGGGAACCTGATTCGTTTTCAAGGCGACGTCATATCGCAGAGTGCAGATCGCGCCTGTTCATGGCCGGAACTTAAATTTAGCGAACAACAATTCAGTGGCGTCGACAACGAAACTCTTGACGCGGCTGACCAATTCACAAAATCGCAAGTGCTGATACAAACCGGCGCTGCATTGGAAGGACTGTCGTTACTGAACGAATTGGTAAACGATTCACCGCTCCCCAAACACGCGTCCTTGCTGGCCATCTGTTTTGAAGAACTGAAGGAATCGAACCCGGCAGAGGCAATCAAAGTCCTTGACTTGTTGAAATCGAAATTCCCCAATTACGACGCAACCGAACTCGAGCGTCAACGCACGATTGCGAATATTCGAAATGGCGACAATCTGAAAGCGTTAAACCTGACGCTAGAACAGATCACGAAAAATTGGAATCCCAAATCTACGGTGCTTGAAAATACCGACCAGTCGAGACAGAAAAACGGACTCAGCATTCCTTGCGACACGATCGATCGCCTGCCAAAAATTACAATCCAACCATCGGCAGGTCCAACGATCACTGAACCGAATGCAAATCAGGAAGGGCGTCGTTGGATTCAGTACACGGCCAGTTCATGGCGGCGGACTCAATTGGTCATGGCCTATCGCAATCTGGCTAAAGAAGATCCGACTTCCGCGATTCGCTTTTCTGAGGAACTCGGCGACCTTTTGACCGGCAGCATTGCCGAATCTTCCGCCAAAACTGACTATTTGCTTCAAAATGTTCCCCTGCAATTACTGAACGCAGCGACGCTAAATCGGCTTGGGAAGTGGAAACTGAATTCGAACCAATTTGCAGCCGCTCTTGCGTTTGCGAACCAGTCAATCGATCTCGAAACAAGCGTCGACGGTCTGCTGCTTAAGTCAGAAATTTGCTTGCGAGGCAACGATCCGGAACTCGCAAATTCAACGCTTGCTGCAATCAATCGCGATGATCTGAATAAAGACCAACGTCAGCTATTTGACGCGTTGAGTCAGAAACAAAAACAATTTGCCGACGGGATCGAGTTGGCTTCAACGGTTTCGAAAAAGCCACTCTACCGATCCAAAAAGCCATTTGACGAATCATTGATCAGAGATCAAACACCCAAAGTCGTCGAATCCGTAATCAACACGTTTCCCGAGAACTTTTACCGGGTCCCGATGGTATTTGTTGAATCGGACAGAAGCGACGTTCGTCAATTGGCTCTGTTCATGCGTCCTTTTGCCGATGATGGTGTCTTCTTTGAAGTTCGCAACCCATCTGGTGAAGTCGTTCGTAACATTTCTTTCGAGATGCCAGAACAAACAGGTTACGACCTGACTCCTTATCTTAAATTGGCGATGCGCGACAACCTTGCGGAACTGTACCTGGCCAACGTGGCCGTCATGTTGGATTGGTTTAAAGTGCTCGCTGGTGAAGACGCGGTTCAATGGAAATTACCTGGAAGTCCGACGTCCGAACAGTACACCGTGCGCGGGCCGGGAAACACGATTGTGGTTGCTGCCGGCGACGAACTTCATTGCCTTGACGCGACGACGGGAAACAGGATCTGGAAACGGGCGACTCGTCACCGAAATTCGCAGTTGGCAATCGAAGGTGATGTTGTCGCCTCATGGCACCAACATGCACGTAAGCTTCACAGTTACGACGTTCAAACCGGACAGTTACTGCAATCCGTGACGCTCAGACGGTACGAGATGCTGAAACGAAAAGGAGCGTTCTGGATGGCGTGGCATCCTTTACGAAAATCCGAAACCTCCGTCGTCGCAGATGAAATCGTCACTTCTGAAGTCACCCAAACAGACACAGGCACCAATGCCGTTAGCTCAACCGCCGCGCAGCAACGCTCGCCATACACTGCCTTTCGCCTAACCGTCTTCCATGCTCATAGCGGTCAAATTGTGTGGAGCGTCGATCTGCCAAACCAAACCAAACGCTGCTTTTTCGAAGACGATTTATGCCTTGCCCGACCGGACGGAAGCTTACAGTTTCTGAATTTCGAAACGGGAAAACCGACGCGACAACTTAAAATCGAAGTTCCATCGGATCAATTGCAGGATCTCGAAAGCGTGCGAGTCTTTCGTCACCGCGACGGCATTGTTGCTCAATTGACGTCAAAAAGTAACGACGGCGATTTCACGCGAGGGCAAAGTCGCTATACCACGCGAAGCATGAATCACGATCTTGCATTTGGACCGGTCATGTTGTTCGATGACGAAACAGGTCAGCCGAAATGGCCAAGGCCCGCGACCATTGAACAGATGGAGTATCTGGTTTCCCAGCCGTATGATTCGCCTTGTCTGTTTTTCGGGCGGCTCCTGTTTCGTCAAGCGGTCGATGGCAACAGGGCATACCATTTTCAATTCGCGATGATCGATTCTGGCACAGGAAAACTATGGGGTCTTTTGACGGTTCCCGAAGGCAGCGACAGTTATCTGAGCCACGTCATTGAGTGGCTACCTTCGTCCTCGAAAACCGGTTTCGTAAAACTTGGTGTCAAAACAAAAATGCACCGCAAGGATTTTGAATTTTCGCTTGACCCAAACGGCCCACCTTCGCCGATCGCCCATCTACCATACAATTCAGTCGGCACATTCGATGATCGTGTTTTCACCAACACGGTGTCGCAGTTAACGGACACGATTAGTGATCAACTTCGGCAGAAAGCCATCGAAGCGAATCGGCTAGCCAAAGAAAAAGCCGAACAGGAACGTGCTCGGCTGCAGAAAGAGATGGGAATTGGTGAGGGATAATCTTTCCCTACTCATGCTGTCCAGGGCGATGGGTTCAAACGAAGTGAGCAACTCACTCCTCACCCGATGATTGTCTCGGCAATTCTCGCCCTGCTCGAAAACTCAACACGTTTACTTGTTGAGCGTCCTCATCGATTGA
The DNA here is from genome assembly GCA_964479855.1 of uncultured Pirellulaceae bacterium. Taxonomy (GTDB): domain Bacteria; phylum Planctomycetota; class Planctomycetia; order Pirellulales; family Pirellulaceae; genus Mariniblastus. The sequence continues at coordinate 8,018 of CAYZPA010000061.1, forward strand.
GAATAAGATCAAATGACTATCGACGGGAAGCATGTAAATGGTTTCACTAAAGAAGCGACTTTCTGGGGCAACTGAGCAACGCATCGGCATAAAATCAAGAGATGCGATTGCATCATTCACTCTCGAAAGCCACAAAGCCGCACTCTGGGGCTCCGCTTTTTCGACCGCAATGAAGTTGACTTGATCGTCAATCAGACGTTGAGCGGCGGGTTGAACAATGACCTTAAATTTCATTGAGGTAGCTTCAGACCATATTTTTTAGCAATCTCGTTTATGGCCTGCTCAGCAGGTATGCCTTGGCTTTTTTTCGCTTGCTCAATGCCTCGCTCAATGCTTGCCACACTCTCCGCCATTTCCTCGGGTGCCAGCTCAGCGAAAGCTTCCAGTTGAACAGCGCTTGAGACAATACTGCTTGCGTATTCCTCGGGCGATTCGAATCCCCGTAGCTTCGCGAAGGCCGCAAGCTGTTGTTGCTGTTCAGGTGGTAAATTTATTTCCATGGTCAAACCTTCAACCCTGTTTAGTTTAATCCTATTCTGGCATGCTCCCATCCAAGTGTCAAAGCGTCAGGCTGCAGCGGATGGAAACAAGCAAGCCGAACAGTTCCACAAAGATCGCATGCTGGAGATCGTAAAACAGAGAGCACAATCGTTCCACGATCATAATCATCGTGAATGATGAAAAGGCGTCGTGCCGCTAGAAAATTGAATTCAGGAGCAATCTGCCGAATTTGGATATGTTATTCGCTTGGTCGCGCTGACAACAAACCACCATTCGAACGACGGTCCGATGAAGCGGCGCGATCGTTTTTGCTTTACGTCAAAACAAACAGTTTTTAAAAAAAGGCCGATGCACTCCCGAGGAGCACAACGGCCTGAAACATTCTCAACCGGAATTATTCACGACGACAGGCGTCTGGTTTGATGTTTGAGGCGATTAACCTGAAGTGCCGACACTCCAATAAAACAAGCCTATTCAATTTTGACGCCCACGCCTCGTGAATAATCCGGGCTCAATCGGTCAGCAAATGAATACTGACTTTTGTTTCGTTACCGCTGGTAACGTTTTTGGAACCAGAGCAAGTGATAGCCCGTGTCGTCGGATGTCGCAAACCATCCCGATGGCATCATGTACTTGTTCAGCGTATCCATCGATGGCAACGGATGATCATCCATCACGCCCTTCACCACAGAGAAGAACTCGTTGTTCTCAGCTTGCGTGCTCAGGAACGTTTTGGTGTCCTCCGATGACGCCATGTCCAGCAACATTTGAAACTGATACTTCGGCTGGTTATAAGACAAAGCGACCGGCATGTCGGTGCCCAAAAGATTCGTCATCTCTCGCGACATTTCTACGAACTCGTCAGAATTTCGAAGTGTTTCTGACGTCCCTTTATAAGTGTCGACCGCTTTGTGAAACGCTTCGACGCTGTCGGTAAACACAAGTGAATCACCAATGAAGGAAAGGGTCGGGTAAGGCATACGGATGTTCATTTCTACATCCGGGCGTCCACGACGCTCATTCCGTTCACGCCGTCTTTCCGCTCGGGCTTCATTTCGTTCTTCAGTCCAATCCTGATTGGCGGCCCAATAAGTGACACCTTCGTAAGTCATGGCCTCAATGGAACCGTCCACGTTCTCCTGCTCATTAGCGAATTCGACCATCTTCTCAACCGTCTCTCGTGCCTTATCAAGGTCCTTCACCTCTGCACCGATAATCCAAGATGCTCCGTTGAACCTTCCAGGCTCAGCCGTCACATTTGTTAGCGTCAATCGTCCCGTTAGCTGATCCAGAACATCCTCTTTAAGCGTGATTGGAATGTTCTCGTTGACATTGTCTTCAATCATTTCGGCGAACGAACCTTCTTCACCCATGGTTGTGTCGACCATGCTTTCCAGCTCGTTATAGAGTTGATCGATGTCCCAACTGGTGCTGGTGTACCAGTGAATGTCATTAGGAACCCATTCCTGTGGCTCATAGTCCGCCGGTTTGAACGCAACCATTTTCAGAATGCCTTTCTTCGGGCTGGCCATCAACAAATGGCTATGGATCACGAATTCATAATCTTCGTCTCCCATGATCATTGATCCGCCAGCTCCCAAAAGCCCGTCCAATCCAAGCGTCGGAAGAAATGCGATCGCCGCCTGCATCCCCATGTTGCCGCGCCCAGCACTTTTGAAAATCCCAATCGGATCAACGAAAAAGCGAACCTCCGCAGGAAGCTCCTTTTTGCTGCGGCAGCGATTCATGACCGTGATGAATTTTCGATTCGATGAAAGAGGACGAACTTTCTTAACTGTTTCGCCGGCCCATCTCGCGAAGAAATTCTCCAACTCCTTTTCACTGGTGCTTGCAATCATTAGTCCATCCTGCTGAGCAATGAAGACGGTATTTTCGTCGATGACAACCTTTTCGACTTTCAAACCAGATTCCAGCTCGGTCTCTTCCAGTTCAGTCCCGGTCTCAGCAATCGCTTCACGGGCTCGTCCGAGCGCCTTGTCGACGGCTTCATTTTCTTCACCGACTTCAACGATCATCATGAACTCAGGATTTTTTCGGCGAGGAGCGATCACCGCAACGACCATCTCGCCCGACGGTAGCGACTGGATCTCTTCCAGACTCAACCCTACCGTGTCTTCAACCTTGCCGTATGCTTTTCGACCTTCTTCAACCATGCGATCCACCAGCGGCTGAATCTCTTTGTCTTCGTACATCGCCCCGGCGGCACCGTCTTTCCACTTCTGCACCGCATCTCGGAAATCCGCAATTTGGAAGAACCCAACCGTGGTCTCCGGCAAAAGATCCTCGATCGGCGGGCGATCTGGATTTCGCTGAGCCATCAAAAGCTGCGGGACAACCATCAAACCCACGATCAGGCCCAAGACCATCGTCGAGCCAAAGTTCGCCATCGGAGGTCGATAGCCATTACGATTTCGAAGGAGAAATTTATTCATGTGTGTCGCTACGAATTGAAAAAGTTCCGTGTATGCATTAAAGGCGCCTGCCTCGTACCAAACCCCTATTTTCAGGGTCATGTTTCGCCAAGCCAAATTCGATCGGCCAAATTCGATAAAGTTTATCAATTTTTCGTTTGGTAGGACCTTCGGTTGTACGGCCACGGGCGACTTAAGTCAGAATCAAGTCACCGAAAAGACGATGAACTAGCACCGTGCCACTGAATTTTCCCGGCTTATTCGACTTCCCATCGAGGATCAAAATGCAATTCAACGCAACACGACTTTTTTCCCTCAGTGCGGCCGCGATCGTTTTGATGATCGCATCCCCGAATTTCGTTTACGGCCAAGGCGGGCAGGGGGCAGGTATCCCGGGAGGAGGTGGAGGCATCCCGGGAGGAGCGGGAGGCGGAGGTACCCCTGCACAAGTCCCTAACACTCCAACAGGCGATCAACCCGCGGTCGACAATGGCAACAACGCCACAGGCGGCGGTGGCGGTGCCGCATCTGATGGTCAACTTGAAACGGTCGATCCGTTTCGATTGGAGTTCAGCATTGAAGAACGTCGCAATCAGGGTTTCGTCGGTCCGACCGCAGAAGTGATAACGGAACGAGGGTTCGTGGGCGGCCAAGGCGCCGACAGCCGTCTGCCTCTTGCGGACGGGCGTTCCAATGGTGGCGGTGTCAACGATGGGCGAGGAGTACGTTCGCCACCGGGAAGTCAAATCAACAATCAGCAAAACGGTTTCACCATTCAGCGACAGAGCATCCGCGCGAAACTTCGTCCAGCGTTCGCGGCTCCCAGCACACCCGGTTTCGTTGCCGCATCACGTTTCCAGTCTCGCATCGCTCGACAGCCAGTGATCAGCCAGATGAATCAGGGCGTTTCTGTGATGGTCAGCAATCGCACCGCAACGTTAACCGGCGTTGTCGCCTCAAAAGCTCAACGAGATCTTCTGGTGCGGCAACTTCGCCTCGAACCGGGCGTCTACAAAATCGTTGATCAAACCAAACTTGTTCAGTAAGAATACGTTTTGGCATCAATGTCGATAAATTAAAACGGAAAAAGAGATACAGGAATTGGGTAAGCGCGGAGGGCGCGGAGTCGGGAGAACTCTGAATTTGCTGAATCAATTGCACGGTCAATGTTAAAAATGCCGGCTGGCGGTGTTTTCCGTTTGGTGATTGCCACGGTTCCGATACAGCAATGAAACCGTGGCTAACGCCAAAACGGCTCACTCTAAAGTTGAGCTCTGACGAGACTCTCGAACGTGACCGCCCGACGGGTAATCATCGCCCAGCCAAATTTGCAAGTTGCACTGCAGTTCATTAGCGACGACTGCGCGGTGTCACGGCGATTCTATAGGCTCGATTGAGTCAGCGTCTTTTGTTGCTCTCACACGTCGGTTCCATGCTTCACGCAATCGAGCAACATCATCCGAAAAAGACAGCATGCTTACGCGATTGACAAGGCCACATTTTCCGTCGCGTGAGCATGATCTGATTGGTAACACGCTAACCGAGATTACGTTCGCGTAAACATGGCACCCGATCGAAACTACATTCGGTTTGATCAAAATGCAAACAAAAAAGCCGCCTCAACTCATTTGCGTTGAGACGGCTTTAATTCAGTTGGAAGTGGTGATGTCTGTTGTCACCGATGAGTGACAGCAAAATGTCAAAATTTAGCCCGGATTATTCACGATGCGTGGGCGTCGACATGGAGAAAGCTTGTTTCATTGGGGTATTGTTTCCGGTTTGTCGTTTCGGCACGTCACCCAAGACGTGAAACTGACGAATTTGCAAAACTTGCCTCCGCGTCGGGAGAATCGCTTCAAAGGGCAAACCTGACGCCTGTCGTCGTGAATAATTCCGGTTCAGAATCCGCCGCTTCGTCCGCCGCGTCCGCGACCACCACGATCTCCGCCTCGGCCGCCACGATCTGCTCCACCTCGACCGCCACGATCCCGGCCGCGCCGCTGGCTCATCTCAAACGCGTCCCCAAGAATTTCTTTGATCTTGGTCTGCTTGGCAGCAGGAAGCACGGAAAGGATTTTGTCCCTCGCTTCTTCCCGAAGCTTCTTGATTTCCTCTTCCAATTCTTTTTGAACTTCAGCTTCTTTCTCTTTCAGCTTTTCGGCTTCGTCGTCCGTCAAACCGACCTTTTCGCGAAAGCTTTCGTTGTCGACCATCGCCGACGTTCCCCCGCGACGCATGGTTTGCTGAAGCACGATTTGCTCCAATCGTTCCAACTGATGAGGCACAAGAACGTCTTCCATCTTTTTGGTGACGGTTTTCATCTCTTCATCGATTTTCGCACGAATCTCTTTCATCATCTCTTCGCGTTCCTCAGGGCTGGTATTCGAGAATTTTTCTCGCATACCAGAAAACGCGTTCCGAAAGATGTCCCTTGATTCGTCACGAATCGCTTTCAAGTCCTCAACCTGTTCGTCCAACAGGTCCAGTTCCTTTTGAACTTCCTCATTGGCCAAATACTCCATTTTGCCTCCACCGCCGAAGCCGCGTCTGCCCTGAGCCATCACCGAATCGGCGTAGCTAAAACAAATGACTGCTGCAAACGCAGCAAAGAGAAGTTTTTTTGAAACCATTATTTGTCGCTCCCTGAAATTGGCGTTCAGCCGATAATTCCTGCTTGGTGCGGAAAAAACAATGGTTTCCGCCATATGGGCTGTCTTGTCGCCCACTTAAACCCACCTTGTCAAAATAAGGGTTGCGGAAGATCACCGATTTTTCACATTTTTTTTTCGCAGAGAAACCGGGCGGCCATAACCGTGCAGGGATCGGGATGAGCCATCAACCGAAAACCGAAAACCGAAACAAGTCGCGAACACGAAGCCTATCGCTGCAGGACCGAATGGGCGGCCTTGTTAGAACTCCGCGGCGGAACCCAATGCACCTCATCGGCTCCACCAACGCCGATCACACCCGTCTGAGGCGCCGTGATCACCTCCGACGCCGGCTGGTTATTTAACGCTGGACCAGCGGGCATTCTAAAGCCAGTATTCGCTTTTGTCGCCGAGCTTGAAACTCCACCGCTTAAAGGGTTGAAACTCTGACCTGCTTCGATGGGCACGCCGTCTTTTTGGATGTTCATCCGAGGCATACTTAAATCCATGACACGAGTTGCTGAAACACTTTGCCGCATCAACAGGGTTCCCATCGCTCGCTGCAACGCAACTTCCGAAACCTTCAGCTCTCTTTCGGCCTGAACATAAACCAATTCTGCACTGGCCAAACGGTCGTGCGAATCGAGTAACTGGTCAAGCACCGTTGTTGGAGTCTGTCCGTCTGCAAGATCGCCAGCAACAAGCGCAAACGATTCCCAGCGTCTTTCAAATTGAATCATGTCAGCTCGAGCAGCTCGAATCGCTTCTTCCGCTGCTTTGAGAGTTTCCGCCGCTGACCCAACACGTCGAAGCGCAATTTGTGCTTCCGCGATCACGTTTTGCATCACCTCATCGACTTCGTATTTGATCTTTTTGACCTGAAGTTTTCGCTGAGCCAAACGACTTCTTGCAGCGCGATTGCCATAAGGTAGCTCGAAATTGATCCCGACATTATATCCGGGTTTAACTTGGCCAAACTGATCCTGAAATGCGTTCAGGATTCCAGTGTCAGCCCGCAACGCACTGACGTACGTGCCCATCAACAAAGACAATTCAGGCAGCAAATCATTCGCGCTGACATCCCGTTGAATGGTGGCGATCCTTGCACGGTTCATCACCTCTTTGATTTCCGGACGATGTTCAAGCGCTCGATACACAACCTGTTCCAGCGGCAGTTCCAACGTAACGCCGCTGGGAAGTTCGCCCGGAATCAACTCCGTCATCGTGCCGCCCATCCATGAATTATCTGCGATTCGACGTCGAATTTCAGTTTCCGCATTTCGCACGTCTCGCAGCGAGTTCGCTAACTCCGTGCGTCGCGTTTGAACCGAAGAACGGGCTCTAGCGATTTGGCTTGGCAGCGAATCAAGTCCACTGCGGCCTTCCAACCGCCGCAATACGTCTTCGCCTCGCCTCACGTTTTCGCTTTTCTGCAAATAGATACTGCGGACCAAATACAGCTCCCAATATGACGACGCAACGCCAAGCAACTCGTCCTGCAGTTCCGCATCAAACGTTCGCCATGCCACTCCGCCGGACGCCTGAGCCAACAGGATTTGAGATTGATTAACGTAAGTGCCTCGCCCACGCAACAACGGTTGTGTCACGTTCAAGGCCAACGTCGCGGTGCCCTGATCCTGCGGAACGAAGAAGTTGGAGTTGCTGTTCTGAAATCCAAGCCGCTGGTTCAGTTCCCAGCTGGCTCCGTTTCGAGCCTTTCTCTGCAAACCCAAATCTGCCGACCAAATATTGTCTTTAAGGAATTGTTCTCCGGCGCCGACGGTCAGCGAGTTCCCAACAGGGTCAACTCGATCTTCGAACTGACTTCGGATGTATTGATTAACGTCGAATGCTGAATCAGCTTCCACGATCTGCAATTCGCGGATTAGCGGATCCTGCGAAATCGCCTGAATCCGAGGGCTATTTTGAAGCGTTCGATAGACCAGCGTTTGCGTGTCGACCAGCTCCGTCGTCGCGGAAGCTTCTAACGGTTCTCGAATCCGTTTCTTCCACCATGTGACGTCGTCGTATGACTTTGTCTCAGGCTTTAATTGACTGAGTTCCGTGTTCGGAGGCTGCCAAGACGGACGCTGGAATGCATCTCTCGATTCGAAGGTCTGCTTCTGCTGCGAATCTTGCCCGCCACCCGAAATCATATTCGCAGAGTTTGAATAGGTATCGGGCGCGGTCAATGGTGAAAGCGGAGCGGTTTCCAAAACCTGTTCGGAAAACTCTTTCGATTTTGGTTGCTGCTGCGGCGGATTGTCAGGAATCAGTTCAAAAGCCGATTCCTGCACGGCTCCGGCAAGGATTGGTTCGGACTCGTTTGACAATCCTGCGACACTCTTCACAGAGGCAGGTTTGAACGGACCGAGCCGGTTGGTTGAACGACCATCCCGCACTGAATCTGACTGCGAATCGGACTGCAATTCGGTTTCAACATGGTGATGGCCGGGCAGGGCGTCTGGCGCATCGCCAAAATCGACTATGTCATCTGCGGAATCGCTGACAGTGATGGGGGGAAGAACACGAACTTCGATCTGGTCATCCGAATTGTCGTTTTTGACGGCAGCTTCGATCGGTGGCAGCTGAGTAATCTGCACCTCTTGCCCAGCGCATGTGCTCACCACGCCAAACAGGGTTACAGTAAATTTGAACAATTGAAAACGCATGACTCAGCTCAATCCGTCATCATAAACAGAACAACTTGTATTTCCGAAGTTCGCCGCACAGTCGTTGGTTTCGTTAGACGGATCGATACCATGGACCCATTTTTAATGGCCAGAGCTGAGACATTCCCTACAACCGGAAAACTCTCTCAGCGAGCGATAGCAAAATCGAAGCATCCGTTTCGCACTCGTTAACCCTTCGCTGACTCGGACGTTCAGCAATATCGACAGACCTTTCGAAAAAATGGCGGGTTCGCCCTGTCTCGCTGAAACACCGTCGTTCAAACAAACAATCTGGGGGCTATCCTTCCTCGGGAAAAGTCTGCTCAATCCGGAATGAGCCGCCATTCTTCCCGCCCTTCCTGATGCGTACGAGCATTGTCTCGTTCAGGCTAAGTTAAAATGAACAACCCAATTTATCGACTCAAGCAGCGGCTGCAGCAAGCTTTCAAAAAAGGAAGTAACGCTACCGATGCGCAGGAACCGCAGCGACCGCACTTAATCGCGCTCGAAGAACGCGTGCTCTACGACGCCTCTCCGCTGGGTGCAGTAATGATTGACGTCCAGGACGATGTTTTTGTGGTTGAGCCTGAACCCATCGACATCGCGTTTCACGAATACAGTGCGACCCCAACAACCACCGAAGAAACCACTGCCACATCGATCGATAGTCAGATCCAGTTTATTGACTCGCTGATTGAAATCGATCGAACAGAGCTTGAAAATGGCGTGTCGACGACGGCGGACCAGAGCGATTACGCTTTCTTGCCCCGTGGTAACGAAGAAGAGCCGCTTACCGCCAGTGAGCTGTACCTGGATGCGAATCGTGATCCGGTGTCTGATTCGGAGGCTGCCGATCAGAACGAACAAAACGAACTATCACTCACAGCGGATGACACGAGTCGATCCTTTAGACAATTGGTAGTGGTTGACTCCAGCGTCGAGGGCTATGAACAGTTAATCGATGGCCTTGAAGAGTCGGCGACCGTACTGTTGCTGGACAGCTCCAGCAGTGGTGTCGATCAAATCACTGACGCCCTCAACAGCTTTGGGCAATCTTACGATGCCTTGCATATCGTTTCACATGGAATTGACGGCAGCGTGCGGCTCGGCAATCAATCTTTTGATTCCAGCAGTTTGCCTCAAATCGCTGGACAGCTTTCGCAGTGGAGCAATTGGCTAACGAGCGACGCGGACATCCTGTTCTACGGCTGTAACCTCGCCGAAACCGATTCCGGCGAGGAGTTCATCGACTCGATTGCAGCCTTGACGGGCGCGGACGTTGCGGCCAGCGATGACTTGACAGGACATGCCGAACTCGGCGGCAACTGGGAGTTTGAATACATCGTCGGTGTCGTCGATTCCACCGTGATTTTCTCGTCGCAGGTGCAGGCATCGTGGTACGACACGCTGGACGTTATGACGGGGCTTGCAGGTCACTACGAATTCGAATTGTCGCCGGGCGAACGCGACGATTCGACAGGCAATCAGGACGGAACCACCAACAATGGATCTGGCGTTAGCCTTTCCGGTGCTGCCATCGGCGATCAGTCCGCGTCGTTCTTTTTTGATTCGGGCGGAAATTCGTTCTTTGAAGTCGCCGACAACGCGGCTCAGGATTTCGGCGATGGAGATTGGACGGTCGGCTTTTGGTACCGAGCCCCAAGCAACCCGACGGAAGATGTCCGATTGATCGGAGACTATTCGGGTGCCGGAACAGGTTTCGCTGTCGACGCCGATAGTTCTGGGATGCTGAACCTGCGGCTTCACGGTGATTCTGGAAATATCACCAGCTCGATCGCAGGCACATTTGACAACACATGGCAGCACGTCGCCGTGACGTTCGATAGTACGACCGATACCTACCAGTGGTACACTAACGGTACGGCTGGTACGTCGGGATCATTCACCGGCGGGAATATCGACACGTCCAATCCGCTTCGCTTTGGTGCCATCGATGCATCGACGGGTAACTATGAAGGATATCTGGATGACGTCCGCTTTTACACCCGGACTCTCGATACCGCAGACGTCGTTGAACTGCATGACCTAGCTCTTAACCCGACGACGTTCACGGTCACCAATACCAACGATAGCGGTGCGGGTTCTTTGCGTCAGGCGATCATTGATGCCAACGCGAATCTGGGTGCCGATACAATCCAGTTCAATATCGCTGGCAGCGGCACTCAGGTGATCGCTCTTTCATCAGCTCTCGATACGATCACCGATCAAGTCACCATCGACGGCACGACTCAGGAAGGCTGGGTCGAAGGGAATTTCTTGCCGATTGTGATTGACGGAAACGGGGGTGCATTTGACGGATTGGAATTTGCCGCGACCGCTGACAACAGCGAAGTGCGCGGATTGGTCATTCGTGACATTGGCGATACAGGGTTGGAACACCAGGCGATCGAAATTGTCGCTGGCGCAGACAATATCACCATCGCTGGAAACTGGATCGGGCAATTCAATTCGGATGGCAGCGATGCGGGTGCCGGAGAAGCGAATCTGGTTGCAGGTGTTCGGACTCTTGGAGACGGCACCATCATTGGTGGAACAACTGACGCCGATCGAAACGTGTTTGCGGGTAATGCGTTTGGTGTCGTCATCCGCGGCACCAGCGATGGCACGATTGTATCGGGCAACTATTTCGGGACTGACATCAGTGGAAGTGCGGCGATTGGAACGATGGAGATCGGCGTCGTAGCTCAAGATGCCACCACCAATCTGGTCATCGGCGGATCAACCGTTGAGCACGGAAACGTGATTGTCGGAGCAACCAATTCTCGGATTGCGATTGTGGACGAAAACAATGACGGAGTGACCGTCCAACACAACTTGTTGGGCATTTCAGCGGACGGGACAACCAGCTTGGACAGCCATGTCAACGGTATCGTCATCTCCATGGGTGCCGATGACGCGGTCATTCGTGACAATACAATCGCATTTGGCAACATTGCAGTCGACGGAGATTCTTCGGGAACCGTCATTCAAGGCAATATCATTGGAACGGACGCCACTTTGACTCAGGATTGGGGCACGAACCTACATGGAATCTCAATTGCCAATGGTGCAAACAACAACCTCGTTGGTGGTCTCGAACAAGGCCAAGGGAACATCATCGCCAATGTAGATGGCAGCCAGAATGACGGCATTCGCATTGTTGATACCAGCGGAACGGGTAACGCAATTCGGGGCAACAGTATCTTTAATGTTGGTGGTCTTGCGATTGATTTGGGAGTAGACGCAGCAGACACTAACGATGCGGGCGACACCGACACCGGTGCGAATGACCTGCAGAACTATGCGGTGATCAATTCCGCCACGATCGCCGCCGACGGAACATTTAGCTACGACATCGATACAACGACTCTGGGCAGCGGTACGTTCTCCATTGACTTCTTCGCGACCAGCGTGGAATTTGCAGGAAGTGGCGTGGCGCAGCGTTACCTGGGCACGGTGACGGGGGTTGCCGACGGTAACGCTTCGCTGACGGGAACCTTATCCGGGATTGCGATCGCCGATGGTGAAACCATCACGCTGACCACCACGGATACCGCTGGCAATACATCGGAAGTTTCAAACGGCGTCACGGTATCGATTGCAGCCGCTTTTGACGTCGTCACCGGAACCACGGACGACGACGTACAACAGGGCGGTGCGTTGACGGACGTGCTCAGTGGCGGCGTCGACTTGTTGGGAGCCACCGGTGATTTTGATAGCGATAGCAGTGCAACGGAATTAGCGTTCACGGGAACTTCCAGCGGCTGGACGGTCACTCAGGCGAACATCGACTTCTTTGCCGATGGATTTTCTGGCTTGGTCGTTCCCGGTGGCGGACGAGCGGTCGATTTGAATGGTAATTCTGGTTTTGGAGCCATTGAAACGACTTTGGCGACCGAAGCGGGCAAGCAATACACGGTGACGTTCTTCCTGGGTGGCAATGGGGCAGGTACAAGCACCGTCACCGTTGCAGCGGACGGAACTAGCGAAGGCATCAGCGGCACGCAACCGGCGGGAAGCGATCTTTCTGATTCGGCGTGGCAAGCAAGATCGTTTACCTTCACCGCCGTGGACGCATCGACGACGCTGTCGTTTACCAGTGCATCGGGCACCGCGAACAATGGTCCCTACTTAGCAGCCGTGCGAGCCTTCGAAACCGAAGCAATTGACGGCAATGATACGTTGGTCGGGGGTGACGGATCAGATTTGCTGTACGGGGGAAGTGGTGATGATCGCTTGGTCGGCGATCACGTTGCGGTCGGTGAATCTAATCTGTTGGTCAATGGCTCGTTTGAAGACTTGGGATCAACAACACCGCCAGCACCGAGCGGCTTTTCCGCCGTCAACGCCGGTTCCGGAGATCTTGTTGGCTGGACGATCACGGGCGGGACCGTCAATTTCCACGAAGCCAACTACTTTGATTATCTGACAACCGATGGCGACTATCACTTAGACCTGAACGAAAACACGATCAGCCAGACACTTGTCGGCTTGGACGCGGGAACACGGCTTGAACTTTCATTGGATTCCTTCCACGTGAACGATGGCACAACGCGTACCATCGACATTTCGTGGGGCGGCACTGTTGTTGGAACGATTTCCAATTCCAATGGGCAATGGGAAACCAGTTCATTCGAATTGATTGCTGGTTCGGGCGATGGCAGCGATACGCTTTCGTTAACCGGTTCGGGGATCGCGAGCGGATGGGGAGCTTTCGTCGACAACATTCATTTGCAAGTTGCAGGAAACGACCAGATTGACGGCGGCGGCGGGCACGACGAACTTGTCGGTGGCATCAGCACCGATGCTAATCGAACGCTGGTAGCGTACGAGAATTTTGAAACCGGGGCGACCGGTTGGACCGACAACACCACCAGCACCGAATCCAACACCAGTCAGTTCCTCGGAGCGTTTGGCACCAGCGGTGGCGGCATCGCCACAGAACGAACATTTGCGTTGCCTGCCGGTCAGGATGCCGCGGTGATCGAGTTCGATCTGTTGAAACTTGATACTTGGGACAACGAAGATTTCTTCGTGCAGATTGACGACAACACCGTCCTGAAAATCCCGTTTCTTTCGTCGACCGAGGACTATCACGCGCTGTCAGGACAAAACGGCAGCGTTCGCTGGACGACTGAATTTTCGTCAGCACAAAATCTCGACGGCGATCCCTATGACAATGACAACATCGTTCGCATTAGGCTGATCGTTGAAGCCCCCAGCACATCGCTGAAACTGGGCTTCGGTTCGACGTTGTCGCATGCTCCAACGAACGAATCCTTCGGGATTGATAACCTGCGAATCACGACACTGGACGCCAGCGGCGTCACGGGAGACCAGGTCGACGGAGGCGATGGCAGAGACTTGGCCGAATACCAAGGACGCCGCAATGAATACGGCTTGGTCGACAATGGCGACGGAACTTACACG
>CAYZPA010000061.1:21800-31234 GCA_964479855.1 uncultured Pirellulaceae bacterium
CCAAGGACGCCGCAATGAATACGGCTTGGTCGACAATGGCGACGGAACTTACACGCTGATCGATTCAACGCCGGGTCGCGATGGAGTCGATACGCTGACGGATGTTGAAGTCCTGCAATTCAGCGACGGTTACCTGACCATTGGCACAGGTGACTTCACTCAGTATTCCCCGGTCTACGCCGTTGCCGAAGACGCCAGCGGCCTGGCAGGCGATGTCATTTCGTTAAACGTGGCATCGGATTTGTACGACAGCGATGACAATGGGAACATTCGCATCGAATTGCAAGGGCTAAGCGACGGCACGATTCTGACTGACGGAACGAACACATTCGTCGCCCCGACCGACAATGCAACTGCAAACGTTGATGGCTGGAATCTGGATAACTTGTCCATTCGCACCGTCAGCGGAAACACGGACAATCTGACCTTGGCCATTACTCGCATCGGCGATGTCACCAGTGGACTGCGAGCCGCCTATGACTTCGATGAAGGCAGCGGCAGCGTCGTGAATGACTCCAGCATCTACGCAAACAACGGAACCTTTGTCGGCAGTCCAACCTTTGTGACGGGGCATGATGGCAATGGAACGGCATTGCAACTTGGTAGCGGAAACTACGTCACCATTCCAGATGACAACAGCCTCGACCTGACGACCGATTTTACGATTGCAACCTGGGTGCGACTGGATTCCATCGGATCACTTCAAGCGATTCTGGAAAAGGGTACAAGCAACGACGCCTACACGATTTTCGTTCAACCCGATGGCCAGCTATCGCTGTCGCTTGACGACGCAGCAACCAACAGTCAGTCCTTCACCAACACGCGGCTTTCGGTGGGCCAATGGCACCATGTCGCCTTTACTAACGACGGAAACCTGTTGCAGCTTTACGTCGATGGACGATTGGTCTACGAAGGCGATGCCAACCGTAGCACCGCTGCGAATTCAGAAGCCCTGACTCTGGGTGCAAGCTTTGTTGGTGGCGATGAATACCTTGACGGCGCTTTGGACGAGGTTCGTATCTTCGGCCGTGCATTAAACGAAGATGACATCGCCGAACTTGCCGACACAGTCCAGGCGGAATCGGCTGCCTTCACCGTTACGACAGCACAAGTCGCACCGACGGACCTAGGCGTTTCCAGCACAACCAGTGGTGGATTAAGTATCAATGAAGACGGCGGGAATGACGCTTATCTTGCCGCCGATGACGGTGGTGCCATTCTTGGTGGACTGACTGAATTTTCAGCCGAGGTGCAATTTGAATCGTCAAACCTAAATAGCTCTACACTCTTTACCTACCGGACTCAATCGGGTGGTGGAGATAACAACGATGAAGCCACCGCCCGAATTTTTAACGGTGATATTTTCCTGACAATCAACGGAACGTTTGTCATTTCAGAGGCCATCGACTATCGAACGCTGGGTGATGGATCTCCTCATTCGCTGGGCGTGACGTGGTCCAACAGTGGTGATTGGCAAATCTTTGTCGATGGACAGTTGCTTGATTCGGGAAGCGGATTAAAGGTTGGGCATACGATCGAAAGTGGTGGCTCATTCATCGTCGGGCAGGACTTTACCGACCTTGATTCGGTCACGCTGCCCATCGATTCATTCACTGGGCAACTGCGCGATGTTCGGATCTTCAATGATCTGCGTACCGCCGACGAATTTTCGGCCAGCTACGCCAGCGACTTGCCGTTTGACGAACAGGGTTTAGTTGCCAACTGGAAATTCGACGACCTATCCGCCGATGGCGTCGTGACCGAGGAAGTTTCTGGCAACAACCTGACCGTCCAGCACACCAATGAAGCTGGCTTTACCCCAAGCGAAGCCGCGTTAACGCTATCCATTAACGAAAATGCAATCGACGGCACGGTTGTTGGCCAAGTCGCGGCAGTGGATGCCGAGCGCGAAGCAAAAATTGCATCGTTGTTGGCGGCTGATCCTGACCTGCGTTACAGCGCAGAAACGGGCAAGTTCTACAAAGCTGTCACATCGGCATCCAATTTCACGACCGCCGAATCGGCCGCTCAGACAGCGCAGATCGAAGGCGTCTCCGGACAACTGGCCACAATCCGCAGCGCAAACGAGAACGCATTTGCAACAGCCATCGCGCAAGAAACGGGGACTCAGTTATGGCTGGGCGGATCCGACAGCACCGTCGAAGGAGAATGGCGATGGAGAAATTCCGGCAGCGACGACAACATCTTTTGGTCGGGCGGCGCTAACGGCTACGCCCCAACCGGTTCTTTCCAGAACTGGATTTCAACCTCACAACCGGATGATGCTGCTGGAAACCAAGAATACCTCTCGCTTCGCACCAACGGCACATGGGATGACGAAGCTTTAGATGGCGGCGGCAACAATGGATACTTGATCGAGTGGAACGCTGACGATGTTCTCGATGCAACTCATCCGGTCACCTATGTCATCGATTCTCAAACGGTCGCCGGGGCCTTCGCAATCGATTCCAGTACGGGCCAAATCGTCGTCGCTGACGGATTGCTACTAAACTTCGAAACCGACTCGACTCATACGCTGACCGTTCGAGCGACCGACGTAGATGGTAACTTTCAGGACGAAACGATCACGATTGCGCTAAGCGATCTGGCCGAATCCAACAATGCTCCGACCGATCTCTCCACCGGCATTGAACTGAACACCGATGGCGGGAATGATGCTTACCTTTCAACAAGCAGCACATTCCTGCACGGTACTCAAGCGTTGACCTTCGAGTTCCTGTTTTCCGATCTTAGTCAAAACGGAACGCAGTCGACGCTGTACTCGCAGCAAAGCACGGGTTCGTTTGACCACTTGGCAATCAACGCCGACGGTTCGCTGACCTATCGCGATTGGACGACCACGGCAACGCATCCGGAGCTATTCGACGGCGGGCAGCACTCAGTCGCAATGGTGTGGAATAGCCATTCAGAAGCGGTTAGCTTTTATGTTGATGGAGAATTTGTTGAAACGATTGATTTCGGCGTTTCCACCTCAGGATACTTTGCAGCCGCAGATGGCCAGCTGATCTTCGGACAAGACCAGGATTCGGTCGGCGGATCGTTTGATCCCACCGAAACATTTCATGGTGTTCTGCACGACGTGCGAATCTGGAACGAGGCACGTAGTGAAGCCGAAATTTCGCTGAACCATCAAAACAAGTTCGACAGCGGCAGTCTGCCCGCTGGATTGATCGCCAATTGGCAATTCGATGGTTTTGATGGTTCCGGGGAAGTTGTCGATGTCGTCGGCGCAAGAAATCTAAGCGTCGGGCATGCGACGGACGCAGGCTTCACCGCCAGCACGCCGATCGATGACTTGCGGATTGCAGAAAATGCGTCCGACGGAGCAACCGTTGGCTTTGTTGTGCCCACCGACCCGGATTCAATCCGGGACATCGTCAGCGACGGTTTGTTTGTAGAGTCGGGTGTCAACTCACCAACGATCTACACCGACGGGCAAACGTTTGGTGATTGGACGGTTGTCGCAGGTGATGTCAACTTGCATACCGATTTTGACCGAACACCGCTGGGGGGCTATGGCGTCGACTTGGATGGAAGCCAGCCCGGAGCCATTTCGCAGGCACTGACGCTTGAAAGTGGTCGTCAGTACCAAGTTGTTTTTGCGGCTTCTGGAAATTACTTCGCATCTTCAGGGGTACGGGAAGCACGAGTCAGCATTGCGGGCGAATCATTCGATTTTGCGATTTCGAATAGTTCAAACTGGCACTTTGCCGACATTCCATGGGAGCATCGATCGTTCAATTTTACCGCTGGCGAGACAAGTTCCGACCTTGTCTTTGAATCGCTGAGTGATTCGGGCAATCAAGGCGTTTTGATCGGTGACGTTCAGGTCATCGAAATTCCTGCTGCCGTGACCACCATTTTGAACAACGATCCGACGCTGCAGTACGACGCGGCGACGCAGAAGTTCTATCGCGTTGTAAGTTCACCGACCAACTTCGACATCGCTCTGAACAACGCAGTCGGTAGCGAACTGAACGGCATCACTGGACAACTGCTGACGATTCGGTCTGCCTACGAAAACGAACTGGCCAGAAATTTCCAAACCAGCACCGATGGCGTTTGGCTTGGCGGAACCGACACCGAAACCGAAGGCAACTTCCGCTGGCTGGAAGGAAACAATCAGGGTGATACGTTTTGGACCGGCGGGCCTGCCGGTTCAGTAGAACCAGGCGAATTCGAGAACTTCATTGCCGGGCGACCTGATGATGCGTTCACCGGACAAGACTTTGTTCAACTCAATCGTTCGACCGGAGAGTGGGACGATAATTCGTCAACGG
The DNA here is from genome assembly GCA_964479855.1 of uncultured Pirellulaceae bacterium. Taxonomy (GTDB): domain Bacteria; phylum Planctomycetota; class Planctomycetia; order Pirellulales; family Pirellulaceae; genus Mariniblastus. The sequence continues at coordinate 26,102 of CAYZPA010000061.1, forward strand.
CATCCTTGGCTTATGTCATCGAATGGGACGCCAGCGAAGTCCTGTCAAACTTTACCTTCGCCTTGACCGACGATGCGAATGGACGATTCGCAATCGACCACAGCACTGGCGAAATCACGGTCGCGGATTCGTTTCGTTTGGATTTCGAGAACGCAACGTCTCATGACATCGACGTGCAAGTCACCGATGCGACAGGAAACAGCTACGTTGAAACCGTTTCAATCAATGTCGTGGATGCGGTTGATCCACCCGACAACGCCCCAACCAATCTTTCCAACGGCATCGAACTGAATACCGATGGTGGCAACGATTCTTTCCTCGTCGCCGATGATGGCGGAGCAATTCTGGGTGGGCTGACTGAATTCACCATTGAAACGACCTTCCGTTTTGTGGAATCGAACATCCAACCCGTGCTGTTTTCCTATGCAGCGGGTTCCACTGGTGGGAACGATATCTCGATATTCCTCAATGGAACTGATCTCGAAGTTCGCATCAATAATGTCCAAACCATTCTGACGGGGTTCGATTACAGCCAGCTCACCAATGGCCAGCAGCATTCATTGGCGGTCGCATGGGATAATGTCGATGGTGATCTTTCGATTTACCTGAATGGTGATTTGATTGATTTTCAAACCGACCGCGCGATTGGTGTCACCGTGGGCGGATCTGCGGGAACCGGCGAACTGGTTTTTGGACAAGAACAAGACAGTATTCTGGGTGACTTTAGCACGGGTCAGACATTCATCGGTTCGATCTACGATGTCCGAATCTGGAATGAAACCCGCAGTGAAGCCGAAATCGCCCTGAACCACCAGCATCAATTCGACAGCGGTTCGCTGCCGAGCGGCTTGATCGCCAATTGGCAATTCGACGGATTCAATGGTTCCGGTGAAGTGGTTGATGTTGTCAGCGGCAATAACCTGAGTGTCGCTCATGCAACGGGAACAAACTTCATTGCCAGCACGCCCATCGAAGACCTGCACATCAGCGAAAACGCGGCCGCAGGAGCAACCGTTGGTTTTGTTCAGCCAACCGACCCCGATAGCACCAACGACATCATCAGCAACGGGCGTTTTGAAGGATCACCGGACCCGCTAATTTTCGATACTTACACCCAGGGCCAGACCTTTGCCGGATGGACGGTTAGCCAAAACAACGTGGACCTGTTGGGCACTTACCTGACGCCACCAGAAGGATCTAACTACTCGGTCCAGCTTAACGGAAGTATTGGGCAAGCGAATGGTGGCATCGAACAAACCCTGACCACCATTGCAGGCCGACAATACCAGGTGATCTTTGAGGCAACCGGCGACTGGACCATCGATCAGCTCTCGCAACAATTCCGAGTCAGTGCTGACGGAACTTCGCAAGATTTCACGGTCGATTATGATTCCGATTGGTCTCGAACCAATCCACTTTGGCAGCAACTTTCGCTGACATTCACAGCAGAAGACGCATCGACGTTGCTCAATTTTTCAACCCTGGAAGGCCCGGACTTTGATGGGCCAGCCGTTGGAAACATTCGCGTGATCGAAGTCCCGGCCGCCATCACCACCATTCTGAACAACGACCCAACACTGTCCTACGACGCGGCGACGCAGAAGTTTTATCGTGTGGTCAATTCAACCGTTGATTTTGATGCGGCTCAGGCGGCAGCAGTCGGTAGTGAACTGAACGGCGTCGACGGACAGTTGCTGACCATTCGATCGGCTTACGAAAACGAGCTTGCCCGCAATTTCCAAACCGCAGCGACTCACCTTTGGCTAGGCGCTTCGGACGTCACCACCGAAGGAACGTTCCGATGGTTCGATGGAACGGCTGATGGCGATACATTTTGGACCGGCGGAGCAGCAGGATCGGCAGCCGATGGTGAATACGCCAATTTCTCGACATCTCAGCCCGATGATTTTCTGAATGTGCAAGACCATGTTCATCTGAATCGAAGCACGGGCGAATGGGATGACATCAACGATAGCGTCACAACCACTGCGTATGTGATCGAATGGGATGCCAACGAAGTGCTGTCCGGATTCACGTTCAGTTTGAACGATGCATCCAACAACTTCGAGATCAACAACAGCACCGGCGAGATCACCGTCGCCGCAACGAACACGCTAGACTTCGAAGCTGCGACATCACACGACGTTGACGTGACAGTCACCGACGCAGCGGGCAACAGCTATGTTGAAACATTCACGATCAATGTCGACAACGACTTGGACGCAATACAGACCGTCCCATCTGCCCAGACCATTGACGAAGACACCACGCTGACATTCATCAGCGGAACAGCAACCGAAGTCAGCGTCAACGATACGCTGGCGGGCGTTGATTCACCCTTGCGAGTCACTCTTTCAGTGAACGATGGGGTATTAACGCTTTCGCAAACGACAGGCTTAACGATTATTGAAGGAGCCGATGGCAGCGGCAGCCTTGTTATTGACGGAACCGAATCGGCAATCAACGCAGCCCTGGACGGCATGACGTTCACGCCGAATTCGGATTTCAACGGCAGCATCTCGTTGACGATGACGACAGCGCTGGCCGCTGACTTGGAAGGCCACTACACGTTTGAAGGCAATGCAAACGACCAGAGTGCTGGGACCACCGACAACGGAACGCTTAACGGAAATGCTGCGATCGTCAACGACGTGGATCGAGGTAATGTGCTGAGCCTAGATGGGACCGGAGACTTCGTTGCAATTAACGGATTCTTGGGCTCGCCGTCCGATATCACATTGGCGGCATGGGTCAATCTTACGTCCGGTGGAAACAGCGGTAGCGAGATCATTTCTTTGGGAAACAATGTGGCACTGAGCCATAGCAACACCGGACGTCTTAATGCGTTCTTTTATGACGGCACGACTTGGCAATTTACTTCCTTTGACGTCGATTTACGCGGCGCTGGCTGGAAACACGTTGCGTTCACTTTCGACGACGCTGCCGATACACAAACGCTATACTTGGACGGAAGCGTCGTCCAAACAAACAACTATTCTCAATCGATTAATTATTCGCTAGGCACCGCCACACACATTGGCAGCCACCCGGCGAATTCGAACTACGATTTCAACGGGCTGATCGACGACGCTCGCGTCTACAGCCGGGCGCTGTCGTCAGTAGAAGTTGCTGCTCTTGCCGCGGATCAATCCGAAGCGTCTGACAGCGTGTCGATCATGGTCAATCCCGTGAATGATGCACCGACGTTTGATATCACTGGACCGATAACATTCAGCGGCACCAACGTAATCTCAAGCACCGAACTTGGAGCTGACGATGTCACTTTCGCCGATATCGATGGCGATGGCGATCTGGATGTTGTCTCCGCCTCGTTTGACGGTGATTCAATTGCCTGGTTTGAAAATGATGGCAACGAAAACTTTACTCGGAATCTGATTACCAACACCGCCAACGGCGCAACCAGCGTTACAACAGCGGACGTTGACGGCGATGGGGATTTGGATGTCGTGGCCGCTTCCTGGTTTGGTGGAGAAATCACGTGGCATGAAAACGATGGGACGGGTTCATTCACAACGAACGTGATTTCGAATGTAGAGTTCGCTGCCAGCAGCGTGACAACAGCTGATCTTGACGGAGACGGTGATCTGGACGTGGTAGCCGCCAGCGCCATGAACGACACCATTATGTGGTTTGAAAATGATGGCTCGGAATCGTTTACTCGCAATGTCATTACGAATACAGCCAACGATCCCCGAAGAGTTACAGTTGCTGACGTGGATGGCGATGGCGACCTGGATCTTCTTGCCGCGATCATAAGCGATGACACCATCGCATGGTACGAAAACGATGGCAATGAAGTGTTCACGCAACGCGTCATCGGAAACACTCACGAAGGAGCCATTGATGTTACCTCGGCCGACATCGATGGCGACGGCGACCTGGACGTCTTATTCGCAGACAGAATCGACAACACGGTTGGCTGGTATGAAAACGATGGCAGCGAAGGATTCACCCTGCATGTCATCACCAACACGGCGAATCGAGCATCCGATGTGACAACGGCGGATTTCGATGGTGATGGAGACATCGATGTCATCTGGACGGCAACCGATGACGACACGGTGGCGTGGGGCGAAAACGATGGCAACGGTAACTTCACCGAAAGAGTCATTACGACGACCGCTGACGGAGTGAGCTCGGTTGCGGTCGCGGATCTTGATGGTGATGGCGACTTAGATTTTGCTGCCGCTTCGGCGAATGACGACACCATCGCGTGGTATGCCAATCAGAGCATCTCTAGCACGCTCAATGGCAATCCAACCTTCACCGAAGGCGGTTCAGCCGTAGTGTTGGATGGCGACGTTCAGATTTTCGATACGGAACTGAGTGCCATCGACAATTTCAATGGAGCTACTGTTGAGCTTGCCAGAAATGGCGGCACCAACGGCGATGACTTGTTCAGCGCAAGCGGTTTGCTGAATGCACTGACCGAAAGTGGAAGCCTCATCTTCAATGGAACAACCATCGGAGCGGTCACGACCAATTCCGGCGGAACGTTGCTTTTGACATTCAACGGCAACGCGACTCAGGCTTTAGTCAATTCCACTTTGCAAGCGATCGCTTATAGCAACAACAGCGAGAACCCGCCCGCTGATGTCCAGATTGACTGGACCTTTGACGACGGAAACTCAGGATCGCAAGGCTCCGGCGGCGACCTAACGGCAACCGGCAGCACGACGGTTGATATCACGGCGGTCAACGACGAAGAAGTACTGGCCACCAACGCTGGAACCACGGTTGCCGAAGGATCAACGGGAACCGTCATCACCACTGCGATGCTTCACACGACAGACGTCGACAACACGGACGTTCAATTGGTCTACACCGTCGATGCGGCCGCAGCCAATGGAACGCTGCGTTTAAGCGGTGCGGCACTGGGATTGAACGATACGTTTACACAGGCGGATATCGATGCTGGCTTGGTGACCTACGATCACGATGGTTCGCAAACTTCGTCTGACAGCTTCGATTTCACCGTCGACGACGGCAGTGGCACTGACACATCGGCCACCTTCAACGTCACTGTTACCAATGTGAACGACGCGCCGGTCAACACAGTGCCGAGTGCTCAAAGTGTGGATGAAGACACGTCGATCAGTATCACGGGAATCA
>CAYZPA010000062.1:0-31165 GCA_964479855.1 uncultured Pirellulaceae bacterium
CTTAGCTCTTCGAGTAACCCAGCTCTTTGATTACGGCAAGCAACTCTTCGTAGGTCACGAACCGGCGGTGGTTTTCGAGCTTGTATTGGTCCACAGCTCGCCCGATTTCTGCAGCTTCGGGTGAAAGGTTGGCGTGGCCATCAGAAAACTGACGACGTTCCAAGCCGTTGCTTTTCCGCTGACGATTGGGGTCGCGGCGGTCCTGAAAATTGAACGGTTGGTTCGTTGCCGATTGTGATTCGGGGAAGTCCTGAGTTGTCATTTTCGTCGCCAGAAAGAAAGGTAGGATTTCTTTTGCGATATCGGCAATCGCGGGCCGGGTTCGTCGGCAAGTTTTGTATCCGCCTTGAAAGTATATTTTGATCGTTTCCGAATGTGCCGAAGGTAAAGATAATCCGGCTGTGCTGGGGCAGTTGTCGCTCGATTGTCTATCGTCGAAGCGAACCGAGTCGGCCCAACAAAAGCGGATTGGTCAGCTGGTCCGTCGAAAGTAGCCCGATCGGTTTTCCGGCTGCATTGGTGACGACCGCGAGGGTTTGCCTTGCGACCTGCATCTGAATTAAGGCTTCGGCGACCAGTTCATCGCCTGAAATTTTCGTTAGCGGCTGAATAAAATCAGCGATCGATTTCTGTGAGTCTTTTTTCTGCTTCGAAAGCAGGATGTTGATCGTACGAACGAATCCGATGACTTCGCCAGAGGACTTTCGTAACACTGGTATGTCCGACAACTGCTTTCGAATCGCCAACTTTTTTGCGTCGACCAGCGTCGCTGATTCAAGTAACGAATTGGCTCGTGCAATCGGAGTGCAGACTTTGCTGACTGGTGTCGAAGCGACCGCTGCAAAGTTCTGCCCCAGTAAGCGTTGCGACGGTTGCAGGATGCCGACTTCCAATCCTTCTTCGAACAGCTGTCCCAGTTCTTTTCGAGCCAACGTTAGACGGACGCGATCGGGAGACTGGCCCATGGATTTCTCTAGAACGCGACTCAACGCCCACAGGATTGCGACGGCGGGCGCGAACAAAACAGAGAAACATAAAAACAACGGTCCGACGAATCGAAGTAGCTTGTTCGGGGCTTGGAAGAAAAGGTTTTTCGGCAACAGTTCGCCGTACACGAAAAGCAACGGCGACATCATCACCGGTGCGATCATTTCTAGAGTGCTCGACGACGAAATGGACGCTGTAAGTAAAACAATGGCCAGACTGGTCAAGTAATTGGCAACATTGTTTCCGATCAGCGTCGTGGCCACAAAGATGGAAGGATTGTTAATTAGCCACAACAAGTTTCTGGAAATTCGATCTCCGTCGAGACTTGATAAAACAAGGCGGAATCGGCTGACTCGATAAAACCCTGTTTCACTGCCGCTAAAAAAAGCGCTCAGAAAGACTCCGCAAACCAGCAACACAAATGACAACAGGATCACGAGTCATCCTCCGTCGATTCGCGCAGCGTCAGCGCAATCAATACGTTTCCCCGTCGCGGTTTCTCGATGACGGTTAATTCAAACGGCCCCCATTCGCATTGGTCTCCGACTTCGCAAAGTTTTTGAAGCGTTTCCTGCATGATGCCGCGAAGCGTAACGCTGCCGGTTTCAGGTATTTCGACGTCAAGCCTTTTAGCCAAACGACGAAGGCTCATCATGCCTGACACATGCCATGTTTGGTCGCCAACTTCAGTGATCGGTTCGACATCCAAAAGCCGCTGCGATCGGCTGGGCGAATGATGAAAGACCGTTTCCAGAATGTCTTCAATCGTCAGGATTCCAATCGTGTCGCCAAACTCATTCACGACAACGGTGACTTCGTGTTGGCGTTGCATCATCTTTTCAAAAGTCTCCGCAACGGTGGCGCACCAAGGCATGTAAAGCACTGGTTCGGCAAGCCGTTGGATGTCATTCTCTGGCAGTTGATACTGATTGTCGAGCCGAATGGCGCGTTCGACTTCCAGTGAATCGGGTTCTGAAACCAGCAAGTATCCGCTGGCGGGCATGCCGTGCTTGACCAGGTCCAGTCGACTGACCGGTGGTTGAAACGTGACGAACTGAGTTCTGGGTCGCATCCATTCATCGACTCGGATCGAAGACAGTGCCACGATGTTTTGCATCACGGTTTGTTCCTGTTTGATCAAGTCCGCATTTTCAGCAGTGTGCTCGATCGCTTTCTCCAGATCGGACACCTCCATGTACGATTCAGCCTGGAATCCCGGCCAGATCAGTCGGCGTGAAACAAGGTTCGCCCATAGCAATACGGGCATGATGGGTTCAACGATTCGAACCGCAAACGACAGCGGAATGCTGAAAGCGCTCCCCAGCGTGCGCGGCCTAAGGACGGCAACATTTTTCGGAAGCATTTCGCAAAAGAAAATGATAGCCAACAGCGAAACGACCGCGAACAGGATGGATGCGCCTCGCGAATCAGATTGCTCCAGATGGATTGCGATGATGGAACTGATCGCGAAATAAGCGATGTTGATCACGAGGTTCCAGAACAAAATCGCGGAAAGGAGTTGCTCTGGATGCTCCGTCAGCTTCCACGCCATCCGCTCGCCGCGAGTTCCGTTTCGCATTTTTTCGCGAGTCTGCGGCCGCAAGTAGAACAGGGACGCTTCACTTGCCGAGAAAAACCCGGACCCTGCCATCAGCAGGACCATCGCAATGATCCACGGAAGCAATTCCAGTAGACTAGCCATCCACGTTTGCCCTGGCCCGTCCGCTGGAGACTAACCATTCGCTCAGTCGAGGCAGCATCATGGCGAAGGTCGTGAAACCATAAGCCGCAACGACCACGATCAGAACCGCCAGATAGCTTTTCAGACTTGCGCCGGTGAACGAATAAAACATCGCCAGAGGTAAAATTCCGGAAGCAGCCGCCAACGCCTTCGATGGCATATTCCACCCCAGCGTCACGTAGAGCCCAATCGCTCCGCCGATCAAAAACGCCAGGAACGGAGCCAGTTGCGCTTCCACACTACCGGCAAACGAAATCATCATCAGGATCGTCGTCGCGACGCCCAACGACAAAAAGAAGACCGTGCCAAGACTTGCGCCGATACCCTGCCGGCTACTGTCGTAGCTCATCCCGCAGTGAATGCCCAACATCACAACGAAGACTTGCAGCGTGATAAAACCGACCGACAAAAATAACAGATTCTCAGTCGTCAAAATGCCATAAAACCAGACGTAGCCGCACAAAAGAATGGGCAACAAAATCATGTCCAGCGAAATCGTCAGGACGCCAAACAGCTTCCCAAAAAGAAACTCTTTCGGAGAAATATCGGTCACGCGAAGCAGGTCGAGCGCTCGGCCATCACGCTCGTTCGTGATCGACGTCACCGCCAACGCATTCACCATCACCAGGCTTAGAAGCATGAACGGCATCAGTGGTTTCGCCGTTAGCGGGATGCTGACGCCAGAATCGGCGACCGTTTTAAGAGCCTCTCCTGAGGAGATCATCGAATACAGCGCGAAAAATACAAACGCTGCCAGGACCCAGAAAACGCCACGGATGAACAGGATCTTTTTGCCGTAAGCCCAGGTGCGAATCTCTCGCCACAGAACAGGATTGTCCCAAACTTTGCGAGTCTTCACATCGACGGTACGTTGACGGGCGTCGACGTGACCGGTGCGGAACTTTTCCGATTCGCGAACGGCTCCCTGGCCAGATTTGGTTCCTTCGGTGCCATCGTCAACAATTTTTCCGGTGAACATGTCAACTTTGACATCGTCTTCGACGGCCTGTCCCGGACGCACATCCCGGCTCGGGTTCCAGTGACGAACTTTCAGGATTGCCACAACCGAAAGTAAAACTGAGATCGCACCTGCGACGCTCAGAAATGGAACAACGCTGCGCAGCCATGTCGAAGTGACCGTTGGGTGACTCGCGTTGATGACCGCTCGAAACGGATTGGTTGCTTCGGCGATGGACGTGCCTGAAAAACTGCCGATCGAAGTGCCTGACAAAGCAAGGCCTTCGACCGTGCCGATCCAGAATACGATCGCCATGGCGACTAAAGCCAGAGTTTGAAATGTCTTTTCGCGCCATAGAGCGACGATGGCTCCGAGACTACCGGCGGCCAGAGCGGTCAGTCCCGTGACGGCAAACGTCCAGCCGACTTGATAAAACGACGTGCCACCAAAAAGCACAATCATCATGAAGATCGGCAGACTGGTCAGCAGCATGGCGACGATGTTCAACAGGCTTGAAAACAGCTTCCCCAGCACCAGTTCGCTGTTGGTCATGCGGCTCATGAGCAACAGGATCAGAGTCTCTTTATCCTTTTCCAGAGCGATATTGCTGGCGGCCTGAATCGCTGCCAAAAACATCAGCAGTGCCAGCTGCAGCGGAGCCAGAATTTGGAACATGATCGAGCCAAATCGTGCCATGTCGCCGGCGTTCTGGATGTCTTGCGTATTGGTCAACAGCAGCCATGCGGTGCAGATTAGGACCAAAAGCGCGATGCCATAAATGGTCCGCAGGGCGAAATGCCGTGGTCGACGCGGCGCAACGACGGCTTCCCGGGAAAAAATGGGTCCGATAAACAAGTCGCGGGGTTCCTTTGAAATTAACAGTTGATGCGAACCTGAATATCGCTAATCACTAATTTAAGCTCGCCCGGACACTCCTTCAATGGCCGGGATTCGCGACAAAATCGCTATTTCCGGTATCTTGCCAGAAGCGAAAGGAATTGGGCAATAATGTGTCCAGCCCAATCATCATATCTCTGCAATACGTTGAAACGATCTGGATGTTCACTGTCGACAGAAAGCCAAAATGCTCCAAGTGCTCGATTTTCAAGCCGTGGAGCCTGTGACGATGTCAAGCGATCCCGATCCGCCTCAGCAGGCACCTATCGACATTGAAGCTGCCTACGAACAGTACTCACAACCGATTCACCACTTCCTCGCTGGTGTGTTGCGGAATGAGTCGCTCGTTGCGGACGCTCTTCAGGCGACGTTCCTGAAGCTGATGCAACGTGGCGATTCAGTCCGCGACAAATCTGCTCTGAAATCGTGGCTGTTTCAAGTCGCTTATAACGAAGCAATGGTGCTGAAACGGAAGAGTGGTGTCGTTAGCAGGCACAAGGAAAAAGTCGCTTGGTGGATTGACTGTGTTCGAGAAGCCCCGCCGTCGCCGACCGAAATATCGATGCGTGCTGAACAAGTTCGGCTTGTCCGTGAAGCGATCGGGGAGCTGTCGATTGATCAGCAAGCGGTCGTTCGGAAGAGAATTTACGAAGGTTTGAAGTTTCGCGAAATTGCAGATGAGTTAAACGTTCCGCTCGGGACCGTGTTGGCTCGGATGCAATCAAGCTTAAAGAAGCTTCGCCCCATTTTTGAGAATTGACTTTCAATGAATAACAAGAACCAAAATTCGGATACCGCCAACGCAGCTTGGGACGTGTTTCGTTACGTCGCTGGTGAAATGTCTGCGTCGGAGGAACATGATTTCGAAACACGTATGGAGACCGACCAGCATTCGCGAGAGCAGGTTTCGGAAATGGTGGCTTCCATGTCGATCATGAAAGAATCGTTGGTGCCTCAAGAAGTTCGGCCGTCCAGCCCGTCGTTGCCCCGTTTGAAAGGAAGTGGCTCACGCAAGGGCATCGTGCGATTGGTCGCGAGCGTGGCAGCATTGATTGCGATCGTTGCCATTTCAATTGTTCAGATTACCAAATCGAAGCAGGCTGATTCGGTAAGCGATTCTGTGGCGATGGCTTGGGCGGAAACGCTTACGGCAGATTCTGCAGATGAAGGCTTGGTCATGAACGACCTTGAAGGCCTCGATGACGAATTGGTCACCTCCGCAACGGCGGTTGAATTTGAGGACGATTTTTTGGATGACGACGGATCGGACTGGGTCTTTGATGCGATGGTCGCTGCCGAGGAAATTTCAAACGAACGGACGGCTTTGTGAATGAAGCTGACGTGAGGAACGAGAGTATTAACCGGAATTATTCACGACGACAGGTGTCTGAATTGGCCTGTGTCTAAATTGGCCTTTGAGGCGATTCTCCTTAAGTGGTGACAAGCTTGCAAATGCGTCAGTTTGACGTCGTTTTGAACTGTCACAGACGTGGAACAATACTGAAGGGAAATAGGCCTTTTCTATTTCGACACCCACGCCTCGTGAATAATCCGGGTTTAAATCAATTTGTAGGCTTGTGCTTCCTGCGAGAAGCAAGATGGAAAACCAATGATGTCCAACCCTTCCACGATTTTCAAATCGTTTTGCGTTGTTTTAAAGAGCTTGGCCGTTCTGGCGTTGTTTGGCTGCTTGCTGTGTCAGTCTGCGATGGCTCAGGAAAAAAGCGAATCCAGTGATGGAGTTCAGCAAACAAAAGAGGCTCCAAAGCAGGGTAGGGCGAGAGGTTCTGAAGAGAAAAAACAGAAGAAGAAAAAGCAGACTCGAAAAATCACTGACCAGCGTAGCGAAGATTTGATGAGCTTTGTTCAAGAACACCATCCGGAACTCGAATTCATTCTGGCGAAACTTAAAGACGGCAAACAGCGCCAGTATCAGCAGGCGATGAGAGGGCTCGACCAAACGGTTTCGAGGCTTGAAAATATTCGCCAACGGAGCCCGGAACGATACCCATCCAGTCTTGCATACTGGAAACTGGAATCGCGAATCAAAGTCGCGGCAGCTCGATATAAACTCGACGAAACCAACGAAAATCGTGACAAGCTAAAATCGTTACTAGTTCAACGGTATGAAACCCGCTTAAAACGTTTGAAAGAAGATCGCAACAACATCGCAGACCGATTGAAGAAAATGGACGCTCGAATCGAAGAGTTGGAATCAGGTAAATCCAGCCAGATTGAGCGTCGAATCAAATCGGCGACACGCACCGGCAAAAAGAAGAACGAAACCAAAGCCGATAAAGACGGATAACATTCATGGCGGCCTGAGCACGAAAAAAGGTGCCGCTTCAACGACACCCTGTTTCCTGTTTTGTAAGGCGACGACGGGAGTTCATCTCTAGAACACTCGCGTCGACAGCCCTTAGTTTTAGCCCGGATTATTCACGACGCTTTGGTGTCAAAATTGGGAAGGCTTGTTTCATTGGGTATTGTTCCAAGTTTGTGGTTTCGACAGTTCACCCACGAAGTGAATTGGTGAATCTGCAAAAACTGTCGCCACTTCACGAGAATCGCCTCAAACATCAAACCAGACGCCTGTCGTCGTGAATGATTCCGGTTTAGTAACGAAGGATGTAATCGAGCGTCAAACGATTGTCGATGATGTCGCGATGGTTCGTCAGCGGGAACTCAAACGCAACACCAAATTCAGAGTGACGATTTCTTTTGAATTTGGTACCAACCGCTGCGGTCACAACGTCGTTTCCAGTCACGCCGGTTGAACCGAAGTTAAAAAGATCCTGACCTTCGACACCCGGGATCCCACCGGCTCCAGAATCGACTCAGTTGAACCAGTTCAGTTCGGCCAAGGCGTAAATTCGGTTGGTGACGCGATAGTCAAGGTGGTTTGACCAGTACAGGCTTTCGCTTTCTGCGTCGCCATCAAACGGAATTCGCCAACCGCCCCCGGATGCCAGCGGCTGTTGGCGATTGCATCGCAACCGCAATCCGAAATCCCGCAAGACGAGCATGATTCAGCGGCAGATTCGGACGGGATGGCTTCGGTGTAAACTTCGTTCACGACGGTCTGTTGAGCGAAGCTGACCGAGTTGAGCAGGCAGGCTCCGACACCTGCCAATAATACGATTGAGCGTTTCCAGACCATGGTTTTTTCCTTGTGACTAATTGGTGGTTTGTTTCGAAAGCTTCCTTGCTTACGGTAGGGGTAGGCGATTCCTAATTCGAGACACGACGAGGACCTGCCTCAGTCGAGATTTCGGACCTGAGTCGCGGTATATTCACGCGACAATGGCCCTCGCACACGTTTTGACAGAATCGCACACCTGAATTTCCATCAAGTTTCCAGACGCATTGTCACATGCGAAACGAGCGTTAGGGTTTAATGCTGCGGAACGCTAGCCCGCTAGCCTGATTCGCTCAACTGTAGCTGAATTGGAAACCTGATCCGGAATGAATCGTGACGACAGGCGTCTGGTTTGCTCTTTAAGGCCACGCGTCGTGAATGATCCGGGCTGAACAACGAACTCTATTTTTTTTGAGACCTTAGAACGATGAAACTTGTGTCATGGAATGTCAACGGAATTCGCGCCGCCATCAAAAAAGGATTTTGTGACTACCTCGAATCGGAACAACCTGACATCCTCTGTTTGCAAGAAACGAAAGCTCATGAAGGCCAGCTTGATCTCGGTTGGATTCACGATCTTGGCTATCACACAACCTTCAATAGCGCCGTAAAAAAAGGGTACAGCGGGACGGCCATCTTCAGCAAAACGATTCCCAACAAGACCACGTCAGGTTTGGGCATCGAAGAACATGATCAGGAAGGTCGTGTCATCACCGCGACCTACGATGACTTCCACGTCGTCACGGTTTACACTCCGAATGCTCAGCGAGGGTTGGCTCGGATTGACTACCGCAAGGAGTGGGATGTCGCGTTTCTCGAATATGTGAAAAAGCTCAATCGTCGCAAGCCCGTCATCTTCTGCGGAGATTTGAATTGTGCTCACCACGAAATCGATTTGGCCAACCCCAAGGCCAACAGAAAAAACGCGGGGTTCTCGCCGGAGGAACGTGCCGGGCTTGATCGCATCGAAGCCGCTGGCTTTCTGGATTCGTTTCGGCAATTCGATGACGGCCCAGACAATTACACCTGGTGGACCATGCGAGTGAACGCTCGCGAGCGAAACATTGGTTGGCGGTTGGACTACTTTTGGGTCGCTCAGAAGTTCTGGGATCGAGTCCAATCTGCAGCGATTCGAGACGATATCTTCGGATCCGATCATTGCCCCGTCGAACTGACTCTGAAGAGCTAGTCGTTCAGTCGCCCTGAATTGACCGGTTGGAAAATCGTTTGTGGGTGGATTTTGCTTTGCAAACCAAGCCAAATGATTGGTCGATTCAACTTGGCCAATCGCCAAAATCGATCAAACTGACAATATCTGCCATCGCGGCCCGAATAACTGGCTATTGGTTTTCGGATCCGTCATCCATGGCCGATTAGAGATACAATAAAACCAAGTTGTACGAGCACTTTAAATCGCAGGCACAATCCTGTTCTCTTTAATGAAGTCAGGCAAAACATTTTCCGGGTTGATGTTGCTGGTTCTGGCGACCTGCGTGGGCGTCGGGCTGATCTTTTTGCCCGGCTGGATTATCGACAAATATCAAACCATCAACGCGTTTTCATCTTGGGCCGGAATCGCCTATCTGGTGCTGGTCGCCATCGGTGGATTGTTGCTGATTGGCAGCACCATTTGGACGGTCTGGAAATTGTGGGGATCGTCGGTTGCCAAGAAACGTCGGCGCGAACGACGGAATCGAAATCCCAGCGAGCTAACGAACTCGCAAAAGGGATTCGAGATCGATGAGAACATCAAACAGATCAGCGAACTTCGTGAGCAAGCCGGCAACGATCCGGAACTTGCCAAACACCTTGATCCGTTGGTCAAGGAAATTGAATACAAGCGGGAATCGCAGTCTTTGGAAATCGTCGCTTTTGGAACGATCTCAAGCGGCAAGTCATCCGTGTTGAATTTGATGGCTGGAAAAGAAGTCTTTCAAACGGACATCCGTGGTGGCACAACCGTCACGCGAAATGAAATTCCCTGGCCGACAGACGACAAAGTAACACTAGTCGACACGCCAGGCCTGGGCGAAGTCGATGGCGAAGATCACGTTGCGATTGCGGCTGAATCCGCCAAGGATGCCGATTTGGTGCTGGTTGTCGTCGACGGACCTTTGCGTCAGTCCGAACATGATTTGTTGGATCAGCTTGGTCAGATGGAGAAACGCGTCATCATCTGTTTGAACAAATCGGATTGGTACAGCCAGGACGATCGTGAAAAGCTCAAGAAACAGATCCGGAAGCAAACCGCTGCTTTCGTAGAAGACGATGATGTCGTTTCGATCCAGGCCCAACCCGGACAGCGAATTCGACGACGCGTGATGGCGGATGGGTCGACGACAGAAGAGACCGTGGTCATCGAAGCCGATATCGAACCGCTTGCCAATCGGATGGTCGAAATCGTCCGCAACGATGGCAAGGATCTTTTGATGGCGAACGTGTTGTTGCAATCGCGTGGCCTGGTCGAAAAAGCTCGCGAGCGTGTGCAACAGCAGATCGATGAACGGGCTTGGGACATTGTCGACAAGTACATGTGGAGTGCCGGCGGGGTTGCGGCCTTAAGTTGGATTCCGACAGTCGATTTGATTGCAGGTGCCGCCATTTCGACAAAAATGATTTTGGATTTGGCCGACGTCTACAACCAAAAAGTCGACCTTGATATGGCTCGGACCTGGCTCGGTGAGATGGGGAAGAACCTGATCGGGTTCCTGGGCGTTCAGGGCGCTGCCGTTGCGGTTACGGCCGTGACTGCGTCCTTGGTCAAAGCTGTTCCGTTTGCGGGAACGATCGCTGGCGGAGTTCTGCAAGGTGCCGTGCAGGCGTTGATTACCAAGTGGATCGGATCGGTATTCATTCAGTATTTCCGCGAAGAAATGCGGACTCCCGAAGGTGGCCTTGCCGGGTTGGCTCGTCGAGAATGGGAAAAAGTGACTGCCGCGGACGAGCTGCGTAAACTTGTTCAATCCGCTCGAAGCAAGCTCGCTGACAACGATGGCGACGAAAGTTAGACTGCCAAAAATCATGCCCGAAACGCAAACAGAAAATCCAGACGCAGATTCGACTGCAAATTCCAAGTCGGGTTCCAGTTCGAGGTCCGCTGCCAATTCCAAAACCGACCCAAACTATCTCGAAGCGGTCAAATCCGTTGAATCGACGCTGGCAAAGCTGCGAGGCTGTTCTGACAACGAGCGCGAGCAATTGCAAAACGAGTTGTCCGGTCTGACCGACATGTACGACAAGGTCACCAGTGGTCGAGTCGAAATTGTGATCTTTGGAGAGATCAGCACTGGCAAATCCGCGATGATCAATGCTCTGATCGGGCGTGCAGTTGCTGAAGTTGATGTTCAAGGTGGTTGGACAAAAGAAGTTTGGGGCACCGAATGGGATGGTGAAGGCTATCGAATTCCGGGCTTCGAATCTTCCGAGATCGTGGTCGTCGACACACCGGGAATCAATGAAGTCGGCGGACAGGATCGAGCTGACCTGGCGGAAACAACGGCTCGTCAAGCGGACCTGATTCTGTTCGTGACCGATTCGGATTTGAACGAGACTGAATACGCCGCGTTGGTCGAATTGGCTGCGGTTCAAAAGCCGATGATTTTGGTTTTCAATAAAGTTGATCTGTACGGGAAAGAAGATCTCGAAAAAGTCACCGACCTGTTGAAAGGGCGACTGAAAGATCTGATTCCAGCGGACCATTTTGTGAGGACCTGTGCGGATCCGCGAGCCATCGAATACGTGATCGAGGACGAAAACGGCAAAACAGAATCGGAATGGAGGAAGCCCGAACCGGATGTCGGCGAACTAAAGTCTCTGATTTTGCAAACGCTCGAAAAAGAAGGTCTTGGATTGATCGCGCTTAATGCGGCGATGTACGCGGCTGACAAATCAGATCGCATCGCGTCCATGCGTGTTGAGATGCGAAACCGACAGGCCGATCAGGTGATCTGGAGCATGGCGGCAACGAAGGCGGTCGCGGTTGCAGCCAATCCGCTTCCGGGCCTTGATATGCTTGGCGGTATTACGATTGACGCGCTGATGATGGTGACGCTTTCGAAAGTCTATGGGCTTGAATTTTCAATGTCGCAGGCCCGCGGATTGGCGAGGTCGCTGGTCACCGCTGGCGGAGTCTACGCTTTGATGGAAATTGGATCGAGTGTCTTCAAAGCGTTGACGTTTGGAATTGGGACACTCCTGACGATGGTTCCGCAAGGAGCGGCAGCGGGTTTCACTTCTTACATTATCGGACAGGCTGCCAAGCGATATTTTGAACAGGGTGGTTCGTGGGGTTCGGATTCCCCCAAAGAAGTCGTGAAGGAAATCCTTGCCAACACGGATCGCGATTCAGTGGTCAATCATCTGAAGGATTCCATTCGCGAAAAACTGAACCTGAATCGTCATTCTTCCGGCAAATCGTCCTGGTTTAACGGCTAATTCTTAAGGTCAAACAGAGCGATGCAGATCAATTTGGCAGTTCCGAATGATGTTCTTCGTTCTTTCGCGTGGACGGCTTACACTTGCAAATTTTTGTTTGAAAACGCGATCCGTTCACAAGGTGTTTCGGCAACGCTAAAAGATTGGAACAACGATCATGGCGTGGAGTTTGATATGCTTCAATCCGTGTTTCCGTCGCAAATTCCTCGGACGCAAGAATTCAATTCGCAGCCACACCAAGCCTGCACTGGAAAGTTCCATTCGCTAAGTTCGCTGACTCTGTTTGTTGCCACTGCGATTCAAGTCGACGCTTCTTTTGATATCGAAGACGGCCATGGAGAGTCGTTATCAGTTCATGACACCTGCATTCAAATCGAAACTTTAAACAGGGCATTCATTGAATCGTCTGGTCGCAGTGGTTACTGGGAAGGCTGAACGTTTGAAATTGTCGGCGCCAGAACATTTGGCAAACGAAATGAATGTTGCATGTCGGTTTTCATTTCGGTCGATAACACCAAGGCTCTTCAACGGATTGAAAGTTTTGCCGCATGCTCTTTCATGCACGAAAAACCAACAAAATGGATCGCAGCCGAATTTTCTGGCTGCTCTGTTTCGCCATCTTGGGAATGATCAGCCTGTCATCCGGATGTGCTAGCAAGCGATATCTTTCGGCTGATCGGCAATCGACTTTTCAATCCGAATCGCTTGCTAGCGACTCGATAACCTTTGGCCAGCCGAATGAGCGTCTGGACAAGGTGGAACATGTACTAATGGCGCCGCGTCGTTGGGTCCGCAGCCTGCGAGACAAGGAAGACGTCAAAACGGAGCCTTATGTCCGTGAACAGCCACCGGAAATCGCGTTGGAATATCTGGCGACGAATCAGCTTTCCGGCATTCATGTCGACGTTGATGTCTATCAGCCAAAGCTTCAATGGCAGCGATTGCGTGAGGCAGATCATATCGGTCCGCTGGCCAAATATTCGCTCGGAACGATCAGCCTGTTACGCGAGGCTTTGATGCCGGCCAGAGTTTTCAATCAGGATCGGTACAACCACTTTACGAAAACGCTCAGCCTGAATTCGCATAATGAAGCGTCCGCTCTTTACGAATCGGCGATGGTGAAAGAGCACGTCACTGCAAGGTTCCCTGGCGTGGCGACGGTGCTGCAGCGGTTGCCGATCGGCACCACGATCGCGCGAGTGCAAGCTGGTTCTGACTCTTTGACGTATGCACGCTCGACTGGAGAAACGGAGTTGGAAGAGTCGCTTTATCCTGTCGTTTACAGTTCGGTCGTCTCAGAAACCTTGGGGGATGTTGGCGTGCTGACTGATCTTTCGCTCAACCTTCCGCAGCGGATTATTGCCCGGGTTGCTGCTCGGCAAGTCGGAAAAGCGGTTGGTTCCTGGCAAACGCGATCGCGTTAACTTTCTGTTGCAGTGGATTGGGCCACGTTCGCGAAGCCGATTGAGATGACGAGCTTCCGTCGATCCCTGGAAGGGATTCTCATGCCGCCGATCGAGGCAGGGCTATCGATCGAACGTGTTGTTGAACCGTTGCCGACTGAGGACTTTCGCAAATCAGATTTGAAGCGATACCTGAAACTGAAATATCGACGGGCCTTTCTTCACGTTCGGGCGATAAACCGGAATTATTCACGACGACAGGCGTCTGGTTTGTCCTTTGAAGCGATTCTCCGGACGCGGAGGCAAGTTTTTCAAATTGGTCAATTTCACGTCGTGGGTGACCTGTCCAAACCACAAACTTGGAGCAATATCCCAATGAAACAAGCTTTCTCCAAGTCGACGCCCACGCATCGTGAATAATCCGGGCTCAAGTCGCGGGTGAACTGTCGAACCCACAAACCTCGAACAATACCTGAATGAAACAGGCTTTCTCCATGTCGACGCCAACGCCTCGTGAATAATCCGGGATAAAAACAGGGCATTGAACGGCATTGAGCTTAATCGTTTGTGACTTCACCACCGTTGATGGTGGAGAGGCTGCGATAAATTTGCGTGTCGATGTCTTCGCTGACGAATTCGACATGCCCGTCTCCGTAAAGGAACTGCCCACCGCCGGGATGGGTGCTGCCGAAGGCGCCGTTTTGAAGTGCTACAACGATTCCAGCGCCGGGAGCTGTGTTGAGCGGGTTGGTCGTTGTTCGCAGGCTGTCTCCATTGGCGATCGCATAATTCCAGATGTTGGATGAGTCCCAGGTATCAGGACGCAAGACTTCGCCCACGAAAAATGTGCTCGAATGACCGTCCCGGAGCTCTGCGTGTCGAATTTGAGTTTTGTAGAAAAACACGCCATCGTTGTCGTAGCTAGTGACATGGACGGGGTGGTCGGGGCCTCGAGTACCGCTGTTGAAAGCGTAGGTCGACGTCGCTGCGATGACCGGTTCGTACACTTTGCTAGTCATGCTGCCGCTTTCGCTGGGGCACCAGTAGGCGGGTAAGTGTTGCAGGATAGCGTTGCGTTTTCCCGCGTTGTTTCTCCACCAGTCCAAATCGTTGACATCACGATTCCACAGCCCACCGTCCTTGACCGCCAGTCGATTCTGTAAGTTGGATTGTTCAAGTTGCGGGAGAATTGAAACGAATCCGCTGGCTCCATTCTTTTGTTCGGTCGTCAAATCGGCATTGCACTGCGGCACCATCAATTGCTCTCCGACATCATCACAACCAACGCGGCCTGCCGGATATTTCATAAAGGAGGATTCGTAATTCGCGATCGCGATTCCGATCTGTTTCAGATTGTTTTGGCACGAAATCCGACGAGCTGACTCGCGAACGTTTTGGACAGCGGGAAGCAACATCGCAATCAGGATGCCAATAATTGCGATCACAACGAGCAATTCGATCAACGTAAAACCGTTTTTCCTGATCGTCATACTTGGAACTCTTGAGTGGTTTTTACAAATGTTCTTCAGCAAAATAGCCCAGAAACACATTTCGATCCAAATCTGGAAACGGTTCGGATTAATTTCGGTTAAACCGGAATTATTCACGACGACAGGCGTCTGGTTTGCCCTTTTAAGCGATTTTGCGTACGCAGAGGCAAGCTTTTCAAATTCGTCAATTTCACGTCTTGGGTGACCTGTCGAAACCACAAACCTCGAACAATACCCCATTGAAGCAAGCTTTTCCAAGGTCGACGCCCACGCATCGTGAATAATCCAGGTTAAAAAGTCAGAATGCTCAAAGATATGCCTCTGGTGGCGACATCATTGAGTTGTGAGACATTCAATGTGGTTGATGCCAGACTGGCTTTGGCCGAGTCGATTTTACCTTGTGAACGCTCGATTGGAAGCAATCTCAAAAACTGATCGTTCCAAAACCGCTCGAGAATTCGCAGTGAGATGTAGCGGTGCGTCACGACAGTTAGCCTGTATTGCTGCTGGGATTGTAGGGAATCGCGATGACGCTGAGGACATTGTGCAGCAAGCCGTCACGATTGCGATCGAAAAAAACACGACGTTTGAATCGGATCCGCATTTTGTCGGTTGGTTGGCTGGTGTGGTTAGAAACTGTGCGTTGAATTACAGACGGAAAAGTGTCCGTCGGAAGACGCAACCGACAGATCCCGTGAAGATGACTTACGTTGAAACGCAGCTAGCCGACGACACGCCGGTCAATCGGGAAACCGGCGCGTTGAACCCGTTGCAGCGTTCGTTTGACGATCGAATGCAGGTTGCCCTTGAGCAGATTGCTCCCAACGCAAGGAGCTGTCTGCTGCTGAGGACGGTCGAAGGATTGAGTTACAAAGAGATTTCCAAATTGATGGACATGCCAGAAGGAACCGCGATGAACCTTGTACATCGTAGCAAGAAAAAACTTCGCGAGTTACTGTCTGACACCCATGACTCCTTCCAGGAAGGAGGGCAGCAAGAATGAATGAAGATACCGCTGATCAGCTAGAACGATTTCTCGATGGCATGATGTCAGAGAAGGAATCGCAAGCATTTTTGAAAACGATAGATCCGGTCGAGCTTCGAAAGCATCAGGAAGCTCAGGGTCGAATTGATGATTCTCTGAAACGCATGTTTCAAATGGAGGCCCTCGATACCGACGAGCTCCACCAGCAGGCAATGGCCTCATTTTCAAGGCCATCATTGACCGCAGGACTGAATCACGGCTCGGCTACTGATTTGCAGACACGTCGCGGGTTTTCAAGGTTAGCGGTCGCGGCAATGGCTTTAATTGTCTCTGGTCTGGCGATCTGGTTTATGAGCGATCCGCTTAAAACGATTGAGCCCGTTTTCGTGCCCAGTTCAGTGGTGACGATCTATAAAGAGGCAGTTGACCGTGGATTTCGTCCTTACTACGAATGCAAAGACGATCAACGTTTCGCGGATTGGTTCCAAAAGCATCAGGGACATGCGTTGGCTCTGGCGGAAATGCCTGCTGGTCGCCGCATGCTCGGACTGTCACGGCTCGGTGGCATGGGGCACGACACGTCCGCGATGCTTTGCGAAGTCGACGGCAAAAAAGTGATGGTGTTTGTGGACGTCGTAGAAAAAGGAAAACCGATCGTGTCGGACGATCCTGATCTAAACGTGTTCACACAGGAAATCAACGGCTTGCTGTTCTGCGAAGTGACTCCGCTTGATCAGCCAACGATGACTCAATGTTTCGAGTTCATTGACTGAGGGTTAATTAAGGCTGGCCTTTCAGCAAACGTCGATCGCCATCTTGCGACACAGGGCAACGCGGGATCAATCGTCTTCGCCGTGCGCAACCGTTGGCCAATACTTTTCCCAACCATCTTCTGCTTCGGCGTAGTCAGGACTATTGTCCAGATCATGACACGAAAAACACATGCGAGTCTTCGCTTGTTCCTTCGTGACGATCATCTCTTTGCGAAGCTTTTCCTGTAACGCTTCGTTGATGCCATCGTTTTCGGCGGCAACGTGAGCCGATCCCGGGCCGTGGCAGTTCTCGCAGCCATTGCCGTGCAAAAGCGTGTCTTTGGCCAAATCCATGTAACCTGATTCGTATGGATAGTAGTTCTGCGGGCTCCATCCCGTCACGTGGCAGCTGACGCATTCCGGATCGTAGTTTCGCTTGACCCATGTCCTTTCGCCTGGATCGGTAAGGTCTTTGGTCGCTTTGAAGTGCGGTCCTCCATCGCCGTCGTGACCATCTTTCCAGATGTCGAACTCTTCTTCGTGGCAATCCGCACATGCCTCTGAGCCCACGAATTTGTGACCGCTCGGATGAGGGCGAGGCTTAATGTCTTCCAATAGTCCACCAAGCCAAAGTGATTTAAGTTCTTCTTGGTAGGCAAGGAAAGCTTCTCTGACTTCTGGCGAGTCCTTGAAGCTTGCGTCGAGCGCGACTCGTTGATATCGAATCTTTTTTAATGGTCCCTGAAAGTTCACGCCGACAACGCCAACGTACATGCCTTTGACTCCGCACTGAATCATTTGAGTCGTCATACCCCTGGCGACGGTAATGGCTTCCGGTTGAAGTGTTGGGTCACCGGCACTTCCGGCCGTGACCAGCAAGTCAAAAACAGGAAACTTCCTGGCGAGCGTTTTGCAATTTTCAGGAGCTGATTGAGCGATCAAAACCTTCACGTCGCAGCTGGAGAAATTTGGATCAGCCACGATTTTGGCGAGAGCCGTTTCAGGCATGGTCAGGGTGTATTCATCGTTGCCACCGGCAGCGAGTACTTTCCTGACGTGTTCGGATCCGATGACAGAGACAACCGCGATCTTTTTTCCGGCACGCTCAACGATTTTAAAGGGAGACGTAAACGAGTCGTCATCAAACAGCAAAAGATTGGCGCTGGTGAACGGGTTGACTTCCGGTTTCGATTCTGCGATGGAAAGCGCCATGTCGGCGCCCGATACTTTCGTGTCATCGATCCCCATGCCGATTGCGTCGTAGTTCATGATGCCGGCGATGGCCTGGTAGGCGGTCTTGAGCTTAATCGACGGCTGTTGCCCGAACCGGCGAATCTGGTTTCCGGCATCGATGCAAACGGGATCAAAGCCCTTTTCTTTCAAAAGTTTTTGGCAGGTGTGTCGACGCAGCAATCCGCCTTTCTGGTTGGTCAGCCCGGTGCATCCGCAAGGTTCGATGTAGCCGTGTAATCGACCCGTGATGAAAAGTGTGACTTCCGGCTTTTCCCAATCTCGCACCAGCTCCGTGGCGGCGTTTCCAGAATCAGCCTTCGCGTCGTCATCAAGGCTCGCACTATTTCCGTTTCCTATGGACGGTCGATCCGACAGGAGTCGCAGATTCACAATCGATGTCAGCACCGACACTGGGTTTTCGCAGCCCAATGTCACAATGGCGGCAAACACGAATGTGAGCGTAATAATTGCTTGGCCGGCGAACTTCATCGACGTTTCCCTGTTTCGATTGGCTTAACTTGAATCGCGAACATAACGAGATCGCCCATGCCAGTAAACGGCAGCAGACGGGGACCGTGCGACGTTTGTGCAGCACGGCTCGTTTGCATGCTAGCGAGCAAGCGAAACAGTGGAAGTCGAGTCTGTCGAGTCTGTTGTGGTGGCGCGGGCTTGTTAATAGCCGTTAATAGCCTCGATCTGCCTGCAGGTCCGCGAAATCTCTTAGATGGTAACCGACACCGGCTTCGTCACAGACCTTGCAAAACGCCCGAAGAGCGACTCCCATCCCGTCGGGCCCGCTGAAGCCACCGAACTGTCCGCCCCCGCGTACGTGAGGTTCCATGTCCGCGAAAACTCCCGGCACTCCGAGCGATTCCATTTTCGTTTGCATTGTCGGAAGGTAGCCGGCCAGATCCTGCATGATCTTCAGGTGGCCAGAATCTCCAATGTCAGCAGGAACGAACTGCTTCAACGCATCTTCGTCAACGTGCTCGATCAGTTGGCCCGGATTCGGATTCGCAAAATCCTTGATGTGGACCCAACCCAAACCGGGCTTCATCGCCAGATACTGTTCGAAGACCTGTTCGGCCGTGTAACCTTGCATGACAAGGTTGCCGCCGTCAAAAATTGTCACAAGAGAATCGTTGTTGATCGCCTCGTGCATGCGAGCCAGAAGCGGACCGTTCTGACCGACAAGATTGGCTTCCACTTCCAGTCCAAAGACGAGCCCTCGAGATCTGCAGACTTCCGCAATGCGGCCGACTTGATCGACGGCTTGAGCAAAGTGATCTTCCAGGTTCGATCCCTTGGGATGATAGAAGCTGAATCCTCGAAGCAACTTCGTCCCAAAGGTCTCCGCCAGATCGCAGGCGCGAACGACGTCTTCGTTCAAATAATCCTCGAACGGTCGGTAAGGCGTTTTTGTCCCATCGTCGACATCGCAAAGTTTGGTCTTTCCGATTGGCGAGCCAAGCGTCGCGATCTTCAAACCGTATTCATCCAGTTTCGTTTTGACGGCTTCGATTTCGGCATCGTCCAGCGACATGACATTCTTGATGCCGTTGCCTGCGTCGATGAACCGGATCGACATGTAACGCAATCCAATCGCCGACATGGCAGAGAACTGCTGGTCCATCGTTCGGTCGTTCGCAGATTCGTCACCGAATCCGCTCAGGATGATTTTTGGCGTGCTCATGAGGACAATGTCAAAAAAGAATTGGGAGAAACCGGCTTACGATGCTTTGGTATATTCTGCGGTGATGACGGATCGAATTCCGCCTCGCGGAGTGAACCGGGCCGTCAGTTTGGCTGTCTTGGGCTGCACAACAGCGAGAAAATCGTCGAAAATCGAATTCGTGACGTTTTCGTAAAAGATGCCTTCATTACGAAACTGTTGTAAGTACATTTTCAGGCTCTTGAGTTCCACGATCAGTTTGTCCGGAACATACTCGAACGTGAGTTCACCAAAATCGGGCTGTCCCGTCTTTGGGCAAACAGAAGTAAATTCAGGGCAAACGATTTCGATGGTGTAATCGCGGCCAGTGTATTGATTCTCGAACGGTTCGAGCATCTCGCGGAATTTTTCAGACATGGTTCTGGATCGTGAGTAAATTTTAAGTCAACGAAATAAGTCGTAGGCGCCAGCAGAGGAAATGTTTGTTCCTTCGCTGGCGGCTTGTTGAATTAATGAGCCGTTTGGGCGTTAGCCCCGATTAAAGTGTCGGTAACCGAGGCTATCGCCGGCTCGCGGCTAAGCGGCTGGCATCAAAAACTCGATTTGGATTAAAACGACAAGCCGTTGGGCATCGGACGTCAATTGGTTCAGCATCTGCGATGCGATCCGGTTCGCCCGAATCGAAACGTAACGACCTTTTCTTCGAACCGAAAACGATAACTTATCCCAACAGAGAGACCAGCCCAGATGCTGATTTCGGAGATCTATCACTCTCGTCAAGGCGAGGGGCGATTGGCAGGAACCCCCAGCGTTTTTGTCAGAACCAGCGGCTGCAATCTACGCTGCGATTTTTGTGATACGCCCTTCACGTCATGGAATCCCTCGGGCAGAAAACAGACCGTCAGGGAAGTTGTCCAACAGGTTGTCGAAGCATCCAAAAATCCGCTGCCGAATCGCGTCGATGGCGTTATCGAGTCACAGGATTTTGATGTCGCTCGCCATGTCGTGCTTACCGGCGGCGAGCCCATGTTGCCCGTCGATGTAGTTCAGCTTTGCGACCAGCTTAAAGAAGCTAACTTTCACATCACGATCGAAACGGCCGGGACGATCCATCATCATCTTCACTGCGATCTAATGTCGATTAGCCCCAAGCTTTCCAATTCGACGCCGTCACATGAAAGAGCAGGGCAGTGGGCCAGTCGGCATGAAGACACACGACACCGACCTGACGTGGTTGCGAATTTGATCCAGTCTCACGACTACCAGTTGAAGTTCGTCGTTGCTGATGAAGCCGACATTGGCGAAATCGAATCGTATCTGGTTGCGATACAGAAACACCGCTCAGAGGTCGATCGCTCAAAAGTACTTTTGATGCCAGAAGGGATCGATGCCGCAACGTTGCGTTCGCGAAAGGAGTGGCTTGAGCCGCTGTGCAAGGACGCTGGTTTTACACTTTGCGATCGAAAACACATTCTGTGGTACGGTAACAAACGAGCGACGTAATCTGACAGTTCTGATTCAAACCGGAATTATTCACGACGACAGGCGTCTGGTTTGCCCCTTGGAACGATTCTCCTTGAGTGTCGGAAAGTTTGTCAATTTCGTGTCGTGGGTGAACCGTCGAAACCTTAAACTTGGAACAATGCCCTGATGAAACAAGTCCTCTCCAAATCGACTCCCATGCCTCGTGAATAATTAAGGTTTGATGTCTCAAGAAAAGAAAAAGAAGCTCGGTTGCGGAACGGTGCTGCTGATTCTATTCGGCGGTTTCGTTTCCCTTTTGCTGATTTGGGCGATGGTCAACTTCAGGGGCTCGCCGGTTGCTGGGCAGCCCATGTTCACGCCATCCGTTGAGGCCAATCACGTTGTTTCTCCCCTGGATGAAAATGGTGACGTCGACTATGTCGGAGCCATCAATGAACTTGCGTCCGAAGGCATTTCGACAGAAGAGAATGCTGTCGTGAAGTTTGTCGAGGCGATCGGGCCGGCGCCAGATGGAACCGAGTTTCCGTCTGAGTTTTTTGAGCGATTGGGAATCGAGTCTTTACCGCCAGAAGGTGATTACTTCGTCAATTTTCACTCGTGGCTGACCCTGCAGAAGGTTGATCGTAATTCTGCGTCAAGCGACAACTCGCCTGAGGGGGCTTTGCTTGAGGAGTCCTCAACTGAGGAGCCGGGCGGTCTTGACGGGATGATGGCACCGTCAACTGACGCTGTCGATGCAAACACGTTCAAGCAACAGGCGAACGAGATAAAGACAAACGAGCTGATGTTTGAGTTTGCACTCGAGCATGCGTGGACTGCGGAGGAACTGCCAATCGTCCAGCGGTGGCTTACGTCGTGTGAGCCAAGCATGAAGATATTTTCAGATGGTTTGAAACGGCCGGCGTACTACTTTCCGATGGTGCCCCAATCGCAGGCGGATCGAGCCTTGATGAATGTCGTGTCTCCTAGCGTTGTCTTCCGCGATATTGCACGACTGTTTATTGTTCGAAGTGGACGGGCGATGGGAGCCAATGATTTTGACACCGCGTTTTCAGAAGCCATGTCTCTGTATCGGTTTGCCGAATTGAAATCCCGGGGTGCAACACTTCTTGACGAGCTTTTTTCTCTATCGTTCAAAATGATGGCAAGTCATTTGGTCAATCGCATCGTCCGGTGCGATGCCGTTACTGCGGAACAGCTCAGACGTTACCGGGCGGAGCTGGAAAAAGTTGGTTCCATTGGTGGGCTGGCTCGCATTGTTGACGGCGGCGAGCGTTTCATTGGGCTCGATGCGGTTCAGCGAATGAGCAGAACTGGCAGGCTTCCGAATGCCCGGCAAGAGGCTGACTCGCCCGCGATCTGGGCGCGGACGGTCGACTACGAAGTGGCAATGAAATGTATCAATCGGAAATACGATGAACTGGTTGAAAGCCTTGATGGTGATTCCATAATGCAGATTCAAAAGCGTCTGGATCAATTTGAAAACGAGATGAAAGATCAAGAATATGATCTGGTTGACCCATGGACATGGACGAAGACGGCTCTTGGTGGGAGGCAGGCCAAAGGGTTCCACGTCGGGAAGATTCTATCCAGCCTTCTTTTGCCAGCGGTGAGCAACGTCCATGTCGCTCAGTCACGTCAACTTGCGATGAACCGATTGCTGCATATCCAAATCGCGGTCGAGTTGTTCCGGCGAGAGAACGATGGACAGGTTCCTGAAGATCTCGATCAGCTGACGCCTGAGTATTTCCAACAGTTGCCAGTGGACCCGTTTACCGGGAAAGCGTTTGCGTATAAGGTGCTAGATGGCGGCGGGTACAAAGTGTATTCGTTGGGGCGAAACGGAATCGACCAGCAGGAACCTGACGACGCGGCCATCGACGCGGGACTTCGCAATGATGATTGCATCTACATCCTGCCTGAGCCCACGACATGGCAGCAATATCTCAGAGACCAGTTTAGCGACTAATGGTTTGTGACAACTCCATTGCAGAGGGGTGAGCCGTTTTGGGCGATAGCCACGGTTCCGTGCAAAAAAAACGGGCAATCGCCGGCGACAGCCCAAACGCCCAAACGGCTCAATGAATCAACAAGCTCTGCCCACGGTGGCCGTGCACCTAAGCCAATAGCATCGAACCAAAGATATATCCGACGGCGAAGGTGAAGAACAGAAACGGCTTGAATCGCATGCGGTTCACGACAGGGCTCCTGACAGCGGTGGGGGTTTGTTCAGTAAAAAAGTTCAGACTCCATAGTAAACACAGCCCTGCCAGACTTCCTGCTTTTTTGCTCAAAAGTATAAACGGTTGATGAGCAAATTAACGTAAAACGGTGTGAGAATGACGGTCAGAAAGGATCGGTGGCCTCGAGCAATCTGTTCGCCGACCGCATGAGCGGTTTGTGATGACGAGCGTTATCGACTTTAATGGCATGCATATTGTTTGGTCTCGTGTTTTGAACCCGGATTATTCACGATGCGTGGGCGTCGACATGGAGAAAGCTTGTTTCATTGGGGTGTTGCTCAAACTTTGTGGTTTCAACAGGTCACCCACGATGTGAAATTGACGAATTTGCAAAACTTGCCTCCGCCTCCGGAGAATGCCTTCAAAGGAAAAACAAGACGCCTGTCGTCGTGAATAATTCCGGTTGAAATTGATTCGAGTCGTCGATGTCGCAGAAGAAGAAGTCTGGTTGTGGGAAGAAGTTACTCATGTTCTTGGGCATCTTTGGTGCGTTGGTATTGGCTTGGTGCTTTGCAAATATTGGCAGCGCGCCAGTCGAAGGCCAGCCACTGTTTGAGCCATCGCTGGAAGCCAATGTCATCGTTTCTCCCTTGGATAAAATGGAGACGTCGACTTACATCGCTGCACTCAATGAAATTGCCGCCGAGGGAGTTACTCCTGATCAGAATGCGGTCGTTAAATTCGTGCAGGCCATCGGGCCGAAACCAAACTTCATGTCGATTCCGCGTGTTTTTTTTGACGCTCTCGGTATTGAGCGACCTTCGAAGTACGGAAACTACTTTTTAGGGCTCAACGATTGGTTTTTGTTTCGCAATGACAAAGACGAGATCGAACAAGCGCCGAGCGAGGATGACATAAAGAAACTTGGTTTTGCAGAAGTCCTAAGGCAAGTGACGGCGCGTGGCATGGCCGACTCGTGGAAAAAAGCCTTAAAGGTGGAATTCGTTCAGTCAAATTCCTGGACTAAAGAGGAATTGCCAGAAGTAGCACAATGGTTGAAGGAGCAGGAGTCAAGCGTCCAACAATTTGCCGAAGGTTTTAGACGAGAATCCAATGGTTACGACCAACGCAAGTTGGGCTGTCACTTTTTTCGCAAAATTGCCCTTGACACGCCCCCCCCCCGCATGGTCCGATGAGATCAGGGTTCACAGTTATGTATGTCTGTATGTGGACGCAGGTATTTTTTGGAGAGTTACTAATGCTTCGCTTTTTCTCTATGTTATCAATGGTTTTTCTTGCCTTGTTTTTTTTCGGGCCAAGTTCGCCGTTGGATGGCTCGCTTCAGCAATCGATCAAGGGGAAGCAGGTTGGTCCGTTTCCTACGCCAGCGTCGCCGCCGTGCTTAGATAGCATTTCTTCTTATACGTCCGCTAAGTGTACAGGTCCCGGGACTTGTACATCCATGGCGGACATCGATTACAGTTGGGCTCTGTTCGGATCGGAGAATTATATCGCTGTTCCTGCGGCAGGTTGCGGGGCGCTCGGTTGCGGCGGGGGAGGGACTGCGGAGGTTCTTAGCAGGGCGTGCAATTGGAATTTTTGATCGTTTGTGCTTGTTGCCAGTGACTGATGGAGGCCTTTGGTTTTGTACTGTCTGTGTTCAATTTATTGCGAGGCTTTGTTGTACTTTAGGTGCAGTTTTGCGTGGGCCAGTTTTGTACTGGCCTTTTTTGTCGCCTTTACGCAGGGAGTGGTGTCAGTAGAGGCATCTGTTTGGTACCAAAACATTGCGCAGTCCGAAGGTGATTCTTCTGTCAGCCCAGCGAGGAAGGCAGAGGTCGTTGAGAGCCTGCGCGAGAGGTTTCCAAGCAGAAACGGTGCTCGTGCAACCGGCTATTGGTGGAATAAAGGTGTGAAAGCTTGTAGGTTGTCGGTTGAAAGGTCAGGGGACGGTGTCCGTTGGCGAACAGAGCAGTGCTATTCTACTGAGGGGTATGCTGACTCGATCCTTGTCGTTGAAGCCTTGTTCTCTGAAGAGCAGATTGTGAGTACCAACGTGTACGGTAGCTTTGAAGAGATTGATGGCAAGCGTGCGTTCGTACGCAATCCAACTCAAGCCTCTGTGGCGAGCTTGGGAATAGGCAGTCCGGTTTCGTCTGGCGGTGTGTATGTCTTGGATTGCGGGCTTTGTTTCGGTTTTATCAGGGATGGTCGTGCTTTAGTTGATATTCATCAAAAAAGGTTTTTGGATGAATGCAGTGTTCAGAGGCATGCAGATGGGTTTTTGGTGGTTCATGGACCATCGAAGTTTGAATTTTTGCTTTCACCCGAGCTAAAGCTAATTCTCTTTCGCCGGCCTGAATATTCTTTTGGCGCGGATTTGAAACCGACGCTGCTTTACACCTTGACCTTTAGACTGATGCCCGGTGAGGTCACAGAAGATGGTCGCTTTCTGGTGTTTGAGGTCTGCAGTTCAGACGATCCGGGAAAGAAATGGGAGGAGCGATATTTTATTTGTGACCTCGACAACGAAGTTGATCTAACTAACTTTCGCCACGCAAGAATTGCTGAAGGTGCACCAGTTTTTCCAGTTGGAACGAATCCGGTGACACGCGAGAAATTAAAGCCACGTTTCTTTCACGATGGAAAAGCTGTTTTTCTGGTCGATCCCGATGCAGCGTCCGAAATAGATAAAATTCTTGAGCGAAGTCTTAAGCCGGTTCCAGCTGAACCGGCGTCGCTTGAAACTAATGTTGCTCCGTCCGGACCAGACGATGTTCGCAAACCACTGGCTCGAATACCCTATTTGCGAACCGCTTCAGCTGCTGACTGTGGGCTTTATAGTCTGGCGATTGCTGCCGCCAAATTGAATGTAGATATTCCGCTGGACTCGCTCGTTGAAAATCATGATTACGCATTGGGGGGTGGTAGTTCGGTAGCGCAATTGAATGCGGCAGCCAGCGACTTCGGCCTTTACAGCTACAGCGTTCGGTTTGCGAATTTTCAGGACTTGCTCAAAGTTGACCGTCCGGCAATCCTGCATTGTGGCAACAGTTATCAAGCTGAAGGGGTCAGTCATTGGTCAGCAATTTTGGATACAAATTCAGAAGAAAGATCCGTTCTGTGGGCGGACTTGCCCAACGAGCCAGAGTGGATATCGGAGGCAGAACTGTTGACGACTTGGGATGGGACGGCAATCTTTATTTCGGATCAGGAGTTTGACAGTTTGGCCCTCATCAGGTTGCGGTTGCTGCCAAATCTGAAATTTCTGTTGATCGTTTTTGCAGCTTTAGTTTCGCTATCCGCAGCCCGGCATTTTTTCGGCACAACGAAATTACGAGAAAACCATAACGATGTCGGTAAGCTTGGTTTTTTGACCAGCTTGGGATTACTGACAGCTTTCGGATTCGCAGCAGGCGTTCTCTGGCTGTTGTTGTGTGATTCCAGTTTCTTTAAGAACGCGAACGCAGTAGCGATCACTGCGGGTAAGGTGGCCGGAAACTCGAACGCTTTGATTGAAGAGTGGAACTCGCTTCCCGAACTTGATAGCAGCGTTCTTTTTGTAGATGCGCGAATCCCTCGCGATTTTAAACGGCAGCATATTGAAGGAGCTATTAATTTGCCTGTCGATTGCAGTCTTTTGGAGTTGAGGAGTGCATGGAAAAAAGCAAGCAACGCGGAAGTTTGTGTAGTGTATTGCCAAAGTAGTCAATGTCCCTACGCAGATCGGGTTGCCGAGAGGCTGGGGATGATGGGGCACAAAGATGTCGTTATCTATCGGCCTGGCTTCGTAAATCTCCCCTCTGATTTGCTTGTGCCGGAAATAGAGTAGATTATGGACAGGCCGAAGATCAGATCTGCTTTGTTAATGCTATGTTCATTTTTTGAACTGTTGGTCGGTGCCATGCTCTTGGTCAGCGTCGCCATTCATGTTTCGAGTCCCTACCTTTTTTTGGAGACGGCGATTCGCTACCAGATTCTTACTCCAGCGGTGTTGACATGGATCCTGCCGGCACTGGTCGGTGTGCAGTTCGGTCTTGCATGCTGCCTTTTAACGCGAACCAATCGGTGCAATTCGCTTTATGCATCATCTCTTCTTTTTTTGATTTTCCTCGGGGCACAAATCTCTGTTCTTTCTCGCGGTATCTTGACTGATTGTGGTTGCTTCGGAAGCGTGAGTGAGACTGTTGGTGTCCTGTCAGCGTTGAAACTTGCTGGATTGACATTGCTCTGTTTGCTACTTGCGAGGATAAACAAATGAAACTACCTGTTACTTTCCGGTGCGCCTGCCGACCGTTGTCGCTTTTGTGCTTCGTTTTTGGATGTTTTGCATTTGCCCTTCCAAAGTCATCCTGTTTTGCGGTGCAGGATAACCGTTTTCTTGGTTTGTTGGATAGTGATCAAGCGATCATGATTCATATTGCAAACCCCGAGGATTTTTTTGAGTGCATCAACGGTGTGGCATTTCTCGATCATCCTGCGATTGCTGAAATAGGCGATTACATTCAATCGCCGGAAGCTGCAGAAATAATGTCTACACTTGGATTGGCTCGGAGTGCTGAGCCTTTGGAGGCTGCGGATGTTGAAAGTGTCAACCAATGGAATGCGGTAGTTTCTGGCCCGATCACTATGAGCATATCACCGCGCAGGGGTGGCGTGCCGGAATGGTTTGTTGCATTCGAAACAAGTAAGAGTCGAGTTGGTCAAGTGCTCATGTTTTTTGCGGATGCGTTTGGATGTACGGTTGCGGATTCTTTGCAACGTCGTCTTCACGATTCCCAGTCTTCTGATGAGGTGGTTTCGTTTTCGGGATTGCATTTTTTTGTTCAGGACAATCATTTTTTCTGTTGCTCCGACGAATCGTTTGCAAATTTGTTGCAACGTAGGATGGTAGGCGAGGAAAAAGTAAGACGGGCTTTTTCTGCAAATCGTAAGTACATTTTGGGTTTCAAACGCAGTGAGCAGGTAAGGGGAGAACCGCTTGTCCAAGTGTTCATGGATCCTGAGCTTCTTCCTGAAATATTCCCGTCGGTGCCGCAGGAAGTTTGGGATGTGGCCAGATACAAAGACATTGCCGGAGTTTTTTTTGAGATAAACGCACCCGGGAGGCACAGTGATTCGAGAATGCAGCTCGCTTTCGACTGCTGGATTCAAATCAAACAACCTCGCTCGGAACTTTATCGTGCAATTCTGGAGTCCAAACCAATTTCACGTATGGCAGAAGTGGATTTTTCAGAGGCAACTGAGATTTTTGCTTTTAGTCTTGAAGCATCCAAAATATTGAATGCGTTGGAAAAAGAATATACAAAAGTAGCAAATGGAGTTTCACTCGATTCCATTTTGACCCAGCTCGAAAAATCGGAACGTGTTCCGTCCGGTTTTTCTCGAAAACTGCTGACTGCTTTCAAAGGGAGTGGCCTAAAGCTTGAGTTCAGTAACGGCGCGAGGCAACCGTTGTTGGTACTTGAAGTTGCAGATGTCGAAGCTGCCAAAGAAATTGTTGCTCAATTGTCGAAAGCGCAAGCCGACTTCTTTGGTGTTGAAGAGTTGTTGGGGCGAATTGATGAAGGTGTCCAATTTTGGACGTGGAATTCGGAACAGCTCAACGCCTACCGAGAGAAGACTCGGACGCTCGTTCCGAGAGCGGATGATAAGTATCTTGAAACTGTTCAACCTACGGCATGGTCTGTCAATGGCCAGTACGTCGCCATGAGTAGCAATTCTGTTATTGAAGAACTTGGAACGATTCGTTCGGCTGACGTTTTTGAGCAGAGCGGTTTCTTTGGATCGATTCTGAAGAAAACACAGGCACATGATGCATCTCTCGATCGACCAAATCTGATTTGGAACACTAAGCCAATTTATTGGCGGTCGCAGGTCGCAAGCATGTACTATTCGGCAAGGTTAAAATTCAGAAAAGCTTTCGCTAGCTCTGATTTTTCACGAGAATCATTTGATTATCGAATTCCACTTAAAGGAGTGAAAGATGCTGATCTTGTCAGAGAACTTGTGAAAATTCGCATCGCAGAAGCCGCGTGCGATACATTGGGCGACATTGTAGTGGTTGCACAAAGTGAGCTTTACGGTTTACGGTTTTCAATGATGATGTTTCCTGCAGAAGAAAGTTCTGAAAAGTAATTGTGCATAGGGCTGTGATGGGAGAAGTTGGGCGAATTACGTGTCAGTCAACAAAGGATTCGACGTCACCACCTGTTCATTAGCATGGACGCGGAACCGATCTTTTCGCTAAGCTGTCGATCGGCAGGCACGACCCCGACCCAAGGCGATCACCATGGCATTCTTTAAAGCGAAACCCAACGTCTCAGACCACGATAAGGCTCGAATTGAGTTCCACTTGCAGGAGATCGCGGAGTCGATTGGCTTTGAGCGATTCGTTTTGCCGGTGGTGTCGGAAGCAAGTTTGATGGATCACGCTGGCAAAACGCCTCAGCAGATCGTCGCGTTTGCATCAGAGCATCTTTCTCACAATACGGCGGGGTTGTCGGTTCAGGTCGCGATTGTGCCGGAGGAAAAATGTGGAGGAGGTGGCTGAGGCGGCGGCTCCTGTGAAGGTCTTGGCGGTCTGCCAGGAAAGTATGAATTCAAGAATGCCGACGACCGAGTCTTCGTCTTGCAAACCGACCCGCAAAAGGATGCTCGATTGGCGATCGCTTCTCTGATCAATGGAGTCGTCTGTGACATGCTGCACCAACATGGATATGCCTACTCCCATTTTCCAGAGTTCGTCGACATGGCGACGATCGCGACTGGTTTGGGGCAGCTGCAAAGCAACATCGACTTCGTCAAATCGACCGGAACGTTTTGGGATTCCAGTCAGTGGAGAATGATCCCGCGCCCGTTCCTTGATTCTCAGTCGGTCGCTTACGTCAACGCGTTGGCCGCGTGGTCTCGAGGCCAGAAAGCACCGGAATGGTTTGAGGAACTCAATCCTGAGACTCGAAAGCCAGCAGCGAAGTCATTGAAATTTCTCCATCAGTCGAATGACAGCTTTTTCCAGCCGAGCGTTGCCAACGAGTCGCTTCTTCAGCAGCCGCAATCCAAATGGATCGAACTGGCGGCCAGCAAATCCGTGTCCAGTCAAATCAATGCGGTGCGTCATCTTGAGATGGATGCATCGGTTTTGAAAGGGCAACAAGCGGTGTTGTCTGGCAAACTTCGATCAACGAACAACGCGATTCTGGTGAATGCAATTTCTGCGTGTGAGCAAGTCAAAGACATTGGCGAAACGGCGATCGAAGAGCTATGTTTTCTGACGCAGCATCGTGACAATGAAATCAAAGCCAAAGCCATGTGTGCATTGGCGAGGTTGGGACATTTGAACGAGACCACGATCGCGACCGCTGGTGAGATGCTGAGCAGCAAAACGAAGTACGTTGTTTACGCGGGTTTGACGGCGTTGTCGTCGCTCGATTCGGTATCCGAACAGCTGGTCCCTCCGATCAATCGAAGCTTCATTCGATCGTTGCAAGTTTGCGACTACGAGTTCGTTGGCTTGTTCGCAGCCGCCTTCACTCGCTGGCTCGACGACCCCAAAGAGCACGTTGAGCGACTCCTTCGCGACGACAGTCCCGAATACATGGAAATCGCAATGGAAGCTCTGGATAACGTCGGTGAACAGTTGGTCGGATTGGGTTAGAGTTGCACTGGTGGTTTAACCGACCTCGCACGATGCCGGTTGGCTACTTCGTCGTTTTGGTGACTGGCTGAAAATGAAAGGTGCCTTCTTTGAGCCGGAATTATTCACGACGACAGGCGTCTGGTTTGGTGCTTGAGACGATTCTGCTG
>CAYZPA010000063.1:0-30848 GCA_964479855.1 uncultured Pirellulaceae bacterium
TTTTATTGCCTTTGAGACGCCCCACGAAGCGACAACTGCGCACGCTGAGGTCATCCATCACCGCTCCAAAGGTATAGCCCGCATCCAGACGAACATCCACATGCATCGCGATTTTCTCGGCACTCTTGAGCGTGCTGTCGAGAAAGCGTCCCACGCCGTCGGCGGTGTGAACCTGACCCTGACGCAGGATCGCATTGAGAAAACCATTGCCCTGACGCAGACCCTGAAAGGAACTGTCGTAGTCGCCCGCAACGCTCAAGCTGGCGACCAACGGGTGGTAAACGGACTTCCGGTAGTAGCCGTTGTAAGCGCTGCCGTGTTGCTGGCCGTGAGTCTCAATCGGAAAGCTGTCGATGTCGATCGTGGCATGCCTGACTCGGCAAGAGCCCGTCGCCAACACATGTCGCTCGACGGACAGAGCAAGAGAACCACGAAGGGCCTGAAGGTTGTTGGAGTCTTCACCGATCAGGCTCAGCAAGCGGGACTGAGTGGGCTGGCTGGCGAGCCGCTCTTGAATCACTTCGTCGCCTTTACGATCCCAGACCGCTGCGCGAAAGCTCGGGTCGTGTGCCAGCCGATCGAGATCGTCCTGGGCAGAGGCTCCGATGGCCATGGCGAAGACGCGTTCCCGCAGCAGTTCGGCGACGCAGTAGCGAATTCGATCCTGCCTTCGGGGGTCGTGCATGCTGTCGGCGACGGAGTCGATGAGCCCAAGTTTCGATTCGGCTTCCCGAAGCAACAGCACTCCAGCGGTTGAAGTGAGTCGATGATCGCTGCTTTGGACTTTGATGGAGTGATTGAAATCTGGCTCGAAGAGGTTATTCTGCTTTTCACCCATTGCGTGTCGCGCTCCGTGCTAAAGGATTTTCTTTTCACCCTTCTAAACACGACTCAACACGCTTTGGGTTCCTTTTCAATTTCTTTCTTGATGAATAATCCGGGATCAGTACTCATCGGCTTGATGTCGCCAAGCAAAGTAAAAACGGGGCCACGGTCCAAGGCACGCAAAACCAATTGTTTCTCAATTTCTGCGTCCGATTGCTCAACTGAAGTATCTACCTGAGCAACGCTTGACCGGGCGAATAGCATAAGGGCAATCAAGAATAGAGGTGAGCGTCTCATAATATTTCTTCAAGCCAGACAACGAATTGCGATCTATCTGTATGCCACGAGAGCACGTTCGCAATTTGAGTTTTGTTTGTTCACACGGATAGATCGTGCATTGAACTTTATCGCTGGAAGCGACTTCGTTACACATGATCGTAATGCATTTGAGAGAGCGTTGCCAAGTTTTCCTGGCAACCTAAGGTCGGAATTTGGCATCAGTGCCGTTGATTCCAACTGGGACGATAACAAATTCAACGGCGTAATTCACCAAACAAAAAAAGCGGCCGCGGAAGCATTGCTTCCGCGGCCGTACCAATCGCCCTCGTCACTTAAAGTGAATTGGGAGTGTGTTTTGTGAGGCTTGCATTATGGAATCAGAGCCAGTCCCGTTGCCACCAATGCTTGTCGTCGAATGCCTTCTCGACTGAACGGAATCGGATCAAGCAGCCATGGAGCACAGTTTCCAGGTCTGTAAAACCCAAGCGAGTACTGGCACTCGTTCGGCGGATTGATCGCAGTGTTGTACGGAAGGAAAAACAGGCTGCCGAAGAAATGCACGGTAGATTGAACCGGCTGCATGAACGGTCCTCGCGAATGCCCGTATCGTTCCAGCTGTCGATTTTCAAAGTACAGCGGTTTATGGCACAGCGATGACGCATGCCACGTTACCGATTGTGGAATCCAGTTTCGGACTAGCGATCCGCGTTGACCAATCGAGCACGTCGAAGGAAGTTGCCAGTAGTCAGCGATCGCAGCCCAGTCTGCTTCGCCAAGCTTGGCGTAAGGAAGTTTCTGACCAGATTCGAGGATGACATAGCCTCGGCGAAGATCAATCATCGTTCCGCTGGCAAGGACATTGCCCGCCGCATCGGTCCATTCTCTGCTGAGCGGATCCATTTCACGCAATCTTGAGCTCGCTGGAGGACTAATGTCCAGAGAGATATCGCGAATCGAATTATCAAGAAGCAAGCTGCGGAATTCTTCGCATCCGCGACTGTCGAAAACAGGAGGCTTGCTATCGTCAATGTCGTCATCGTCTTCATCAAGTCGAATGGTTTCATCTTCAAGTTCGTCCATTTCCGTGTCACGATCACGGCGTGCTCGTCGAGCATCGTCTCGATTGTCATCGTCCATGTCGAGCAGGCTCGGCGGCGTTGGCGAAGATTGTCGTTGTGGTAACTCGTCCTCGGAAGGTCGAGGCGTGAATGGGCTGATAGAGTTCTGGCCCGAAGGTTCTGGAGACGGGCGAGCTGTATCCTGCGGTGCGGTGAAGCCCTCCTGTTTCGGAGAGCTTGCCTGTTGGAAAACGGAAACGTCTTGCCGAGGCATTGCACCATAGTTCACAGGGCGAGGCCGAGCCGAAACGCGTGGCATCTGAACGCCGCTTCCGATAATCGCATCCTGAGCGGCCGTTAATTGAATTTCTTCGTTCGTATACTGATCATTCACGTATCGATCATCCGCGTACTGGTTGGTGTCGATGAAGCTCGGCACGATGACTTCTTCGAGCGTACGTCGTTTTTGCGTTTGAGTTCGCGTCTTGGATTGAACAACTGATCGTGGAGTCCGATTCTTGGTACCGCGTCGGTTTCTCAGGTTTGCGGAATGAGCTTCCGCTTTTGCCGACCAGGAGTCTGGACGATTTCGATCGTGGCCGGGAGCGTTGAGCCGTGGTGAGACCGCAACGGCTTCCACCTTTTCCGCATCGAGGGAGTCAAGGGTGTGGTTGACCAAGGCGACTCCGGCTCCGGATTCTTCTTGCCGTGGCACCCGATGCCTTTCCGCCAACGGCTCACTATGTTCCGCTCGATGCGAATCCGAATTGTAGGCCCGGCTTGGAACACGAGCTTGAGCTTGAGCTTGAACTTGAACTTGAACTTGGGCTCGAGTTTCGCTTTGGGCCTGTGCTTGTTGGCGAGGCGGTGCTTGAGTTGGTACTGGAGCTGCTGCGATTTCAACAGCAGGTTTTGGTCGAGAGAATCGCTTTTTGATGACTTTCGAAAGACGTTCCTGCAATCCGAACGGGACGGCTTCCTGATTCGAAGTTCTTGTTTGACCCATCCGTCGGTTGGACGATGTTTGAACGCGATTGCGATTCGTTGAAGCGGCGTTAGCAGTCTGAGGCTGACGACGTTGAGCCGAATAGGCGGGGCGAGCTTGGACCGGACGAACGTTCTGTGTCGGCGAAAAAGTCGGCTGTTGCATCGGTCGAACAGGAGCCGCGTAGCCGGTTTGAGCTTGATAGTTTGCTTGAGCACGAGCCACTTGTGTGCGATATAAAGCTTCGTTGACTTGTGCGTCTTTCGCTGAAGTCACCGATTCGTTTTGCTGCCGCATGTATTCAGACATGCGAGCGATTTCCAGCGATCGAGCTGCCTCGATTTGTTGCTCCGTCATGCCCGCTGTGTCGGGCTCGTTTGATGTCGTCTGCTGGCCACGTTCGAGGACGGAGTAGGCGGCCGGTTGCACGTGAACTGGCGGCATGTATCTGGCCGGTGCGTTTTGCTGGGCGAAGATTGGCGAACCGAGCAAAGTGGCTCCGGTTACCAGTACAGCCGACGCAATTCGGGCGGTCGTCTTTGAAAGGAGACGACGAATGATTGACCTACGTGAAGTCTCCTGCACCATCGGTGCTGTAATTGGGAGCTTCTTGAGTGATCGCAATGTCATGAGGGTGGCTTTCTCTAACGCTCGCAGGAGACACTTGAATAAATTTGGCATCTCTACGCAGCTCCTCGATGGTCCTCGTGCCGCAATATCCCATTCCGGCCCGGAGTCCACCAACTAACTGGTAAACAAAATCGCTTAACGCCCCCTTAAACGGAACGCGACCTTCGACTCCCTCAGGCACAAACTTTCCAGTGCCCGACGCAGACTGTCGGTAACGTTCACTCGACCCCTTCGCCATCGCTCCGATCGATCCCATGCCACGGTAAACTTTGAAGCTCCTACCGTGGAACAAAATCATATCGCC
Organism: uncultured Pirellulaceae bacterium; assembly: GCA_964479855.1. Taxonomy (GTDB): domain Bacteria; phylum Planctomycetota; class Planctomycetia; order Pirellulales; family Pirellulaceae; genus Mariniblastus. The sequence goes on from CAYZPA010000063.1 coordinate 4,082, forward strand.
AGGACTTTCCGCAAGGCCCGCAAACAATCCACCAATCATCACGCAGCTGGCTCCAGCGGCGATCGCTTTGGTGATGTCTCCCGAGTAGCGGATTCCTCCGTCTGCAATAACAGGAATGTCGTGTGCATCAGCCACTTTGGCTGACTCAAATACTGCCGAAACTTGAGGCACGCCGATTCCGCTGACGACCCGTGTCGTGCAAATGGAACCTGGACCGATCCCGACTTTGACAGCGTCAACTCCGGCATCGATTAATGCTTTGCAGCCTTCGGGCGTCGCCACGTTGCCTGCAATCACATCGATATCAAATTTCGACTTGATCTCCCGAACCGTCTCGATGACGTTTTTCGAATGACCATGAGCACTATCAACCACCAGGACGTCGACGTCTTTTTCGATCAGCGCCGCAACCCGTTCCAGGTCGTGAACGCCAACGGCGGCTCCAACGCGAAGTCTTCCATAGGAATCCTTGCAGGCGTTAGGGAACCGACGCATCATGTCGATGTCCTTAATCGTGATAAGGCCCTTCAGTACCCTTTCTTCGTCAATCAGCAGAAGCTTCTCCACCTTTTTTGCCGTTAAAATTTTCTCAGCTTCCTCAAGCGTTACATTCCCCGTAGCCGTAACCAACGGCTCGGCGGTCATGACTTCTGAGACGGCAATTTCCGTGGTTTCAAGAAAGCGAAGATCGCGACGGGTCAAAATGCCAACCAGCGTTCCGTCTGCTAGCGTGATCGGAACTCCAGAAACATTGTTCTGGTTCATGATCTCTTTGGCGTATCCGACGGTCGCGTCGGGAGGCAGCGTGACCGGGTCCTCGATGATCCCGTTGGCAGATCGCTTAACCTTGTAGACCTCTTCCGCTTGCAGTTCCGCAGGCATGTTCTTGTGAATGATGCCCAGACCGCCAACCTTGGCCAATCCAATCGCCATCTGGGATTCGGTGACCGTGTCCATGGGGCTGGACAGGAACGGGATGTTGATGGCGATCCGTTTGGTTAGCCGAGTCGAAACATCAACGTCCGCCGGGACGATTTCGCTGTACCGAGGTTCGATCAGAACGTCGTCAAAAGTGATGGCTTGGTAGCGAATTTTTTCTTGCATGATCTGCCCCATTGCTGGCTAAATGAAGCACCAGATTATGGAACGGAACCGCCAGATTGACAACCGGCAGAATTGCCAAGAATTGCGGCATGGAGCGGAAGGCTTGCGAACTTGAGCCGAGCAAGAAGGGCCTCTTTGGCCTCGACGGAGGATCGCGAGTTCGACTTTTATTCAGTCGTTTTCGTTTTGCTCTTTTGCTTCCCGAGCTCGTTTCGCGGCCGCCCATGGAGACTCTGAAGCTTCCGATTCGTCGAGGCGTGATTCAGCTTGGCCAGGCTCTGGACTGCGGTTAGGGCTGCTAAAAGGTTTGGCGGGCTCTGTTTGATCGGCAAACGCTTGCCTTGGCGGTCGATTACGCGGCACTCGTTTTCCGATCGAGCGTAGATAAAGTCGCTCAACTTTCTCGCGAGCCCATGGTGTCTTCCGCAAGAATTTTAGGCTCGATTTGACCGAAGGATTGGTTTTGAAGCAGTTGATGTTGATCTTTTCGGCAAGCTCCTCCCAGCCGAACTTCTCGACCAGGTGTTCCACAATTTCTGCAAGTTTGACGCCGTGGAGCGGATTGTTAGGTTGTTCGGTCATGGCTTTCGAGCAATTGTCGGCGCAAAAATAAGAAAGCTGGCGAGGCCGATTCGAGGCGCCGCCAGCTTTTTGAACGACTCAACAGTCTAGCTCAATCCGCTTGGCTTGTCTTAATTTCCCCTGTTTCCATGTTCCATTCGATTTCATCGGATTTGAGGGTCATCGGAGGAGCCAACCCACGACTTTCGCGGGTCAGCTTTGCGTTGCCCTTTATATGCATCATGGAAGTTGAGTGATCGAGCCTGAGTTCTGTGCACTCCACCGACATTTCGTCCGAAGATTCGAACTTCACGTCGCCTTGGGCCAAAAATTTCTCAGCTGAAAACTCAATGAGGTTGGCTGTTACCTCAAACCCCGCGAAATTCATCGTCACATCTCCCTTAAAATTCAGCTCGACGCTTTCGGCTGAAGTTCGATCGCATAAGAACTCGCCGACTTGGCCACTGATCGAAATGTGAACTTCTTTCTCAGTATTCGGAACCACCTTGCCTGTGGAGTCAACACTCGCAAGTTCGACCTTCATAAGTTTGCCGCTAATCTGAACTCGCTGATTGGAAACCACTTGCTCAAAATCGCCAGTAACATCAAGGTTCATGTGGTCTGGTAGTTCCAAGGTCATCTTTGATCCCGGTTCGGGGGAGTCCGGGTTTCGGATAAGCCAAACACTGTTTCTTTTTTTGTTCTCTTTCTCTTGAGCTACCTTTTTACGCTCTAACTCTTCGACGCGTAACTCTTCGATCCGCTCAGCACTACGTTTCCATTCATTGATGCGGGCGGCTTTTGCAAGCAAAACGTTTTCCAGCGAAAGACCTGAAGGTTTGACTACCTTGCAATGAAAGAAACTGTAGATCAGCCCGGTTTCTCCGCCAGCATTTCGAGTGTGACGAGAACTTCGCACAACAAGCGACTTGTCAGCGGGAATCTCTTTGGAGAATCGAATCTTCAATTCTGATGAGTTTGGGTTTTGAACCAGAGCTACTCCACCTGACGATACCGCGATTGGCACTTTGCTGGTGGTCACTGTGGTCAACCGAGAAAAATTGACAACGCAGTCAAGTTTTACACTGCCATTTTCTGTGGCCGTAGGACGGATTCCCATCGTTGTGCCATCACCAACGACTTCGATCATCGGTTGGATCGCAACCTTTTTTCCAGACGTGATTTTCTTGACCGAAGTTACGAATGGACGCAGCGATTGTTCGCAGATTGATGCAAACTGGCCGTCGTAAGTCGTTATTGTGGGGCTCTGTTCAAATCCTGCTTTTTTTGCAATCTTCCGAGCGACTTCTCTATCGACAAACGCGTACAGTAGGGGAGCCCGTCTGTGAATGAAGGATGCCGATTCAACGCCATCAAACGGTTCTGTAAAATCACGTTCAAAGGAGGCCTGAGCTACTCCGTTGTCAGTCCAGGCGGGCGGCTTACTTGAACCGGGTGTATGAGCGTTCTTGGGCGTGGCCATTACCCATTCAAACCTGTCAACTTCAGGCGACAATTCTGAACTGAGCGTTGAAAATGCAGTTTCAACCACAATTCGCGTTTTGAAAAGGCTTCGTACCTCGTTAAGTGCGTCGGTACAGCGGCTTAAGTTCGTGACAGTTGCGGTAATTTCTAAACGGTCGATTTCTTGTCGCACATTGGGGATTGGCTCGCCACGATTGGAGTGCTCATTTCCCTCGCATGCGATCTGCTCCAACCATTGCATCAAAGCTTCCTCTATCGCGTTCGGTTGTTTGGTGTCCTGAATGGCGGCTCGAATGTCCTGAATGTCGAATGAACCGTTGACAATGGTCTGGTCGTCGTTTTCTATATTTTGCTGGTCCATGAAGTAAGCTGATGGCAGGGGCTGGGCATCGCTGGACTCACCGTCGCGTTCGCTTAATTGCCTGTTGATTTCACGTGAGGGCTCTGTCGGTACATGCAAAGGGGGTGTTTCAACAACGGCTAACTTTTGGGGTGACCGTTCTATCTCGTTTTTTTCCTGCCCCGACGTGAGTGGGCCGCCAGGCAGGATGACAATCGCAACCGCAATCATTGTTCCCCAAATCCAAACTGGCGTACGTTTGTGAACTCCATTTCCCAGTTTCATAACTCTCTCCAATCGAGCAGTTGTAATGTCCACCGGTCGCACGCCCGGCAACGCCGGAGCCACACGCAAACGGTGCTTTATTTCCAAAATTTCTATCAAACTGCGAGCGTAACTCGCGTTGTCGCAGTCGAGGCTGGCAATCGTTTCCTCGTCGCAACTTCTTTCTGATTCGCGAGTCACCATTTTTGAAGCGAGCCAAACCAATGGATGGAACCAGAGCAAGCTAGTCGAAACGATTTGCACAGCCGACCAGATCAAATCGCCACGTCGAATATGAATCATTTCGTGCCCCAGAATGGGTTCCAGTTCCTTCATGCTTTTTTCAGCAAGGATCGAACCCGGAAGGATCAGAGTTGGACGAAAGATTCCAATGACCGCTGGGCCGACTTCTGCCTCCAGAACTTTGATTCGTACTTTGCGGCGCAAACCAATTCGTTGCTGTAATTCCAGCGCCTTTTCTCTAACAGCAATGGCAGGCATTTCGGGGAGTCGACTCAGCCAGTAGAGATATGCCCAAATCCGAAACAGGTTAATTGCCAGCAAGACTGCAGCGCCGATGAGCCACGTCGAAATGAGAATCTGACTCAATCCGATCGCTGGCGTTTTCGCTGCCACCAAAGAGGCGGTTGGTTGAGCTTCAGTGAATGATGAGTGTTTTGGCGGCTGTTTTCTTGGAAAAGCTGAATTCGTGGTCGCAGTCGCTTGAGTCGCGTCGGCGAACCTTTGCGGTGTCGGCTCAGCAATTTGAGGCGGCGTGAATCTGGTTTCGAATGCGCGAGGTAGGCTTGATACACTGTTGGGCTCGATTGCCGCTGCGACAACTGGGGCTTGGTATCCCAGCCAGCTAAAGGCACTTGTGGGGCTGCTGAACACGGGCGGAGTCAGGCACTTCAATAGAACCAGAAGCCACAGCACATGAGCTAAATGAGGTCGATCCTTGCAGATCGCTTTTGTTACTATCGCAATGGTGATCGCTATCAGTGCGACTTGCCAGGCTTGGGTTACGAGAACTGACAGGATGGCTTGGCTCATGATTTGCCTCCGTTTTTTTCCAGTTCCTCAATCAATTCACGCAGCTTGGCAAGGTCACCCGATTTGATCCCTCGATCCTCAATCAGGTGCCGCATAAGTGGCATCGCTTCGCCACCAAACAGACGGTCAACCAAATCATTAACGGTTTCACGGATTACAGTACGGGCTTTCGTTCTCGCAGCGTAGACTCTGATTCGTCCATGGAGTTTTGAGCTGGCGTAGCCTTTGACTTCAAGCCGCCGAAGGTAAGTTTGCACAGTTGAGAAGTCGATTTCCTTTTTCTCGGAGATCGCCTCGTGAATTTGTCGTACTGTCGCAGGGCCGTGGTCCCATAGCGAACGAGCAACTTCCATTTCACCTTTGGATAGCGAGGGTCGGTCAGCCATTATGTTGTCTCGGTTGGTTCTGGCGTACGGTTGTACGTATGATTGGGTTGGATTTGAACGTACGGTTGTACGTGTGTCAAGGCGAAGATTCCGCTTGCGCTTTGATGGACACGGAAACGCGAGTTGAAATAGCACGACCACTGTGTTCGCTCATTCTCGTCACTGTGATCACGACAAGCATGACTTTGAAAGCAAGGATGCAAGCAGTGTTTCGATTTACCGAGCGAGACGATTTGGATAACCTCCTGAAGAAGCTTCTTACGCGTCGCAGCAAGAAACGGTGGATGTCTGCCAATCAGAGTTCGCATCCGTGGCGTTAATGGGGTGACGTTTGAGAGTGTCATGTCGCGGAATTTGGTGAGCCCAAATGTTGGTGCCGGTTTCGTTGCGGAAAAAGTCCAGAACCGCGCCGCGTAGTTCAAACGTTCTGAGTCATGATTGAGAAATGGCTTTGGGTAATTGCTGCACCCCCGTAGCTGGACTCGCCAGAGTTCAGGATTGGTCGCGGGCGCGTCGGGCCTTGGCCGATTGTCAATACGATGTGCAAGTTTTCAAGTTGCACAAACACAAGCCCGAAGTGCAATCGCGCGAGTGGATATTTTCGAGGATTTCCTCATCCCTCGCTTGCGCGTCGGGCTTGTATTGGAGCGTTTCGCACCCCCGTAGCTGAGCTCGCCAGAGTTCATGCTGGGGCGAGGGTGCGTGCTGGTATCTATGTAACTTCAAAACTAGCGTGTCGCGCTGGTGTATGTGCAACTTCAAAACTTACGCATTGGACTACGATGGCACGTTTGCTTGCAGCTGCTGATGAATTCGTAGCCTCGCAATGAATTTCGGCTAAAATGAGGTCCGGAAAAAATTCGCTTCTTAAAGGCCACGCTCAATGGAAACTGTGTCTGGAAATTCGTTTGCTCGCCGAATCTTACTCGTACCGACGATCGCGATGTTGATCGCTTTGGCATCGAAAAATGTGAAAGCCGAAGAGTCCGCTGAACGTCCGCCCAATGTTGTCGTCATTATGGCGGATGATCTTGGCTATGGAGACCTGTCATGTTACGGAGCTACCGAACTTTCGACTCCGAACATTGACAAACTTGCCGCAGAAGGAGTTCGGTTCACTCGCGGCTATTGTAGTGCGTCGACGTGTACACCGACTCGCTATTCTTTCTTGACGGGTCGGTACGCGTTTCGGAAAAAAGGAACGGGAATCGCGCCGCCAAATGGCCCCGCCATCATTCAGCCCGGCGTTGAGACCTTGCCGGCGATCATGCAGAAAGCGGGCTACAAAACGGCTGTGATCGGGAAATGGCATCTTGGGTTGGGTGAAAAAGGAAAAGGCCCTGACTGGAACGGCAGCCTCAAACCGGGGCCGCTTGAGATCGGATTCGACCAGTGTTTTTTGTTACCGACGACCAACGATCGTGTGCCGCAAGTTTACGTTCAGGATCACAAAGTTTTAAATTTGGACCCTGCCGATCCGCTTTGGGTTGGCAACAAAAAGCCGGCGGAGGATCATCCGACGGGCATCACGCATCGTGACACGTTGAAGATGGATTGGTCGCACGGGCATAATTCGACAATCCACAACGGCATCAGTCGAATCGGCTTTTACACCGGAGGTCATGCGGCGCGATTTCGTGACGAAGACCTCGCAGACAAATGGGTGCAGAAAACCGAAGAGTTTTTCGCGACCAATAAAGACAAGCCTTTCTTTTTGTTTTTCTCTTCGCATGACTGCCACGTGCCGCGTATTCCCCACGAGCGATTTCAAGGGGCAACAAAACTTGGTTTTCGAGGCGATTCGATCGTGCAACTCGACTGGTGTGTTGGCGAAGTCATGAAGTCGCTTGATCGGCACGGATTGACCCAGAACACATTGATTGTTTTTTGTAGCGACAATGGTCCCGTGATGGACGATGGCTACAAAGATGGAGCACTTGAGAAAGTCGGCAATCACAAAGCTGGAGGCCCGTTCACCGGCGGCAAGTACAGCGTCTACGAAGGCGGTTGCCGAACTCCGTTCATTACTCGATGGCCCGGAACAATCACTCCGGGAACTAGTGACAAGATGGTGTGCACGATTGATATCGCGGCCAGCATGGCGGCGATGACAAAACAGACGCTCGCCGATGATGCGTGTATCGATAGCTTTGACTTGCTGGATGCGTTTATGGGCAAGCCGGAGGCGAAAGGACGTGAGAGCCTGGTGCTTCAGGACAATGGAAGGAACTGGTCCTATATCAAACTGGTTGGTGACAAAGCATGGAAAATCCATCGCTACGACGCGCAGAAAGCTTTCAATGTTGTCGTCGAAAAGAAGCTCGCAAGCACCAAAAAGGACAAGCTTGAGTTCTACGAGATCAATTCTGACCTGCAGGAAAAGAACAAGATTGCGATTACCTCCGCCGAATCAATGCCCATGATCATGGCGGGTGAACTGAAGGCCATCATCGCCGACGGTGACTTGGGGAAAGGGACTCGGCCGCGTTAAGTGGCGACGTGTTCCGCCTCCTCTCCTTTTTTGCGTTCTTTCTTTATTCGCGTTCTTTCCGAATTGGCGTTTTTTCCAAATTGGCGTTTTGTAAAATCGCTTTTTGGTGAGGCAAGCGGAGGCAAGCGTTAACAAATCTTCACATGAAAAGTAACGAATTCGCGTTATAACATTCAGCTTGAAATGAACAGGGTTTCAGGAGCTGAAATGAGATCGCGTCGCGAATTCTTGAGTGAAACATTTTCTTCGGTGACAGGTTTTGGAGTCGCATCGGCGTTGTCGTCGCTGGGCGGAAGGTTTGCCTTGGGCGAGATCAAACGGGCCGGCCCGATGCTCGTTCCAACCAGAGATGAATCGACAGGTATTCCCTTGATTCATTTGCCCGAAGGTTTTCGCTACTTCAGTTTCGGCTGGGCGAACGATCCGATGAGCGACGGTCTGCCAACTCCGACCGATCATGACGGGATGGGAGTGATCAGCGAAAAGGACGGAGTTTTAACGCTGGTTCGAAACCATGAAGTCAGCGCCGACGGCGACGCATGGAAACGTTCAGGAGCCAATCCATTCGATGCCCGTGCACTCGGTGGCTGCACAACGCTCAAGTTTGACAGCAAGAATGGTGAATGGCTTGAGAGTTTCGCTTCGATAAGCGGTACTAGCCGAAATTGTGCTGGTGGCGTCACGCCATGGGGAACGTGGTTGACTGCCGAAGAAACGGTTTTGGGCGTCGGCGACAGAGACCATTACAAAGACGACGTGCTGCGTTCATTCCAAAAAGATCATGGCTGGGTTTTCGAGGTCGATCCTTCGGGTGTCAAGGAACCGGTGCCGCTCAAAGCGATGGGACGCTTCGTGCATGAAGCGGTCGCCATTGATCGCCATACTGGCATCGTTTACGAAACCGAAGATCGCGGCACGGCTGGCTTCTACCGTTTCGTTCCGAATGAAAAAGGCAATCTTGCCAAAGGCGGAAAGCTTCAGATCGCGGAAGTGATCGGCCAAAGCGATTTGCGTGGCAGCATCAAAACGATGGCCACGTTCGATGTGCGTTGGCACACGATTCCCGATCCAACGTTGGCTCACACGCCGGGGCTGGAAAAAGGTGACGAGCTTGGCGTTTTCAAGCAGGGCAAAAAGCTTGGCGGCACAACGTTCTCGCGGCTGGAAGGTTGCTGGAGCGGGAATGACTTGATTTACTTCGATGCGACCAGCGGAGGTGGTGCGGAAGCGGGGCAGATTTGGCAGTACGATCCGCAATCGGAAAAGCTGACCATGCTGTTCGAAAGCCCCGGCAAGGAAACGCTAAATATGCCCGACAATCTCTGCGTCAATCCGCATGGAGGTTTGGCATTGTGTGAAGACGGCGATTACGGCAACAGCGAGTATCCTCAGCGAATTCATCTTTTGTCTCAGGACGGCAAACTCAGGCCGTTCGCGCTAAACGATGTCGAACTCCAAGGCGAAAAGGGATTCACTGGAGACTTTCGGGGCAAAGAATGGGCTGGCGTGACGTTCAGTCCAGACGGAAAATGGATGTTTGCCAATCTGCAGACGCCCGGCATCACGCTGGCCATCACGGGGCCGTGGGAGTCTTTGACGGTGTAGGCATTCGCTGGAAACGAGCCGTCGGAATGGGCGTGGTTTTCGGTTATGATTCGCACGCACAGTCCAAGTTTCTCTAAGCCGTAATCCATGAAGCCCGTTTCCGTTTCTGTTCTGACCGACGCGATCCGCCATACGCTGAGCCAGAAATTTGGTCGCGTTTTTGTGCAGGCTGAGATTTCAGGAATTACGAAGCCGCAATCCGGACACGTCTATCTGACTTTGAAAGATGAGTTCGCTCAAATCAGTGGTGTGGTTTGGCGGACGACGGCGGAGCGATTGAAATTCGAACTGGAAGACGGTCAGAAAGTTGTTTGCGGAGGCTACGTCGATCTGTACCCGCAGCGCGGAACTTACCAGCTGATTATTCAGCAGGTACAGCCCGTTGGCATCGGGGAGATCGAACTTGCGTATCGCCAGTTGCATGCCAAACTGCAATCCGAAGGCCTGTTCGCGGCGGAACGGAAAAAGCCGCTGCCGCGATATCCTAAACGGGTCGCCGTCGTGACGAGCCCAACCGGTGCAGCGATTCGCGATTTTCTGCAAGTGTTGGCTCGACGATGGAAGAACATTGAAATCATGATTCTTCCGGTGAAGGTCCAGGGGCAAGGTTCCGGTGATGAAATCGCCAGGGCCGTTTCATCGGTTTCCAACTTTTCAGTTTTGCCAGACGTGGTAGTCGTGACTCGCGGCGGTGGCAGCAAAGAGGATTTGTGGAGCTTTAGTGAAGAAGCGGTTTGTCGTGCTGTCTATGCCTGTCCGGTTCCCGTGATCAGCGCGGTAGGCCATGAGATCGATGTTTCTCTTTCTGACTTGGTCGCAGATGTTAGAGCATTGACGCCCAGCGAAGCGGCCGAGCGGCTTGTGCCTGATCAGGCGGAATTGTCAGTTCAGCTGGAGAATGTCCGCACCCGGATGACGCGAGCGCTAACGGATCGAATTGAGCGTTTAGAAGCAGAGTTGCAACAGATTCGACATCGTCCTGTTTTTGCGAGGCCGATGGTGATGGTCGAAAATCGAGCTGAGCAAATTGAGGACTTGAAGGCTCGGCTGAATCGGGAAATCAACCGCCGTGTCCAGTTGGCCGAGTCCCACGTTGAAGCCGCTGCTGGAAGACTTGAGGCGATCAGTCCGCTGGCGGTTCTTTCACGCGGCTACAGTTTGACGAGTCATACAGGTGATCGTGATGGCCAGTTGGTGACCGATGCGAGTCAGCTGGAAATTGGTTCAGTGCTCAAAACCCGTTTGGCGAACGGAACGGTCGAAAGCTCGGTGACGAAGATTGAGCCGATGGAAGATTGAACCGATGGAAGATTGAACCGATGGAAGATTGAACCGATAGAAGATGGTCGGCCGGGTGAGCCCCTGACAGGTTGCGGTTGGCTTGTTATTCTGTCGTCATGGCCAAGAAGAAAACAACAAAGAAAAAGAAAGACGCTGACAGCGAAGTTCCTTTCGAGGCATCGCTGGAGTCATTGCGTGAAATTTTGACCGATCTTGAGAACGGCAATTTGCCTCTCGAAGAATCGCTTGCCAAATACGAATCAGGGATCGCTCATCTGCGCAATTGTCATGTGACGCTTAACGCGGCAAAACAAAAAATCGATCAGCTGGTGCGAGTCAAGCCCGACGGCGAAACGGTCACCAAACCTTATGCTCATTCCGCGACAATGGACGCTGACGGGAGTCAGGAAGTCACCGAAGCCGATCATGACGAGCTTCAGTCTGAGTTGGAAGAAGAGCAGACTGAAGAAGAACAGACGGATGAAGACGACGAATCATGGGACGGCGGCCTGTTCTAAGCTTGCTTCGTCTTTATCGCCATCGCCATTGCAATTGGTTAACTGACCCGTGATCAACCTTCGTGATCAACCTTCGCTGGTGAGGCTACGGATTGAATCCAGAACTTCGCCGTGTTCAGGGAATTTGTCTCCGTTCTGTTTCTTGGAATAAACGAGCTTGTCGTCACACTTGACGTCGAAGACGCCACCGCTGCTTTTGATCAATTCCGATTCGATATCGAAAGTTTCCTTGATTTCGGCCGCCAAACTGGAAGCCTTCGGCAAGTAGTTTCACATGCCGCAATATTCGATCGTTACATTCACGATGGGGTTAATTCCTGAAATAGAAAAATTGTTTGATGTGCGGTTTCGCATGTGCCTAATTCAGGCTGAAACCTGGAGGGAACTGTGTATTGTCTTCCGTGTCGGAACCGGTCGTTGGAGCCAACTGCTCCAGCATCGAGATCACCGACTTCGCTCGAGCAATCGGATCGATCGTCTGCAAGATCTTCAGCTGAAAAGCCGGCGGCAACCCAGAGGCATAAGCCATCAGGTCCGCGAGTTGTCCCAACTCAATTTTATCGCTCACCAGTTGGTCGATTGAATCATTGCCGCTTTCCCCTTCCAGATCCCGCGATCTACGGAATAGCTCGACCAGTTGGTTACGCAACGTGGTTTCCTGTTCCGTTGGGACACCGGGCTCATGGATGAGTTCAACTCTGGCTTGGCGATAAGGCGTATCGGACGTCAACTCCTCAACGATGGTCGCTCGTTTCACACCCGCCAACAGAATGTTGTAAGTTCCGTTCTCAAGTTTCGCATGAGTCATCACCTTGCCGACGCAAACGGTGTCATAGATCTCAGGAACGGGCATCGACATATTGTCTGAGTCAGGTTTCACCAAGGCCATCGTGATCAATTCATCGTCCGCCACGACGTCATCCATAAGCTGACGATATCGAAGCTCAAACAAATGCAGAGCCTGAACGACGCCGGGGAATAACACAACGTTTGGTAACGGAAAAAGCCGTACATGCCCCGAGAATGAGTCCGGGATTTCAAATTCCGAAGCAGCCATGGATTTCTTTCACAAGGTCGAACAGTTAATCGTCAAGATACATGAACAACTGGATAACGTACCAAAGCATTAACGCAATCGAAGCGAACAATGCGAGCGAAGCCGCGACGTGCTGGTTAGTGTTGTAGTGGTGAAGCACATTGGAAGTGCTGTAAAGGATCATGCCCGCTGCATACAGAACCATCGCGGCAGAGAACCAGATTCCCAAGCCGAAGCCGAAGAAAATAGATGCCACGATCAAGCCCAGGGCGGCAAATCCCAGAACCCATAAGCCGTAACGAAGAAAGGAAAAATCTGCCTTGGTCAGGAACACGACAGCGGACAGACCGCCGAATACGGCCAGAGTCAATATCCCGGCCGAAGGGATCGCGTTGGGAGCCACTCTTTCGGCGATCGATAGCAGCGGCAAAAACATAATCGCATTGGCCAGGACGTAGATCGTCAGACCCATGTACTGCATCGAACGCGAGGTATTGCTTTGCGCCCACGAGTCCGCAATGTAGCTGATCAACATGACGCCGCCCATAAAGACCAACCACATGTAGCCCTGAGTCACCATGGCTGTCAGTCGGGCAATCGGTTCGGCGAATACTGTCAACGCAATGGCTTCAATCGCAACAAAAACCAGAATCGCAACGACCAGGTGCAGATAGGTGTTCCGAATGAATGCCGTTCGCTCATCGACTGCGGCAAGGTCCGCCGTCGTCCATTGATTGTATTGGGGGGCTTCGAAAGGGTTTTGGCTCATGGGAAGTACGCGTTCCAAAGTGAAAAAGCTTGTAAGTCGACTTCGCCAAGGGAATTCGGCGACGTGGATCGACACATTAAAAGTAGGCTCAAACTCCGCTCGGGTCAATCATTAGTCCGCCATTCAACCGGCGGCGGTTGACATTCGCCCTGCCCCGCAGCAAAATCGCTCATCGACGCCAAGGACAATGCAACCAGCCACTGGAAAAAAGATGATTCTGTCTGGACAAGAGATCGAGAAAAACCTTGGCGACAATATTAAAATCGACCCGTTTAAGCCTGAAAATCTTAACCCCAATAGCTATAACCTGACGCTGCATCCGGACATCATGACCTACGAAGAGGTCGTTCTGGATATGCGAAAAAGCAACCGCGTCCGCCGAATGTCGATTCCTGAGTCCGGCATGGTGCTGGAGCCCAATCGGCTGTACCTCGCTCGAACGGTCGAATATACCGAGACGCACAATCTTGTTCCCATGATCGAAGGCCGGTCTTCTATCGGCAGGCTGGGGCTATTCGTTCACGTGACTGCCGGTTTTGGTGACGTGGGGTTCAGCGGCTATTGGACTTTGGAGATGTTCGCGGTTCAGCCAGTGAAGATTTATCCCGGCGTCGAAATCTGTCAGCTCTTCTTTCATCAAATTGTTGGCGACATCAAAGAATACGCCAGCGACAAGTATCAGCACAACTCGGACATCCAGCCGAGCCTACTTTATAAAGAGCTGAATCCGGATGGGGCTGACGAGGATCCTCAAATGAAGCTTGGCTTCAAAAAGTAGGGCACGTCGAATTGGTTTTTCTATTCGATGGTAAGTTCGGAATTGCAAAGTCGGCAAACGGTATTAGCGCAAGGCTGCATTCAACGCATGGCTGCATTTCAAAAAGTCTGCTGGCGTTTCTGTTTGTTAAACCTTGCCGTCCATGTCGATCATGCGCCTTCTCTTCTGGCGAGGCGAGGCAATTTTCACGTTTTGCTAAAGTGGAAACTTGTCGTTGGCAATCACGTTGATAAATTTGCAGCTCGAAGTTGAGGCCCGAACCCCATTAATTGATGGACGACACCCATGAGTGACGTTGAACTTTTGTTGCAAAACGCCCGCCTGCGGGATGAGCTGGAACCCTACATGGACGAATCCGTGTACCTCGTGGATTTGAACCGGATGACGGTCGACAGCGAGAACGATTTTCTGAATTCGTTACTCACATGGGAGCGTGCTCCCGTGTTGCCGATTTCGCAATGGTTCGAGCCTGAACTGGAGATGGTACCGCATCACGATTTGGATGACGCTCAGCTCCGCAACCAGCTGCATCAAATCATCGGGCGATTGTACGAAAAGAATATCCTGCTGGAATACACTCGACACCTCTCCGACCGGCAGTTGTACGGCATGATCGCTCGCGATATTTTGCCGGCTCAGGAAAAGAAGATGGTGATGAGCGGAAAGTTTCTTCGATGGCAGTGCATCGATATCGTTGAAGACGAGGAGTCATGGTTGCGATACTATGCGACCGATGCAGAACGCGATTCATGGCACGAGGAGACTGGATTGAAACTACCTCCTCGCCAGGAAGCTCCATTCCGGCGCAAATTGCCTCAGGATTTGTAGCCCAATAATGCCGGATAAGATGTCGCCGCAACGATCTGGCTGTCGCATCGTCGTTTTTAAAACGGTCCAATTTGATTGTTTGCTTGTAATGGCCAGTCGCGATATGAACATGCACGCAAACTTTGGAGTAGCGAGCGAGACCGGGCTAATTGCTGCTTTGGAATCATGCTGATGGCTTGGCAAGGTCAACAGCAACGCCCTGCGGCACTGCCGATACCGTGCTAAGCGGGAGCTCTTCCCGACGAACTGCTTGCACGTGATCCTTCATGCACAGCACGTTAAATTCTTTTTGCATCATTGCCAGACAATCTGACATTAACTGCACTTTCTTCGCTCTTGGCTGATCCATTCCGGGAAAGAAAGCCAGGTCAGAATCGTCCTCATGCCCCATGAAGTCCAACGGATGCAGGAGCATGTGAGGCTCGACTCCCGTCAAACGACACATCTTTAGCGCAAACCAGAAGTAGAACTTTGCCAGAGTCGTAGAGAATTTCCCCAGAAACATCAAATAGCTTCCATGAATGGGAAGCTTAAAAACTGGCATGGTTGTTACCGGCAGTTCGATGATGTCCTTCCCACGCCACGCAAATCGATACGGGGAAAGGGTTTTGAGTCCGTCTGTGAATCTGCCGAACAGTTCTTTTCTTTCTTCCTTTTGTTCGCGAGACAGGCCCGAGGTCAAAAAGTATACGGCTCTGGCAACCGGTCCAAGAAATGTAGGAAACGAAGTCCCGTCGTAGACGTAGCCGCGACGCATCAGCGTTCGCAGAACTTCGTCGGACAGACTGAAGCCCGGTCCGCGAAAGCCAACGGGCGTTTGTCCCGTCGTTTTAAGGATGTTGTTTTCCGTTCGTTCGAATTCTTCTTCGAGAACTTCTGGTTCGTAAAGGTGAAGCCACGGCTCGTGATTAAACGAGTGATTGGCGATTTCGTGTCCGGCATCTGAGATCGCACGGAGAGCAGGATGATTGACCTCGTGTTCCGCATCCTGACCGACGACAAAAAAGGTGATTTGCAAATCACGCTCATTAAGAAAATCCAGAATCCGGGGAACGATTTTGGGTAGGTAGCTCGGATAGGACTCCCACGCGGGGTTTCCGTGAGCTTTCAGATAGGCCCACTTGTTGTCGAGATCCAATGAGATGCTGGCGTTTGGTTTCATCTGTCCAAAAACGGTTTAAATAACAAAGGTTCGTTGAAGCTGATGGAGGTTTATCGGCCTCGGTCGATAAAGGCCCTGCTGTTCTCGATCAAGTTTTGGCAAGTCGTAAAAGACGTGGCTGATTCGTAGCCTCGTTCTTCTCAGGGTTCCGCTGCAGTTTGGAAACCGCTGGATCGCTCGAAAGTAAAGGCCAGCAGAGAGCAACGACCCACAGTATGGTCGGGAGCCCGCATAGAATTGAGAAAATCACATTCTCGAACAGACCGTTGACAATGATAAACACGGTAATCGAATCGGCGAGCGGATGTCGATTAAAAAACAATGCTCGAAGCCTGCCCGCGATCATGAAAAACGCTGCGATACCAGCAAAAGCACCAGCACTAAATGCAATGTTCAGTAGCATGTTGTGCGTGTAGAGGGAGTGTTCGGCGAAATAGTATTTTTGGGTTGCGGCTCCATAGCCCGTCAGCGGTTGCTTCGCCAGAAGTTGGAGTCCATGAGCCCAAATTTCAGATCGACCCGTCGCCGTGGTCAGTTCGTCCGCGTCGCCAGACTTTGAAAGCAGCGAAAGTTTGTCCGCAATCTTCGCTTCCAAATCGATCTGGGTGCTCAACACCAGAACGGCTAACAACGCGATCGTCGCGGCGGAAATGTAAAGCAACAAATACTTTTGCCGAAAGTAGATGTGTCGATAGCCAATTAGCAGTGATCCAACGCAGGCGACCAGCGACGTTCTCGATAGCGATCCAACCAGAGCCCCGACCGCCAACAACGCAATTAAAAAGATCAACGGGTGTCTGACTTTATAGCTGCATACGAAGATCGTCGATACGATCACAGTGAGTCCGGCGTACTGTCCGAGCGTGTTCGGGTGAGCAAGGCCGCTCATGCGAATCGTAAATTGTCCACCGGCAATCGGTTCAGCAAACACACCTACCGAGGGAACAAACAGGAACGTCAACCAGGAGAAAAAGATAAACAGGCCCATGCCTGTAAACATGGCTTGCAGGCAACGGTAGACACCCAAGTGAACCAAGGCAGTTACCGTCATCAATACAACCGCGACGATTGAACAGGTTGAGACCAACGAGTTGGTTGTGAATTCAGAGCATGCTGCTGAAAACAGATACAGAACGCAAATAATCGGGATCCACGCAACTGGAAACGACGTCAACAGTGTCCAGACTCTTTTGCGGGTAAGCAGTCCGTGAAGTCCGTACAAGCCGCCGGCTCCGATGAATCCGAGCTTGATCAAAACCTGAAAGTCCAGCCCAACGTCTTCTTTTTCGGTAAGGAAGTTCGCAAGGTTCAGAAAGGAGCACCCGCAAACGCAAAGCCAGCCCCAAATGAATGCTACCGGAACATCAATTGCATTTGCAATTTGTTCTTTGGGGGTCAGCAGCTGAAAATTGCTTTCTCGTTCGTTTATGACGAAAGACATTTGAGTTGTCCTCCCTTCGATGGCTCAGGCAAGTGGAACGAAATTTCCCACCGGTCCGTGAAGGGAATCTGTCGAATTTTCAAAGTCTTGCGCGGTGCGGTGTTTTTAAGCTCGCCTTCTGACTTACCCAGAGCAACCGTTTGCAGCGTCGAATCCAGAAGCGTGAGCAACGGTGATTGAGTTTGACAAAGGTGGAACACGGCAATCCGACGAACAATTAAACCTGCGCGATATCAAACGGATCCGCGATGCAGAACAACGATCGCCGCCGTCTCGACGATAAGACGCAGGTCGTACCAGAAACCACGTTGGTGAATGTACTCGATGTCCATTCGCATCCACTCGGAAAACTTGACGTTACGACCACCGCGAGCTTGCCAGATGCAAGTCAGCCCTGGAAGTACCGAAAGGCGCTGTCGCTGCCAGGGCAGACACTGTTGCGATTCGTTTACCGGCAGCGGCCGCGGCCCCACGATCGACATGTCTCCAGCCAATACGTTGAACAACTGCGGCAACTCGTCGACGCACGATTTGCGAAGATAGCGACCGACCTTTGTGATGCGTGGGTCGTGAGCAAGCTTGAATGCCGGCCCGTCCTGTTCACTCTGCGAGCGAAGTTCGTCCTTCATTTTTTCGGCGTCCACCACCATCGTTCGGAACTTCAGGATCTTGAAGACCTTCCCGTCTTTTCCTTCTCTTTCCTGATGAAAGAAAACTGGCCCAGGCGAGGACAGTCGAACTGCAGCGGCCGACCCAACAAGGATTGGCGACAAAAGAACGATCCCACAGCTGGCACCGATGATGTCAATAGCTCGCTTCCACTGCGGAGTCTTGTCCGACGGAGAAAATGAAATTCGATGGCCCGATCCTGTGCTGCGTACGAGCTCTTTGGTGGTCGCTTGAGCTACAGGCGGAGCCAACATCGCGACGTTGCCATCGCCATCAAAGTGATTGGTCGTTTCGCCACGATAGGGACTGCTTTTCAGGAATTCAGGTTTCGAATCCGCACTCCAATCGTCGGGATTAACGTGAGGAGTGTCGAATCGATCGGATGTCTGCCCGGAATCGTTCGAGCTCATCAGCTGTCGCCCGACGTCACCAAAATCACCGATCAGCTGGTCGTCCCATGGATAGACGGAAACTGTCGCCTGCAGTTCGACACCGAATTCCGCAGCGAGCTCTACCAGTGAGTTTGCAACGAGTGTACCGCCCTCCAAACCTGTCTCTGGCAACAGCGCGGCAAGCTTTAATTCATGCCAGCCGAGCGTATCAGACACTCGCAAACGTGTTTGAATTGCTTCGATGAGTCCGTCTAATTGCTTGTCCGGAATACGATCTGAAAAATCGAGACTGATGATGGCAAAGTCAGGATTTACTTGTCGGCGATTGGCTCGAAAAATCTCTTTCTCGATTTCAGCTTGAAAATCGATTGGCGAGATGACTTTGCGATGCCCGGGAGGCGGCATGATTCGAGAGAATGGCCGTTTCAACTTCCGCAGTAATCTTTCACGTTTTCTGCGGTTTCGAATAATCATAATCCAGTCCGTTCGGAGTGTAATTCAAGGAGTGCTGGCAAGAGGAGGGTCAGAGAAGGGTATTTATTGTTTGTTGATCACCAAACCGATGATGTCGACACCCAAGCTACCCATTGCATTATGGAATCGAGTAATCTCTTTTTGGTTAATCTGATTTGCTTCAACAGACAAAATGATGCCGTCGAGGCTTGGAGCCATCGAGAAACAGGGCGTCAGGTTATTGGCCGTTGGAAGATCAAATACCGAGTAGCCGTACTGAGAAAAATTGTGGTCGATGACTGACTGCATTTCATCGAACGGTAGTTCAAGCGCCAATTGTTCCGGCGTCTGGCCACAACCAACCAGATCAAGGTTCTTGATCGGAGTGTCGTTAACCACGTCATCGAGGTCAACCATGCCGGTCAGCAATTCGCTCATGCCGGGTTTTCGGGATTGCCCGAGGCGACGCGTGATGAAATGGTTGCCAAAATTGCTTTCAACCAGAAGCACGCGTGACCGCGAAACCGTCGTCAAAGCGACTGACAGGTTGTACGCAATCGTGCTGGTCCCGCTACCTTCGGTCAAAGAAGTGACGCCGATTGAGCAAGATTCGGTACGAAGCGGATCTGATTTTTGCCACTGGCGCACCTGACGGGCCAAGGCCAAAAAGTGCTTTCGAAGAGATACGCTTGGGGCGACTCCCATTCGCTTGGCACGTTGACGGTCTTTCTGTTCTCGATTGACTACGTTCTCAATCATTAGTTCACCATGTTTCGGCTGGAGTAAACGCGTGGAAGGGTAACAAGGATGGGCATGCCCAGAATTTGCTCAACTTCACTTTCGTTCAGAGAAGCACTCAGGTGATTTCGTTCAAAGAACAACACAGTCGCCAGGCTTGCGAGCATTCCAAGAATGACTCCGATCGGCAAAAAGAGTTTTCCTTTGGGACTGACTTTTTTGAGAATCATTGTCGGCGATTGAGCAATCACCAGCGATGACAGGCTACTTTGGTCGATACTCTGATTGGCAGAAGCCTCCCGGCCTTTGCTGACGTACATCTCCCGGCACTGTCGCAGGTTGTCGATTTCTCGTTGCAAACGATCGACTTCGATCTCTGCCCTGTTGAGATCCAGAATCTGTTTTCTCGAATCGGTTAACTGCTTTTCCAGGTTCTTCAGTCGAGCCTTCGCACCAGCGTGAGCGGTTTCTGCGCGAATGAGCTCAATCTTGATCTGGTCAAAAACAACGTTGATTGCCGTGGTCGATTGAGTTCGATCATCTTCGACGTTGTCCAGTTCAGCCAACATCTTGCGAAGCTGACTTTCGATCTTTTGGACATCGGGATGATTCGGACGAAGTGACGCCAAAAGACGCTGACGCTCGTTTTTCAAACGGAAGATTTCAGTGTTGGCATCGTCACCGAATTTACGCTCAACCCCGGAAGTCAAAAGCTGGATTTTGGCAGGTGTTTTCGCAAGCTCCGCCTTCAAATTATCGATCGTTTTCTGAGTCTGGGCGACTTCGACCGATGTGTTGACGGCATTTTTCTCTAGGTCAGAGATAATGTCCTGAAGCGTTCCTCTGGCGGCGCCGACAGACAAAATCGAACGCTCGCTGCGATAATTTTCCAGTTCTGTCATCGCCAGTTCAAGGTTCTTCTCTGCGTCCGCAATATGCGTCTGGAAGAACTCAGAAGATCCAGTCACCGCGTGCATTTTTGAATGAATGCGACGGGTCTCGTTGATGATTTCGCTCACCAACTTCTGGGCCAACGAAGGAGAATTCGATTTGACATAAACCGAGATCACTGAGGTCTTTTTCTGGTTGTGGACCGTCAGTGATTTTTCGAGCAAATTGGCCGCTTGCTCAATCCTCTTTAGTTTTTTGTATTCTGCCGGACTCATGTCAGCACTTGCTTCCGAGCCTTTAAGGAATGACGGTACCGTCAGGCTGGGCAAGTAGCCATCGAATGGATTTTTTAATACTTCTTCCGGGCCAACACTTCTGACGGCAGCTTCAAGAACCGCTCGGCTTTTGAGAATTTCTTCTACCGACTTAATTTCGGTTTCGCGTGTGTCTTGAATCGAAACGCCCTGCTGTTGTGGCGCTCCGGAAGTTGGCGAAATGTCAGTGTCATTCCGGCCAAGCTGCACGTGAATTTTACCCTCGGAGCCGTACTTCTTTGGCCACACAAGAAATGCTGCAATTACCAGAAGAAAAACTGTAAGGAAAACGGTGAAGCACTTGAACTTGTTCCGCGCGATCGCGCCGGCGATCTGCGTCAAGGTAAGTTGCGAATTATTCATGCTGTGTGTTTTGCTAAGGTGGGGGTTCTGCGTCGTGCAGGGGGAACTCGATCGAATCCCTCACTTCGGTCGCAAGCGAGGAGGCAATATTCATCAAAATCAAGAGTCGCAGCAGGTCAAATCTAGAACCCAAGTCTATCGGCAAGAATTCCAAGATCAAGATAAAAATGCGGGTTCTGACGACTTTAACATGTCCATTTGCAGAGTTTAGGGGTGCGAAATTCACTAACGGAAATTTTCACCAAAGCGTCCAATCGGCGTTAGTGGCGTGCTTCTTCGCCTCGATCGAATTCTGCGGAAGAGTATTTAGCGTCGAGAAGATATCGACTTAATGGAGG
Source organism: uncultured Pirellulaceae bacterium (assembly GCA_964479855.1). Lineage (GTDB taxonomy): Bacteria > Planctomycetota > Planctomycetia > Pirellulales > Pirellulaceae > Mariniblastus. Next base: position 25,342 of record CAYZPA010000063.1, read on the forward strand.
TTTGAGAGCCATTCGTTGACGTCATTGAGATCATCTTTCAAAAAATCTGGGTTTGATTCTGAAAGCTGCTCGAACGACTCGCCTCCGGTCGTCACGGCAAACACTTTCGCGCCAATTGATCTCGCACATCGAATATCGTTGGACGTGTCGCCGATGACCCAGACTTTGGAAGGGTCGAAGCGGCTCCCTAGCGACTTCGATGCTGCGGTGACGGCCTGAGCCGCGACATCGTTCCGATCGTGATGGTCATCGCCGTAACCGCCAAACAGAAAGTATTCGCTTAGCTGGAAATGCTCCAGCTTGATGGCCGCGGCTTCGCTTGCGTTTCCAGTCAGGATTCCCAAGGCAACCGTTGGCATTTCGTTTAGTTTGGTCAGCAATTCAAAGACGCCCGGCAAGACTTCGCCGTTAGAGGTTTTAAGCACCGTTTTCAGTCGCTGAAAATAGATTTCGTAGAAGCCAGAGTAGTCACCGTCGAGATCGATTTGCAGTCGTTCGAAAAGATCGCCAACGATTCCTCTGTCGGTCCGTCCGTGAAGTGGAATCTCAGGAATTTCGCGAAGGCCAAATAGTTCCGCTACCGTTTGCCCCATCGCACTCATGCCGGCGCCACCGCACCGAATTAAGGTACCGTCAATGTCAAACAGAATCGTCCACATACTATTTGTTCCTCGTTATTCGTTGGCGGACAGGAAGCCCGGGGATCTGGGTTGTTAATTTGATTGCGTTGAAACGAATCAGCCCGGATTATTCACGATGCGTGGGCGTCGTCCTGGAGAAAGCTTGTTTCATTGGGATATTGCTCCAAGTTTGTGGTTTCGATAGGTAACCCACGACGTGAAATTGACGAATTTGCAGAACTTGCCTCCGCGTCCGGAGAATCGCTTCCAAGTACAAACCAGACGCCTGTCGTCGTGAATCATTCCGGATCAGGTTTGAACGGATGCGGGGCAAAATTGCAAATCGATTTGACGAATTCGTTTAAACTCGCATGTCGGGTCTGTTAAGATTACGGATCTTAAATCCTCTGCAATTGGCACTTCCATGAACGCATCAGCAAAAAAAAAGACGTTTGCAGAAAGTCGCTGCGGCTTCATTTTCAGGTTCGCTGCGGTGTTCTTTTTTTTGATGCTCGCCGATTTTACGACGTCTGAAGCAGCCCAGTCCGATGGGGCATCGGCAGCAGAAAGTGCTCCGTTAGAAAACGAATTTGGGCAATCGCTGGTCGGTCGCCTTGGCGATCCTGATCCGGAGGAGCGAAGAATCGCCGAAAGCGAACTTTTAAAGTTCGGCTCTGGCGCGATGCAAGCTCTGCGGCAAGGGCTTCGCAGTACCAATCCTGAAATCCATGACCGCTGTGCGATTCTTATAGGGCGGCTTCGAGAAGAAAACTTAAAAAGGCGAGCGGATGATTTCCTGAAGCTGACCAGTGAAAGCCCGGAGTTGAACCAGTATGAAACGTGGCCAGCTTTTGAGGAAATGGTTGGCGGTGACTCCCTCGCAAAGCGTAGGCTGTTCCTCAGAATGTGTGAGTCGTTTCCTGATACGTTCGAGGATTTCGGATTCAAATTTTCGGCAAAGCCTGAAACTTTAAAACAACATGCTCGTCGCTTGCTGGCGCCGGGTAGTTATGTTTCCCGTTCGATTCTTTTGACCGGCTATCTTTTTCTTGCTTCGGAGGCAGATCGAATTGCGGGCCCGAGTAAAGGCGTTTTTGACAAAGTTGAATTGTTGGAAGCCGTCAGTTTCATGGCCGATCCTGCCAGCATGGATTCGTTGCAAAAGAGCGAACATCGGGAAACGATCGATCGGCTGATTGTTTTTTGGATCGCGAGGCAACAGCGCCGCGATTCGGGCTTGGATGATTCGGTCGAAGAAGGGGTTTGGAGGCTTGCCTATGAATCAGGAAGCACACGTATCATGGGGCTCATTGCTCCACGCTACCAAACGTTTTCAGCCAGGAAGAAGCTCAAGTTCATCGACATCGTGGCGGGAGCGTCGCCGGCAGGTCGTGTCGCCGATGCAAAGGCTGATTTAATTGAGCGAATTCGTCTGCTCGGGCTCGCGATTTCTGACCGTTCTTTCGTGATGAAAACTCGACTGCGGGAACGACCCGTGGAAGTGGTCGATGTCTTCGTCGGCGACCTTGCCCACGGGGCTGCTGCAAACCTGATCAATCGGACTCGGGAAAAAGAAAATGATAAATTCAAAACGGATGCGCTCTTCGGAGGGTATCCCTTTTCAGCGAAGCCTCTGAGCGTTTTGTCTCAAGGGGAAGACAAAGAGAAAATCGAAAACTGGATTGAAGCCAGCATGAAGACGGCGGCAGGTTCGGCAGATCTGATAAGCGAAAAAATAGAAAACTGAAAAAGGAACAACGGACGACAGAGACCAGCGTGCGACAGAGAAACAACGTTTGCGGAACAGGCAGGCCAGCGGTGATGTTCACTTTCACATTCAAGAGATGGGATGATAAATGTCCATGGTCAAGCAGAAAAATAGCGGGCTCAATGAGCGTCGTTTGAGCCGAAGGGCCAAGCCAAACGATCATGCAGAATCTGGTCAGCCAGTTGAAGCGGCTGTGCGTGCGTCCTCAGTTTCAACTGCATTTACGGCTCGCTTCTCGGAGATGGTTTTGATCAACTTCGAAGTCGACGGCAAGTTGCTGAAACGAATAACGCCGAAGGGGCTCGAGCCGGATCTGTACAACGGTCACGGTCACATCAGCATGGTTGCCAAGACGATTCGCGGCTTGAAGTATCGCGGAATTCCTCTTTCCAGAGACTTTGCTTCCTTGAGTCTTCAGCTGTACGTGAAAGAGCCTTCGTCAGGCGAATCAACTGACGGCGACGAAGCAAGCGGCAACGCGCGGTGTGGAACGGTGTTTTTGAAGCACTACGCGCAGCGATCCATGGCGGCGTGGTTCTTAACCAAGCTTACCAATTGTGATGTCGTGCCGATGCCGATGAAGCACTCGAAGTCAAAAGCCGACCGCAAGGTGCCGCCAGACATTGAATACCAATGGAAAGTCAAAGATAAATGGAACGATTTGCGAATTCGCGGGCGGAGCCGAGTGACCGACTTTCGCCCGGACAGCAAGATTGCTTACATACTGCGGCATTCCGACCGATACTCTGTGGATGCGTCCGGTGTTTGGCGATGTGAGCTGACAACTCCCGAGTGGATTGTTTGGGACGTCGCTCAGGCGAAATTTGATTGCGATGTGGCTCGGGTTTTTGGAAGCGATTTTGTCAAGGCGATGAGCCGCCGCCCCGCCTCGGTGTTTCTTTCCCGAGGAAACGAAGTCGCGGTGTCCAAGCCGGTTCTTGTCAGTTAACTGGTTCCAGCTTTTTGCAGGGACCTGTTATAGTTTGCTTTGTAATTGTTTGTTCCAAAAGATTCAGGTGTTGTTTTGAAATCGATTCCTTCCGGCTTTTGTTTGTTTTTGACTTTCGGAGTTTTGTCATTTTGGTCGTGTGCGTCGACTCATGCTCAGGCGAAAGCTTCCTCGGTCGAAAAGGAAACCGAGGTTCAAGAAGATGAACCTTCTGCAGATGCGGCAACTGAAAAAGAGAGATCGAACACGGAGCGGTTTTTGCGAATTCGCAAGGATGCCAAGGGGCGACCTGTTGCGATGGAAACCAGTGTTGTTCGCTATCAAATGCGAAATGAGGATGGCGAAACGGTCTCTGTGGATTTGATCGGCGCTGTTCATGTTGGCGAAGCGGACTACTACGAAAAGTTGAATCAGCAATTTGAGAAATACGATTCGCTTCTGTACGAATTGGTTGCTCCTGAAGGCACGGTGATTCCAAAAGGCGGACGGGCTGATGATGGCGGGGTTTCTATGAACCCGATCGCTGGAATGCAAATGGGTATGAAAAGTGTCTTGGGCTTGGAGTTTCAGCTCGAGCACATCGACTACACGAAAGATAATTTCGTCCACGCTGATATGACTCCCGAAGAATTCGGTGAAAGCATGAAGGATAATGGCGAAAGCGTCGGTGGTTACGCTTTGAAGGCGATCGGGCAAAGCATGGCGATGCAGGCTGCCGGAAAGAACGACGGCTCGGCTGCCATGCTGATGGCTCTGTTCTCCAAAAACAAAACGTTGCGGTTGCGTCGAGCGATGGCGCAGCAAATGATGGACATGGAAGGTGGGCTTGCAATGTTCGAAGGCAAGGATGGTTCGACCATTATCAATCACCGAAACCGAAAGTGCATGGACGTGCTGAAAAAGGAATTGGCCAGCGGCAAAAAGAGCATCGCAATTTTCTATGGAGCGGGGCACTTGGCTGACATGGAACAGACGCTCATTAGCGAATTTCAAATGCAGCCCGGTGGCCAAAAATGGTTGCAAGCATGGAAACTGACCAAGCGAGAGTATGAACGCTAGTTGATTAAAAGCCTGTTTTTTCTGCACGAAAAGGCCCATTTCGATTTTCACCAATAAAGTTTCCTTGTTCGCGAATAGCGGGAAAACAATTTTGGTGAGGAGAGAAAATGAGCAAGTCAGGAAAAACTAAAAACGCTTTTGCAACGCGGCGACCCATCGTACTTTACGATCACCTTCCCGGCATTCTCGCAGGCTACCCAGCCGTTTTGTTTTCGGCGCTTGGGCTGGTTTCGTTCTGGTCAGGTGCTGACCCGCACATGATGTTCTGGATCGGCCTTAGCGTGATGCTTGTTTGGTACATCGCATTCCGATTCAACATGCCGAAAAGTAAATTCTGGTTGATGTTTGGGTTGCTGGGAACCTTTGTTGGGATACCGGTTGCCCTTGAGATGACCGGGATTATCCGGCCGTTCTATTGGTTGGGATTGTCGCTCGGGAAGATGATGCCGGCGGTCAACACGGGCGCGTGGTTCGTGATGGCGATCGTTTTTGGGATCATCTGGTTGGGCAACTTCATTTGGAGTCGTACGCATCTTCGAGTCACGATTGACGAATCGGGTCTGACGCTAAACCGCCTTGGTGGTAAGGGCGAACGATTCGAGCTGATCGGCTTGAAGACGGAAAACGAACCGCTGGATTACCTTGAGTTGTTTCTGTGTGGCGTCGGTTCTCTGTCGCTGAAGACGCGGATGAACAAGACGATCTTCAAGATGAATCGGGTTGTCGGGCTGTATCGAACTCCGTGGTTCCCGTTCTTCAAAAGCAAGCTCGCTCGCATCGAAGAAATGTTGAGCTATCAGGGTAAGGTTTACTCCGTCGAATCAGACCGAATCGACGCGGCAGAAATGTCGGACTCTGACAGTGTCGGGCATGATGAGGATGCCTTCGAGGAGTCGAACGGTGGCTTCGAAGATTTCGAGCCAGCAGAGACTCAGACTGCAACTGACGGCGTGGTCTAGTTCAAGCGATGCACGTTCGGTTAAGCAGTTGGTTTCGCTTTTGGGTAATTTCATCGGGAAAGGGGGCGATCGTTCGCCCCCTTTTTGCGTTTTGGGAGCCGACGACGTGATTGAGTTCACCGGCTCGATTGAAATGGCTCGATTGAAATGGC
>CAYZPA010000064.1:0-30817 GCA_964479855.1 uncultured Pirellulaceae bacterium
CCGGATTACAGCTTGATTCGCATGGACACGCGTGAGTCTTCGCGTAAAACCCATTGGCCTTTGTCAACTTTGTTTTCGATTTCGGCTTTGACGAAAAACTGGTTGTCAGATGATGAAGCGGCTTGGGCTCCGATGATGACGATCTTGCCTTCGAATTCCAATTTCTGATCGCGAGCCAACTGCACAGTGACGACGACTTCTTTACCTGCGACTTCGGACGGATTGAATTGCTCGTTGGAAATCAGCCCCTGCACGTAAAGCTTGTCCATACGAGCGATTTTGACAATGGGTTCGCCTGCGGTCACCCACTCGCCGGCATGCTTGAACATTTCGACAATGTTTCCGTCGAACCGCGCGGCGACCTGGTGACGTTTAATTCGCTCGGTCACTTCATCGGTGCGTGCCCGTTCCAAATCAGCTTCGATACCGGCCTGTGCTTTCTCCTGTACCGCGGCTTCAATTTGCAAACGCGAAAGATCTTTTTCGAACGTTGCCTTTCGCAACTCAGCCTGCGACCGAGCACCGCTCGCGGCCAGCTTTCTGATGATCTCATATTCGGCTCGTGCTAAATTGTAACGCTGTTCAGCCGCCTTGGTTGAAAGGCTGTCGGTGGCTTTCTCGTTCGCCAACTCGTAACGCAAATTGGCTTGCCGTTGCTGATGTTTGTAAAGTGCGTCATTCACTTGAGCGATCACTTTTCCGGCGGGCACGTTGTCGCCCTCTCGCACAAAGACTTCCAACAACTGACCGGTTTCGAGCGCTGGCAACTCAACAACATCAACGAATTTGACAGAGCAACTTTGCACCGTGCCATATTGTTCCGATGAGCTTTGCCCGATCTGCGAACTTCGCGAACTCTGCCCAATTGAGCTCTGTTGATTTAGCGTTGAGCTCGACCGACCCGATGGCGGCGCAAAATTATCTTTCAAATTGGAGCCACGCTGGAGCTTCTGGACACCGGGCGTTTCGCGATCGGCTCTGCCGTTGGAATATGCTGAACCTCGCTGTCCAGATCCCGGCGGATTCTTGAATCCTTGCATTGCTTTCGCTGAGCAAGGGCACAACGCGATGATCGCGGCAATGGCGGTGAAACACACCTGAGCTGATCGAGAAACTTTTCGATTACCGTGCACAACATTCACTTTCGATTTCGGACTCATTCAACGACGCATGAAGGAAATCGGCAATTTGGATCGATGAAAAATAGGCAAAATGCCTTTGTCACCAGCGATGCTAGCGACGTCACCAGAAAGCCTTCCGCCAACCGCCCATGTTAATGGAAAAGCCTGCGAACAGAGAGAAAAACCTATGATTGAAATGGTTATGCAACTGACAGTTCCAGCGTTCAGCCTCAGTGTTGAGCTTTTTCAGGATCACGCCGGACACTGCGGCGCGGATCGAGGCGTTGAATTTATCAGAACCTTGCAAGCAAACGTGACAGTGGTAACCCGTTGCGTCACGGCTTTGATTTAGTCCAAATCGAGATTTTTATGCCAGCCGTTTGGGCGATAGCCTCGGTTGACGACGCTTCAACCGAAACTATCGCCCAAACGGCTAATTAAATTAACAAGCCGGTCAGCGAGACGGATGCTCGAACGCAGTTTTTCCTCGCTAAGCGGCTTGTTGATTTAGTCCAAATCGAGATCTTTGTTTTAGCCGTTTAGGCGTTAGCCTCGGTTAACGACACTTCAACCGGGGCTAACGCCCAAACGGCTCATAAAATCAACAAGTCGTAACGCGTCGAGTTTCCAGACGCATTCAACTTCAAAACGCGCAAGCGAGTGGGGCTCTGCGGTATACCAAACTCACTCGCTTGCGCGTCGTGCTGGTATTTCGAAAACTTGCTGACCGATGCTCGAACGCAGTTTTTCCTCGCTAACGCGTCGGGTTACCAAAAAATTCACAACCGCAACCGCAACGAAACGACGCATCGAACGCAGTGACCTCAGAACCAGAATTGCCACTTGGATTTCACGGTCTCGATAAGCTCGTAGAACATCGCGTATCCAATCGGTTCAGTGCCACAACTCACCTTTCCGGTAACTCGAGTTCCGGCCTTCAGCAATTCTTCAGGCATCACGTCGTTCGGGAAAACGACTCGCACCAAGGCCGCGTTGCCTTCGTCGGAGTAGACATCCAACTTCTGGTCAACGGAAATTAGCTCTCCTTCGAATTCTTTGCCCGGCCACGAAAGCAGCGCAAAAGTAACTTTTAACTTTTGATCGGATTCCGCCATCGCTTTCGCCAAATGGGCCAGACGTCGTTCAGGCATTTCCAGTTCAATCAACCACTGCGTATCTGGCGGAACGATCGTCATTAAATGCTGCCCGAATCGAACCGGACGACGAAGAAGATTTTGGCGGACCTGCCAATTCACCACCTGTCCCGCCGCGGGAGCACGAACTTTGAGCAACTCCCGATCTTTCATTTTGACTTCAAGTTCATTGGTCAAATTGTCAATCGTTTGCACCGCTCTTTCAAACTGAAACGAGTAAGCTGCCTTCTCATCAGCATCGCTTCCTCGAGTTTTTCCAATCATCGCGATCGATTTTTCGTTTTCCGCCTGTCGAATCCGGCCTTCCAGGTCACGTATCGTCAGTTCAAGCGTTGTGCTGCTCATCGTCGCCAGTAGTTGGCCCTCCTCAACGAGCGTGTCGCCAGTGTTGGAGACGTTGATTTCATCCAGCGTCCCGTCCAACTGAGCGTAGATCTCATACTGCCTTTCGGGCACAAGGCTACCGCGAGCTCCCAATGAAAATGGATATGGGAACAGGCACAGAAACGCAACACATGATCCGATCGCCGCCGCAATCGCTGCAGTTCGAATCAAACGCCGACCCTGAAACTGCCTCAGCACTTTGCCGATGGATTTCCAGAGCGGCATCAGAAAGATACTCTGATGATCAATGCTGTTCGCGAGCGCCGTTTGCGAATGTTTCACAACGACCTCGACACGGCTCTTGAGTGCCGGCGTGATCTGAGCATCCTTCAATTGCTCGACGATGATCGCTCCGATCGGCGCTGCATTTTGATTTGCCAGTTCGCTGCCAACGGTTTCATCATCTGAAGGCGAAGCGTCCAACAGCGGCACCACAGCAATCATTCGGGCAAACGACTTGTCGACGTGATGGTGAATTCGTTTTTCGATTTGCGGCGGCAGGTCTTTATCATCGCCGTCATACCATAACGGTTCACGGGTTTTGACGACGGCGGTTGCCAGCTTGCCAAGCGTTTTCACCTGTTCACTTCGCCGCTCAATCGAATCAAGTCCGCTGACGGTTTTGACAACGCAGCGACTTCCTTGCATCAGCGCCACGCTGACTCGATCGCAATCAATCAGACGGCGTCCTTCGTTAGCGATCGCATAGACGGTGTCGCCGGTATTGAGTTTCTGGTGAACCGACTGAACAAAGCGTTCCAGCTGCGACCACATTTTCTCCTGTTCCTGAAAAGATCTCAGGCGAAGGTTGGCAAGGTATTCGCTCGCAACATCACACATTTGCAAAACGAATCGCAGGTAGCCACGTTGTGTTGTCGGCCCGGCGCCGGGTCGCTGAAAAATCTCAACCAGTCCGACAGTTTGACCGTCGACTTTAAGCGGTCCGATCACCAACAAATTGTCTGTCGGATTGCCTCCAACATCAGGGTCCTCGTTTGCGGTCGAAGGCGGAACAAGCGCCGGTTCTCCCGATTCGCAAAATCGCCGTATGAGCTGACTGTGGATCTTTTGTGCTTCCGGATCGGCACTGATGGACGTCTGTTTCAGATTGACATGAAATTTCAGGTTGATCGACTGCGTTTCAGGATCATGGACCCAAATGGCGCCTCCCACCGAAGCGAGGGCGGTCACGATTCGAGTCAAAAAACCTTCGTAAAATTCCTCAACGGGACAGTCTTTTCGAGCCAGTTCGTGAACTTCTTCGACGAGTCCGCGGATTTGGGTTCGGGTTTTGTCAATCAGAGCGGAATCTGAATCGGTCAAGTCGACTCGACGACGGCGAGATCGATCGGTAGAGGACTTTCCGCCTTGAGTCGCATTGGCCGAGGCTCCTGCGACAAATGGCATGTCGGGTATGTTTTCCGAATCGTTACTTGTCGAATCTGAGGCCATGAAAACGCTGTGTGGAAAACTTTTCAGTGACGTGGACAACCACCGTGGACATGAACGATAATCAGTCGTCTCAACGGTTGATTTTTGACGATAATCTGGCCGAACTTTCCCGGAATTTCAGGCACAAGACAAGCTCGATTGTGCTGGCATTTCCCTGTTACAACTTTCTGAATTAAAGAGTCTCCCATGCGATTGATTGGCGAATTGCCAACTGGAAACCAAGCCAACACCTTCGCGGCGTGGCTGCTGACGCTTTCAATTGAGACTCATTTCGACGAGGCAGGGGAGTCTACATTCGAAATTTGGGTCAAGGATGAGGACGAATTCCAACGCGCGATGGGCGAGCTGTCGGAATTTAAGCAGAATCCGGACGCCGAGAAGTATCGCAACGCTCACAAGGATGCCAAACGCATTGCTGACGAGCGACTTGCCAAAGCAAAACAGCACCAAAAGAACATTCAGCGAGGCATACCCAACAATAAAAAGGGATGGTTTGAAACTTCCCCGCTGACGGTCACGCTGGTGGTGATCTGTGCGGTCGTTGCCATCTTTTCAAACTTTGGAGACGTAAGTGAAGCGGACCAGTGGGTCGCGCGAGCGTTACAGTTCGTTTCTGTGGATGCCCCTGGCGAAGAACTCAAAGCCGCAGCCAAGCTTTCCCCCGACAGCATGCAGGTTCGGCTCGCCAGCATATTTCGCGGTGAACTGTGGCGTCTGGTTTCACCGATCTTCGTCCACTACGGAGCATTCCATATCATTTTCAACATGCTCTGGCTTGTGCAGCTGGGCCGCATGATCGAAATGCGATACGGAACGTTAAGGCTGGGGATGATCGTCATTTTCACTGCGATCTTTTCAAATGTGTTGCAAAGCATCGTTCCTATTGGTGTGGGCGGAAGCGGTCCCTTCTTGATCAATGATTTGCTGATCACCCGTTTTGGCGGCATGTCCGGCGTCGTCTACGGCCTTTTCGGATTCATCTGGCTTCGAATGCTTTATGATCCCAACGCAAGGATGTACTTAAGCCAGATGACGGTCGTCCTGATGATCGGCTACCTGTTCTATTGCATGGTATCGCCAACGATCGGTGGCATTGAAGGCTCCGGCCGAGTCGCAAACTGGGCTCACGGCGGCGGCATCGTTATGGGAATGCTGCTGGCGTTGTCGCCGCTCGGAAAAACGTTCGGTAGGCCGAAACCTAAATCTTGATTTCGACCTCGAACGTCCCTCGGTTACTGTTTCGTTTTAGGTTGCGCCAAACCGGCTGCGGTAAACGGCTGTACTAAACAACTGACGCCACAGCTACAGGCTTATTTGCGATTCGTATCACTTGGGAGAGCTCCAACGGACTGGCCCTGCAATTGCTGCTTGGGAACACGCTTCCATCCCATTGGAGTCGTAGGACGCACGAAGACCTTGAAGAAGTTTCCGATCTTGGCAAGCTGATTGTTGACTTGCTGGTCCTTGAATTTGATGTAAACGCTGCTCAGATTGCCCTTTTTCGGGTTGTACTGCGGCAGGTACATGTGAATCGCGTTGGGCAGAAAGGCTTGCTGGTCAAGAATGATTTCTACTTTCAAATAGTTTTGAGCATCCGCCGTCCGTTTTGGCCATGCCTCCAACCATATTTCATCGGTGACTCCCTGCGGCGTCACGGCGCGAACCCAGTAGCGTTCCAGTATTTGATCTTTTCGAGCCCCAAACAGGAATGGAATTGGACTGTTCTGCAATCCAGCGGCTCCTTTCATGGATGCGTCCAATTTTGTTTCGTAGAGTCGCTTTGCCTGGAAATCAAATTCGTAAATGCCTTCACCGTCTGTGACCCATTTCTCTGCAAGCGTAGGATCCTCGATGACTTCATATTGCTTCCCCGGGCCAGCGAATTTATACAGCACCGTTGTTTCGTAGCTGGCTTTGTCGGAAGCTGCGTAACGAATCTCCCCCACGGCAACGCTTGCAGCTGAAAGGTTTCCCGTCGTTTCGTCGCGATGGCCAACCACTCCCGCGTCGTAGATGTACCTTTCGAATCCGCACTTATAGACCTCGAAACTTTCGGTTTGCTGCTGCCAATAGTCGAGAACCTGCTCGATGTGAGCTTGCTCTTCAGCGGAAGGCGGTGCTGGACGAGTCGGCTGAATGGGCACCTGTTGACCACCTAGCTGAGCCAGACGCCGAGTTTCCTCGGCTGATAACTGCTGAGACGGAGCCGTAGCTTGCTCTCTCTGCTGGGCAGGCTGCTGAAATGCGCTGGCGACCGATGTCCCAACAATGCCGATGCAACCGAAGGCAAGGCAAGTGACAAGACGTGTCCAAAATTTTCCGTAGCTACCAACGCTCATGATCGTCCCTGATTACGAAATGGTAATTTGATTGATTTTCAGATGTATCGCCGCAAAGTCTAACAAGTGACCAGGAAACGACCTAGCTCGGTTTCCGGGCGGGCCAGCGGTATCGTCAGCGGCAATTACAGCACAGAACGCAATCGCTCACATGATGGTTCGTCGCTAGCACGCAAAATGGCGGAAATGAACGATGAGACATCGGCTGCGTGCCATTTTTTTTCGCAGAAGATCACAAGCTGAAACTGATGCTTCGTCTACGCTGAGTTGGCTAAGTTTGAGAGGCAAAACGCGTAATAGGTTGGGTTCAGCAAATCGAGAACTTAAGTTCCTCGGCTCACAATCTCGGCCGGTCAATTCAGCTTGGTCGCACCACTAACTCTGCGAGTCCATCACCGCTGTGACGATGCTCTTTAGTTTTGGGGCAGCAATCTGAGCCGCATCGATCACTTCCTCTCCCGAAGTCGCCTCCAGCACATCCGGTTTGGCAACATTGGTAATGATCGAAATCGCGAGTACTTTGATACCGTATCGCGCAGCTACGGTCGCTTCCGGAACCGTCGACATGCCGGCAACGTCAGCCCCCATTCGACCAAGAAAGCGATATTCAGCCCGTGTCTCATAGTTAGGTCCAAGCATCGCAGCATAAACGCCGCGGTGCAGCCCAAAACCAGCACGCCGCGAATGTGACATCGCAACCTCGATCAATTCTGCGTTGTAAGCGCGATCACTTCGCATCACAGGCCGACCCAAAACCGGATCAACCGCCATCTGCCGCGAAGTTTGATTCATAAAATCCAAATGGCTCTCCATCGCCATCACATCGCCGCTGACAAATTTCGGATTCAATCCACCCGCCGCGTTGCTAACAAAAAGGACCTCCACTCCCATCGCTTGCATCACGTGGATCGGCAATGTTGCCGCATCCACATCGTAGCCTTCGTAAAGATGAAACCTGCCTTGCATTGCGACCACTTCGTGACCGCCGAGCGTGCCGCAGACGAGATTCCCCTGATGCCCGGTAGCTGTGCTGACCGGAAAATTTTCAATGGAGCCGTAGGGCAGGGTGGCTTCCGAAGAAATATGCTCGGCAATGATTCCAGCACCGGTCCCCAACACGATCCCAAATTTCGGTCTTCGATCCCAATGCCGCCTGATCGAACCAACGGCTTCATCGACCACCGTTTGAAAATCACGTTTCATTGAAAGCCCTGAGACTTTGGGATAAAGGTCGACGGCATGTGAACACAGATTCGCCGCTGAAAAAGTTACGGCGTTAATTCTGACCGATGGCAAACCAACGGCCACGTTAGAGCCGTTCCATTAACGGCAACGTTACGCCTGTTCCATTTCCAGCAACTTCATCACAAGCTTCGAAAGCCGAGGTTCGGCTTCGTTGGCGACACGAACAATTTCATTCACATCAGCTGGCTCAAGTGCATCGGGGAAACACAGATCGGTCACAACTGAAAATCCGACGACTCGCATGCTACTGTGAATCGCAACGACGACTTCGGGAATCGTTGACATGCCCACCACGTCCGCTCCCATCGTTCGAAGCATTCGATACTCGGCGCGTGTTTCAAGGTTCGGACCGGCAACCGCCACAAGGACTCCCTTATGAGCCACAATGTCTTCGGCGCGAGCGATTGAGAGGGCGCGATCGACGAGCGACTGCTGATAGGGTTCACACATATCAGGGAACCGAGGCCCAAGCCGATCGTCATTGATTCCGATAAGCGGGTTGTCGCCCATCAGGTTGATATGATCTTCGATGACCATGATGTCCCCTTTTCGATAGTAGGGGTTCAAGCCGCCGACCGCGTTCGAGCAAACCAAAAGATCTGCTCCGAGGGCTTTCATCACGCGAATTGGAAGCGTGGCTTCCTTCAATGGATAGCCTTCGTACATATGCGTACGGCCTTCCATCGCGACGACTGGCAGCCCGGACAACTTTCCGCAAACGAGACGTCCTTGATGCGACAAAGCGGTCGATTCCGGAAAGTGAGGAATATCGCCGTAGTCTATGGAAGCTTCGACATCAATTTTGGCAGCCAATGGTCCAAGCCCGGTGCCAAGAATAATTCCTGCGTGAGGCTGACCGTCCCAATGTTTGCGGATGACTCCGACGGCTTCCTGAATTTTGTCGTAAAGATCAAGCATTTTCGTTTCCGTTTGCGTGTAAAAAAAGTGCCGCTATCGCAGCGGCACGTTCTTCGTCATCAAACGGTAAACGATCGTCGACGTGGCCTCAAGTAGTCTTGCAAGGCTCCCGAAGTCGGCATCGAAAAATCCCAAGCGGTCAACTATCGACGTGCACCGCTGGTCGAAGCTTTCTTTGCAGGAGCCGTCGTTCTGGCGGCGCGATTTGCCGCTGAGCTTTGTCCCCGGTCACGAGCTTCGAAAACGAGACCTTCCACCATTTTCTTGTCGGCGGGACGAAAGTCTGTCAAAACCTGTCTCTCAAGAGTGAACACAAACGTCATTCGGCGACCATCGCGATCGTTGACATGGTAGTACAACCATGACACGGGCACATCTTCTTCGACACCTTCGACTTCGACTTTGAGAGCTCGCACGGAATCGTTGGCTTGAAATTCCTGCACGTCCACAATCTGAGCCACTTCGTCAGCAGCAATGATCCGGGCGACTTCTTTGCGATACTCTTCCTTGGTCAACGGCTTGTCCGCTGGTCGAGCTGGAAGCTGAACAATATTGCATTGAGCAAGAAGCTCACCGTTGCTGACGAACCGCATGATGGCCGCTTCATCCTGTGAAGCGATGACGCGCCAACGCGGATCGTACTTCAGTTTCAGTCCGGGTGACTCCCACTTTAGACGCTGTTCAATGACGCGACCTTTTGTGTATTTAGCCAACGACTTATTCGTAAGGTGCTGACACGTTTTGTCTACCGCTGATGTCATCGAGATGCTCGTACGACCATCGAATCCGGGTGCGACCTGGCCAGGCTGACGAATCTCGCGAATATTCAAGTTCGCTCCAACGAGCTCCTGTTTTGTGCCCAACTTGACCGTCACAATGGAACTCAATTCCAAATCGGTGGTGACGTCATCAATAGCAGCCCGAAGCTTTCCAGTGATGTAGATACGGGCACTGTTTTTCCGGACGTCCTTCCAATAAATCTTTACGTCGTTTCGCAAGATCCGATCGACCGCCAGGAAATTCGCCAAGCCGTCGTCAGAAGGCTGCCATTTTTCTCCCTTTACGACATCATCGCGATTGATCAACGAAGCGATTGAAAGTGGGTCGACAGGATTTCTGAGCAGTTCCAACTCTCCTTGAGCCAAAGTGCTCATGACGGAAGCCATTTGAACTCGCTTACCTTTTTGAGACTTCACGCGAACGACCACCAGTCGATTTTCGTTTGCCAGATCAGCGCCTGTCTTTCCGGTGTGAATTTCGTAACGACCTTTGGCTTGGTCATAAAATCGAATCGCCTGAATCTCGCCACCCTTGCCAGTGAAACGCTGGTGGTATCCAAGCTTGGCTGCCGTTTTCATCGGTAGCGTACGAAAGCCGCCTTCGGAATCAGAATCCTCCGCTGGTTCAGCGTTGGCATCCTGCTGAATGATGACTTTACCTTCGTGGCGAAACTCGAGCTGAACCCGATGCTGCTGGCCACGTTCGTACTTCAAGTTCAAATCGATGGAGTCATCTTGAGCAGCAAAGGAGCTGGAATTCGTGAAGCAGGCAACAATGGCGATTAATGCTGCGAACTGTAATGGCTGAGGCAGTCTCATGTCTTCATCCTTGAATCATGCTGATTACCGGTTGCAACTTTTTCTGGCACGCATGCCAAACAAGTATCTTCCGGAGCGACCTGAGAATCATCGACAGAAATTTGTCTCAAAACGACATTTCGTAGGACCAAGCGGTACGTTTTGACAAGCGTGCCAACTTTTTCAAAGTGATTTTTTCGGCGGCAAAACCCGAAAAAACCATTGAACAGAGCGAAATACCGCAAAATGTCCACGAACTTGGCACATCGCTTGCAAGACAGTTAGACAGCGGGAAGTTTCTGACAAACGTTTGTTTTACAGAGAATCTCGCTAGCGATTTGGCGGGTATATATGGAGAAGCACGTTTTCAATACTAGCCTCACCTACTTCCAGCTCGCATCGAAAACGCAACCACCAAAGAAAAATCGGGAAGTCTCTGAATTATTGGAGTCTTGAACGTGATCCAAGGCGGCTGCGTAGTAGATAGCAGTCCAGTAAGATGCTGGGCTGTTGAACCATCAGGAAGATAACCACGGTTGGATCAACCCCAGCTTACACCGTCCCCTCGGCTGTTTGGGAAGAGGAATAGAAATGCATACTGAATATAAATGTGACTCGATTCGTGAACTTCGCGACCAACAGGTTCGCTTTGCTCCACGAAACAAAAAAGTCGAACAAATCGATGCCGCGGAGAAACTACTCCACGAGACCAAAAAGCGGCAGGATTACAATTTTGAGTTCGTGTGCTTCCGAATTACAGGGTTCCGAGCCGATGCTGGACCCATTGTAAAAATCGCTGGCAAGGATTTGCTGCACGATCTGCATTGCTTCATCGAAGATCTCTCTGAAGCCGCAGATCTGGTCGCCGAAGAATTTGGCCAGCCAGTTCTGACGGTTGAAGACCTGAGTAAGCGTTTCAACGTATCAACGAAGACGATTTCTCGCTGGCGTCAGCAGGGACTCGTCAGCCGCAAGTTCATTTTCGATGGCGGCCGCAAACGGGTTGGATTCCTGCAGACCAGCGTTGATGCATTCGTAAAGAACAACCGTGAAAAAGTGAATCGAGGCCAACGTTTCAGCCAGCTGACCGAAAGCGACAAGATTGAAATCATCGATCGGGCTCGACGTCTGGCGAGAGCCGGCGGATGCCCTGCCGAAGTGACTCGTCGCATCGCCAAGCACATGGATCGCAGCATCGAAACAATTCGTTACACGATCAAACAGTTCGATGAGAAGCATTCGGACATCGCGGTTTTCCCAAACCAAACCGGACCTTTGAATCTGGAAATGAAAGAGCGTATCTACGCAGATTTTTCAGCCGGCAAATCCGCAGAAGCCATCGCTTCCAGATACTGCCGCACAAAGACCACGATTTATCGTGTCATCAACGAGATGCGGGCGACCGTCATCATGGAATTGCCTCTGGATTTCATGGACAGTCCTGAATTCCATCGCAAGGGTGCCGAAAAGAAAATCGTCGACGCACCGATGCCCGTTTTGGAAAAAGCAGCTCGTCGCGTGAAAGCTCCAGCCGGCTTGCCGCACTACCTTGCCTCGTTGTACGAAGTTCCACTTCTCAACCGCGAGCAGGAACAGTACCTGTTCCGTAAGTACAACTATCTGAAATTCCGTGCGAGCAAGCTTCGCGACAAGCTGGAAGTTTCCCGTGCTCGCTCCAACGAAATGGATGAAGTCGAAAGGCTTTATGACGAAGCGGTCAAAATCAAGAACCGCATTGTCCAGTCAAACTTGCGATTGGTGGTTTCGATCGCCAAGAAACACGTTCAAGCCAGCGAAGATTTCTTTACGCTTGTCAGCGACGGAAACATGTCACTGATTCGTGCGGCTGAAAAATTCGACTACACCCGCGGCAACAAGTTCAGCACCTACGCGAGCTGGGCGATCATGAAGAACTTCGCTCGCACCATTCCAGGCGAATTTCGACAGAAAGACCGGTTCCGACCGACTTCGGAAGAGATGTTCCTAGCCACCGCTGATGAACGAACCGACCGAATCGTGCTTGAAACCGAACAGGCGATTCGTGAAGAACAAGTCAGCACGATCCTTGAAACGCTCGACGACCGAGAGCAACAGATCATCATCAGTCGCTTTGGTCTGGACTACCGCCAGGAACCGCAAACGCTGAAGGAAGTCGGTGAAGAACTTGGCGTAACCAAGGAACGTATCCGTCAGATCGAAGCGAGAGCGTTGAACAAGCTTCGAGCTGCAGCTGCCGAAGACAAGTCCGTGTTCGCTGACTTGATCAACTCTGAAAACTAACGACCGTCACATTTCTGATACGGTACCAGTCAGTTCAGGAAGCCGAGCCATTTTTGGTTCGGCTTTTTTTGCGTCTTTGTCGTTGCGGGTAAGACGTGAATTTGATCTGTTTGCTCGACGTGTTCTTGATGCTTTCACAATTTCAGCGACAGCAATTTACTTTCTTGTTCGCAACAAGCTCCGTTTTCCCGGCGAAACTTTGTGAATACTTTCACGAGGCCATTTTGATCTCTGAGCGTGAACTTTTTTCTGGCAACGCTCGGCGTTGAGGCATAGAATCCGAAGAACGGCAACAGAAGAGTGACTTCGATAGCATGATTCACAACTAAGAGAAAACTGATTTCATCCGTACTTCAAATTGGAGAGACGCTATGACACATGAGATTTCCGACATGGTTGCAGAAGACATTATGGTTACTCGACTTGTTACGTTGCGACCGGAGACAGACGTCTTCAAAGCAATTGAAATTTTGGTCAAGAACAAGATCTCGGGAGCTCCTGTAGTTGATGACAATAATCGACTACTGGGAATGTTCTCGGAAAGGTGCTGCATGCAGTACCTGATCGATGCCGCATACGAAGGTCTTCCCGCCAACGAAGTGCGAGCATTCATGGATACCGAACCTACGACGGCTCAACGCAAGACTCAACTGATGTCGATCGCGAACTTCTTTTTGGTTTCACCAAGCCGTCGGATGCCAGTTGTGCACAATGAAATGCTGGTTGGACAAGTCAGTCGACGCGATGTCATTCGAGCAGCTGCCAGAAAACAGCCGAAACAATCCGAGCATGCCAAAAGACTGCTTTACCTGTCCGCGCTCCGCGAAATGGATGAAGTACCCGCAGTGTAAGTCACCATTACCTTGCTCGTTAGATAGTTCAACAGGTTTTGAGCGAGGCTTTGTCATAGTCGCCTTTCGCTTGTGAAAGAATGTTAAGGCTTGAGACAAACGCAACCTTGGCACCTTCGCGAAGCGAAATGCGACGATGGAGAGGCGATCATTGCTGAACAATGGGCAGCTTTGGGACAAAGCTCAGTTCGCAATGAGCGGCAGAGCTTGATTGGCGGAGAAAGAACTCACGCTGATCCAGCGTTCGCGACACCAGCAATCGTTGTCCAAGCTGTCATTGCCAAATGGACGATCCGACCATTGAGAAAGGATTAACGTCTCTTTTGATTGCACTTGTGTCATCCAGCGAGGGAACTGAAAACCCTGTCTACTAACCACTTAGAATCAATTCTGGCCTCGCATGGGATTGCACAACGCGGCAACGAAAGTTCTACGTTTTGGCAGAAAGCCGTTCAATTCTCAGATCCGCACAAACAACTTTTTGCGGTACATCCAAAAACAGAATAGCCACAGCACAACCAGCGATGACACGTTTTCAAATAGCTGTTGAAACTCGGGCCCGAAGAAACTACTGAAGCCATGTCCGAAATGAATCTTCGAGGTGTCGACGATCCAATGTGGCAAAAAATGCAGCAGCACGTACAACGCAATGCTGTTCATTCCCAGCACCACCAATGGAAAGCTCCACGTTCGCAGCTTCGCGACATCGATCACACCGTAAAGCGAAGCGAGAATCAGGAAGCAACAACCTCCACTGAACAGCGTAAATCCAGAAGTCCATGTTTTCTTGACCAGCGGACAAACACCGAAGGCGTCGAATCCATACCCGATAGCGATTCCAATGACGCCGCAAACCGTAAGCCTAACCAGCTTCGTCATCGCAGAACGATCGCTCTTAAGCCACCCGCCAGCGATCAAGCCAAGGATCATGATGGCAAGCGACGGGATAAAGTTGAGCGTGTTGTAGCCCGAAGGATGAAACTCGAAAGGAGCAGACCGAGGAAACAGATTCAGAAACCAAACGTCAAAGAAATGGGCCGGATTCGCATTTACATTCCAGTTTGCCAAAAATCCGCTGGCCAAAGGAAGTTCGCGAGGGTTCCCTGCAGTTTCATAAACGGGCGACAATGCGAAAAGCAACCAATACCCAACAAGGATCACGCCGATCGCAACCCATTGGATTTTCTCGCTGCGGTTCCATAGCAGAAACAAAAAGGTGTAGCCCAACCCAATTTGCGTCAACACATCCTCAAACGTCCAGTAAGTCTGTTCCTTGCCCACCGAGCGCAGAAAAACGCCAAGCAGAATCAGCACCACAGAACGCCAAATCACGTGGCCCAGCATTCTGGCCCACGAATCGCCGTTGGATTGTCGTTTGGCATAAGACCAAACCATGGAAACACCAACCATGAACATGAAAGACGGCTGAATCAAATCCCACGCCACGCAACCGGCCCACTGAATGTGATGCATCTGATGCGTCACGACCGACCAAAACGATGAATCCGGACGCGCATTCTGCACCGCCTCATACCACCTCGAATGCGGCTCCTCCAGGCACAACATCAACAGAACCAGCCCTCGGTAGACGTCCAGAGAAACCAATCGGCTCGACTTAACGATGGAAGATGCAGGTGCCGCGATTTCCGATCCAGAGGTTGTACTCATCGGGTCTCCTGAACGATTCATGGCCAATCCAATTGCAATCAGAATCCTATCGTATCAGGCCAGCTCGCGCACATGTCCCGCATGACTCAAGTTTAGCGACCATGTCATGATAGAACGTAAAAAAACGCCCTGCGAAATAACTCACAGGGCGTTCAAGAGAATTCTTATTTCAGTCGGAATTATTCACGACGACAGGCGTCTGGTTTGCCCTTTGAAGCGATTCTCCGGACGCGGAGGCAAGTTTTGCAACTTCGGCAATTTCACGCCGTAAGTGACCTTTCGAAACCGCAAAGCTGGAACATCACCCCAACGAAACAAGCTTTCTACATGTCGACGCCCACGCATCGTGAATAATCCGGGTTCAGTGAAGGTCATTGGCAAACGACTGACAACAACATCGGTGTCACCGCCATTTCTCCATTTAAGGGCGACCTCCGTTTAGGCACGACCTCCGTCGAGCTCATCTTGCCATTTCTGCAGCTCTTCCCACTGGCCCGATGCGGCAAGTTTCGCCTGATCTGGCCATGTCGTTGGATCGTGAGCCGCCATCAAACCGCCTTCTGCGGCAAGGACATCCTTGATCGCCTCGGGCGCGGTTTCTGACAGTTTGCCGAAGGTTGAAATTCCAGCAGCAATCAAAAGCTCGCAAATCTTCGGGCCGATACCTTCGATTTTGGTCAGATCGTCAGGCTCCGCTGGTGCCACAACCTTTCCTCCATCAAGTTCGTCCTGCCATGCGTCGAGCTCTTCCCACTTTCCTTCAGCTGCAAGTGCAGCCTGCTGTGGCCAAGTCGTTGAATCATGGTTACCAAACGTACCATCCGAGTTCGTCAGAATGTCTTTGATGTCCTGCGAAGTCATCGCCGCCATCTGAGCAAACGTCGTCAAGCCGGAATTGTTGAGCGCTTCTGCAATCTTGGGCCCAATGCCTTCGATTTTGGTCAGATCATCAGTCTCAACAACGGGCTCGGGAGCGGCAACAGGTGCCGGGGCGGCTGCTTCAGTTTCAGCGCCGATCGAACCCGGATCGCGTCCGCCAATCAACACGTCTTGCCATGCACGAAGCTTGTCCCAATCGCCGTTGGCCGCCAGCTGTGCCTGGTCAGGCCAGGTCGTTGGATCATGGTTGACGAAGCTTCCTCCAGCTTCTGCCAACAGTTCGCGGATTCGATCCGGACTGGTCACAGACAACATCGTGAAACTGGCAATCCCTGAGCTGCGGAGAACATCCGCGATCTTGGGGCCGATGCCTTCGATCATCGTCAAGTCATCGCCACCTGATGGAGCACGGGCCGGAGCAGGCTGCGACGTCGCCGCATCCTGCAAACCAGCAGAAGAATCAGCGCCGAACTCAGCACCAAGCTGGCTCATCGCGTCTGTTCCCGCCATGGCTGTCATCAAATCCGTCGAACCATCGGCAACGGGAGTCAAATCTGCCCCCATCATGGTTCCCATATCTGGAGCCGCAGCGGCAGGAGTTCCTGAATCCAACAATGGGAAACTGCTTTCAAGCGTCTGTTGAGGCTTGGCAGCAATCTCGAGCATCGCGTCGACGTTGTACTGAACATCGGAATCCTGGAACGTTCGGAACCCGGTACCTGCCGGAATCAGGTGGCCAAGGATAACGTTCTCTTTCAAACCGACAAGATTGTCGATCTTTCCGGACAACGCAGCCTCTGTCAGCACCTTCGTTGTCTCCTGGAACGAAGCAGCCGAAATAAAGCTGGAACTCTGAACCGAAGCCTTGGTAATTCCCAACAGCTGAGTGCTGGAAGTCGCGGGCTTGGTCTTGGTTCCTTTACACGGCTTGCCACCAAGCGTTTCGATACGAGCGTTTGTCTCTTCGATGACGACCTTTGGAACAATCTGACCTTTGGAAAAATCGCTCTCACCCGGATCAGTGATTCGAAGGCACTTCGCCATGTCTTCGTTGACCTTCAGGAAGTCAAAGCGATCGCAGATCAGTCCCGGAAGCAACTCTGTGTCGCCAGCGGTTTCGATTTTCACTTTTCGAAGCATACGAGCGATGATGATCTCAATGTGCTTGTCATTGATTTCCACACGCTGACTTCGGTAAACCTGCTGAATCTCGTGAGTCAGGTAATCCTGAACCGCTTCCTCACCAGAAACGCGAAGGATGTCGTGAGGAACAAGCGGACCTTCGACAAGCTGCTGGCCTGCCACCACTTGGTCACCCGCCTGAACACGCAAACGCTTACCCGGAGGAATCAGGTGTTCTGCTTCCATCCCGCTTTCGCTGGTCACGATGATTGTTCGCTTACCGCGTTTCTTGTCACCAAGGCTAACGACACCCTCGATCTCAGCCATGACTGCCGGATCTTTCGGCTTTCGAGCTTCGAAAATCTCGGTCACGCGAGGCAGACCACCGGTGATGTCGGTGATACCGGAAGCTTCACGCGGCGTTTCGGCAAGTGCCGTACCGGTGGTAATCGTATCTCCTTCGTTGACCAAAATATTGGCCTGCTCTGAAAGATAGTAAACGTCGAGCGGCTTGCCTTCTGAGTCCTCGACAACGATTTGCGGATGCAAGTCACCTTTGAAGTCGATGATCGTACGACGAACCGTTCCGGAAGCTTCCTGCTCGGACTGCATCGTTTCGCCTTCGATGACGTCCTCGAAACGAACTTTACCGGCAACTTCCGACAGAATTGGAGCCGCGAACGGGTTCCAACGACAGAGAACTGCGTTTTCTTTAACGGTGTCGCCTTCTTTGACCAACAGAACGGCACCGGCCGGAATCGAGTGTGTTTCAAGGTCGCGACCACGAGCATCAAGAATTGCAATTTCAGCATTTCGATTCAGAACAACGCTCTCGCCTTTGTCGTTAACGACGTGACGCATACGCAGGTACCGAATCGTTCCGCTCTTCTTACACTTCTCTTCGTTCTTCTCGGTCGATGTCATGGCGACACCACCGATGTGGAACGTACGCATCGTCAACTGAGTACCCGGTTCACCGATACTTTGAGCCGCGATAATTCCGACCGCCATACCTTCTTCGACCATGTCACCGGTCGACATATCCATCCCGTAACAACGGCGGCATACTCCAAGCGGAGCGTTACAGGTCATCGGACTGCGAACCTGAATTTTCTCAAGCCCCATGTCTTCGATCTTCTTGGCGATCTCGGGTGTGATCATCTGCGACTCTTTAACGACCACTTCATCCGTCAAAGGATTCACGATGTTTTGACGAGACACGCGACCGTTGAGAGCCGTCGAAAGTCGAACCTCCACTTGCTCACCACGGTAAATCACCCCCTTGATGATTCCCTGAGTCGTTCCGCAATCTTCCATCGTCACCACAACGTTT
The DNA here is from genome assembly GCA_964479855.1 of uncultured Pirellulaceae bacterium. Taxonomy (GTDB): domain Bacteria; phylum Planctomycetota; class Planctomycetia; order Pirellulales; family Pirellulaceae; genus Mariniblastus. The sequence goes on from CAYZPA010000064.1 coordinate 18,324, forward strand.
TGCGCGACGTCGGCAAGCTTACGAGTCAGGTAACCGGAGTCAGCTGTTTTGAGAGCCGTATCCGCCAGACCTTTACGAGCACCGTGCGTGGACGAGAAATATTCCAGAACGGTAAGACCTTCGCGGAAGTTCGCCTTAATCGGCGTCTCGATAATCTCACCACTCGGCTTGGCCATAAGACCACGCATACCTGCCAGCTGGGAAATCTGAGCCGTTCCACCACGAGCACCAGAGTGAGCCATCAGGTAAACCGGATTGACGTAGCCCATACCGCCGCGATCGTCAGCTTTCATCGCCGCCATCATTTCGCCGGTAATCTGCTCGCGAGCATGAGTCCAGATTTCAAGAACCTGGTTGTAACGCTCTTTACCGGTAATCACACCACGCTCGTAGTGCTTGAACAGCTTGAGAACATCCTTTTCAGCTTGCGTAACGATCTTTTCTTTGGACTCTGGAGTCACAAGATCGTCCATCGCGAACGACAGACCACTGCGAGTACTTTCGCGGAAACCGAGCTGGTTCATATCGTCCAGCAGATCAATCGTCGCTCGACGGCCGAGTCCCTGATACGCGTCCGCAACCACATTCGAAAGGTCGCTGGATTTCATTTCATGGTTGTAATAGTCCATTCCTTCGGGCAGCATCATGTTGAACATGACTCGACCGTAGGAAGTATCCACGATGCGGGTAGGACGACGCTCTTCTTCGCTGATTCGCTCGTAACGTCCTTCCGGCAAACGCACTTTAATTCGTGCGTGCATCGAAATGATTCCCTGGCTGAACGCGGTGTCTGCTTCATCCAAAGACGAGAACACCATACCTTCGCCTTTTTGATTCGGCAACGTCAACGAGATGTAGTAACAACCCATCACCGTATCCTGCGATGGGCTCATGATCGGACGCCCATTGGACGGCGCGAAAATATTGTTCGTCGAAAGCATCAAAGTGTGAGCTTCAACCTGAGCCTCAATCGAAAGCGGCAAGTGAACCGCCATTTGGTCACCGTCGAAGTCAGCATTGAATCCTTTGCAAACCAGCGGATGCAAGTGAATCGCGTTACCCTCAACAAGTGTCGGCTCAAACGCCTGGATACCCATTCGGTGAAGGGTAGGGGCTCGGTTAAGAAGAACTGGATGATTGCGAATCACCTGCTCAAGGATATCCCAAACCTCTTCGTCCTTCCGCTCGAGCATTTTCTTGGCGCTCTTGATGGTGTCGGCGTGGCCCATCTCTTTGAGGCGGCGAATGATGAACGGCTGGAATAATTCCAGAGCAATTTTCTTTGGCAGACCACATTGATGAAGCTTCAACCGTGAACCAACAACGATTACCGAACGAGCCGAGTAATCGACACGCTTTCCGAGCAAGTTCTCACGGAAACGACCCTGCTTACCTTTGATCATGTCGGTCAAAGATTTCAACGGACGGTTGCTTGAGCCTAAAACTGGACGCTTACAGCGATTGTTATCGAACAGAGCATCAACCGATTGCTGAAGCATGCGCTTCTCGTTGCGGATGATAACTTCCGGAGCGTTCAAGTCGACCAGCTTGCGCAAACGGTTGTTGCGGTTGATAATACGACGATAGAGGTCGTTCAAATCGCTTGTCGCGAAGTTGCCGCTGTCGAGCAAAACCAACGGACGAAGATCCGGAGGAATGACCGGAATCACATCCAGAACCATCCACTCAGGCTTGTTGTCCGAATCGCGAATCGACTCAACGATCTTCAAACGGTTTGTGAAGTCTTTACGCTTCTGCTTTGAACCAGTTTCAGCCAAGTCGACACGAAGCTGATCAGAAAGCATGACGAGGTCGAGGTCGTTCAGCAAATCGCGAACAGCTTCGGCACCCATACCAGCTTTGAACGAACCTTCGCCGTACTCAGCTTTAGCCGCTTTGAACTCTTCCTCGGTCAGCAGCATTTGCTTTTCGAGATCCGTTGTGCCGGGATCAGTGACAACGTAATCTTGGAAGTAGATCACCTTCTCGAGGCTGCTGGTCTTCATCGCCAGCAAGTTACCCAAACGCGAAGGCATCGCTTTGAAGAACCAGATATGAACCACGGGAGCAGCCAGCTCGATGTGGCCCATCCGCTTACGACGAACGCGCGAGTGCGTGACTTTAACGCCACAACGATCGCAAATCATGCCTTTGTATTTCATGCCGCGGTACTTACCGCAGGCGCACTCCCAGTCCTTTTCAGGTCCGAAAATTCGCTCGCAAAACAAACCGTCTTTTTCAGGACGGTAAGTTCGATAGTTAATCGTCTCGGGCTTTTTGACTTCGCCCATCGACCAGCTGCGGATGTCGTGTGGACGCGCCAGTGAAATTTTCACAGATGCGTAGTCATTAATGCGATCGTAGGTGCTTTCGGCAGTTGCCATATTTACAAGCTCCACAAGTTATAGGTGTCTGAATGTTTTGTTTGGGACGCAGTTGGTGGCATAGGCTTCCAGCCCGTGTTCTGCATGTCCACAGGCTGGAATAGATGCCGCCGGGGTAATGGTTGCTTAACCGCCCCGTCGTTTTTCAAGCTGCATATTCAATGCAAGCCCACGAATCTCGTTGGTCAAAACGTCGAAGCTGGCTGGTGTGCCGGCTTCGAGCGTGTTTTCGCCTTTGACCATCGATTCGTAGATCTTGGTACGGCCCTCGACGTCGTCGGACTTGACCGTCAAAAGCTCCTGAAGAATGTAAGCGGCTCCATAAGCTTCCAGAGCCCAAACTTCCATCTCGCCGAAACGCTGACCGCCGAAGCGAGCCTTTCCGCCGAGCGGCTGCTGGGTGATCAGAGAGTAAGGACCAGTACTTCGAGCGTGAACCTTGTCATCAACGAGGTGATGCAGCTTCAACATATAAATGTAGCCGACCGTCGTTTCCTGACCGCAAGGTTGACCGGTACGTCCATCGTAAAGCGTGTGCTTACCGTGCGACGGCAAACCGGCTTCCGACAACGCCTCGTTAATATCCTGCTCGCTGGCACCATCGAAAACAGGTGTCAACGCCTGGAAACCAAGTCGGGAACCAGCCCAACCAAGGTGCGTTTCAAGGATCTGACCCACGTTCATACGAGACGGTACGCCCAGCGGGTTAAGCATGATCTGAACCGAAGTTCCATCCTCAAGGAACGGCATATCTTCCACTGGAAGGATCTTGGAAATCACACCCTTGTTACCGTGACGGCCGGCCATCTTGTCGCCGACAGAAATGGTTCGCTTGGTCGCGATGTAAACCTTGACCATCTGCAACACGCCGCTGCGTAGCTCATCGCCACGCTTCATGCTGTTGACTTTGCGATCGCGAGTGTCGATCGCTTTCTCAATGTCAGGCCAGTGCTCAGCGTAAATTTGCTTGAGCTGCTTAATTTTATCTTCGCTACGCAAGTCATTGACGTAGGTATTGAGACGGAAAGCATTCGCTTTCTCAGCGATGAATTTTGGATCCTGATTCCGCACCAATGGCGTGTCATCCGAATCCGTCATTGCCTTGCCCAGCACCTTCTCCATGGCTTCGACCATTTCGCCGAAGACACGAGCGATGATTTCGTTACCATCCGCCTCAGCAGCCTTCAAATCCTGCTCGAATACTTTTCGCTCTTCTTCGGACAGGCTCATGCGACGTGAGAAACGCTGAGCATCGATAACGATGCCTTCGATACCTGACGGCACTTCCAACGAATCATTCTTGACGTCTTCACCCGCACGACCAAAGATCGCGTGAAGCAACTTCTCTTCCGGCGTAAGCTCAGTTTTTGATTTCGGCGAAACCTTTCCGACCAGAATGTCTCCAGGTTTGACGAAAGTACCAACCTGAATGATTCCCGCGTCGTCCAAATTGCGAAGCGCCTTTTCGCTGACGTTTGGAATATCGCGAGTGAATTCCTCACGGCCCAATTTCGTTTCGCGAACTTCAACATCAAACTCTTCGATGTGAATCGAAGTGTAAGTGTCGTTCTGAACAAGCTCTTCACTAATGATGATCGCATCCTCAAAGTTGCAACCATCGAATGACATAAAGCCGACCAGAACGTTTCGACCCAGTGCAAGTTCGCCTTGGAACGTCGCGGCACCGTCGGCGATCACTTCACCCTTTTCTACTTTTTGCCCGGGCATCACCAGTGGCTTCTGGTTGTTACAAGTACGCTCGTTGAGCCCAACGTATTTCTTCAATGGGTAAACATCGTTACCGATCTCGATTCGCGTTGCGTCCACGAAAGTGACTTTACCGGCTCGACGAGCCTTGATCACCATCGAGCTGTTGACCGCCACATGCGTCTCCATCCCGGTTCCAACGATCGGCGGCTCAGCCACCAACAACGGAACGGCTTGACGTTGCATGTTCGAGCCCATCAAGGCACGGTTAGCGTCATCATGCTCAAGGAAAGGAATCAAACTGGCGGAAACACCGACCATCTGAGCAGGAGCAACGTCCATGAACTGAACATCTTCCGGATCCGTCAGTTCAAAGTCAGCTCGATAGCGAGCCAGAATATTGCCACCCAGAGACTTATTCGGAACCAGTTTGCCGTTTTCGACCGGAGTATCCGCAGGAGCAACATGAGCTTCGGTTTCTTCGTCGGCTCGTAACATGCGAATCTCATCAGTGACTCGCCCTTTTTCAACCACGGCGTACGGAGTCACGAGGAATCCGTAATCATCAACCGTCGCACAAATCGCAAGACTCGAAATCAAACCAATGTTCGTGCCTTCCGGCGTTTCAATCGGACAAATTCTTCCGTAGTGAGAAATGTGAACGTCACGAACTTCAAAGCCCGCACGCTTACGATTCAAACCACCTGGACCGAGAGCAGAAAGACGACGTTCGTGAGCCAACTGCGAAAGCGGATTCGTCTGGTCAACCACCTGCGAAAGTTCGCCGCGACCAAAGAAGTAATCAATCGAAGCCGAAACACTTTTCGGATTAACGAGACTTCGCGGAGTCATGTCATCCTGCTCTTTTTGACTCATTCGCTCCTGAACCGTACGGCGAAGCTTCAGGAAGCCCTTCCGCATCTCGTCACAAGCAAGTTCGTCAATGGTTCGCAAACGACGATTACCAAGGTGGTCAATATCGTCGACATGAGCATCCGTGTTCGGCGTGGAAAGGTCCAAAATGTACTGAATCGATGCCAGAATATCTTCCGGCCGAAGCGTCATTTCCTTTTCGCTAACACCAAGACCCAACTTACGGTTGATCCGGAAACGACCAACGCGTCCCAGACGATATCGGTTTGAGTCAAAGAATTTCTCCTGGAACAGCGTTCGCGCTTTTTCAAGAGCCGCTGGATTACCAGGACGAAGACGCTGATAAATTCGCAGCAACGCTTCTTCGTGCGAGGAAGTGTTATCCTCAATCAACGAATTGAAGATCAATGGCGACTTAACCGGATTCATAATCTCGGCAGTCTTGACCCCCGCAGTACAAATCAGCTCTGCATTCTCCTTCGAGATCTTGCGGCCAGCTTCCACGATCACTTCGCCAGCGCGAGGACCTCCCGCCGGGTACACGATATCGTCAACGGCGATCTTGGTTTCAAGCTTCGCAGCGCTTCGACCGTCAACAACTTTGACCTTCATCGTTTCGTAAAACGCACGGATGATGTCGGAATCTTCGCTGAATTTTGGATCCATCGCACGAAGCAATGTCAACGCAGAGAACTTACCGCTCTGGTCGATTCGGACCGTCAGCGCATCCTTTTTGGTTGCGTTGATTTCGATCCAGCTTCCACGCTCAGGAATCACTCGACAACTGGCAAGCTTACGATCCGTTGTGGTATCCGACTCCATCACAAAGTCGATACCTGGCGACCGGTGCAACTGGCTCACAACGACACGCTCGGCACCGTTGATGATAAATTCGCCACCCCCCATCATGATCGGGATGTCACCAAGGAAAACTTCCTCTTCGACGGGCTGCTCTTTTTCCAATCGCAACCATACGCGAAAAGGCTGACCGTAAGTCAAACGCAACTGGCGGCATTCCTCCGGCGTGTAGCGAGGCTTCCCTAATTCGTAGCGAACGTAACTGAGCGCCAGCTTTTTGTCGTAGCTTTCGATCGGAAAGATCTCGCGCAAGACACTTTCGATGCCCTGGTCTTTCCGTTTTTCCGGATCAAGTTCCGACTGCAGAAAAGCCTTGAAACTCTCAGTTTGAATTTTTGTCAGATCTGGTGGCAATTGGTATTCACGACCACTGCCAAAACGCCGAACACTCTTGGGTCGTAAACGTCGCTCTACTGGGGTTGCCATAAGCGCAAAATCTCCGGATCAAAATCAGGCAAAAAGATGACGACACACATCGACATCTGTACTGAAGAAACAAACCACCTGCGCAAGACTTTGCTTACAGGTCTGGAATTCACATTGTCCAGGCGTGCGATTTAAACGCATGCGGTTCCTGAATGAGTTCTGCCAACAGACAATGACGAAAGAAAAGTCATCTCTATTGCAAATTATAAATATCTCGTGTGGCCAAGGCCTTACTATCACCACAGCAACGCAAACGCAATTTACGTGCCGTAAGTGAAAGACACACCAAGCACCGACCGGTTCGCTCCCTGCCGCGACCACACTGCTCATCGACTGAACATTAGTTTCCGACGAAAACCGGCCTGAGACAACCCCGAAATATCGCACCTTCGCCAAACTTGCCAAAAACACAAGCAAGCAATTTCAAGTCGAAACCACAGAGGCAGCAAAAAAACCGAAAAACCAGACCAACGGAGGAACAATCCCCACAAAAGACCCGAAGACACAATAAAAACGACGGGCAGGACGAAAAAAATCGAACCTGCCCGCCATTCATGTTTGCATCAATAGCCTTCGAAGCTTTCAGCCGACAAATCAGCTGAATCCTGAAGCAGCGAACTTACTTAAGCTCAACGCTTCCGCCAGCTGCTTCGACATCAGCTTTGACTTTATCGGCATCTTCCTTGGAAGCGCCTTCCTTCAAAGTTGCAGGGCAACTTTCGACCATTTTCTTGGCGTCCATCAAAGAAGCACCGGTGATGGTTTTAACGACCTTCACAACGTCCAACTTCTTGTCACCGAACCCGGTAAGAACGACATCGAACTCAGTCTGAGCAGCAGCAGCTTCTTCACCGCCACCACCGCCACCGCCGCCAGCAGCAACCATTACGGCTCCGCCAGCTGCAGCTTCGATCTTGTACTCTTCTTTCAAGTACTCGCTGAGCTCTTTTGCCTGCTTAAGATTCAACTCAGCGATCTTATCACCAAGTGATTTTGTTTCTGCTGAAAATTCGATTGTTGCTGTCTCTTCTGACATTCCTCTACCTTTCAAAATTCTGCCAACTGGCGCGAGGTATCGCTCTGGCTGACACTCGAAGACTAATTTTGGCTATAGGCCATTGATGAATAACTTTTGCCGGTTAATGGGACCGACACCCAACGCTTACTCTTCGCCCTTTTCCACGATCGATTTGACCTGACCCGCCAACTGCGAACCAGGGCCATTGATCTGCGAAACCAACTGAGAGCCAGGGCCAAGAATCTGACCAACCAACATACTCAACTGCTCTTCACGAGAAGGCCACTTGCTTATTTCTTTGACTTTTTCGGGTGACAGCTTTTCACCGTCCATCACACCGCCAAGGGCCTCAAATTTCTCAAATTCAGCCCCATCCTTGTCCAGCTCTGTCACTTCCTTGACAAGCGAAACAAAATCCTGAGCCCCCCAAACAACCGCAGCAGTACCATCGAGACCTTCAAACGCAGGCCCCAACGATGTCCCCTCGGTCGCACGACGAGCCAACGAATTCTTGATGACCATCAACGAAATATCCTTCTCGCGAAGACGCTTTCGCAACGCAGAAGTCGTATTGGCATCAAGGCCAATCACATTCGCAACCACGCAATCACCAACTCCATCGAGTCGAGACGCGAGATCCTTGGTCAACATGTCTTTTACAAACTTACTCATGGCTTCGTTTCCAAAAACGAATCAAACTGTTTCAAAATAGCCGCCAAAAGACAGCCAACAGGCGGTATTAAGCAGCAACCCAAACCCCGGGGCTCATTGCGGCCGAGATCGAGATCGATTTAACATAAGTCCCTTTGGTCGAAATCGGCTTCAACGAATCGACATAAGCCAAAAACGCACTAACGTTCTCTTCCAACTTGGCCTCATCGAAACTCAAACGACCAACGACCGCATGAACATTCCCGCCGTTGTCATTCCGGAACTCAACCTTACCCGCCTTATACTCCTTGACCGCCGTCGCCACATCTGGCGTTACGGTCCCGGCACGAGGAGAAGGCATCAGGTTACGGGGACCCAAAACACGACCCAATCGACCAACGACACCCATCATATCTGGGCTCGCAATACACACGTCGAAATCCAACCAACCGTCGGACACCTTCGAAGCCAAATCTTCCTGACCGACAAAGTCTGCACCTGCTTCTTCAGCAGCTTTCGCGGCGGCGTCCTTGGCGAAAACCAGAATCCGCTGAGTCTTTCCGATTCCGTTCGGCAAAACCAGTGAACCACGAACAATCTGATCAGCCTGCTTTGGATCGATACCGAGATTCATGTGAATCTCCACGGTCTGATCGAACTTCGTCGTACCAAAACTTTTTACCAGCTTGACCGCCTCAGAAAGTGAAACAGGCTCTTCGCTGACCTTCTCAGCCAACGCTCTGTACCGTTTAGATGGTTTTGACATTTCAATCCCCGGAAACACCGGACTCAACTGTATTCTTAAATAGCGGGTCACCCCGCTCGCAAAAGCCCCGCAGCCAAACAACTGCCAGAAGCCCAAAACAACGACACCTAGCCTTCAACTTCGATACCCATACTTCGGGCAGTCCCCTCAATCATGCGGCAGGCGTGATCGACGTCCCGAGCATTGAGGTCTTTGATCTTCTTCTGGACAATATCCTCGATTTGAGCTCGCGAAACCTTTGCGACCTTATCGCGGTTCGGAACCCCAGACCCCTTGGCGATCCCCGCAGCAAGCTTCAACAACGCTGCAGCGGGAGGACTTTTCGTGTCAAACTCAAACGAACGATCATTGTAGACCGTGACAACGACCGGAATCGGCGTGCCGTTGTACTCTTTCGTGCGGTCATTGAACTGCTGAACAAACTGACCAAGGTTGATACCAAACTTACCCAACGAAGTACCAACAGGAGGAGCAGGCGTCGCTTGCCCACCGGGAACCTGAAACTTTGCTTGTCCTGTAACCTGTTTAGCCATAATGATTTTCCGCTTGCCGCGACCCCGTGCATCTGATTGAGGCCAATAAGATACTCAGGTTTCGAATTTTGAAAATGTTGAACTTTGGATAATTGTTGATTTATGAGCGATTTGAACCAAAACAGCTCCAAACACCCAGACCTGCCCGCAAGAAACGCACTTTCGGCGATGCTGACGCCCGAGTGAAAGCATCCGCAGAGACACAAACCTCGAACTACTTGACCATCTCGACGTGCCAGTGGTCCATGTCCACAGGGTTGGGACGACCAAAAATATTGACCATCACTTCGATCCGCCCATTGCGCTCATCCACAGCCGAGACATCACCTTCATAGTTCTGAAAGTACCCCTCTTTGACCCGGACGCGATCACCAACCTTAAACGGAATCGTAGTTTTGATAGCCTCTTCGCCATCTTCACCTTCCGGAGGCCTCGCAGCCACCATAATCCGGTCGATTTCCTCCTGCTCAAGCGGAGACGGCCGACCCGCAGCACCAGCAAAGTCACCAATCCCAGACGTATCCCGAACAAGAAACCACGACTCATCCGTGATCGCCATATTCACAACAATGTAGCCGGGATAAAGCTTCCGCTTGACGATCTTCTGCTTACCAGCCTTATTGAACTCACGCACGTCTTCGGTCGGAACAAGGATGTCACCGAAGTAATCCTGCATCCCGGAAACACGAACCTGCCGACGCAACGCCTCACAAATTGATTTTTCACGATTAACCTGAACCTTCAGGATGTACCAATCCATCTTCAGATCAGAAGCCTTCACTTCCTTGACGGGCTCAACAAACTCCTCAATCGGAGAAGCATCCTCGTCGTCATCGCCCCATTCATCGTCTTCATCCGTGATGATCTCGTCTGCAGAAAACTCGAGATCCTCCGGCGAAAGTTCAGCCACCGCTTCGCCACCCGCACCACCAACTGCAGAGCCAGCACCAACCTCGTCGCCCCCAGCAGCCACCACATCACCCGGCGAACCTACCGCCTCAACGGCACCATCGACAGGCAAATCCTGCTCAGCATCCTCAGGCAATGTTTCTTCGTCTGACATCAAAACGACCAATAGCAACTAGCGACTTCAGTAAACCAAACTCTAAAAACCGAGGAAACTGCGGACTTTACCCCACATCGAATCTTCGCCCGAATAACGTATCCCCAAGACCTCAAACACGAGCGTCCAGACAACGTCAAACAAAAACAACAAAACCGCCATGGCGAAAATCACAAAGATAACCACCACAGAAGCTCGATAAAGCTGATCTCTTGTCGGCCACGAAACCTTATTCATCTCCGCTTCAACAGAGATCAAAAAGTCCGCGAAGGATGAAAAATTAACCAGCCGATACGCCGACCAAATCCCAACACCCGCCACCAAAAAGGCAAACAAAAGCTTCCAAACCTGCGGCCCAGAAACAACCTCACCTTCCGCAGGTGACATATTCAAAAAATTGAACCAGCCCGACGAATACAACTCGTAAGCCACCAGCGAACTCAAAAGAGCAACACTGAAAAAAGTAGCCTGACGAACAATCCGACCCTGCGCCGGCTTATAAAGACCGAACCGAAACAACTCCGGCAAAAACGACGACAACGACGCCGAAGCCTCTTTACCACCCTGATTTGCAGTCGCACTCATGATAAACCTTCCGTTGCCGCGCAATCCCTCGAGCGGACCAAATGGCAGCCAAAACCGACCACCCCGACAGCCTAAAACACGGCCAAAAAGCAGGGGCGGAGGGACTTGAACCCGCAACCGCTGGTTTTGGAAACCAGTGCTCTGCCAATTGAGCTACACCCCTCCAAACCAATAGCCCATTGCCAACAAGACCAAAATCACGCGGGCCACAAACCACTGGAAAGCGGCGAGCATATACACACCCGCCGCTTTCGTTTTTTCTCTCGCAAACAGGCCCAACCAATAAGACTGAAACCCAAAAGCGAATCTTATTCAACAACTTTGGTGACAACACCCGAACCAACCGTTCGGCCACCTTCGCGAATCGCAAAGCGGTTACCATCATCCATCGCGATCGGCTTGTGAAGCTCAATCTCCAACTTCACGTTATCGCCAGGCATGCACATTTCGGCACCAATCAGCTTGGCAGTACCAGTCACATCCGTCGTACGGAAGTAAAACTGAGGACGATAACCACTGAAGAACGGAGTATGACGACCACCCTCATCCTTACTCAAGCAGTAAATCTCTGCCTCAAACTTGTGATGCGGAGTAATCGAACCCGGCTTGGCAATCACCTGACCGCGGCGAATCTCTTCACGCTTAACGCCACGAAGCAGAAGACCGACGTTGTCACCAGCACGACCCTGATCGAGGATCTTGCGGAACATCTCAACACCAGTACAAGTCGTCTTCATTGGCTCAGCCTCAAGACCAATGATCTCAACTTCATCACTGGTATTGATAACGCCACGCTCAACACGACCCGTCGCAACAGTACCGCGACCTTCGATCGAGAAAACATCCTCAACCGCCATCAAGAACGGCTTATCTTCTTCACGAGCCGGCTCAGGAATGTACGAGTCAATCGCATCCATCAACTCGCCAATGCATGCATTCGCAGTTTCGTCAGACGGATTATTCAACGCAGGAAGAGCACTACCACGAACGATTGGAACATTGTCGCCATCGAAGTCGTACTTGCTCAACAACTCACGCACTTCCATTTCCACCAACTCAAGCAACTCCTCGTCATCGACGAGGTCACACTTGTTCAGGAAAACAACCAACGCTGGAACATCAACCTGACGAGCCAAAAGAACGTGCTCTTTCGTCTGAGGCATCGGGCCATCAGCAGCAGAAACAACAAGGATCGCACCGTCCATCTGGGCGGCACCCGTGATCATGTTCTTAATAAAGTCAGCGTGGCCCGGGCAGTCGATGTGAGCGTAGTGACGATTCGCCGTTTCGTACTCAACGTGAGCAACAGAAATCGTTACAGTCTTGGTCGCGTCACGAACAGTACCACCCTTGGCGATATCTGAATAAGCCTTTGCTTCAGCGAACCCCTTGGCAGCTTGAACAGCCAGGATTGATGCGGTTGTGGTCGTCTTCCCGTGGTCAATGTGACCAATGGTTCCAACGTTCACGTGAGGTTTAGTTCTCTCAAAAGTTTCCTTGGCCATACTTCTATTTACCTGTTATCTCTATTTAACAACCAAGCTGAAAAAATCGACCCGAGAGCCGACCACACAAAAAAGCTACTGATGGGACTTGAACCCATGACCTCTTCCTTACCAAGGAAGTGCTC
>CAYZPA010000065.1:0-28559 GCA_964479855.1 uncultured Pirellulaceae bacterium
GAAGCCTGTTCTTTTTCAATAGCAATTCAAAGGCGCATCAGCCGGATCGCACCCCTGGCCGGAGATACATTTGGGTGGGGTCTACCGGGAACTGCCGGCGGAAATCAAGGCGGCCGCACCATTTGATACTTCGTGTCTCTCCATAAACCCTGCCGAGAATCGAGAGCAACTATACCTCCGTACGTTCATCTTTTCTAATCCAACCAGCCTGCGAAATCGCCAGGGTTGGTACGCTGATGATGCGGTTGCTGCGAAAATTTTCGGCCAACCTTCCAACAAGAGTCGCCTAGAGAAGTCGATTCGAGCTCTGATGAAACTCGATGACTTCCGCAGGAAATGCGAAGGCTGGGATCACTGGAAGGAGCGATTCGAAATTGAGAAAAAGAGAGTTAGGCTCGCGAAAAAACAGCAGGCTTCGTTTGCACCCATTCTCGATGAACTTGAGGCTGCTCAGGAAGCAAGACCGCGATGTCAGTTTCACTGGACACATTCATCCAACAGAACAGATCCGTTGCCGTTTCAGTTACCGTATTTCGATCGCATGATTGAACTTCAAATCGTCCTCGCAGGAGAGTTCGAGGATGATTTACAATTTTTGGATACGATGCTGACTGTCGAACGCGACGTAGCATCCTTGAGGCACGAGTCATGGAGTAGCCGCAATGAGAGATTGCTGCTTGAGCATCTTACGAAAAAAATGCTAAGTAGCGATCTCAGCGATGAGCAACTGAATAAACTCATTGACGTTCTTCTGCGTCACCAGCGAGATGCAGACCGATACGACATGACAACAGAAATCGCAAAGTCACGGTATCTCCAGAATGTGGATATGCTAATCAACCTTCGCGAAAAGAAGTACCTGATCACAAAGCGAGGCACTCAGTTTTGGGATGAATCCACAGCGATCGAACAAACAATATCCCGCGTGCTTCCAAATGTTGGCAGTTGTAGTTCCGTTGAACATTTAATTCTGCAACGATTGGACTCACCACACGCGGATAGGATGATGCTGTCTGAGTCACAGAAAAACGAGCTCCGAACGATTGCTGGTAAATTCAGAGCTGCGTTCAAAGCACAGGACGCATTTGCATTGAGAAAGTTCTTGGCAGCCACAGTTACGGATATGACGAGCGTCGATTTCGCAAGTGAAATTGAAATACAAGCAAAGCGATACCGCCAGATCAAAGCTGCATGCGATTTACCGTACGCAGAAAGGTCCAAAACGTTGAAACTACTTGATTTGTTTTGGCTTACGGATTCATCATGGACGAAATCCAAAATATTGATGTTCCTCACCTCATCAGCGATGCTAGACGAAGAGCCAGCGGTTCGTTTTTACCGACGGGCCAGCACTACCGCCGCTCTCGTCAAAAGCTGGCGGTTGAAGCATCCCGGTAAGGTGCCTACTTCTCTAAAGGAAGTCTTCGACTTTGCGAATGCAGGCCCGGTGCTGCAAGATCCTTACGCTCGGAAGCCCCTGCAGATGTCCAATTCAAAGGTAACGATCGAGATTCAATCTGTAGGCCCAGATCCAGCAATTGGTGGCCTCCGTTTTGTCGTGGATTTTGTAAAACAGTAGTTTCATCTCGGGCCAATCATTGAGGCCAAGATTAGGGAACAAGCATTCATGACCAGTTTTCCAAGCTTCGGGGAACGTGTGCCGTTCGCGAATTGCGATAAGAAAAGCTACTTCTGTCAGAAGACGCGGCGGAGTTTTGATTGAGAATCGAAAATATTGAATCAGCAGGCTCAACTGAAAACGATGGACATCACGTGTTCAATGAGTCGAACTGGCTGCTGCTACGACAACGCGGTGATGGAGCGGTTCTTCTGGCCGCTGAAGCATGAATGGACGAAGTTTGAGTCCTTTGAAAACATGGAGCAAGCAAGAACGAGCGTCTTTCAATACATCGAAACGTTTTACAACAGAAAACGAATGCATCAGTCGCTGGAGTACCTTTCACCAGAGCAGTATGAAGAAAAATTCCAAAGGGAATTAGCTGCCTAAAATCAAAAATCGCGAGTCCGTCACTCATGGGCTACCGCACTTTTTCGCAACATGCGTTTGCCGGGCGCAGTGATCGTTTGCGAAACAAAACGTATTCCAGCCATTCTCGGCACAAACGTCTGGCTTATTCGTATCGCAACGCGTCGATTGGATCCAGCTTGCTGGCCCGTCGAGCCGGATAGAATCCGAAAAACGCACCGACGGCTGCCGCGAACAGAAACGCGACGATCGCGGCCGGAATCGAAACAATGATGGGCCAGTCGGTGCCTGTCGAAAACGAATTGATGAGCGTTGTGATTCCGATCGACGCTCCGATTCCCAAAGCGAATCCAATCAATCCGCCGACGCAAGAAAGCAGGATCGATTCCACCAGGAATTGAAGCAGAATGTCACGAGATCTGGCTCCTACGGCCATTCGGATGCCGATTTCACGAGTCCGTTCTGTGACCGAAACCAGCATGATGTTCATGATGCCGACACCACCAACCAAAAGCGAAATTCCGGCGATCGAGGCCAGCATCAGCGTCATGGTTCCTGTGATCATGCCCAGCATCTGAGCGATTTCGGTCGTCGTTTTGATGTCGAAGTCTTTGTCTTTTTCGTATTCGATGTTGTGCCGATCCAGCAGCAGCTGGCTGACTTCAGCGGTCGCCGCGGACATGTTGGAGTCCTCTGACGCGGAAGCAAAAATGACGTTCACGTCGTCAAAGCTTGACCCATTCAACGTTCGCCGCACCGTCGTGTAAGGCATCAGGATCACGCTGTCCTGATCCTGCCCCGTCATGTTCGCCCCCTTTTTTTCAAGGACTCCGATCACGGTAAACGGCTTGTTGTTGATGCGAACTTTTTGGTCGATCGGATCAGTGGTCTGAAAAAGCTTGTTCACCAGGGTGTGCCCGATGACGCAGACTTTGTCCGCCTTGTCGATTTGAGATTCCTCAAAGAACGAACCGTATTCAATTGGCCAGTTGCGAACTTTCAGGTAGTCCGGCCCGACTCCAAACATTTCGTTGGGGCTAATGTTCAGATTGCCAAACACGACCTGTCCGCCAGTGCCGACGATCGGAGACGATGCATAAATCGAAGGGCATTCATCAGAAATGGCGTCAGAATCATCCGCCGTCAATGTGTTAACTCGACCAGATCGAACGCCACCTTTTTTCTGCTCGCCCGGAAAAATGATCATCACGTTGGTGCCGAAATTTTCCAGCTCGCCCTGCACCAACGCACTGGCACTCTGGCCAATCGAAACCATCGTCGTGACGGCAGCGATGCCGATGACGACTCCCAGAACGGTAAGGGCGGCTCGCATCTTGTTCTTCGCAAGCGCCTTCATGGCGATCGAGAGCGTTTTAATTGGGCTCATCGTGGATCGTTCCTGTACTATTGTTCGCCGAAGGCTTTTTGTCCGATTACCAATTCGGCACCGTCTTCGATGTTACCAGAAACGAGCTCCGCGAAGCGACTGTCGCTAATCCCAATTTCGATTTCTACCGCTTTCAAAAGCTCGCCATCAACGACCCAAACATGCTTCTTTTTTGATTTCACGACTTCGCTATCTGAGTTGTCTTGGTCTGTCTCTGAAGAATCCAGTTCATTGGTGTCTTCGCCGGCGTCTTCCATCTCATCGTCTGCTGAATCCGTTTTGCCGACCTCCAATAGGTGATGATCCGATTCGCGAACGAACTTTTTGTCAGCCGGAAGAAATCGCATGGCAGCTTTGGGAATCTTGACGACGTCGATGCGCTTGTTGATCTGAAACGAAAGGTCCGCCGTCATTCCAGGAAGCAACTTCAATTCTGGATTGGGACTGCCAACGACAACCGGGTACGTCACGACGTTTTGAGTCTCTGCGGAACTGAAGCGAACTTCCTCGATGAAGCCTTCAAAAGTCTCATCGGGATAGGCAGTGACCGTGAACTCAACGGGCTGTTTTGTTTTGGCGGCCTCGCGAATCAATCCAATTTCAGATTCATCCACATCGGCAAAGATATGCATCTTCTCTCGCATGCCGACGCCGACCACGAAAAGTTCAGGAGTCTGAAACTGAGCCGCCAAAGTTTGGCCAGGTTCAACTTTGCGATCGATGATCATGCCATCTTCCGGTGAACGGATCTCGCAATAGTCCAGGTTAGCTTGCGATTGAGTCAACGCTGCGTCCGCCTGCTCGATGGAGGCTTCTGCGATCACCAGTTGAGCTTCCAAAGACATGCGACTGAATCGCACATTGTCCATTTCCGCTTGAGCCACAAAGTCTTTGTTTTTTTCGCGAAGCATCTGGGCCCGGCGTTCGTCATTGCGAGCCTGTTGCAGCAGAGCGGTTACCCTTTGATAGTCGGCCAGTGCCGTGGCCTTTCGAGCTTTATCCCGAGCCACTCCTGCGGCGAAGAGCCTTGGGTCGATGCGAGCCAGAATCTCGTTCTGTTTAACTTCCTGATTGAATTCGACGTACAGATCCTGAATGGGCCCAGAAACGAATGATCCGATCTGTACTTTTTTGACGGGACGGACCTTTCCCGTGGCATTTACTTTTTGCCGAAGCGTGCCGGTTTCGACCTCGACCGTCCGCCAGCGAGGTTTGTTACGTTCTTCGATTTGAGCCGCAATCGGCCCCCAGGAAAAATATCCGGCGGCTCCGATGACTGCCAAAGCGATGGTCGTTTTGATCGGAAACTTCAATGAAACACCTTAAGAAGCGGGAGGTCTTTCAGTCATTTATAGTTGCTGAAGGCTCCTATACCTACCGCTTTTAGCTCGCGAAGTTTCGAAGAAGTTGTCAGATGTGGCATCGCGCGATTTGCAGTGGCTACGCGGCGTTTTTGGCTTGCTTTCGAACCGGAGCGTCCTTTTTGAGCCAGTCGTGCATTTTGCGAGCTTCCGCTTTCCACGTTTTGTCGCCCCCGGCGATGCGTTTTTCGAAGAACACGCCAAAGAGTGAATCAACCGTGTCGGACAGTTCCCGAATGCTTTCGATCCGGTCGAGGCTGTCGCGGGCTCCCGGATCTTCGCCGACCTGACTGATGCGAGCGCTGCCGATCGAGAACATTTCGGCTTGCAGCGTCAGGTCAAATTGCTCACCCTCGCGAACCAGCGTCAGTCCCGCCTTTCGAGGAAGCTTGCCCATGCGAATCGCCAGTTGAGCTTCCGGAAGCGCGACGGGAGAATCTGACGAAATCGATTCTTTCCCGTTTTCTCCGATGGGGCAATCAAGGCTCAGCGATCGAGCGAACATGCAGCTGACTTCCGACCCGTCGGCGATTTGAAACGTGTCGGTGCCTGATTCAAGCTGCCACCACAACCACAGCAAGAACTCATTGCCAAGGTAATCGTAATTGTCGTTCATGCCGTTCCACCAGTGTACCGTGTTGATACCGTCAGGATGAAATCCAGTGGAAGAGGTGTTGTATAAAGTGGCCGTCGCGTCAGAAGATCCTTCGGTCAGTTCGACCGCCAAACTGCCAGACGTTACTTTGCGAAATTCCAAACCGAACGCGCGGTTGAGCAATTCCAAGACGCCATCGTTGGCTTTTTCGCTGGTGCTGCCGATGTAAACCGTTTCCGTGTTGGCGTCCCACAAGACAGAAGTTTCGCTCATCCGGCGATAGTTGCCTTTTTCAGCCTCGGCGATGCATCGGGCTTCCACCGCTTCGTTGGCTTCTTCGCGTTGAGTCTTGGTTGGACGTCCGCCCATGTTGTCTTTCATGACGCCGGCCAGTTCCATCGCGGTCCAGGCTTTCTTCATCGGACCGGGGATTTGGCACGAATCGACCCGGACTCCAAAATGCAACGCGTCGCCGATCAGATTCTTTTCCAGATCAAAATCGGTGTCTAGCAGATGAGCTCCGCCAGAAAATCCGACGGCAGGTTCTTCGTAAAGATTCTTTTTCGAGCTTCCAATCGAGAATTTCTTCAGCGTCTTTAAATGGTCTTCGCCGAAAGCTCCTGTCGGGTCTTCGGTGACACGAAATCGCTCAAAAGTTACGCTTCCGGAGAGGAATCCCATATTTTTGCCAGTCTTGGTGAATCAAAGAAGTGCATATTGCCAGCGAATTTGCGACTCGCCCGTGAACTCGCGACCCGCCATGGACTTAGTTTTCGGAATCCGCGACCAGAAACTTGACCACGGATCGATTCATTGATTTGCATGCGGAATGAAGCGTATTTTTATGGCGAGTCGCTGGCGATCGGACTCTTGTCCTCGCGGAGTTATCCACTTGCAGTCATGAGCCCGGACTATTCACGATGCGTGGGCGTCAAAATTGTGAAGGCTTGTTTTTATTGTGGCATTGTTCCAGGTTTGTGGTTCCGACAGTTCACCCACGAGGTGAATTGGTGAATCTGCAAAAACTGTCTCCACTTCAGGGGAATCGCCTCAAACATCAAACCAGACGCCTGTCGTCGTGAATAATTCCGGATGAGGATCTGGGATTGTTTTAGCGGATTATCTGTGACCGGGACAAAAAATAGCCCGATACGATCTCGTATCGGGCTGAACCATTTTAAAGTTTGTGAAGCTTTAGCCTGCGGGCTTATTTCTTCTCTGCTTTACCGCTGGTTACGGTTTCTTCTTTGGGATCATCTTCTTCCGCATCGGCCGCTTCCGCTTTGCTGAAATCGCCTGCGGTGATGACGATCATCTTCTTCACATTGATCAGCTTCTTGATCGCCGCATCGACCTGCTCTTTGGTCAACGATTCGATTCGCTGATCGCCTTCTTCGTCGAAAGCCATTGTACGACCAAGCTCAAGGTTGCTCCGCAATTTTCCAGCCAGAGCATTGTCTCGACCTCGACTACTTTGGCGATTTTTCAGGAAGCTCTTTTTGGCTTTCTTGAGCTCCTTGGGTTCGACGCCGCTTTCAGCCAGCCGCGTAATCTCTTCGGCAACCGCTGTAACGACTTTTTCCGTGTTGGCTGGATTGGAAATCGCAAACGCCAGGAACATTGAATTGTTGTCCTGCGAATCGGCAGCGAATTGCGAACCGACGCCGTAGCTCAACCCTTCCTTTTTGCGAACCCGGTCAGCCAGCCTGTTGGAAAGCGGGCCGCCGCCAAGAATGTAATTGCCAACGGTCAAAGCCTCGTTCAATTCATCTTCTTCATTCATCGCCAGTGGCAACGCAGCGATGTACAGAGCGTTCGCTTTGTCCGGCGTGTCGATCGTGACTCGTTCCGGCTTCACATCTGGTGAATTGGTCACGATTCGTTCGTAAGGCTGCCCCGTTTTCCAGTCCGTAAAGATTTCGGCGAGCGTTGCTTTTGTTTTCGCGTCATCGAAATCGCCAACGATTCCAACTTCGACATGCTGGCCGCCAATAAACGATTCATGCAATGCACGGACTTCGTCGACCGTGACGGCCTTCAACGCTTCGATCGATTCTTCAATCGTTTTAACGTATCGAACGTCGTCCTTTGGATAGGGCGACATCTTTCGTTGCAACTCCATTGCCGCCAACGCCTGCGGTTCTGAAAGCGAAGATTCGAGTGCGGTGATGCCCTGGCGACGCAGAACTTCCATTTCTTCCGCTTTGAAGGCTGG
Source organism: uncultured Pirellulaceae bacterium (assembly GCA_964479855.1). GTDB lineage: Bacteria > Planctomycetota > Planctomycetia > Pirellulales > Pirellulaceae > Mariniblastus. Next base: position 7,546 of record CAYZPA010000065.1, read on the forward strand.
TTTCTGCAAAACTTCTTTTAGAAGATCGAGTGCCTCGGCAAGTCGCTCTTTCTTCGTCTCGATAGAGAAGTTCAATTCGCCAATATCGCCACTGATATTCAATGTCGTTTCAATCTCATCAAGACGATCCTGATATTCCTGAAACGAAAGCTTCGACGTGCCGCGTGCCATCAGTCTCGGCATCATCCGAGCGGCAGCGACTTTGCCTTTGAGCGAATTTTCTGTGCCGTAGTGCAGTTTGCCGTTCACGAAAACTCGGCCCCCGCGAGTCGACTTTGGAAGCATCGCGACCTTGATTCCGTCTGCGAGGCTGACGATCTCTGTACGAGCGTCAATGTTCGCCGGAGTTGGATCGAATGCCTCGCCCTTCTTAAGGGCTTTGCGACCTTTGTAGCCCTCGAGCGCCTTCGCAATGTTGACGCGTTCCGGAATCGTCGCGCGATCTGGTTCTGCAGTCGGGACGAAAAGTCCAACCGTTCGGTTGTCGGTCTTCAGGTACTTTTCCGCTGCGGCTTTCACGTCGGCCAGCGTGACTTTTTCGAGTCGGTCGCGATGTAAAAAGTACATTCGCCAATCGCCGTAGGATCGCCATTCACTCAGTTGGATTGCGAATTGTTCGGAGTTTGCGAATTGACGATCGCGGCCCTTCATGATGTCACGAATCGCACGTTTAACTTGCTTTTCAGTGATCGATTCACCGGCAGATTGAATCGTGTCCAGCATCACCTGTTTGGCTTTCTCGAGATCGCCGTCTTTGGAGACTTCCGCTGAGGCAAAAATCAGGCCCGGATCATGAGTCTTGAATCCGAAAGCAACGGCACTGGATGCGATTTCCGTTTCAACAAGATTCTTGTACAGCGGACCCGATGGCGTGTCGCCAAGAATGTTGGTCAACACCTGGACCGCAGCGTAATCTTCGCTGGAAGCAGCAGGAACGTGGTAGCAGACGCCAGCCAATTGCACGTCGCCGACACGTTTCAGGACAACCAGTCGTTCGCCGTCCTGAACCGGTTCTTCGGTGTAGGTCTTTGGAAGCTTGCGTTCCGGAAGGGGAAGCGATCCAAAGTACTTTTGAGCCAGCTTCAAGGCGAGATCTTTGTTGAACTTGCCCGCGATGACCAGCATCAAATTGTCCGGCTGGTAAAACTTACGATAGAAAGCCCGCAAGTTTGATATTGGAACACGCTCGATGTCGGTGCGGTTTCCGATCGTTGTCTTGCCGTAGTTGTGCCATTCAAACGCCGATGCCGTCATGCGTTGCATCAGGATTGACTGCGGACTGTTTTCACCACGTTCGAATTCGTTGCGAACGACTGTCATCTCAGCCGCAAGGTGCTCTGCAAGGATCGTGCTGTTGAGCAAACGATCGGATTCCATGTCCAACGCGAACTCGAGGTTTTCGTCGCTCGCGGGAAGCGTTTCGTAATAGTTGGTCCGGTCCAACCACGTTGTGCCGTTCATGTTCAGCACTCCGCGATCTTTCAGCCACTTCGGCGTGTCGGGATACTTTTCAGTGCCTCGGAACAACATGTGTTCCAGCAGGTGAGCCATTCCGGTTTCGCCGTAGCCCTCATGACGAGAGCCAACCATCAAGGTCATGTTGACCGTGAACTGTGGCTTTGAATCGTCGGGGAAAAGTAGTAACTGAACGCCGTTGTCCAGTTTGTATTCGGTGATGCCTTCGATCTCGGTCACCTTTTCAGGTTGTTGAGCGATGGCTGTACGGTTGGACACAATCAACAGCGTCACCAACGCTGAGAGTCCAAGGGTAATGATGCGGTGCACGGTTATTCCTGACTAAGTAAGTGTCGTTTGTTTTCAATTTTTTGGATCATCCGGAATTATTCACGACGACAGGCGTCTTGTTTGATGTTTGAGGCGATCTCCTGAAGTGGCGACAGTTTTTGCAGATTCACCAGTTCACGTCGTGAGTGAGTTGTCGAAACCACAAACTTGGAACAATGCGCCATTGAAACAAGCCTTCTTAATTTTGACGCCCGCGCATCGTGAATAATCCGGGATCTTATCCGAGGACACGAGAAGGTACCATTGCTCAACCGCAATTTGCCCCTTGGCTGGCAGTTCGTGTTACAATTCACGCCGTTATGCGACGGCCCGTCTGCGGCCTTGCGACCATTGAATCGTGGATTTCGAACAAAGGAAACTCTCGTGAAACGCCGGACTTTTTTGAAAACAACCGCCGCGACGACAGCACTGGCTTCGCTGAGTCCCTATGCCTTTGCAGGCGGCGTCAACAAGCCGAAAAAAGTGGGACTGATTGGATCTGGTTGGTACGGCAAACTCGACACTCTGCAGCTAATGAACGTTGCCGATGTTGAAGTCGTTTCTGTTTGCGACGTCGATTCAAAGATGCTTAACGAGGCCGCCGATCTTTTTGCGTCGCGTCAGAAATCCGGAAACCGCCCGAAAGTCTACGAAGATTACCGCAACCAATTGAAAGGGCATGAACACGACATCGTCATCATCGGCACGCCCGATCATTGGCATTCGATGCCGATGATTGCCGCCGTCGAATCGGGCGCAGATGTGTATTGCCAAAAGCCAACTGGCTGCGATGTACTGGAAAGCAAAGCGATGCTTGACGCGGCTCGCAAACACAATCGAGTCGTCCAAATCGGAACACAGCGGAGGAGTACGCCGCACTTGATCGAGGCCAAACAACAGGTCGTCGACGCGGGTTTGCTGGGAGACGTTGCTCACGTGGAAGTCTGCTGCTACTACCACATGCGAAACCGAATGACGCCGGAACAGGCTCCCGACAAGCCGGCTCCGGACTACCTGAACTGGGATTTGTATACGGGCCCTGCTCCGATGCGTGGCTTCAATGACATCGTTCATCCTCGCGGCTGGCGAGCCTTCATGGAATACGGAAACGGCATCGTCGGTGACATGTGCGTTCACATGCTGGACTTGACCCGCTGGATGCTGGATCTTGGTTGGCCAGAAAGCGTCAGTAGTGCTGGTGGAATTCTGGTGGATACGAAAGCTCGCGCGAACATCACCGACACTCAGACCGCGACTTTTCATTATGAAGACCTGAACGTTGTCTGGACGCATCGCAGTTGGGGGGATGCTCCAAACAATCAGTACCCGTGGGCGGCGATTATTTACGGCGACAAGGGAACGCTGAAGCTTAGCGTCAACAAATACGAATTCGAACCACGCGGTGGCGGAAAGAAGCTTTCTGGGAAAGCCGTTGTGGAAGTGGATAAATTCCCGCTAGATAAAAACGATCAGGAAAAATGGTCGTTGGAACTACATGTTGCTTCGGCGATCCGCGGTCACATGAGAAACTTCATGGAGTGCATCGAAGACCGTAGCAAACCGATTGCGGATATCGAACAGGGGCACATCTCAAGTGCAGCCTGCTTCCTTGCCAATATCGCGATGGACGTTGGGAAGACGCTTGAATGGGATCCGGTGACGCATCAGGTTACCAATAGCGACGAAGCGAATCAGAAACTGAAACGCAAGTGGCGAGAGCCTTACGTTCATCCAGCGGCATAAGAAATGACTACTTTCCTGATCGCGGTTGGTTCCTTCCTCGGTTTCATCATCGCCTACAACACTTACGGGCGGTGGTTGTCGCGGAAGGTCTTTGGCTTGGATCCAAACGCCGTCGTTCCGAGCTGCGAGCTTGAAGACGGTGTTGATTTTGTGCCGTCGAAAAAGTCGATCGTGTTCGGGCATCATTTCACCAGCATTGCGGGAACGGGGCCGATCGTTGGTCCCGCCATCGCCGTTTTTTGGGGATGGTTACCAGCACTGCTGTGGGTGATCTTCGGTAGCATCTTCATCGGAGCGGTCCATGATTTCGGGGCCCTCGTGGTTAGCTTGAGAAATCGCGGCCAAACGGTGGGTGAAGTTGCCGGCCGGTTGATTTCGCCTCGAGCCAAGCTGCTGTTTCTGATCGTTTTGTTTTTTTCGCTGACGATCGTACTGGCGATTTTCGGCTTGGTGATCGCAGGCGTCTTTAAGCACTACCCCGAATCCGTTTTGCCGGTTTGGATTTCTCTTCCGATCGCCGTTGCGGTTGGTTACCAACTGCGAAGAGGATCCAGCCAATTATTGCCGACGGCGATTGTCGGACTGCTGTTGATTTACGGCTGCGTTTGGTTGGGCGCCTATTTGATGCCGCTGTCGCTGGACAAGATCGTTCCGCCGGAAAGTTGGCCCGGTGGCATGAATACGACGCTGGCGTGGACGGTCGTGTTGTTCATTTATTGCGGTGTCGCGTCAGTGCTGCCGGTTTGGATGTTGCTGCAGCCACGAGACTACATCAATAGCTTGCAGTTGTACGTCGCGTTGGCGTTGCTGATGGTGGGGCTGGGAATCGCGACACTTTCAGGGCAAGCAGACTTGATCGCATCGACTCCGGCTTACGTCGGCGATGAAGTGCCTGACGATGCACCGCCTATCGCGCCGTTTTTGTTCATCACCATCGCTTGCGGCGCGATCAGCGGTTTTCATTGTCTGGTCAGCAGCGGAACCAGTAGCAAACAGGTATCCAACGAGACAGACGCGTTGGCGATTGGTTACGGCAGCATGTTGCTTGAAGCTGCGCTTGCAGTGATGGTGATTCTGGCCTGTTGTGCCGGCGTCGGTATGGGCAAGTTCGATCGCGTCACCAGCGGCGGCGATACTCTTTTCGCAACCAGCCAGTATGTTGCCGCCACGGAAGCGGGCGAACCGGTTGTCGGCGAAGCGGCATGGCGAGCGAAGTACGACCCATCCAAAGGTTGGTCGGCTTTTAAGCTTCCTGCAAAGATCGGTGCTTTCATCGAAGGAGGAGCCAACTTTTTGTCGGCAGTTGGAATTCCGGTGAAGCTTGGCATTGGCATCGTGGCCGTGCTGGTCGCTTGCTTTGCGGCGACCACTCTCGATTCAGCGACTCGACTTCAACGCTACGTGGTGCAGGAGCTTGGTGAAACGCTGCGCATTAAGCCTTTGACCAACCGTTATGTCGCCACAGTCTTTTCCTTGACACTGGCATTCTTTATTGCGTGGCAGCCGGTTGGCGGTATTCGCGGCAACGGTGGCCTGTTGCTGTGGCCGTTGTTTGGTGCCACAAATCAATTGCTGGCTGGGTTGGCATTGATGGTGACGGCCTTCTATTTATGGCGGCGAGGCAAACCGGTCTTTTTTGTTTTGATCCCCATGGTGTTGATGATTGTGTTGCCGTTTTGGGCTTTGGTCTGGCAACTGAATTACAAATTCGGTGAGAACAAAATGTTGGCTGTCGTCGCTCTGGTCACGCTTGGGTTGCAACTCTGGATGGTGGTAGAAGCCATTATTGCATGGCCGAAAGCGAAAGGAGTCCTTGAGCCAAAACTGCCAGAATTGTCGGAACTGCCGCCGCTGGAGAAGGTGAAAACGATGAGTGCCTCGGACGGCAGATCTTGTTGAGACTCGAATTCTGCAGGCTGCCGGATAGAGCTCGTTCGCGTTCTTGTTTCGCGTTCTTTACCAACATCGGGATCACAAGGCTCGAATCTGTTCGCGGCAGTTTTGTCTATTCGCGGCAGTTTTGTCTATTCGTGGGCGGATCGTCTACTCGCAGGCGGCTCGTCTATTCGCTCGCCGTTCGTGCTGTTTGCGCCGTTGAAGCCGGCATTGCCGCCTTGCCCGCTGACCAGATTGAGAAAACTAAAATAATCGCCGCAGCAAAAATGCTTTGCGGAACCCAGCAAATAAAAATACCGAACAGCACGCGATCAAACTGCATGCCCAACCCGGTTCCAATCATGACCGAGCCCACCAACATCAAAATCGCAAATGGGATCAGAATGAAAACTCGCTGCTCCCACTGCAAACCGACGGGAGCCATGGCGATCAGAATTAACGCAAGAGGCCCCGCGAAGTAGATGACTCCCAGAAGCCAAGGTGTCGGACCGAGCGATCTGGAAACGCCAAGGACAATCGCTGCGATCGTGGTCGCGATAAACAGTCCACGAACCGAGAACGTGAAACGAAAGGGGCGACCTTCTTTCTGTTCGGATTCAAACTGAGCGACCAGTGGATTGAATCGATCCGACATACTTGCGGCAATGAACCCGCCCAGAACGCCAACCGCCAACCCAACCAACAGATTTAGGCCAAGGCTTGCATAATTGATCAGCCAGGTTCCGTTCCACGTTTTGTTTTCTCGCCAAATTTCGAACGGGAAACCTATCGCTTCGATATCATTGTGCAAGGTGGCTCCACAAAGGTCGCTCCAGCCATCGGACAGGTAAAACCACGACGCCCCGTTGATCCCGGCGAGAAGCATAAAACCGGCGGCCATGCCACGTCCGAACCAATGCCTTTTTGAAGTTCCAATTTTTCCCATGCCGCTCTCCTTGTTTCAAATCGTAGAACGAGGGAGGTTTTAGGCAAGTGGCAGGATAAGATGAATCAGGATAGGGCAGCAAATGGTGGAGGTTGTACAAATACGAGCCCGACCTGTAAGTTTTGAAGTTGCACAAATACACGAACTCGAAGCGCACAAATACAAGCCCGACGCGCAACGACTTGTCGATTTTATGAGCCGTTTGGGCGTTAGCCCCGGTTGAAGTGTCGTTAACCGAGGCTAACGCCTAAACGGCTGAAACAAAGATCTCGATTTGGACTAAATCAACAAGCCCGCAAGCGAGTGGATATTTCCGAGGAAATCCATATCCCTCGCTCGCGCGTCGGGCTTGTATTGAAACGCTCCGCATTTCTAAATTTGTGAGTGTTTTGTCGCATAGAACGCTGAATTTCATCGCAATTGTGCAACTTCAAGATTAACTGGTCGGGCTGAAAACAGAGAAGCGCGAAAGTTAACCTATGGTACTGCGAAACATACTTGAGAATCAAAATTCATGAACCAATCGACGACTAACGAATTACTACCGAACGTAACGGTCATTGCGACCGGCGGAACGATCGCAGGAACCGCAACCGCCGCCGACGATGGCGTTTACAGCGCCGGCAGCGTACCCGTAGAAGCCCTGATTCAAGCGGTCCCTGAAGTCAGTGGCCTTGCCAGTTTGAAGGGGATTCAGATCGCTTCCATCGGCAGTCAGGACATGAACGATGCTGTGTGGATGCAGCTTGCCAAAGAAGTCGACAAGCACCTTTCGAACGATACCGTTTCCGGCGTCGTGATCACGCACGGCACCGACACGATGGAGGAAACCGCATTCTTTTTGAACCTTGTTGTGGACAGTGACAAACCGGTGGTGCTGACTGGTGCGATGCGGCCGGCAACAGCGTTGAGTGCCGATGGTCCTTTGAACCTTTACAACGCTGTCGCGGTTGCTGCGTCAATGAAGGCCGTTGGGCATGGCGTACTGGTGGTTGCGAACGACTTCATTCACGGTGCACGTGAGATTGCAAAAACCAATACGTTAACCGTTCAGGCGTTTGAATCGCCCAATCTTGGTCTGCTGGGCGCGATGCATTACGGTGACTTTCGAATGTTCCGCAAACCTCAGCGAAAGCACACCACGAACAGTATTTTTTCCATCCGAAACATGCAGCAGTTGCCCAAGGTGTTTGTCATTTTCGCTCATTCGAACATGGACGGCGATCTGATTCGATCCGCGGTCGATTTGGGAGCGGAAGGAATTGTGCTGGCCGGAGTCGGAAACGGAAACGCTTCCGCGAAAGCTCTGCAGGCACTGCACGAGGCGAGGAAAAAAGGAGTCGTCATCGTTCGCAGCACGCGAAGCAGCAGCGGCGCAGTGCTTCGCAACCAGGAGGTCAACGATGACGAAATGGGCTTCGTGGTTGCCGATCAATTGAACCCCGCGAAGGCCCGAGTGCTGTTGCAGCTGGGGCTGACGCAGAGCGACGATCCCAAAACGATCCAGCGCTACTTCTGGGATTACTAATTTTGCAAGTTGACCTGCCGTTGCAGAATAGATTGTTCGCAGAACAGATTGTTGCCAGAACAGATTGTTGCCAGAACAGATTGTTGCCAGAACAGATTCCCGGCGTTAAAAGTTCACTCGTGAAAAACTTTTAACCAAGCGTTTTCAAAGCTGCCTCAATCGACACCAGTTGCTCTTCCAGTTTTGCCAAACCATCCCGCTCGCGCTGAACGATTGCTTCCGGAGCGCCGCTGACGAACTTTTCGGAAGACAGCTTGCCCTTCTTGCCGGCAATGTTCTTTTCGACATTGGCTTTCTCTTTTTGCAGCCTCGCCTTCTCGGCTTCGATATCGATCAATCCGTCGAGATCAACAAACAGCTCAAGGTCGCCGCGAACCAAAGTCGCATTCACCTTGGGAGCCTCGACATCAGGTCCAATATCAATCAATTCTGCAGCCGCCATGCTCTTGAAATAGGATCCCATCGGCTGAAGCGAATCCCGAATCGAAGCCTCGCACTTGATGACAAATCGAATGTCTTTCTTCGGTCCCAATTGCTGCTTGGCGCGGATCTCGCGGATCGCGCCGAGCGCCGTTTGAAAGTTTGCGAACTGGGATTCAATTTCGGCTGAATCGAATGAAGCGTCGATCTGTGGCCACGGGGCACGAATCAAACACTCGCTGGCTTCCGTCGCATCCAGGCCGCGTTTCGGTGCGATCCCGTTCAGAATCTGCCAAATTTCTTCTGTCAAATACGGGATAAACGGGTGCAGCAAACGCAGCAACGAGTCGAGCCCAAAGACCAACATTCGTTGAGCGTGCGGTCGTTGAGCGGGATCCGAGAGGCGATCTTTGACGATTTCCAGGAAGAAGCTACAGAAGCTGTTCCATGCGAAATCGTAAAGCACACCGGTCGCTTCGGCATAACGAAACCCGTCCAGAGCTTCGGTCACCCGCTTCGAAACATTGTAAAGCTGACTCGCAAGCCATCGGTCTTCGATCGTCATATCGGCAACGTCAATCGGCGCGGCTTCATAGCCATCAAGATTCATCATCGCAAAACGCGAAGCGTTCCACAGCTTGTTGACGAAGTTCCTTGCCGTTTCAAAACGTTCGCTGATCACCGCACCGCGAGGATGAGCTTTATCTTCGTCCGATTCTGCCCACTGAGTGGAAAACAGTTTGCCACAGTTTTTGTTGGTGCATGTGACAACAGGGAGCTCGCGATTTTTTTTCGTCTGATCGAATCGATGCTCACAATGAGGACATTCAAACTGAACCGGCATCTTCAAGTCTTGCGTATCCGTCGTCAGGTCCGCCATCGCATAGCGAAGTGAATCGGTGCCGAATTTCTGAATGATGTCCAGGGGGTCGATGCCGTTGCCCTTTGATTTCGACATCGTTTCGCCATAGGCATCCATGATTTTTGGATGAATGAAGACGTCTTTAAACGGAACGTCCCCCATATTGTTCAGGCCCATCAGAACCATGCGAGCGACCCACAACGTAATGATGTCGCGAGACGTGATCAGAGTGCTGCCGGGATAGAACGTTTTCAGTTCGTCTGTTTGATCGGGCCATCCCAATGTGGAATGAGGCCACAGTGCGGAACTGAACCATGTATCAAGAACGTCGGTTTCGCGAACCATCCCGATCCCTTCAAGCTCGGATTCCAATGCGTGTCCTTCTTCAAGGATACAAACATGAGCAGTCGCAAAGGGCAGACCAAGTTTTTCCCGTTTCGCGGCATCGGTTTCTTCGCATTGTTCGATCTGAATCGCAGCGAATTTCTCATCCCACGAATCAACCGAAGCAATTTTTGTGATGACCTCGTCTGAATCAGCTTCTGTTGGGCAAGGCATCGACCAGACCGGGATCTGATGGCCCCACCAGAGCTGTCTTGAGATTGGCCAATCGCGTTTCTCACCAAGCCACGAAAGGTAGCCTTTTTCGTAACGTTTGGGCGTGATGGAAACTTTTGAGTCGGTGACCGCATCCATCGCTGACTGTGCCAGCGAATCCATGCGAACGAACCACTGGTCGGTCAAGAAAGGTTCGATGGGCGTCTTGCTGCGATCAGAAGTCGGCATTTCGATCTCGCGGTCTTCGACTTTTTCCAACAGCCCCAACGCTTCAAGGTCATCGACGACTTTCTTTCGAGCCTGTTTCATCGACAGGCCTTCGTAAGTGCCGGCTTCGGCGTTGAGTGTTCCGTCTGAATTCATGATGTTGATCATCGGCAGTCCGCAGCGGATTCCAACTTCATAGTCATTCGGGTCGTGCGCTGGCGTGATCTTGACGCAACCGGTTCCCAATTCCGGTTTGGCCCATTCGTCACAAACGAGTGGGATTTCGCGATTCATCAATGGCAACATTAGCTTGCGTCCGTCGCTTGCCATGTCGCGAAGCAGTTCGAACTGATCCATCATCGTTTCACGACGTTTCGCCAGTTCTTCGATCTGCGATTCGACGCTCTCTTTTTCAGACGCGGAAGCTTTCTTGAGTTTCTCCCGTAATTCGGAAGCAACTTTGTTCAACGCGGCATCCGGGTCCGGATGAACGGCAACGGCGGTATCGCCCAGCATGGTTTCTGGGCGCGTTGTCGCGACGGTGATGTGAGCCGGTTCGCCGGGTTTCGGGTCGACGACTGGATACATGAAATGCCAGAAATGTCCCTGTTTGGTCGCGGAGAAAACTTCGTCATCGCTGACGGTGGTTTGTAAAAACGTGTCCCAGTTTACGAGCCGTTTGCCGCGATAGATCATGGACTTCTGGAACAGGTCGTAAAATGTATGCCGAACCGCGCGAGCGCAAATATCATCCAGCGTAAAACGAGTGCGATCCCAATCGCAGCTGCAGCCCATTTGCTTAAGCTGACCAAGGATTCTTTTTTCGTATTGGTCTTTCCATTCCCAAATTCGCTGGACCAGTTTCTCCCGTCCCAGATCGTGTCGGGTGATGCCTTCGATTTCCTTGATGCGTTTTTCAACGCGAGCCTGAGTCGCGATCCCGGCATGATCGGTGCCCGGCATCCACAACGCGTTGAATCCTTGCATGCGTTTCCAACGGATCATGACGTCCTGCAGCGTGTTGTTGAGCGCGTGCCCAAGGTGCAGTGCTCCGGTGACGTTCGGTGGCGGGATGACGATCGTGTAAGGAGGTTTTTCGCTGGTGGCATCGGCTTTGAACCAGCCGCCGCTTTCCCACATTTCGTAGATTCGTGGCTGAACGGTATCGAAATCAAAACGGGTTGGGATTTCTTCGTGAGTCGTTGTCATGTTCGCAGAATTTGATTTGGAGAACCGCTGTAAACCTGAATCATGCTTGAGCCCGTGGCTCGTTCAGGGTTCACATTTATAGGCAAAATTCAGATCCTTCCCCACCCGTGTTTCAGCTGCGGAAGCGACGTTTGACCAACGATTTCTGTGAAAACACCCAGATTTCTGGCCACTTGCTGGCAAGCGACGTCGACCATCAAACTTGCCCAGCTTCCATTTGATCCGTCACAGCAATCTGCTACCGTTCGGCGGCGGAGCTTACCGTCAGTTTCGCCATCACCAAGAAAGTTCAAGTTCCCGCCGTGCGTTTCGTCGTCCTTTCCTGCATGCTTGCTGCAACTGTCTGGTGTTGTTTCGCAGGTTGCCAAACTTTCCATTCAGGCGGCAGCATCCTTTCGCGAACAACGCTGCGCCCGGGTAAACGGGAAGTCGTGCGAGGCCAATTGGTCATTCATTCCGATTTCCATTTGCCAAAGCGGCATCGGTTGCTGGACGAGCTTGAGATGCGGCGGCAGGACGTCGAAGAGCTGTTACAGATTTCGCTTTCCGATGAACCGATTCACGTGTACCTGTTTGAAAACGAAGCGCTTTATCATGACTACATGAAACGGAAACATCCGCTGTTTCCGAATCGTCGTGCGTTTTTTGTCAAAAGCGATACGGCGTTGATGGTCTACGCCTACTGGGGCGATCGAGTCGCCGAGGATCTTCGCCACGAAGTGACTCATGGCTATCTGCACAGTTCCATCGCAGGCCTACCCCTGTGGCTTGATGAAGGTTTGGCCGAGTATTTCGAAACGCCTCGAATCAATCGCGGGTTCAATTCGCGACACTATCATTTGCTTCTGCGCCGTTACGATTCGAGTCAATGGGTGCCTGACGTCGGGCGTTTGGAGTCGCTGAAAAATCCTGCTCGGATGACGCAAATGGACTACGCAGAATCGTGGCTGTGGGTTCATTACTTGCTGCATCACAATGTCGAGACCGCTGGAATTTTGCAGCAGCACTTGGCGGAAATCAAAACCAATCCGGCACAAGCGACGCCGTTGAAGGAATTGTTGATCAAGGCCGGTAAGGACGACACTGAAATCCTCAGCCATCTTGAATATCTGCGCCGGTCAATGAGAGCCAACCGCTAACAAAAAGCCAACCGCTAAATCTGGAGGCAGTTGGGCTTTCACGGGCTTTCGCTCTACTTATCGCTTGTGCCCCACTTCGTGCTTTTGCCCTACTCAGCGGCAGCTTCTTCAGCTTCTTCAGCAGGCTCAGCAGAAACATCTTCGGTAGGCGCTTTTTTCACGTCAGGTTTCTCCAGCGGTTTGCCACCGTTTTCTATGCGTTCGCGAAACTCAGCCTCTTTCGAACGCACAAAATCTGAATTCACGATTTTCAGCAGGTTGTCGAACAGCTCTTTAATCGCTTTTCTTTCTCGTTCAACAGTGGTGCGGCTTTTGAGACGCACCTGTTCGTCTGCCAGGCGAATCTTGAGTTCCTGAGGATCCTCAAGATCCGTGTACTGTCGCAGAATATTTCTGGCTTCGTCAATTCGACCGTCGTCCAGAGCTTTGTTGATGTCTTTTTCGTAAAGCTCACGCAAAACAACAAGGCTTAGAATTTCATTTTGCAGACCCGTCACCACTCCGCGAGCCATCAGACGGGAATCGTCGCTGGTGACGGTCGTTTCAAGGTGGTCTCGAAAGCCCGGTATGACAGGAACCTTTTTCAAGTTCTTGCCGCCTCGGCGAACCAGCAACAGGTACAAACCGTCGCCCGACGGAATCGTGATCTCGCCACGCCAGTCTGTTTTGCCAACAAAATTCAAGACTTCTGGCGGATCTTCTGGTCGGCGCGAATGGATTTCGTAGCCCTCAAGCGGTTGCGGTTCTTCCGTTCCGCGAGACATTAGTCTCAGTACCGTTTCGCCTTGAGGTGGACGAATGACCAAGCCAAGTTTTTCTGCACGCTTGCTTTTTTTGCTGGTAAGGATGGCTCGTCTGGACGAATGAAGTTTCCCGACAATGCTGTTGCCTTCGAGTTTTTCAATGGCGATAAAGCTGAATGGAACAGCTTCCAGTTTCTCGATGTTGCCTTTGCGATCGGTTCGAACTTCGACCGGCAAAAATTTATCACTTTCGCGAACGAAGCAGGGTGAGCTCCGAATTGTGACGACTTCCGGTTCAAGATCCTCATTGATTCGGGTTCGAATACAGGCTTCGATTCCACGGGCTCGAAGAAAAGCTTCATTCTTTGGATTGATGTTGTCGATGCGAGCGATCGGCATAAATGCTCGCGTAATCAAATCCGTTGCGAGGCTGGCAATCGATTGCGGCACGCGAGTTGCGCTGGCGACGAGTGCGCCCTGCTGTTGGGTTTTGACATCGATTTCCCGCGCCGAAACTTTGAACTGTCCGTCCTGTGAGTCGACACGAATAACAATCAGTTTGTCATAGAATTCAAGTTCGGGCTCGCCAACGATCGCGGCGATTGTTTCAGGGGTGAGGTTGGATCGTTTCAATCCCCAACGCCATTGGCTCGGTGGCGTCCCAACATTGACAACCCATCCGCTGGGATCGTGCAATTGGCATTGGAGAGCGATTCGTTCGCAGATTTCAGTTTCAAGTTTTGCGATCGCCGGAGAACCATCGAAACAAACCCAAACTGCGACTTGATAGGGACGCGTTTCCCATGCTCGTTCAGCTGCCTCTGGTTTGGTTTCCAGTTTTACAGACCGAAATTCGCCACGCCATGACGGGACTTTAGGTTTTGCTTCTTCGCTGTCTTCTGCGTCATCAACTTTGGCGTTTGCGGTTTTAGAATTTTGAGGACTTTTGGATTCCTGCCGGGCAGCAGCGAACGCTGGTGAGGCTGCAACAGAAATTGCAATCCAAAGCAGCAATGAAGTGAGTGTTCGATGAATTTCGATCATTTTGCAGCTGCCTTTGTTTCGGCCGCGAAGCCCTCAATTCTCCAACGACTGACGTTTTGGTAGAGATGAATCAAACCACGCCCGAGGCCATATACATTTTTTCGATACGCAAAGTGTTCTTTGATTTGATAAAGCGGAATCACAGAAAGATCATTCGCGACTTGCCTGTGAGCCAAACGAAGCGAACGACAGGCTCCTTGCCATGTGTCGCTGTAGCTCAGTTTTTGCAATGCCTGTTCGATCGGAGCCGAAATGGAATCGGCCAAGCCGTAAGGCCCCATGATCCGATTCGCATCCGTTAGCGGTTCCTCGATCGCCGCTTCGACGTAAAGCATGTCCCAGTTATCGTCGTTCGGGTAAGAAATCGATTCGTCGAGTTCCCGAAGGGTCGTCGAAACGCCCAACGCCTCCCAAGCCTGTTGCAGATTCAAACAGGCAATCGATGCCGTCGAACTGGCCGGGTGTGCCAACACGATCGCCGGACGGTTCGGACGTCCCTGAGGAAACGCTTTTGTCTTCATCGATTTTGAAAGCTCAACCAGCACCATGGCCAACTGGCGTTGATACTGCAGCGTCTTCACTTTCAAATCGTAGCCGTAAGAAACCTGATCGTATTCATCGCTGCCGATCGGAAAAGGACCACTGAGCGGTTCACAGCCGTCCATGTCTTCGCCACCAAAAACCTGATTGACGATCCCTTCGCGATTGATTCCATGAGACAAACCTCGAATCAATTGAGGCGAACCTTCGTAGTCGCCGCGAATCTTTGGGATCAGGAAATGGACCGTCGGAATGGCGTAGCTTCGAACTTCGATGCCCTTCGCTTTTTTCAATTTCTTGATGTCCGACAGAGAAGGCCGATCAACGATATCCACTTTGCCGCGGATCAAAGCATCGACCGCATCGGATGTGGACCGATAGTATTCTTCGATGATCACAGGATGTTGTTTGTCTTCAACTCGCGGGTACAGCTCATTGAATTCGAACGTTGATTCGGTGTCCGTTCTGGAAGTCATCGCGTACACACCGTTTTGGAAAGCCTGACCATCGGCATCGCGATCGTTGTAGGCAAAACGTAGAAGCGCCGCTGGTCGAACGAACGGACGTCGCAGTTTTAATTTGACTTCGGAACCGCTGAACGAAATTTTATCGATCACTTTGCGCCAGGCCGGAGAAAAATTGGGTGACTCGGGGTCGGCGTGATCCAACAGGCGAATCGCCAACTGGTTCGCGGTAATGGAAGGCGTCATCGAGTCCGTTTCAGGGTTGATCCGAAACACGAACTCAAGTCCCAGATTGTCCGTCCGCTCAAACGTTCCGTTGAGGAACTGATAGCGACCACCTTCATCGCTCAAACCTGTCATCTCGATGATCGTTCGCTGGGTAAGTCGACCGACTCGACGCGAGCCCCAGTGATCGAGTCGATTTGGATTCGCGTCTCCGGCTGGTTGGTTGACTCCAACGATGATCAGCGGAAAACGACGCGTCAGTTCTGTCTGCAGCGTTCTCGTTTCATCAAGATCAGGTTCAATGCGATCCGCCAGACGGGACAAATAGTGTGCCGTTCGACCATCGCCGGCGTCAGCGGCATCTTGTGCTTCCTGCAAAACGCGTCGGGCTTTTTCTGCAAACCTTCCTCGCCAGTCAGCAACGTAAGCCTCAGTCGGTTCGCCGTATCGCTCTTCGATACTTTTCAGCGTTGCTCTGACGAAGTCCGCGTCGCCCAGTTCAAACCTTTTTTCAAGCACCCCGTCGTAGCACTCAAAAATCAAATCGATCAACGACTTGTTGAGTCCAGGCACCTTGAAGCTGCGATCTTTGTCGTAGAGATCTTCGAAAATCGAAAGTGAAAGTTCAAAATTTCCTGCTCCAAGATTGGCTGCGGCATCTTTGAACAAACAAGCCCGTAACTGGTTCACGGTATCGGGATTGCGTGCACCTCCATGATCGTAAACGTAAAGCAGGTTTCGCAACGCAGGAGCAAACTCGTCCCGGTCAAGCATTTCGTTCGCTTCCTGCATCAGCAGTTCATTGAACGTGACGTACTTTTCAATGTGCTTGTAATCAACTTTCAAAACGAATTCGGATTCTTCGAAGAACTCGAACTTCAAATAACCCTCTCGCGGCAACGGCCGTTTGATATTCTCGATCGGCAAGATGCGCATGATGGCGTTTTCGCTGTCACGATCCAGATAAACCAGATCAAACGGTTCGCCATCGAGCAGCGGGCCGTTAATGTCGCTTAGCTTGATCACCTGAGCCGACGCCGGCGTAGAAAAACCCAACGAAACAACAAAACACAAAATGCAAAACGCAAGAAGTTTCGGTCGTGGATTCAGTTGGCTGATTTTTTTGATGTTATGAGTCATTCAATCGCCATGACAGATGGATGCGAAGACAAATGGGGTGCTTACTGGGGGCTGGCATTAAGGACATGAACCGTTCCGTCCATCCCTGAAAAGTAGACCTTCCCGTTGGCAAAGGTAGGAGCGTGCACAATCGGCTGGCCCAAATCGATGACATCCGTTTCCTTACCAGTTTCGTCGTCAATGAAAATGATGCGTCCGCTTTGCAGCACCAACGCCATTCTTCCGGCGATCGATGTTGGAGGGCAAGCGAATCGCTGGTTGCCAATTTTCCGGATCCACTTTTGATTCAGGTTCGAATCCAGCAAAACCATCTGGTCGCTGTCGAGCTGAACCAGCAGACCTTTATCGGTTTGCCATGGCCCATCGACGACCAGTCCGTCGTCCAGCGGAACACGGGCTGTTTCCGCGCCGGACGCAACGTCAAACTTGATGATCGCATCCGCGTTGTCGATTCGGTCGGCTGCAAATACAAATCCGTTGTCGACCGCGAGTTTTCCGACAAACGTGCCGTTCGATTCCAGTGTGGACTTCGCGACAACGGCTCGACCGTCCTGAATTTCAAGCAGATACAACGCACTGGACGTCGCGTCACTGGCCTCTGTCGCAACCGCAACTTCGGTATCGCTGACCTGAACAGGACGGATCCAGCGGACTTTTTTGGCTGGTTTAATCGGAGGTTGAAATGCTTCTCCGACCATCGCGCCGGTTCGCGGATCGACTACCGCAACTTGACCATTCGAATTCGCCACCAACAGTTGCCCATTGACTGCGATCGGAGGACAAGCCGGTCGATTGGAAGGAGCCGACAGTGTCTGTAGCTTCAGGTCGCCATCGGATACCGTGACGTACTCTTTGGAACCCAATCCGCCAACACTAACAAAATTGTTGTCGTCCAGGTTGAACGAGTCGGCAAATCTAAGCGACTCAACCACCGTGCTGGCTTTTGCGGAGTAGGGAACGTAGCCCGAACCCTCAGCCGCGTTGTTGACTTCGAAAAGGTCTCCCTGATTGGAGATCGCCATCAATCGCCCATTAGCGTCGACAACCGAACCCGCCAATTCGCCGCCAAAATCATTTCGCCAAATCGGCTCAAGAGTCAGGGCATCCACCAAAGACGCCGAAACCATTCCCGAGGAAGCTCGCTTGCGAACGTGAAACAACTTGTCGTCCAATTTCTTGCATGGCGCGACAAAAGAATCATCACCATTCTTAAGGATTTTCAGTTCGAATTTGCCAAGGTTGCGTTTTACTTTGTAGTAGTTCGCTCCGTTGCCGCAGACCCAAAGATTGCTGCCTTCCGCTTCGATGAAAGTCGGTTGTCCGGACTCGTTTTCGAAACTGTCAGACGCAAAACGAGTGATCGGAGCGATCTCGTCGCCCTGGTTGTATTGCAGAATGACCATTTGCCCGTTGTCGCTGACGACCAAAAGGTTTTTGCCGTAGCGCTGCATGTGCTGCGTGACTGGGCTGTTCGTGATCCGACGAACTTGAACCAATTCCAGTTCAAGTCCATTTTCATTTGTCTTCAAAACCTGCATGTCGCAAAAGTCACCGCCGTTAACCAGAACGACCAGGTAACCGTTAAATATGAATGGCGGAACCGAGATGCTGCCGTCGTAATGCCCAAGGTAAAATACCTCTTTGCACATCATGTCGTCGGTGCCCAGCACGTACAGATTCGAATAGATTCCGGTCTGGTAAACCAAAGGGTCCTGTTCAGCCACGAACGAATGAGTGTTTGCTCCCTGCGGAAGTTGGGCCGCGGCAATGACCTGACCGTTGTTGGGATCCAGTCGAATGATCTTTCCGCTGACCGTCGTGACCACCATCTTTTCAGGCGATAGAGCCGGTTTGAAAAACTTTTCGCCGATGACGCTTCGCCAAATCAGGTCACCGTTCGAAGTCTTCAACTTCATCACCTGATTCGTGTCAGCATCGCAAACCAGAACCGTTTCCTCGTCGATCATCTGAGGCTGAATGGATGCGGCGAGCCCGACGAAGCGACGCCAGGCGATCTCGCCGCTTCCAGCATTGATGCCATAGACGGCTCCATCGACCAGTGTCGGGACGACGTCGCCCATCAAGCCTTCTTCTTTGTCTCCAACGACGGCCCCCATCACGATGGTGCGTTCGATCGAAGTCGGTGCGAAGGTTGATTTGGGTTCAACGTTAAATTCGGCTGGCTTAACAAGTTCCGATTCAAGCTTACTGATGCTGACCATCGCCGTTCGCAGTTCTTCGCGTGCTCCAAGGTCACCATATTTTTGCGTTAGCGTTTTGAAAGTTTTAAAGGCTTCGTCCGTCTTGCCTTCCTGCCCAAGGCTGGCGATATTTTCCAACGCCGATGTGTAGTCCTGCTCCTTTTGAATGAAGCCATCGATTGTCCGCAGGTTGTTGTCAATCGTTTCGATATTGGTCTTGATACTGGCGAGCCGACGTGAAGTTCCGGTTACGAAGTACGGATCATCAACAAGCTTTTTATACCGACGAGCTTTTTCCATATTGGCTTGCATCGCCGACAGTTCCTGATCCTTGAGCATGGATCGGGAAAGCTCAGACAACGACCCAGTCAAAATGACGGCAAGGTCGGGCCGGATCAAATCGATATCGGCCTCTTCATCTTTGGCGAACTCTGGAAGCTTCAATTCCGCCCGCTTCAGGGTCTCGTCCCACAGTTTCGATTCGTAGGAATCCAACAGCAAACACTGAAGCCGTCGAGCCTCCCCTTCCTTGGCCGATTTATGGCTGGGGAAGTTCTCAAGGTAGTCGTCATACGCCTTGATCGCGGCTTGATAGGAACCATTTTCGAAATGGCCACGAGCCTCATCGTACATCGCGTCAGGTTTCAATCGACCGATTGTCATCGCCAAAAAGGCACCGACTAGCAGCAAAAATCCCAGCACGCCAAACCCAATGTAGGGCCATCGGCTATTCCACTGGTTCGGGTTGCTTTTCTTTCCCGTGAAGGTCGGGATAATGCTTTCGCCTTCAGCAACAGTCGCAGCACTGCCGAAATCATCGAATCCGTCAGGCCCGTCTGGAATTGCAGGTGCTGCGTACTCATCAATGATCGGAGTTGGTGTCTGAAGCACCTCTTCGATCCGCCCTGGCGATTCGCGGCGACCCCGGTCAGGACGCGTTCGGTTCAAATCGGCGACATTGGGTTCGTCATCAAGAACGTCGACCATCAAGTCTTCGGTGTTCTTGCGACTGGTTACTTTCGGAGTTTCGCCCCGCATCAACTGACGAGCCTGCTCTTCGGTCAACTGATCCTTGCGGACCAGATAGCTGAGCATTGCGCTCGGTTTAACCGTGCGGCTGGTATCTTCGACTTGAATGCGAATCTTTCGCAACGCCTTTTTGTCAATCGAGCCCAGGCTTTCGAGTTTTGTGAGAAGTTCCTTCGGAGTCATTCAAACCTCGCTGGCGAACAAATTCTTTCGTTCGCCTGATTTATGTTTACTTGAATATCTTGGTGTGACGGAAGTCGCAGGAAGTGAATCGATCCGTCAAAATTCTTCGTCGGTTGTTTCGATCGTGATGTCTTCGAGCCCGGCAATGATGCCCGCATCCCACGCTGAAACCAGCTTCTTGTGATACGAATCCACATGAGCGACGATCTGCAAATTGTTTGCGTTGGAAAGCTCTTTAGCCTGTTTGACTCGCGTTCGCATCTCGCGGTCACTGGGACATTCGACCTCTTCTTCAGATCGCGTCGTCACGTAATAGGTGTTGTTTTCGTCGATCAGGATTTTGACGAATTCTTCTTCGATTTCTCTTTCGACGGGGTTGTCCGACGGCAAATCCGATTGAGCCGGTGGCTGTTGAATCGATTTTTGCAATGAAAACGAAGCCGTGACCATAAAGAAAATCAACAGCAGGAACGTCACGTCGACCATGGGCGTCATGTCGAGTTCATCCTCCGGAATCGGTTCTTTCTTTCCGAAAGAAACGTCATCCAGTTCCTCTTCTTCCTCGGTGGACGGATCTTCGAATCCCTTCCAGCCCATGTCTTTGTATTCGCCAGACTGAGCACGCCTTGCACCGTCAGCGGCGTATTCCAGAACCTCATCGCTGACGCCGGGCTGATCGGGCTTGTTGGGTTTATCGGATTGGTCGTTGTTTTTTTTAGCCATCGATCACTGCTCCTCTTCAACACCAACGTAGATCTTTCGATCCTTTGCCATCTCCGGCGTACTGACCGCACGCCGGACCATTTCCACCGTTCCCGTCGTTACGTTTCCTGCTGCCTTAATCAGAATGGTCGTTTTTTCCGGGTGAGCAGCGAGATCCTCTTCTACATAGGCCGCGATTTCTTCTTCCTGAGCATCCGGTTCGGTTGCCGAGACTGGATTCTTGTCCGATTTCCCTTTGAAGATCGTGTAAGCATCGCTGCCCTCTTCTCTGGTAATCAGCAGGGTTACCGAAGCCTGATCGGGAACCTCTTCGCCGTAGCTCGCTTTCGGCAGATCGATTGCGGCTTGTGGATCCATTTTTGAAGTCACCACGAAAAAGGCAAGCAGCAGGAACGTGATGTCGATCATGGGCGTAATGTCCAGCTCGCCATCGTCCTTGTTGCGTTTTCG
>CAYZPA010000065.1:28659-29987 GCA_964479855.1 uncultured Pirellulaceae bacterium
TGATCTTCTGACGTGAATTGTTTTTGTCGTACGCGGCTGACAACCATCACAATGCAGAATGCACCCCAGAGTGCGATAAAAAACATCACCGCGTAAATGACGTTTCCAAGAATCGTAAAAACGGTATCCATCAAGCCCCCGAATGCCTGTTCGCTGCGCCAATTTAAATGCTCGCGGCCAATCTTTGACTCGTGAGCGTCTCAAAACGATCTGATCCGATAACGAAAAAGATCATCTGTCCGCATGGGAAGCCCGGTCTGTTCAATTCCGCGTTCCCAACGGTCGCATTATGAACCAGTTCGCCCAATTGAGAAGGCTTGAACCCGTTTTTCGAAAAAAATCACGACCCAAACCTGTGAGGCGTGCCGGTTGGCGGAATTGTTTGCGCCCTTACGGAAAGAGCCTTTGATCACTCGAAGTCGCAGCTGGTGACGACGAACTGAAATTCGCCAGAGACCTTTTCGATGCGAATATTTGTACGCAAGACGTCTTCCAGTTCACGTCCCATCGAGTTAAGGAATTCAAGTTCGGCCAAGCGAATTCGCGTACGCAAATCTTCACTGAAAAACTGAACGATCGGGGCGTCATCGCTCAGAAAGTTCACTCCAGCCTTCCTCGCGATTGAAATATCCCAGCGTTTCAATCGAGGTCGCGAATGGGAAAACCGAAGCGTTTTCGTCTCCCGTTCGCGATTTGATGAAATGACAATCGGCTTTGTTGATACGTTGCCGATGCGAGCGATTATGTCTTCCGTCGGATGCACGACGCCGATCTGAATTCCAAGTCCGTCCAGTAGTTCTTTGTAGGCCGCCAAGTTGTCAACCTTGTACGTCAACTTCCATCGCGAGTAATCGGGCACGAAATTCGGCGGTGCGGGAGTCGGACCGGGCTCGCGAGTTCCATCGCCAAGACCTTTTCCGTTTTTACCGTCTACTTTTCCGCCAGTCTGCTGATGAGCAGCAATTCTGGAAACGGCAGTTTGCACTGACTCAACAGCAACCTGTAATTCGGCATCCGTCTTGTTGGATGGTTCAGCCACATCCGCTGCAACATCATCGTCGACAAGAGTCCCATCGGTGACGTCCGGGTAAGGCGGAAGGGTCACGCCATCCGGTCGATGAATTCCGGGGCTTGCGGACGAACCAAGCCAAATCATGATTAACACGACGACCAGAAAGCCGACCGTAACGATCAATGCGACCAATAGCGATGAAAGCCGGTCGTAAGAACTGACTCGGGTTTCAAGAACATCGACTCGTCGGACAAGGGTTGGATTCATCGCTGCTCCAGTTGGTGATCGAAACCGAAACCCGAAATGGGCTGGTTGA
>CAYZPA010000066.1:0-1771 GCA_964479855.1 uncultured Pirellulaceae bacterium
GGTCTTTGATTCAACGAGTGACGGTGCGAAATCAATCTGGAGCAATAATCTGAACCTAATGCGATGCCTCTACCACTTGGGCTATCCCGACATGAATTCGTCTGAAAGTGCCGGGAGCAGGATTCGAACCTGCACTGTGTCGCGAGTTTAAATTGAAACTAAAGCTAAGATTGGGCTCCAAACACAAAGTCAAAGACCTTGTTTCCAATGGTTACGTTGTCAACCTCCATGGTGTTGGCTTCTTCGCGAGCGAATTTGACGGCTTCCTGCAAACGTCGCAAACGATCGATGATTTCGTTTTTCTCCTGAGCCGCCAGAGCGCTGGAAAATTTCACGGTCCGCCATTCGCCGACCTTGATATCTTCGTGATACATCTCGACCTGTGCCGGATGCTTCTCCGTTGCCTCATAAAGAATATGGCTGCGAGGAACTTTCTTGGTTCGGTTGCTCAAAGATGGCTCCGTCGCGTAGCAATCCGCGTTCTCATCCCAAGCCCATGTCTCCGCTGGATCAAGCAACGGGATCTGCTGAACAAAGGTGTGTAAGTCCGTCAATTGCTTTTCAAGAAACAACAGCCATGTGACAGGCACCTGCTCAAGGATCGTAGTGCCGTCGACTTTTACGTCGGCCTTGGCTTGGCAGTTACCCCAGTCCTGAGTCGCTGTGACGTCGAACAAGTCGTTTAACGCGGAACGAGCATCCGCAATGGCTTGACGAGATTTGTATTGTACGTTTTTCTTTTCGTCGGGCTGAGTCTCTCCGTCTTCATCGGTCGGAGTGTATCGCCGAGAGATACCTTCAAACAAAGCTGACTTCTGTAACTTTTTGTAGACCTCGGTGATCGCTTTCTGGGACTGGGTCTTCTTGCCGCTAACGACCGCGACGATCTGGTTTAGTTTTGCCATTTTCCTGCTTGTTGACTGTTCTTGAATTCGTTCTAGCTAAGCTAATTATGACGCAATTTGCAACTCTTGGTTCATTCAATTTTCCAGTTTTTTGTTCTTTGGATTCCAAAGTGTCCTTCGCAATGCGTGAATCTATTGCCGTGGCAAATTCAATCTATTCAAAGCGTCCAGCGATATTTCTCCATAGTCTTCGGAACAATGGCTGCGAATAATATCGATCAAGCCAATAAGACGTGTCGTCTTCCAGAAGGCAACGAATACCGCCGATTTTTCCATTTGAGTTGCGGCCCACGAAGTACTTGTACGCACCGTCGTCTCCGTTTCCGGCTTGCAGGATGACGCCGTAGTCCGTCATGATCAAGGAGTGTTTCATTTGCCAAAATTCATCGTGCTCTCCGATCGATCCCATCCCATCGGTAAACGGTTTGTCTGTCCACGGCACGCGAAGCGGGTACGCCGATTTTTCACGCGTGAATGCGGGGTCAAACACGGAGGTCATGCTGCCTGAAACAGAGCAATATCGTGGCTCCTTTTCCCACCGCAAATCACCCTCAGCAACCGATGCATTCTGGACAACGAGCCGATGGCAGATCCAATGATCGGACCCAGAATTGATCCAGTACCCTTTCACATTCCATTGCCCCACCATCGCGGGCTCGCCGGACACAGAGTCGTCAAAAAACTCGTAGACGATAATTTCTCCGGGAGACGCAACTTCAAATGTTCCGTGTTCACAAACTTCGTTTGGATCGTCCTGAGCTAACGCAAGCAAGCAGGCACAAATCGCGATTGCCGCGAGAAGCGTTGTGGTTCGATAGGTAAACCAATTTCGACGGCGACCGTTTTCTCTTTGAACCGACATATTT
>CAYZPA010000066.1:1871-28790 GCA_964479855.1 uncultured Pirellulaceae bacterium
GACAAGGAAGTGCAGATGATTGCGGATCAAAGATTGCAGTCGTTGACTTCGATTTCTTTGGTAGGTTCTTCTATTTCGAACGGGTGTTTAGCTCATCTCAAAAATTTCCCTCGTCTGAAACGCCTCCACCTCAACAACACAAAAATCACTGACGATGCAATTGAAGTATTGGGCACCATGCAGCATCTTGAGGAGTTAAGTATTCGCGGCACGCGGATAACGAAAGACGGGTTCAAAAGGTTAAGTGGCATCATTCCGAAGGCCGAGATCCATTGGGCGAAGTAGTGCTAATCCGTCCGATGATTGCAAAAGCTTCTTTCGCGGAGGTGAATTGTCACGCATGTCGGATAGGTTTCCGTTCAGTCCTATGCGTGATTGCAGCGGCGGGCGAAAAAGAAAAACAGCGTCGATCGGCTTTGGAATTAAAGCGAATCTCAGTCGCCAATCGATACTTCCTCATTCGGCACTTCACTAATTGGAACTCGGAAGCACGCGGCTTCCTGTTCAGAACGGACCAGAACAAGATCCTTGTAGATACAAAGCGTGTTCCAGCAAGTCCCTTCGACGGTTTTGATTTCGCCTAGCTGTTCAAATTCATCAGGCCGCGCCGAAACCAGAGAAAGCTCGCCATCTTCGGAATGCACCAAAAGCTTGTCACCGACGAGCAGCAATTGCCCCGTGCCATAGCCTCGTTTACGCCAAACACGTTTAAGAGTCGCCAATTCAACGCACTCCAAAAAACGATCGGAAATCGCATACGCGTGTTCACCAAGCACAACCGGATTGGACAGCTTTGTCTTTAAAGCTCGCGGATCCGCCTTGCCAGCGACGGCTTCCAGTTCACCGCCTTCGACTTTGTTCACCTTGATGATCTGCCCGCCCGTTGCGTAGCCTTTTGAAATCAGAATCTGATTTTCATCGATGAAGGTAACCTGCGAACAGTTTGCTGCAGCTGAACTGTCGCCCGGCCATGGAAAAGCCCAGAGCTCTTCGCCCGTTTCCGGATCATGCCCGACAGCGTGATCTTCGGCCGTTAACAAAATCTGCTTCTTGCCTGCCACGGTCGCAACCGACGGAGAACCGTACGCAATCATGCGTTTCCCGCCTCTCCAAATTTCTTCGCCGGTTTTCGGATCCAGAGCAATCAGAGTCGCCGCTAGTTCGTTGATCGGATTCTTTTCAGCATCGAACATGCCACCGCCGGGAATGATCAGCTGGTCATCCACGATTAGAGGAGAACTTGCGCGCCCCCAAATCAAAGTCGAATTCTCCTGAATGAAATTGAAGCCTCTGCTGTTCGTGTAGGCGGACTGATCGATACCAACCTTGGCGGGAACATCGTAGGACCAGACCAATGAGCCGTCTTCTCCGTTGAGGCAATCGAGCACTCCCGTTCCGCTGACGGCGTAAACCTTGCCGTCGTGAATCGTTGGAGTCGCCCTCGGGCCGACGCGTCCGAAACCTCGATAGTCTTCGTGGCGACGCTCGACCGAGTAATTCCAGACGACTTTTCCCGTTTCAATTTCGTAGCAAATGACGCATTCCAATTCGCCTCGTTGCTCCTGCGTGATCGCGAATCCATTGACCGCCACAAACCCGGACCACGCTTCGCCGACAGGCTGTTTCCAAAGCAATTCCGGTTGCGTTTCGTCCCAGGCATCAAGGCTCACGCTGTTGACTTTCCCGCTTCGATTTGGGCCCAGAAACTGAGGGAAATCGTACTTGGATGTTTCCGCCAGCGGCGAAGTCGAAACCTCGGCGACTTCCGAAACAATTTCACGTTCACGCCCCCAGTATCGAGGCTCAAACCCAACAATGTTCGCGTTGCCACCGAAAACGGGCTGATACAACAGCAAGAAAGCGAATGGGCTGACCGCACCGATCAATGCAATCAGCATTCCAAGTCCGGGTGATTTTCGATGGCGAAACAGATACCAAACGCTAATCAAAAACACGGCCACCATTGGCAAAGCAAATGTGGACAGATGTTTTACTCCGGGATCAAGATTCACCGCTTCGGCAAGTGCGGAATCGAAAAGGTGCAGTCCAGCCAGCAGCAACGCGACTACGATTACCACGACCCAAGGGTAGTAGGATCGCTTCAAGCATTGGCCTTGCTGAGTGACCTCCGCATCGGCGGCGTAGGGTTGAGTTGCCGGATCGTTGGGTGGAGTTTCGGACATGTGTTTTTCAGTGGTAAGAAATCGGACGACCCCGATTCTAGTTTTTTTTCGAGAACTCGTGAACCAATAGAGGTGATGTTCGTCCTATTCTTCAGCAGAGACGAAACCTTTGCGACAAAACAATAGATTCAGTTTTGAATCCATAATCCAATACGGCAAATAGCTTTCAGGAGCTTCAAGTTCAATGACTACTTCTTTCACCATCGTCAACTATCTGGTCGTCGCGGATCGGTTTGGGATTTTCCTGACCGAAATCCGTGAAGAACAGGCCATGGGTGCGCAAAAACCCGACGGTTGACGCTTGGTGAAACGAATCTGAAAGAACGTTTAAGCCCAGTGTCACGAACGACATTCGGGCTTTTTTCGTGCACTTTGCGACGTATGCCGAGATTTCGCCACTTCGGGAGACTCGCTTCAAAGGGCAAACCAAACGCCTGTGGTCGTAAACCATTCAGGTCAAGACACAAATTCGATTCAGTAGCTTAAATGGAAAAGCGCCTTGTTGAAGCCAAGGAGCTGAGGGTTCGAGCACCTCCTGAATCACTGTCAACGAAACGGTAGTCGAGGGCTGGTGCCCGATCAGGGCTGATATCTCTGACGCGCCGAGTTCGAAACTCGGGGCTACCACTGCAACACCAACGTTTAAAAGGAGACAGACATATATGACTCGCAGACATAAACGCACCGCAATTTCGATTGGTTATCGGGGTTGTGGTGTCAACGGCAGCATGGCGGTCTTTTAAACCGCTCGGTGAGGGTTCGAATCCCTCCGACCCCACTTGTTTGTGGCGGTGTAACAAAACGAAGAACTAAAACAATTGGGCTTGAGGTGTTATTGGCAGCATGTCTGGCTCTTAACCCCGGATTATTCACGATGCGTGGGCGTCAAAATTGAGAAGGCTTGTTTCATTGGACAATTGTTCCAAGTTTGTGGTTTCGACAGTTCACCCACAACGTGGATTGGTGAATCTGCAAAAACGGCGCCACGTCAGGAGAATCGGCTCAGACATCAAACCAGACGCCTGTCGTCGTGAATAATTCCGGTCAACCAGATCGGAGAAGGTTCGAATCCTTCCAGGCCCACTTATTGAAAACTGAAATTGCATCGGTCGTTCAACGGCAGGATCCTGCCTTTGTAACGCGGTGATGAGGGTTCGATTCCCTCTCGATGCTCTCGCGCATTTTTCATTTAAGGAAACAAAACAAACGACTCAAGCGCCCATGATGTAGCGGTAGCCTACTGCCTTGCCATGGCGGAAGTGTGGGTTCGACTCCCGCTGGGCGCTCTGATGATAAAGGAAGTTTTTCAGGGATCCCAAGGCTGGGTGATTTGCCTTTGAAGCAAGTTGTGAGAGTTCGAATCTCTCTCCCTGATTGAGTTGATTTGCGCCCTACGAGTGTGATGGACGGCATAACTGTCAACGAAACAGTAGGACGAGGTTCGATTCCTCGGTGGGGGTGCTTGGCGACGTCCCGTGGCCTAGCGGCGAAGGCATCTGTTTTACAAACAGAGGATCGGTGGTTCGAGTCCACCCGGGATGACTATTTGAGTATTTCATTTGGAAGCGAAAAGGCGGAACACAGATTGAAAACACATACGGAATCTGAATTCGTCTGAGTGCGTTCGTCTTCGAGTTTGAGTTTGAAGAGAGCAATTTGGCTCGTTGGGCTTCTGGTGAGGCCGTCAGTTTTTCAAGCTGAAGAGGTTGGGTTCGAATCCCACACGAGCTGCTTTTTTGGTCGGATGGTGCAATGGCTGACACGCGGCGCTTAGAACGCCGTGCCTTCGGGCGCTGAGGGTTCGAATCCCTCTCCGGCTACTTTTTGTTCAATTCGGTTGCGTGCAAAGCGTATTCAAGACACGCGTCGCAAACAAAACAAATTTAAATTTTCCGGGTCGCGTTCCTCATATCTGGCTGTAAACCAGATGCCAAAAATGACTGAGGTGGCGGCGAGAGGTTCGATTCCTTCGCGACCCACTTTCTTTTGACCGCACTATCGAAACACAATTTTGCAGACGGGTTGGCACTCAGCGGGGTCTCATAAGCCTGGCTTTGTCGGTTCGATTCCGGCGTCTGCAACTTTAGAACAAATGGCTCGATCGTCTATCGGTTTAGGATATCAGCTTCTCAAGCTGAAGAGATGGGTTCGATTCCCCCCCCGGATTATTGCATACAGGAAATTGGGGTTCGACTCCCCGGCGGTCCACTCAACCGGAATGATTTGCGACGAATGAGCCTTGCTAGAGCTCCAAGTCCGTAGCATCACTGTGTTCACACATTTAAAAAAGACGCGAAGCCAAAATGGGCTCCGCGTCTTTTCGTTTGCTTACAATCAACACAGCGTAACCGAACGCTAGAACGGCATGGTCATTTCCATGTCGAACGGATCGCGAAGTCCATCGCCAAGCCGCTTCAGCGTTTCGGTTTCGATTTGACGAACGCGTTCCCGAGTCAAACCGAGCTTTTCGCCGATCTCTTTGAGCGTATGGGGCTCCGTGCCTTCGAGCCCGAATCGCATCTTCAGAACCGCAGCAGCTCGCTCATCCAGATCGTGCATCATCGACTGGATGTGCTTCATGACATCGTTCTCCAGAAGTTCTTCTTCAGGAGATCGCATTCGTTCGTCCATGACCATCTCACCTAGCGTCCAACCGCCGTCGGGCTGATCCGTCTGAGGAGTCGCGTTGTAGATCTGGATCGCCTTTTTGATGATCGGCAGCTTTCGCTTGGGAAGGCCGAGCAGTCGAGCGATTTCTTCTGGAGTCGGATTGCGACGAAGCTCTTCGGTCAAACGAACCGTTGCACGACGCCATTTGGAAAGTAGCTCAACCATGTAGGCTGGAATCCGAATCGTTTTCGCCGAATTGATCAACGCCCGCTTGATCGACTGCTTGATCCAGTAACTGGCGTAGGTGCTAAACCGGGTGCCGACATCCGGATCGAATCCTTCAACCGCTCGCAACAGGCCAAGGTTACCTTCTTCGATCAAGTCCTGCAGACCGAGCCCTTTGCCGGTGTAGCCACGAGCGATATTGACGACCAGACGAAGGTTGGCGCGGACCATGTGGTCACGAGCGTAAACGTCTCCGGTGGCGATCGCTCGAGCGAGATCTTTTTCCTCTTGAGCCGAAAGCAGATTCGTTTCGTTGATCTCACGCAGGTAAGTTTCCAGCGGCGTTTGCAGCGAAGATTCCGTCTTTTTCCGACGAGCTCGTTTCAAGTCAGATAATTCGGGCTCTACTGGTGGATCAATATCATCGCTCATTAGTATCTCGCTGGTCACGGTTGCTTGTGTTGATGCTATCATTTTCGGTTGTTGACGCTAAAGTCTGCAGGCATCGCAAACTTTGACGATATGCAATGAATCAGCCGATTGGATCGATCGCTCCGATTAAAAGCTGACCACGATGACGGTAATCTACTGACCCTAAAAACGAACCATCTGGTACCGAAGTTCCCGGATTCCCGAACATGAATATGAATCGCATTCTAAAAACGCTTCCCATGATTTTTGGCATCCTGATGTCCGCCGTAACCGGCGCCGCACAGCCCGAACAAACGGTAGAAGTCTCCGGAAGAACGATGGGGCCGATCCCGTTCAAGGTCCTTGTCGTGGTCGAGGAAACTGACAAGGAAACGCTCGCCGGAATCCAGAAAACAGTCTCGGATTCATTGAAACGAGTCAACGAATTGATGTCGACGTACATTGATGATTCAGACATTTCAAAATTTAATCAAAATCAATCCACCGAATGGCAGTCTGCCGACGCGGAGACGGTCGCGGTCGTGAAACGGGCGCTCGAAATAAGCAAGCTGACCGATGGAGCGTTTGATCCAACAGTCGCGCCTGCAGTCAACGTCTGGAATTTTGGACCCAATAAAAAGAAGCCAACGATTCCGTCGGGCGAGACGATTGAAAAACTATTGGCTCAGATCGGCTATCAGAATATCGAAACGCGTGATGCTCCTCCTGCAATTCGTAAGTCGAACGCGGAAACGCAATTGGATCTGTCGGCGATCGCCAAAGGTTATGCTGTTGATCGAGTTTCAAAGTCGCTGACGGAGCTTGGTTTTCCAAACCATATGGTCGAAGTCGGCGGTGAGGTTGTTGCCCGAGGGCATCGCGCGACGAAATCGAGCGACAAGAAAGGTGGGCCGTGGCGAGTTGCCATTGAACAGCCTGTTGCTTCAAAAACAGCTGCCGTTGGTAAACGCGTCAACAAAGTTGTACAGCTTTCTGATCAAGCCGTCGCGACGTCCGGAAATTACAGAAACTATGTCACGATTGACGGCAAGCGATATTCGCACACCATCAATCCGAAAACATGTCGTCCTGTGCTGCATGATCTGGCAACTGCTTCGATTGCGGCTCCTGATTGCATGACGGCGGATGCGATGGCCACGGCGGTGATGGTTTTGGGTGAATCGAAAGGGCACGAGTTGTGCGAAAGTCTTGGTTTCGCGTTGCTGACAGTGAGCGGCATTTCTTCCGACAGCGCCATGACCAAAGTTTCAGGCGACTACCCTGCGGAATCACCAGAGCCACTGACGATCGTGCCTCCGAAACCATCGAATTCATTAGCGGTGCGAGATAGCGATGGTGAAAAGGCGGGGCAACAAAAAGCAAAGGCGAATGCGAAGGGAAAATCCAGTTCCATCCTTCCAACTTTCATTGCAACGTTCGTCATTTTCGCGCTCGCGATTCTTGGGATGGCGGTCGGAGCGATGTTTAACAACAAGCCAGTCACTGGATCCTGTGGCGGGTTGGCCAATATGAAAAATGAGGACGGCAATACGGTTTGCGGAATTTGTTCGAAGCCGACGACAGACTGCACCGAGCGGAACGAAGTCGAAACGCCGGCGTAAGGTAAAGTCAGCCCCGTGGCGCCGAAGATCATCCCCATGGCGCCGAAGATCGCCATCTCCCCCAGCCAGTCGGAGGAACGCGCAACCTTCGCAGGCGTAGCCGCTGTCTCCAGACTGCGGAGGAACGCGGAACCCTGCGCAGGCGTAGCCGCTGTCTCCAGACTGCGGGATAGTTCCAGTAACCCCAAAAGAAACCTTTGTAGGCTCAGCCGACGTCACCAGAGCTTGTCGATTTATTGAGCCGTTTGGGCGATAGCCCCGGTTGAAAACTCTCTGGCCTTTCGATCGATTCGACAATCCGCTTTTAGTCTTGAGAATGATCCGGCAGTTCGGTCTCCGGCCAGTCGGAGGAACGCGGAACCCTGCGCAGGCGTAGCCGCTGTCTCCAGACTGCGGGATAGTTCCAGTAACCCCAAAAGAAACCTTTGTAGGCTCAGCCGACGTCACCAGAGCTTGTCGATTTATTGAGCCGTTTGGGCGATAGCCCCGGTTGAAGCGTCGTTAACCGAGGCTCTCGCCAAAACGGCTAAAACAATTTCACAAATCCACAACCTCAGCGAGGCGACTTGAGCATCCACATCGACGACAGAAGTCAAAGCCGCGTTTCCAATTCATTCCTTTTTTCGGTCGCGAAGAACCAACGAGAAGTCATCCGAAATTCCTGACTCTCTGGCCTTTTGATCGATTCGACAATCCGCTTTTAGTCTTGAGAATGATCCGGCGGTTCTGTCTCCGATGATTCCTTTTTCCCAAGCATATCGATCCGAGTAACCGGGCATTACGATTCGAGAGTCAAGCCAGTTGATCGGTTCTACGGTCAATTTTGAAGTGTGACCAACCAGATTGTTCAGGCAGTTGTTCATAAAGGTGTGATAGAACTCCGGGTTAGAGTCAATTTCATTGACCCGTTTGGCGATGTCTCGAAACAGCATCTGGACTTGAGCCTCATTCGCATTGACCGGATACATGTGAAGTCGATCATCTTTTCGCATCACGGTCCGCACGCCGATCAAATCACGCTCGTCTCCGATGACATAGTTGAGCTCGTATTCGCGATAGAGCCCTGTGATTGGCGAATAAAACTCTTCTGATTCGCGCCTGATTTCGACCGACACACTGAAAAATTTTGGCGCTAAATCCACACCCAAAATTTCATCGCTTTCCTGAATCTCAAAACTTAAAAAAGCATGAGCCAGTCCTTCGCTGGCAGAGAAATACTGCACAATGAACCAGACTCTTTTCAAGTCTTTCAACTTGAATTCGACGTCCTTGTAGTGAACGTCAAAGTCAGTTTCAGATCGGTATTCAGCGTGCCGGAAGTTGCGGATCAACATCGTTTCGCCATCGAACTCGATTTTTGCAAGTCGTTCCTGTTCCAGTGCCCAATCTCGCCAATGAGTCGGCTGCTGGATCAGTGTCAGCAAAAAAACGCTGGTCAATGAACCGAAGATGACAACCGGCCAATGAGGGCGAATTCTTCGCCGCATCAGCATCGACGATATCGCGACCATGTAAGCGATGCAAAGCGTCACCGCTAACCAATGTGGAAAGAGGTCGAAATGAAAAATCGCCCCGGCAGTCCATAGAAATGCCAAGGCTGCCAAAAGCCAAATGAGGCTCGTGAAGATTGCTTTCGCCAGTTTTCGCATTCGCCGTTTTGGCCGCTTCATCTGGCCGTTTCAGTTTGATTGGCAAATAAACCCGGATTATTCACGAGGCGTTGGCGTCGACATGAAGAAAGCCCGTTTCATTGGGATAATGTTCCAAGTTTGTGGTTTCGGCTGTTCACCCGTGACGTGAAATGGACGAATTTGCAAAACTTGTCTCCGCGTCAGGAGAATTGCCTCAAAGAGCAAACCAGACGCCTGTCGTCGTGAATTATTCCGGATAAAAAGCCCTGTTTCCGCAACGGGCAACAGGGCTTTGGTTTTCACGAAGTTCTACTTGAGGCCGAACTAGGAAAGATTGGCAAGATGCAGAATCTCGACTCAAGCTTTTTGCACTAACAACAACAAGAACAACAAGAATTAGATTTCAAAATTTCCCTTAGAGGCTATTTGCGACTTCCAGTATTAGCCGCCGAAATCGTCGAACGAGATATTCTCAGGCTCAACACCAAATTCGTCACACATTTGCATGACACATTTGTTCATCATCGGCGGACCACAGAAGTAATACTCGATATCTTCAGGAGCTGGATGATCCTTCAGGTAGTTGTCGATCACGACTTGGTGAATGAAGCCGACATACCCGGTCCAGTTGTCTTCCGGAAGTGGCTCCGACAGTGCCAGATTGAAACTGAAGTTCGGGAACTCTTCTTCCAACTTGCGGAACTCATCGATGTAGAAAAGTTCGCGAAGGCTACGACCGCCGTACCAGTAGGAAACCTTTCGGCCGGTCTTCAGATTCTTAAACAGTTCGAAAATATGACTTCGCAGCGGAGCCATACCCGCACCGCCACCTACGTAAAGCATCTCCGCATCGGTTTCCTTGATGAAGAACTCACCGTAAGGACCGGAAATCGTGACTTTGTCGCCCGGTTTCAGGTTGAAGATGAACGAAGACATTTTCCCTGGCGGGATTCCTTCGAGACGCGGCGGCGGAGACGCGACACGAACATTAAGCATGATGATGCCCTTCTCGCCCGGATAGTTGGCCATCGAATAGGCACGAGTTACCGTTTCGTTGACTTCCGATGTGTAACGCCAAACATCGAACTTATCCCAGTCGGGATGATACTCGTCACCGATGTCGAAATCTTTGTAGTGAACGATGTGCGGTGGTGCCTCGATCTGAATATAACCGCCGGCTTTGAAGTCCACGTCTTCGCCTTCGGGCAGTTCAAGAACAAGTTCTTTAATAAAGGTCGCGACGTTGTCATTTGAACGAACGGTGCATTCCCATTTTTTGGTCTCGAAAGCTTCTTCGGGTACTTCGACTTCCATGTCCTGCTTCACAGCGACCTGACAGGAAAGACGGCAGCCCTCGCGAGCCTCACGCTTGTTGATATGGCCTTTTTCAGTGTCCAGAATCTCACCGCCACCTGAGTGAACTTTGACAAGGCACTGAGCACACGTACCACCACCTCCGCAAGCAGAAGAGACAAGGATACCTGCTTCGCCGAGAGCACCCATCAGCTTACCGCCAGCAGGAACTTCGATTTCCTTTTGACCGTTCACCATGATCTTCACGGCACCGGTGTTCACCAGCGATTTTCGAGCCGTCAGGATGATTCCGACCAAGGCCAAAACAACCAGCGTGAAAACCGCAACGCCTAAAAATACAGCACTCATAACTGAACCAACTCAAAATCAAGTGTTGATAATGTTTCTTAAATCTCACAGCTCGGCGAACGAATCGCGAACACCGAAACTCTTTATTAGATACCGAGGAATGCCTGGAAACCCAACGACATCAAACCCACGATAATGAAAGTGATTCCCAGTCCGCGTAGTCCGGGCGGAATGTCTGAGTATTTCATTTTCTCACGAATGCCAGCGAGAGCCGCAATCGCGGCCGCCCAACCAAACCCGCTTCCGATGCCGAAGGTGACTGCTTCAGGCAAGTTGTAGTCGCGTTGTTCCATAAACAACGTTCCACCAAGAATCGCGCAGTTAACGGTGATCAATGGCAGGAAAATACCCAGTTGGTTGAACAAGGTAGGAAAAAATTTGTCCAGTACCATTTCCAACAGCTGAACCATCGCCGCGATGACGCCGATGTAGCAGATCAAATTCAGGAACATCAGATCCGTACCGAGATAACCAGTTTCTTTCAGGAAGCATTCCTTGATAAACCAGTTGGCGGGAACTGTAATGCCCTGGACCACAATGACAGCCAGCCCTAGCCCAAGTGCCGTTTTTACATTTTTCGAAACGGCCAAAAAGGTACACATACCCAGAAAGTAGGCCAACGCAAGGTTGTCAACGAAAGCAGCTCGTAGAAACAGCTTTGTCAAATCTTCGATCATTTCCATGGTTAGTTCGCCTCAATCTGTTCAGGCTTAAACGTTCGCAAAATCCAAATGAAGATGCCGATAATGAAGAAAGCGCTCGGCGGCAACAACATCATGCCGTTGGGCTCGTACCATCCTCCAACACTTTTCAACGGTAACAATTCGAATCCAAACAGTTTTCCGCTGCCTAATAGTTCACGGAAAAATCCGACGACAATCAGAATCAAGCCGTAACCCAATCCGTTGCCGACTCCGTCGAAGAAACTGTCTTTGACATTGTTCTTCATGGCGAAACCTTCTGCGCGACCCATCACGATACAGTTCGTAATGATCAGGCCGACGAAAACCGAAAGCTCTTTACTTAGGTCGTAGTAGTACGCTCGCAAGAACTGATCTACCAAGATTACCATCGACGCAATGACCGTCATCTGACAGATAATGCGAATGCTGCTTGGGATGAACTCGCGAATCGCCGCGATGGCAGCACTGGAGCATGCCGTTACGATCGTAACCGCAATCGCCATCGTCACTGACGTCGACATTTGGGTTGTCACAGCCAGAGCACTACAAATGCCCAGCACCTGCAACGCAATTGGGTTGTTGTCAAACAAGGGTTCGACAACAAGCTCTTTTGGCGCTTTTTGTTCAGCCATTTCGAACTCCGTTTTTTAGTGTTTCGTTGGCCGACGTTTCCTCTTCTGCTGGCTTGGCCGCCGGCTCGATTCCTTTTTGTCGGTCGATGTAGTTTTTGAAACCGTTGGGTCCCATCCAATACTTCATAGCGTTCGTCACGCCATTGGAAGTAATCGTCGCTCCGGAAAGAGCATCGATACTGTGATCGTCATCCGCTGACTTGATGACACGAATCTGAACATCGCCCTCATCTGCGTACAACTGTTTGCCGGGCCACTGGTTCAGGAAGCCGGGGCTCTTTACCTCGCCACCGAGACCTGGCGTTTCTTTCTGTTCAAAGAAAACCAATCCTTCGACAGTCTGAAAATCCGGTTTGACCGCAAGGAAACCCTGCATCATCGACCAGAGGCCGTACCCACGAACCGGGAAAACGTACAGTTTCGGCGAGCCGTCTTCAGCCTTCGCAATGTAAACCTGAGAGTACTTCTCACGGTACTTAATGCCGGCGATGTCTTCACCTTTCGGAATTTCATCGCAGACAAGAGCGTCTTTAGTCTTTGACATCGCGAAAGGATCGTACTTCTCTTCAAAGCCATCTTTCTCCATTTTCTTGCCGAAATTGGTGACGGCTTCGTAGCATTCTTCCAAGGCTGATTCGCCAAATTCGCCAGTGTCGAGGTCGACGATCTGGATTTCAAATTTGTCCTCAAACGCTTTTTTGATCGCAGTTGTGTCGCCGAGTTCTTCAGGCGAAATGCCGACCACCTGAAGCAAGTTTTTCTTGCGGTCCAAGACGATATTCGCTTCCTGAATCTTCTTCAGCGCCGAGGCAGCCGAAGATACAACCAACGCACAGACCAAACAGAGGCTGCCCGCGATGATCAAGGTATTGATCGGCGAATCTTTGTTGGTTTTAAAATTCTCAAGTGGCATATCGAGCCTCCCGACGTTTGATGTTCTGGCTGACAACGAAACAGTCAATTAGCGGAGCAAAAACGTTGGCGAAAAGGATTGCGAGCATGATGCCCTCGGGGAACGCCGGGTTGATTGCCCGAACGAGCACCGTCAAAAATCCGATTAGCACGCCGTACCAGATCCTTCCCCAATTCGTCATCGCTGAGGAAACCGGATCTGTTGACATGAACACGGTGCCGAACGCGAAACCACCAATCACAAGGTGCCACATCGGGCCAAGGTTCATGATCGGTTGCTCTGTTGGAATTACCCAAAGCAATCCAGAGAACGCAACCATTCCGGCTACGACTCCCGCCATTGTCCGCCATGAACCAACACCGGTCATGATCAAGATGACGGCACCAATGAGACAGGCGAGCGTACTGGTCTCTCCCATGGATCCGTGGATGTTTCCAATGAAGTAATCGAACCAACCGGTGGAAGAGATGCTTGCGAATTCGGGAACCGCAGAAGATTCCTCTGACATTTTCGTCATGACTTCAGAAACAGAACCTTCGCTGGCATTGGCGAAGTAACCCAACACGGTGGCTCCAGAATATCCATCCACCGCGTCCGTTGTCGCTGTTTCGCCGAATGTACCGACAGCGGTCCAAACTTTGTCGCCGCTGATTTGTTTTGGGTAAGCGAAGTACAGGAATGCTCGAGCAGTCAGAGCCGGATTCAGGAAATTGCGTCCTGTTCCCCCAAAAATCTCTTTACCAACCACGACACCGAACGCGATCCCAACCGCGACTTGCCAAAGCGGAATCGTCGCCGGCAAAGTCAGTGGAAACAGCATTCCGGTGACAAGGAACCCTTCATTGATTTCATGTCCTCGAATCACGCTGAAGATCAACTCACACGTCCCGCCGACCGCCATACAAACGATGTAGACTGGCAGGAAGAACAACAGCCCGTGAACGAAACAGGGAAGAATATTCGCCGGACTCATGAAGCCACCCGACAATCCGCCCACATCGATCTTCAAAAGATCCAAAACCGCATATCGCCACGAACCGCTCCAGATCATCTCTGAAATGTCGTGAATCGGCGGAGTGAAACCCGTCGAGGCGATTGTCTTTTGAGCCTGATAGCCTGTGTTGTAACAAGCCATGAAGATGCACGGCAGCAACGCCACAATCACCATGCTCATCATTCGTTTGGTATCGATCGCATCGCGAACGTGCGTCTTCCCGTGAGCGACTTCGCCCGGCGTGTACAGGAACGTATCGTTCGCTTCGTACAGCGGATAAAGTTTCTCAAGTGGCCCGCCCTTGTGAAAAAGCGGCTCCACCTTGTCAAGCATCTGTCTCAACATTTGCATTTGCCGTTATCCTTCTTTCTCGATGAGCGTGAGATTTTCTCGCAAGATCGAACTGTAATCGTACTTCCCTGGGCAAACATAAGTGCACAGAGACAGGTCTTCTTCATCCAATTCAAGAACACCCAACCGGAGCGCTTCTTCGGTATC
Organism: uncultured Pirellulaceae bacterium; assembly: GCA_964479855.1. Classification (GTDB taxonomy): domain Bacteria; phylum Planctomycetota; class Planctomycetia; order Pirellulales; family Pirellulaceae; genus Mariniblastus. Next base: position 15,936 of record CAYZPA010000066.1, read on the forward strand.
GCCGGTCTCTGAACCGACAATGATCGAGCGAAGTAATTGCGTTGGCAGAATATCCAAAGGCATTACTTTTTCGTAAGTCCCCATTGGAACCATGGCTCGCTTACTACCGCCACTGCTGGTCGTCATTGGGAAAAGCTTTTTCAGCCACGAACCCGCGTAAAGCGGCGTAACGGAATACTTGTCCGGCCCCGGCAATTGCCATCCAAGGAACTCACGCTTGGTCCCCTCTTCCAAAACAGAAACCTGATTGTGGAATCGACCGAGGTAGTTTTCAGGAGCTTGGACTTTGCGGCCCGTCAAGACCGAACCGGAAACCAATCGAGCGTTATCGAGGTCAGCGTTACCTTCGACAAGATCGTCGATGCAGGCACCAAGTTGAGTCTTCAACAAGCGAGGGTTCTCTACCCTTGGACCACAAAGCGAAATCACTCTTTCGCAATTAAGTTTGCCCGTCGTGAACAACTGGCCGACGGCAATCACGTCCTGGTAATTGATGTGCCAAACGGTTTTCTTGTCGTTAACCGGATCCAGAAAGTGGATGTGCGTCCCGACCAAGCCGGCTGGATGCGGGCCTGCAAATTGAGCAAAACTGACGTTCGGAACGTTTTCGCCGGGGACTCGCGAATCTTCCTTGGTGCAGACGTAAGTCTTGCCCAAAGTCAATTTTGATAGAACCGTCAAACCGCTGACGAAGTCTTCCTTGTTCGCTTCGATGATCAATTCAGGATCAGCCGCCAAAGGATTCGTATCGATCGCAGTGACGAACAGCGAATGCGGTTCCGTCCCAACCGCAGGCGTGCGACTGTAGGGACGAGTTCGAAGAGCGGTCCAAAGCCCGGATTTAACCAGCTGCTCCTGAACTTTCTCTTTGCTCAGATCGCCAAGGCTGTTGTGGCTTTCGAAAGACTCACAATCATCGCCTTCGACGTCTATCACCATGGACAGAAATCGCCGCTTTTCTCCTCGGTTGATCTCGCGAACCGTTCCGCAAGCGGGAGAAGTAAAGATGACGCCTTCGACTTTTTTGTCTTCGAAGACAGGCGTGCCGATTTTGACTTTGTCACCGACATTAACCAGCAATTTTGGCCGCATGCCGACATAGTCATCACCCAGCAATGCCACTGACTTTGTAGCTGGGGCAGCCGAAATATCCTGAACCGGTTGCCCGGAGATTGGCACATCCAATCCCTGTTTTATTGTTTTGAGCATGGAAAAATCCGTGCGGTCGTGGTGGAAAAGGTTTGCCGCCGCCTCATGCGACGATGGCTAGGAACTCAAACGCAGCATGCTAATCTGATCGAGCAAATTCGTCTTGGGGTCGTCAAGGAGATTTTCACATTATCGGAATCGCCGCCCGCTTTGTGAACCGTTCTTGTCGACAGGAAGATATCGACTTCGTGAAATTTTTCACAGAGTATTTCCGGTAAAACAGCCCCTTTTACGCGAAATTTATTTTGAGCAACGGCCCTACACGACGTCCGAGCGGTGTAGGGTCTTCATACGCTAATTTCGACAAAACCCCCTTTAGGGCTGATCTCTGGCGCTTTCGCTTTCACTCAAACGAGCCGCATTTGACAACAGGAGAAATGGGCTGACTGGGTTGCTTTTCACCGAGAGTTTTGTCCCTACGTCGCCAAGAAAATTTGAACCAATGCGAATAGTTCCGATAACCAGCAACCGTTCTTCGTTCTTGATCGCTGGAAAGCTGAAGAAAGCGAGGAATCACGGGAAGCCCCCTTCTCTTTTTGTTTTGCCGATTTTTTAGCGTTGAAAATTGTCAACCAAAAAGTGGCGTGCGCGACAGCAACAAAACGTGACTTTAAAAATTCCCTGCGACGATTCCGATCGAGCTCGTTTCTCTTGTAGAGCAACTGGACGCTCGATCAGTTTTAGATGACCCAAATCATGCCGACATCCGCCGACTCAGCTTTGAAGGACGAATTAGCAGCCGTGCCCGAATCCGCTGAGACAACCAATCGTGCTGACCTGAACAACGAATCAATGTCGGGTTGGGGCGCTGAGCTCTTCGAAAGCCACACCACGCAGGCGACTCGATACGCGATGTCGATCGTGCGTTGTTGGGCCGACGCAGAAGAAATCGTCCAGGAATCGTTCTGCAAGTTGATCGAATCCAATAACTCTGATCAATGTGACTCCGATCCCATCGGCAAAGCAATTCTGTTCACCACCGTGCGAAACATGTCCATCGACAAACTACGCCAACAGGGACGAAGGAGATTCGAACCGGTGGATCAGAATCAAATCGAAAGCACAAAATCAACCACGGATGAGCAACGACTTCAGGACCTTGAATCGGGTATCGAATCCGCTATGCAGGATCTGCCTGAATCATGGTCCGACGCGCTGGCTTTAAAAGTCAATGCCGGCCTCAGTTACGCGGAGATCGCAGAAGTCCTTTCGGCGACCCATTCACAAATTCGCACCTGGATTTTCCGAGCGCGAAAACAGCTTCAAGTCGAACTCGAGCAATCCGGTTTGTTAGGAGACGCATCGCCATGAATCACGACCATCAAAACTGCGAAAAATTTCAGATCCTTGTTAGCGCAATGCTCGATGATGAACTTACCCCTGAGGAGCAAACTGACTTGGGCCAGCATCTTGAGCAATGTGATGCTTGCCGCCACCTGATGAATCGCTTCGAAGCGGTTAACAAGGGCGTAGAACTGCTCTCACAACCTGAGCACGTTCCTGGTGGGATAAAAAGCAAGCTTGAGAAAACAGCGGTCAAAACGGAAACGTTCGTTGTCACCCGTCAGAAACCTTCCGCAAGAGATTGGCTTTCGGTATGGAGGCTAATTCCCTTGGCGACAGCGGCGTCCGTCGTTTTCGGATTGGCGTTCCTTGCAACTCGGACTCCCGAACCTGTCGCTGCGGAGCAGTTTTCGACCGAACAATTTGTTAAGCCAGTTCAGGAATTGCAATTCATCAGTGAACAGCAACAACGCGACCAGGAATTGATGCTGAAGTTGCTTGGAATGGACTTGCGTTCGTTGCGTCTGGAGTTGAATCAGCTTGATGCTGAATCGCCCGAACGGAAGAAATTTTCGAAACGGATCGATGCGATGATCGAACGAGTCAGAGAATTTGAATCAAACAATCAATAACGTTTTCGATCCTGCGGCGCTTTCGATTCTTCAACGCCTCTAATCCGGCAGAATCCAAAATGGCTCCGCAGGTTGAACACAAGTGAAACGTTTTTTTCAGTAGTGCTTTGTCGTTGGCTTGCGTTTTGTTTGTCGCAACGCCCAAAGCGATCGTTTAGTTTTTTAGAAAGAAATCCAATGAGCGTAGGAATTCATAACTTGCTGGTTCTGTTGATGGCCACACTCGGTGCCGGCAACGCATCGCCTGCAGATGCGGTGCAAGAGCAAGAAGAAAAGAAAGTCGTTATCGAAATTGGTTTCGATGAACAAGAAGAGGTGATCGAGGAGGAGGAGGCCGAGCACGAAGAAGGCGAGCACGAAGTAGACGAAGTCGAAATCGAACAACCTTCCAAAATCGTGATCAACGGTAAAGAGATTCAGATCGATGAGGAAAAGCTTGAGAAGCTGATCGAAGAGAACATGAAAGGATTCGAAGATTGGGCCGAGGATCATGCGGCCGACTGGGAGAAATGGGCCGAAACGTTCGAATCCAAAATGGAAAAATGGGCTCAGAAAACCGAAAAAGACTGGGAAAAGTGGGCTGAGAAGTACTCTGACAAATGGGAGTCGTGGAGCGAAAAGCTTGAATCAGGCGAAATCAAACCCGACGAGCTTGGAGCTTTGCTGGAAAAGAATCTGGAAATGCTCAGCGACATGCCGCTCGGAGAACTGATCGAAGGAGCTCTCGAGAACAGCCTTGGCGAACTTGAGCATGCTCCTTTCGAAAGCCTTGGTGAATTGAATGAACTTGTTGGCGGTGCTTTGGAGCAGTCGCTGCGTGCTTTGGAAGCCGATTTCGAAGAGTTGGAAGCTCACGGTGCGGCAATCGGCGGATCGGCTGGAGCCCTTGAGTCCCGGCGTAAGCTCAACGGCGAGGTTACAGGTAGATTGAACGACACGCTGGCCAAGCTTCAGGATTCGATCGCGAAAAAGGATGCGAAACTTGATGCTGGAGCCGAAGAGAAACTTGCTGCGTTGGAAGACTTGCTGATTCGTGAAAAGGATCTGGACGAGGACGCTCGTAATGCGGTTCTTGCAGCTTTGAAAAAGAATTTGGAGACCAGACAGAAACATAAGTTTGAAGCGATCCAGAAAGAGCAACAGAAACAGAAGCTACTGTTCCTTAAGAAGCAGGCCGGGCAAGAAATGCGTTCGGCCAATGAACAACAGCGAAAAAAAGCAGCTCTGCAGCGAGAGGAAGCCCGTGCTTTGGCTGCCGCTGCGAGGGCCTCAAGAGAGGCAGCGTTGGCTAGGCATCAGGAATTGCTGCAGCAAAAACAGCTGATTGAGAAGTCGACCAGCAAAAACAAAAGCATCGAGGGATTCTATTCCACGTTCAAGAAACAGCAAGAGAAACTCGAGGCAGAGGAATCCGAAATTGAAGCGATGCGTCGAGAGATTCGCGAGCTTCGAAACGAGCTCCAGAAAATCAAGAAGTCAGGAAAATGATTGCAGAATCAATTTGCTGCAGTTTCACTTCAAACTCGTTTCACCGTCGATGTCTCATCGGCGTTTTTTTTGCAGTCTGCGAATTCAACCCGGATTATTCACGATGCGTGGGCGTCGACATGAAGAAAGCTTGTTTCAACGGGATATTGCTCCAAGTTTGTGGTTTCGACAGGTCACCACGACGTGAAATTGACGAACTTGCAAAACTTGCCTCCGCGTCCGGAGAATCGCTCAAAGGACAAACCAGACGCCTGTCGTCGTGAATCATTCCGGTTCAATTTTGGTGTACGCGAACCCGTCCATACGTCGGAGGGTTAGTGCGGAACAGTAGGCCAAACTGGCTGAGGCTTGTCCGCGAGATTGGCGTCGCACTTTCGACGGCCGAATCGGGGCGTGTTCTTGCGTAGGATGGGCATTCCTGCCCGTCGTCCTGCGTTATCGCCTCGGACAAGAATGTCCAAGTTACGAATTCTGCTTCGGCAGCTTACCGGCGGTGCGAGCGTGCTTGACGCGCAGGGTGTTCTGTTGATCAAAGTCTGCCATGTCGTACCTTCGGCACTTTGGTGGTTTGCGGATGCTAACCACGGACTCACGTCCGTGGCTAAAGCATGTCGTGCCTTCGGCACTAAGGATCGCGAGAAGAATAACTTGAGTATTATGCGTTTTAAAAAATCCGTTTTCGGCTCGGAGAGCCAAACGACAATGTCGCTCAGCTCTCCGAGCTGTTAGCGAACCAAGAAGTTATTTCCGCCCTGATCCTAAGCAAGGGATTCGCTAACTTATATTCATCGGCTCACACTCAACCGGCTAAATTTATTTAGCTTGGACGCACCCACACGCACCACCGATAGATTCGATCGTTGACTGGAGATGAGCCGAGCTTGGATCCACCCAGCATTAGCGACGATTGTCTCCGCCACCACTGCGACCGCGGCCTCGTCCACGTCCACCGCTGCGAGGACGATCGCTGTCGCTGTTGGAGTTCGAGCGAGAACGTCCGCCTCCATCGTTACCACCTCTGGATCGACCACCACCGCCGCCTCGTGGGCCGCGCGATGGTCGAGACGAGTGTTGCTTTGTGTTGGATTCGATCATTCCAGATATCGCATCCTTCCATGTCGGAATGCGACTTCTGGATCGTGTTGGCTGATGAGAATCGCTTGATTCGCCGTCACCCGTTTCCGCATCCCAGTCACGTCGACTGGATCGCTGGCGAGGCTTTTCTTCTGCGACGGCTTCGTCGTCTCTTTCGAGGACTTCATCGCGATTTCTGCCGCGACCCCGTCCGCGTCGACGACTTCGGCCTCTGCCCGAATCACGACTTTCGCTTGTGTCTTCGTCGTCACCGTCGCGAGATACCGGGATGTCCTCGTCGATGATTTCAAAGTTGTCGTCGCGGTCCCTGTTTCTGCCACGTCCGCGGCCTCGACCGCGTCCGCGACGAGGTTTGTCTTCCTGTTCCAATTCGTCGTCACGGTCACGCCCACGCGAAGCCGGTTCCACTCGTTCCACTGCCGCTGGAGCATCATCACGATCACGATTTCGTCCTCGTCCGCGACCGCCTCGACTGCGGCCACCGCGTCCGCGGCTTCGACTGCGAGCAGGCCCGTCCTCATCGCCGGTGATACTACGCGGATCGACATCTCGAGGGTCCAAGTCGTCGAAATTGTCGTCGTCGACCGATTCAACTTCGTCGTGTACGAATTCGTCGTCCACTTCTACTTCTTCAACCGGCTTCTTGCGTCCTCGGCTACGACCTCGGCCACGTTCTGATCGAGCCGGCGAACGCTCTTGTTCATCACTGGTTCCTCGGCTGCCGCCGCGTCCTCGACGACGAGAACGTCCTCGATTGGAAGCCTCTTCTTCGTTGATAGGTGAGTTGTCGAGTTCTTCGATTTCGAATTCGATAAAGTTTTCGTCGACTTCCTCGTCAGCGTCTTCAGCTGCAACGTCGACCGAATCTTCAACAACGGCTGGCTCTTCCTGTTTCGCAGCACCACGCTTGCGGCCTCGCCGACGTGGGCGTTTGCCACGAGAGTTACCTTCATTCGAGTCGTCCTCTTCAGCAGCCACGGCCTCGGCCGATTGTTCTTCGATGACTTCTGCGACAGGTTCCTTCTTGGCCGAAGCACCAAAACCTGATTTGAAGATTTGTTTCAGGACTTGAGCCTTATCCTCGGCCGGAGCATTTTCGACTTCGGCGAGCACTTTGGCTGGATCGGCAACGTCAATTGCTTCCGCTTTCGACGCAACTGATTTCGACGAATCCGATTTCGACGAACCTGATTTCGTCGCAACAGGCTCTTTGGCGACCTTTTCTGAAACGACTGGTTTCGAGGGGACGGGTTTGGAAACCGGTTTAGCAGTGTCCGTTTTTACCGGCGTGCGTTTCGCGGCCGTCGGCTTGGTCGGTTTCGTTGGCTTTGCTTCAGAAGCCGGTTTCACTTTCGCCGAAGGTTTTGGGGAAGCGGCAGAATCAGCTTCCTTTTTGTCAGCGGCTTTCTTTCCTTTTCCACCCGCGATCCCGAACATGTTCGCGAGGAAATCCCAGTTGCCGGACTTGGACGATGGAGCATCCGATTCGTCGGTGACCGAAGGCTCTGAATCGGCTGCCTCATTTGAGGGGGCTGCTTCTTCGACTTCCGCTTCGTTGGAGACTTCTTCTTCGATCTCTACCGCTTCTTCGTCTTCGATATCAAAATCGTCATCGATTGGTTCGACTTTACGTTTCGCATTGCCGCCAAAATAGTCTCCGATGTTACTCACACGATTCTCCGGGGATCAGCCTGCGCTGAGGGGATGTTTCAAGAAGTTGTTTCAAACTTTTATTTAGCCCGGTAGTTTACGGCAAAACACACCCAATTTGGAAGGGCACCAACCCGGATTGTTCCTTCCAACAGGAACTTCCTCTACGGAGATTCGTAATCCGGAATGATTCACGACAACAGGCGTCTGGTTTTGATGTTTGAATCGATTCTGCGGACGCGGAGGCAAGTTTTCCAAATTCGTCAGTTTCACTTCTTGGGTGACCCGTCGAAACCACAAGCCTGGAAGCCTAGAACCATACCCCAATGAAAGAAGCCTTCTCAATTTTGACGCCCACGCATCGTGAAAAATCCGGGTTGAAACGGTGTGAATCGGAAAACGCGGGACTCTGGCAGATCAGTGGGTTAAACTAAGTCCATATCTGTGACCCATTCTGATAGACGGACAATACCGTGAAACGACCTCTCGAACGATTCCGATTCCGATTTCGACTCGTGCTGGCCATGGCCAGCGTTTTCCTTTGTTCTGCCACCGCGTCGATCGCTCAGGATTCCGACGCAAAAGAAGACCCTCAGCCAGGAATCAATTCCGGGTTTTTGTCGCCGTTGAGTTTTCGAAGCATTGGGCCGGCGTTTATGTCGGGGCGAATTGGAGACATCGTCGTCGACCCGGTCCAAAAAAGCACCTGGTACGTCGCGGCATCCAGCGGTGGCGTTTGGAAGACGACCAACGCAGGAGTCACCTGGAAACCGATCTTTGACGGATACGGCAGCTATTCGATTGGGTGTCTGGCTCTGGACCCCAACGATCGATTCACGCTCTGGGTCGGAACCGGCGAAAACAACTCGCAGCGAAGCGTCGGCTACGGCGACGGGCTTTACAAATCGACTGACGGTGGCGAATCGTTCAAAAAAGTGGGGCTCGGGAACAGCGAACACATCGGCAACATCGTGATCCATCCTGACGATTCGAATGTCGTGTTCGTCGCATCGCAAGGACCGTTGTGGAGTTCCGGAGGAGATCGCGGGCTGTACAAAACAGAAGACGGCGGCAAGACGTGGAGCAACGTGCTGAATATCAGTGAGAACACGGGCATCAACGAAGTTCACATGGACCCGACGAATCCGGACATCATGTACGCGTCGTCGTATCAGCGACGTCGGCACACATGGGTTTTGATCGACGGAGGTCCTGAGTCCGGCATCCACAAATCAACCGATGGCGGTAACTCGTGGAAGAAGATCAACCGTGGTTTGCCCGGCGGCGACAAAGGCCGAATCGGGATGGCGATTTCTCCGATCAATCCTGAAATCGTTTACGCGATCGTTGAAGCGCAGGGTGATTCGAGCGGATTCTATCGCAGTTCGAATCGTGGTGAATCATGGCGGCGTATGAGCGACTACGTCAGCGGCAGTCCGCAATACTATCAAGAGATCGTTGCCTGTCCGCACAAACTTGATCGAGTCTACGCGATGGATACTTACCTGCATGTCACCGAAGACGGCGGAAGGAACTTTAGTCGTTTGGGCGAAGCCAACAAGCACGTCGACAACCATGCGTTGTTGGTCGATCCGGCCGATGAAAATCACTTGCTCGTTGGATGTGATGGCGGCCTCTACGAAACGTGGGACCGCGGCAGCACTTACGATTTCAAAGCGAATTTGCCGATCACGCAATTTTACAAGGTCGCTGTGTCCAACGAAAAACCGTTCTTCTTCGTTTACGGCGGCACGCAAGACAACGCGACTCAAGGAGGCCCTTCTCAGACGACCAGTTCCAATGGAATTCTCAACAGCGATTGGTTTGTGACGGTATTTGGTGACGGTTTTGATCCCGCAGTCGACCCGGAAGATCCGGACACGATTTATTCCCAGTGGCAGTACGGAGGCCTCGTTCGCTTCGACCGAAAAACTGGCCAACGCGTCGACATCAAACCGCAACCGGAGGCCGATGGCGAGGCGCTTCGTTGGAACTGGGATTCGGCGTTGCTGATTTCTCCTCACGATAGCAAACGGATTTACTACGGTTCGCAGATCCTGTTTCAGTCAGATGATCGAGGCGATAGCTGGAAAGCGATTAGTCCTGACCTGTCCAGAAACCTTGATCGAAACCAGCTGAAAGTCATGGGCCGCGTTTGGAGCGTCGATGCTGTCGCGAAGAACATGTCGACTTCCATGTACGGCACAATCGTCAGCGTCAGCGAATCACCTATTGCGGAAGGATTGATCTACGTCGGAACCGACGACGGCATGTTGCAGGTTACCGAAGACGGCGGCGAAAGCTGGACCAAGATTAGCAAGTTTGGTTCGTTGGACGTTCCTGAGTTCGCTTACATCAACGATATCGAAGCCAGCCTTCACGATGAAGACACAGTTTTCGTGGCGGTCAACAATCACAAACGCGGTGACTTCAAGCCCTACATCGTACGGTCGGATGATGGCGGCGAAACATGGCAGGAGATCACGGGGGATTTGCCTGAACGAGGCAGCGTCTACACGCTGAAGCAGGATCATGTGAATCCGGACATGCTTTTTTGCGGCACTGAGTTCGGATGTTTCGTGACGCTCAATGGTGGCGAAAAGTGGATCGAGCTTTCGAGCGGACTCCCAACGATTGCGATTCGTGACATCGAAATTCAAGCCGATGAAAATTCGCTTGTGTTGGCTTCGTTCGGTCGTGGTTTTTACGTGATGGACGATTACAGCCCACTTCGCAGTATTACTCCTGAATTGTTGAAGAAGGACGCAATCTTGCCGGTCAAGACAGGACGCATTTTTGAAAAACGCAGTCCGCTGGCGATGGGTGGACGAGCATTTCAGGGAGCCAATTTCTACACGGCTGCCAATCCTGCTTACGGAGTGACGTTCTATTGGCATCTTGACGAGTCCCTGAAAACGTTAAAGCAGAAACGTAAGAGCAAAGAGCGTTCGAAGGGATCAGGCGACGTTCCGTTTCCGACGTGGGAGGAATTCAAAGCCGAAGATCGAGAAGTCGCTCCTAAAGTAACGCTTCTGATTCGTGACGGCGAAGGCAATCTGGTTGATCGAATCAACGGTTCGACTTCGAAAGGTTTTCATCGCAGTCAGTGGGACATGTCTTACGGTTCAGAGGGCTATGCGATTTCACCGATCGCGTTGCCGGGCACTTACACCGTCGAGCTTACGAAAACAGTGGACGGCAAAACAAATCAACTGGTCGAGCCTGTCGAATTCGAAATCGCGCCGCTGGAACTGGCCGACGTTAGTGAGCCCGATCGTGAAGCGGTCCTTGAGTTCGCAAAAGAGACTCGCAAAGTCTACGACGTGATGCGAGCCGCGACTCAGTTCTCGAGAGAGACGCGTGAAGAGCTGGCGACGATGCGAGGTGTCGTTGAATCTTCGCTGACGATGGATCAGGAATTGGTCAACGAAATCCGTGAGCTTGAAACTCGATTGCTGGATATCGGTGAGGCATTCAATGGCGATCCGACTCGTCCCAAGCGAAACGAATCGGCGCTACCGGGCTTGATCAATCGGCTCAACACGGCCCTGTTCGGTGCCATGGGAAGTCGTGAAGGTCCAACTGCAACGCATCGTCGTCAGTTGGAAATCGCGATCGAACAATATGAGGCAATCGAAGCGGACCTTCGGCAAATCGTCGAAGAAGACGTCGTCGAGATTCGCCAGAAGCTTGACGAAGCCGGTGCTAAATGGACCAAGGGTCGAAAGATCCCTCAATTGGACAACTAGCACCAGGCGAGTGGTCTGTCTCGGCTAAAAAGCGGGCTTTCAATCCTAAGCCGTTTAAGCGTTAGCCGGCGTTAGTCCCGGTTTTGTGCGGGAAACCGTGGCTATCGCCAAAGCGGCTCACCCTGCAATTGAGTTGTCACAAATCACCAGTTTCGGACCATCGTGCTTCGCGATGCAGTACGAACGCGAAAAGGGCTCGGAAGCGATTGGCTCCCGAGCCCTTTTCTATTCTCACGTTGTCAATCAGGTTTGATTAACGTCGCCATTCGAATCCGAATACGAATCCGGCTGCGATGTAGCGATTGTCGTTCGTCGAAGTCGCTCCGACTCCGCCGCTCAGGATTGAGTTTGGATTCAATCCCGTGGTCAGCGTGTTGACTCGGTTGATGCCGTCCCAAAGGTACATCGTTTGAACGCCCGTCTTCAGCGTGATGTCACGAGTGACGCTGAAAGCGATATCGAACTGCAAGTCGATCGCTGGGATGAACGATTGATCTTCGACTGAGCTTTCAGATACGCTGGTCACGATTAGACCGCCAGGTGTAATTTCGCGGAGGATATCCGAAGCGAAATACTTTTGCTGGTTGTAGGCGGCTGTAACGGCTCCGTCGGTTGTGAAACGCCATCGTCCGCTGCGGCGAGAAAAACGTGCTCCGGCATGAAGACCGACGGCGTTGTTTTGAGCTTCCTGCTTGAAACGGTTGTCTGCAGGAAGGATGCCGACCACGAAGTCCTGATTGGTGTCTTCGAGCGTTTCGTCGCTGACATTGAAATATCGCATACCGATATAAGGCTCAAGCGTACCGCCGTTGGTCATTGCCTGACGGAAGACCCGGTTCACTTCGACCGATGCGAAGTTGTTGGTGACAAGCATCGGGTTCAGGACCAGTGAGTCCTGACCGTTTGCGTAGACGTTACCGCGGTTTTGCTGGTACGCAATCGACCAGCCGTTTTCGGCTTCCGTCATCCAGCCAAGCTCGTACCGGGTACCCCAGTGAAATTTGTTGCCAGTGTCGATAAAGTTTGTATCGTTTTCGATCCGGGGAGAGCTAGACAGGCTCAGATAGGTCCGGTCGTATGAAAAATAGAAACCGATTCGCGGTTCCAATTCGTCATCATTCGTAAACTCCAGCGGAGCAAACATCTGAGCGTCGTAGTCGAAGACGCCCGGTGTTGCCAACGGCAAAGTTTCTTCTGATGACTCCAGATCCCGATGCTCAAAACGAGCTCCCGGGATGTGAATTTGTGCATGGGCGGTACCCAACTGTCCAACAACGAATGCGGCCAGTACTGATCCAACTGTGAGAATGTGTTTCAAAGCCATTGTGCTTTCTTCCTGCTAATGCAGCGTTCGATCCCGGGATCGCTACCCGAGACTTTCGTTCAGTTGAGTTATCGGGTGTTGGCTTGTAGGGGTTGAACAAGAAAACCAGATTTTGCGGAACATGTGGATTTTTCCTGATTTTTCCTTGTTCCGGCGTCGGGTTACGATAATTTGGGTGGTTGGTGGGGAGAGGGACGACCTGAAATGCCGATTCTGGAAGATCGGGATAGCGGGTCACAGAAGGCAAAGACGATTGATTGCCAGTCAGCGTGTTGTGCGCGTCGACTCCGCGGTCGAAATGAGCGTTAATTTCAAAACCAGTCCGTTCACGAGTATTAAAGATGCTTAAGAAATTTCTTGTACCTTTGGCACTGCTGATCTCTTGCAGTTTCCTGTTTTCGACGCCAAGTGCCAAAGCTGGCGA
>CAYZPA010000067.1:0-28551 GCA_964479855.1 uncultured Pirellulaceae bacterium
CGATGCGGCGAATTCCAGAAGCCGATGCGGCGAATTCCAGAAGCCGATGCGGCGAATTCCAGAAGTGCGAAAAACTTAAGCACCGGTTGGATGCTGCTCGATGCTGTTCTACGCTTTCCTGCCAACAAGCATCAGAATTCAAGCTTTTTACCATGGAACCACATTTACAACTTCCAAAGTTCTCTGCAACTTCCGGAACTGGAGGCATCGGCTCTTGAGCGATTGGTATCAAAACACACTGGCTTTAAAACCCGTTCGACGGGGCTTTCATCTAATCACGCGCGAAATTGTGGCTGCGATGCCCGAGATCGAACAGTTTCGAATTGGCATGCTGCAAGTCTTCATTCAGCACACCTCGGCCAGCCTAACGATCAACGAAAACGCGGATCCGGACGTACGAATCGACATGGAAACGGCAATCAATTTAATCAGCCCTGAATCGATGCCTTTTGTGCACACTTGCGAAGGCCCCGACGACATGCCGGCTCACGTAAAATCTTCGATTTTCGGTTGCCAATTGCAAATTCCAGTTCGAGACGGACATCTGGCGTTGGGTACATGGCAAGGAATTTACCTTTGCGAACATCGGAATCATGGCGGATCGCGGCGTCTGGTGTTGACGCTTCAGGGACAGAAGTCGTAGCCTGTCCAACCACGACTCAGCCAAGATGCATCAAGCGATGTAAGCCCAAACAGACTTCAGGATCTCCGAAAAAAGTTCCATGAGCATAGCGGACCAGCGGTACATCGAAGTTCATGGAGCTCGGACGCATTGCCTGAAAAACATCGATGTCAAAATTTTTCGCAACCAGCTTGTCGTCATCTGCGGTCGATCCGGATCTGGAAAAAGCTCATTGGCGATCGACACCATCTTTGCCGAGGGTCAAAGACAGTTTCTTGAATGCCAATCGCTCAACACGCGTCAGTTTTTTGACCAGCTTCCGAAAGCCGACGTCGACCTCGTAGCAGGACTCCCGCCGACCGTTTGCTCGACTCAACAAACCGCAGGGGGCAATCCAAGAAGCACCGTCGGGACTCTGACCGAGATCCATGATTTCCTGAAAGTTCTGATGTCTCAAGTCGGAACGGTTCACTGCTACCAGTGCGGCGACGCGATCGAGCAAAAAACGCAAATCAACATCTGCGAAAATATCGAATCTCTTCCTGAAGCGACTCGACTGATGATTTTGGCTCCGATCGTGGACGAGTACGCAACACTGGAAACGGCGGTCGAAAAAATTCGGCGCGAAGGACTCCTGAAGATTTGCATCGACGGAGCTGTTTTTGACATCGAACAGACTCCCGCGATCGATCCCGATTCAGCTCACCAATTCGCCGCCGTCGTCGATCGAATCATCATTCGAGACGGCTCGCGCGAGCGACTTCAAAAAGCCATCGAAACCGCAGACGAAATAGGGCAGGGCAATGTCGTCGTCAGTTACGCGACGCCCGAAGAAATCGAGGCTGACTCAACACTAAAATCAGATTTCACGCGATGGAACGAAGATCGTTTCAGCACGCGGTACGCCTGCTCAAAATGCAACATTACTTACGCCGAAGTCAGCCCGCGTCTTTTCAGTTTCAATGGACCGCAGGGCGCTTGCCCGGATTGTCAGGGGCTCGGGTTGCAGCTTCAGTTTCAAGTCGAACGACTGTTCGACAAAAGCCTTTCGCTTTCTGATGGAGCCATCCAACCCTGGCAGCAACTGACGGTCAGCCAGCGAAAGTCAAAACTGACTGAGCTGAAACCGATCCTGAAAGCCCTGTCATGGTCGGCGGACCAACCGCTTGATCGGATGCCTGCAAAGGATTGGGAATCGCTGCTGAATTCTGCCGATCCAAAATCGTTGGGGATATTCAATCTGATTTGCCGAGACATCGCGACGACGGACGACGACGATTGGTATGAAACGCTTTCCAGCTACGAACGCGAACTGCCCTGTTCTGGATGCAATGGGTCAAGACTAAACGCTCAAGCGAATTCCGTTTTTTACCAAGGCAAAAACATCTGCGAAATTCTGGCAACGCCTTTGGATTTGCTCACCGGTTGGTTTCGCACATTCCATTACCCCGACAAAACGGACTCAGACAGGACCATTGAAACGGTGGCCAGCGAAGCGATCGTTTCTGAGATCCTGAAACGGTTGGACTATTTGCTGGAAGTCGGCGTCCACTATCTTACGCTGGGGCGCGGTGCCGATTCGCTTAGCGGCGGCGAGCTTCAACGGGTTCGTATGGGAGCGTCGATAGGATCTGGTTTGGCGAATGTTTGCTACGTTTTGGATGAACCGACGGTTGGACTACACGCTCGCGACAGCCACCGGCTGCTGTCCGCCCTGTCCCAGCTACAAGGCAACGGAAACTCATTGATCGTTGTCGAACATGACGAAGTATTGATCCGAGCAGCGGACCAGGTGATCGACATTGGACCCGGGGCGGGTGAGCTTGGAGGCCAAGTCGTTGCGGCGGGATCGCCAACCGAGATCGCGGCTCAACCTGCCAGCCCGACCGGGAACTACCTGTCAGGAGCGACATCGATTCCGGTTCCGGAGCGACGCGAAGTGAATTTGAAAACTTCGATCCAGATCAAGGGTGCTTCCGGGTTCAACTTGAAATCTGTTGACGTGACGATCCCGCTTCATCGCTTTGTCTGCGTGACTGGCGTTAGCGGTTCCGGAAAAAGTACGCTAATCAATCGAACCCTTGCTCCAACACTTCAGGATCATTTTGGGTTCTTTGGACGACGACCTGAGCCACACGATTCGATCCATGGCATGGAAGCAATCGACAAAGCGATTCTTATCGATCAGAAACCGATCGGCAGAAGTGCCAAGAGTTGCCCGGCCACTTTCACCGGCGTGTTTGATCAGTTCCGCAAGATTTTCTCTGCGACACGAATCGCAAAACAGCGGGGCTATGGGATTGGCAGATTCAGTTTCAATTCGCGTGCGGGGCGATGCGAAAATTGCCTTGGTCACGGCATTCAAAAAGTCAAAATGGACTTCATGCCTGACATGATGGTCGAATGCGAAACCTGTCACGGCCAACGATTCAACGTGCAAACGCTTCAGGCAAAGTTCGGATCCCTTTCAATCGCCGACGTTCTACAGTTGACGGTCTCGCAAGCCAGAGAACGATTTGAGAACATTGAAAAAATCACGAAAGTACTGGACGTGCTGATTTCAGTCGGGCTCGGCTATTTAAAGCTTGGCCAATCCGCAACCACTCTGTCCGGCGGCGAGGCTCAACGCTTAAAACTGGCTCGCGAGCTTTCAAGAACCGCAGAGGCTCACACGCTTTATCTTTTGGATGAACCGACTCGTGGGCTGCATTTCGATGATGTCAAAGACCTGATGGCTGTGTTGCAGAAACTGGTCGACCAAAATCATTCGGTCGTGGTGATCGAACACAACCTCGACGTGATCAAGTGTGCAGACTGGGTGATCGACCTTGGTCCCGACGGCGGAAGAGCTGGTGGCGAGATCGTGGTTGCCGGGACGCCAGAAACGGTCGCTCAGTGTGACCATTCAATCACGGGCAGGTTTCTGCGAGAAACGCTCTGACCGAAAGCCCGGTTCGCTTCGGCTACCGATTAACCGGAATTATTCACGACGACAGGCGTGCGGTTCCCCCTTTAAAGCATTTCTCCTGACGCGGCGACAAGTGTTGCAAGTTCGTCAATTTCATGCCTTGGGTGAACAGCCAAAACCACAAACGCGGAACAACACTCCAATGAAACAAGCTTTCTGCATGTCGACGCCAACGCCTCGTGAATAATCCGGGATTCACATGGGCCGATGTGATGCGAAAAAGTTCCGGCTACAATTAGGCAGGTAACCCTTCGCTCAGAAAGTGCCCGACAATGAACAGATTTCTTTTCGCTCGAACAGCAACGACCTGCGTTGTTTTGCTCGTTTTTCACTTGTCCGCGTGGGCGCAGGATTCTGCGGAAGTGAAAACGACGACGGTGGATAAAAGCATCACGTCGGTGACGGTTCTTGATTCGCTGAACAATCCGTTTTCGGTTGCCGTCGAGCCGCAATCCGACGTCGTGTTCGTTTGCGAAAGCGGTGCTCAACAGATCATCAAGGTTGTCGATGGAAAACCGGTTCCGGTGATCGGCGACCTTGAACCGTTGCTTTTCAACGACTTTAAGGCAGGGCCGATCGGGATTCACTTTTTAGCGAAAGGCATGTTGCTGGTTGGCCATGGAGCATCTGCGACGGAAGGCAGCTTGTCGCGGTTCACGATTGTTGCCAATCAGGAAAAGACGCTGCAATCGAAAGACGCGTTGGAAACGGTCAAGCTGCAACTGGCCTCCGACGCCAAGCCATTGGGCCTATTCAGTTCCATTTGTTCCAAACACGCAAACGTTTATGCGGTCACACATGGTGATCCAGAAAACGGCTGGATCGCGATCAGCGAGATCGCAAAGGAAAAACTAACTTCTTTTCGCCCCTTGATTCCAACGGCCAAAAAGAGCGGCTACGTTTCTCCAACGTCGATGACAATTAGTCCCGGTGGAGAATATCTGGTGGTTTCGCAAATGGGAACCAAAGGCACGTCGAAGGACTCGCAGCTGACTTTTTACGGCTTGCAAGGTTCGTTGAAAGAGAACTACGAAGTGGAACTTCAGGACATCGTCGATATCGATTACAGCCCCAAACGAAAACACCTGTTCGCGATCGACTATTGCTTCGAAGATCCTTCCAAGGCCGCGTTGTACAAATTGATCGGCAAGGGCACCGACGGCTGCACTGCGAAAAAGCTGATCGACATACCGCATGCAATTTCGATGGCTTTCGATTCGCAGGGATCGCTTTACGTGGTGACGCTTGGTGACGTTGCGGAAGTTGCAAACGCGAATCCCGTTGGCAAATTGCTAAAAATTGAAGGGCTGGACGAAGTGCCTGAGGCAATCGCTTCACCGAAAGGAAACGGACAGGAAACGACCGATGTGGACCAATCGAACTCCGGAAAGAAGGATGGCCAATGAGTTCATTGCATCTGGTTCAAGTCGGTTTGCTCGGTTTCGTCGGCAAGTTCTACGCTGCGGATTTGCAGACGTATCCTCGCGACTCGCAAGTGATCTGCCGAACAGCTCGGGGACTTGAAGTCGGCAAAGTGATATGCGGTGTCGAATCGAGCAGCGGTATCGAATCGAACAGCGGTATCGAATCGAACAGCGGTGTCGAATCCGCAGAACAAGCCGACGGCCAGTTGTTGCGACGAGTCGGTTCGGAAGACCATGCGATCATTGAACGGCTCGATCGGTTCCGTGACAGAGCGTTCAAAGCCTGTTCTGATTTGCTGATTGAACGCGGCCTGACGGCTACGCTTGTCGATGTTGAGCACATTTTCGATGGCAGTTCGATTTGGTTTTACTTTCTGGGAGACGTGAGCCCGGAAGTTGAATCGCTGACCGATGAACTTGCCTCGGTCTACGAGAGCAAAGTCAAATTTCGCAAGTTCGCGGAAGCTTTGGCGAACGGTTGCGGGCCAGACTGCGGCACTGGAGCAAGCTGCGGCGATTGTGGCAGTTGTGCGTTGGCGGGTGGATGCGGCTCGAAAAAGTAGACGGCGTGATGCGGGCCGAAGCTTTTGAAACTCTATTTGTGAAGGCGTTCGGTTGGTCGGAACTGACGGACTTCGCGGTGGTTCTGCAGATCCGCAACAGCCTGAACTCTGGCGAGCGCAGCTACGGCAAGGAGGACAAAGTGAGCCGCATGACCGTATGACCGTGAGGCCTCGGGTGCGTCGCTCCTGAACTCTGCCGAGTAAAGCGATGGTGGCGCCACTTCTCCGTATCCGATATCGCCAGACTTCGGTTGTAAAAAGCGATGCCAAACGCGATCTTTAAACTGACCGTTCGAAGACCCGCACAAGGAAGCCCTGCGCCGTCTTTCCGATTCCGGGACAGGTCGACTCTCGTGGTCCGGCGATATTCAGCACGTTGATGTTCTCGCTTTCAATCCAGTCAGCAACTCTGACGACTTCATTTTCAAATCGGGATTCGTCCCAAGAGCCAAAGTCAGCCAAATCGATGTCCAGCATTGGCCTTCGGTGCCGACGGGTAAATTTGGCGGTCAATTCCGTACCGCGAGACATCGCTTTCTTGTAAAGAATCAGCGTTCCGTCAGAATCGATCACATTCTGTTCTGTCCGGACTGCGTAGTTCCGACTATCCGTTTCTTTCAGTTGATAGACAGGCGGAATTCGACCACGCTCGGATCGGCGTCCCAGCGGGCACCAGCCACCGTGCGGCACGTTCAAAAAAATGGCGGCATCAAGACCCGCCCGATCAACACCCGTCTGACCGCCTGAAACTACTTCCGTCAAAGTACCAGCCATGATTACTCGGGAAGAACCAATCGAAGACCTTTTGGCAATGGCGACAGCTGATCCGTGTCCGGAGCCAATCGAAACTGATTCAATTCAATCAACTCGACGTAACGCGACGCTTGACCAAGTCGCTGGCCAGCAATCGCGAACAACGTGTCACCGGGAAGCGTCACGTAAAACCGGCTTTTCAGATCCTTGTCGCACTCGGTGGTCAACTTCTCCATCAAGTCATCAGGAGTCGCTCGCCACGGATCGTTTTCGTGTCGAATGTCCGCAGGCACATCACCACGCCAGCGGCGAATCAATTCAGCTCTGGGAGGAATTTCGATACGAACGCCGGGCGTCAGATCTTCGAATCCAGGAACCCGAGCTTCATTTTGCAAATAGAGGGCACTGAACAAGCGACCATCTCCATATCGTTCATGAGCGATCGACCAAAAACTGTCGCCGGATTTGATTTCATATTCAATCGTTTCCTCAAAGCCAACCGCCGCCACCTTGGACTCGTTTGCCGCAATCGGAATTAGTGCACTGCGGGCATCGGCGACGACCGGCTTTGATTCTGGCTCTGATTCTAGTTTTCGCGATGAGTTTCGATTTGGATCGCCCAACGAATTGACCGTCAATTCGCTTACCGGGCGCAAGTCAGCCATCGAGGGCGTCGTGGAAATCAAACGTTGATTGCCAGCAGTATTCAAATCGGATTCCGGTTTCTGAGGAACCAAAGTCTTGCCGTGTGGGACTGGCTCTTTCGCTTTCAAATCGAGTCCACGGTTCGCTTCGATGGTTGTCGGGCTTCGCAGCGGTTGATCTGCTGGCGGTCGCAGCGGCTGAAACTTCGGCTGCTGCAACGGCACTTCGACCGCAGGGAACGACCGCTTGTTTTCGGCTTGTGTCGGCGTGGAAATCGGCTTGAAGGAAGAAGGCGATTTCTTGGGCAGCTGAAACGCAGAACCAGATTTGAGCCCTGCATCCTGATTCGTTCCAGCATTGGTATGCAGCTCCATACCGCCAATCGAAACACCCGGTCTGGGAACTGGCAAAAACCCACCGTCAGATGATTTACCGGACGCCACGTTTTTCGTGTCTGGCTGGGATACTTTTGCCTTGTCAGCATCGATCGGCTGACTGAATTCAATTGGCGTACTCAACGCCGAAGGCTCACTATGAAACGCCTCAGGTTTTTCCAAAGTCGAAGGTTTTTCGAAAAACGTAGGTTTAGCCAAAGCCGAAGGTTTAGCCAAAGCCGCGGAACTACCTGAAGCCGATGGCTTCGTAAAACTAAAACCCGAAGACTTGGGCTTCACCGCGAGATCCGGCTGTTCGAAACCAACATGCTTGGCAACCTTAGCCAAGGGAGCTTCGTTTTTGTGGGCTCGGGCGAAAGTGCCGACCTGCTGAGCGGTTTCTTTCAGGCTCGCTGCGGTTTCGCCAAGCGTCCGCATCGCACTTTCCGCCTCCACAACGGCAGGCTTCCGCAACTCATCCGGCCGGCGAGCCTCTGAACCTCTTCTCAAAGCCCGCGAATCGCTGTCAGCAGCAGTCGTAAACTGGTTGTCGGTTCGATTCGCCGGAGCGTCTGATCCCTGAACCTGTTGAGCGACCGCAACATTGCGATCGGGCAACAGAATTTCATCCCCAAAGCCGCTTAGTCGATACCAAGCAACGTAAATCAACAGCGCGACGAGAGCACCGATGACCACGAAGCCCATCTGAGCTTCGCGGACCAGTTGCTTGTTGGAATTCGGTCGAAACGGATCACGCATGGAACACTGTCTTTGAAAGCCTTGATTCCGGGGCAGAGTACAGGAATCAGGTGGCTTGCGAAACAGGTTTTTACACCCGATTCACTCAGGCTTCAAAATGGGCGACTTACGGCAAATAAACGTCGACTATTTGGCCAAATTGGACTCAACCTGCAAGCTGGTTGGCATCCCGGTGTCGCGACGAAGCATCTCGTTCACAATCGCTTCCAGCTGGAAGAAATTGTGAGGCCCTTCAGCGATGTATCGGACCTTGCCCGTCGCATCGATGAACAGAACGGTCGGAAGCTTCTGACCGGGGTTCAACTGATTCATCACCGATCGATCCCCCATCGCGATCAAGTATTCGACATCGTGGTCGTCCACAAAATCCTGAACGGCTGAAAGCGACTTGCGAGGATCGTCTGGATTGTCCATCGAGATTCCAAGCACTTCCACGTTGTCGTCACGAAATTCCTCATCCAACTTAATGAAATGTGGAATCGAATCTCGGCAAGGAGCACACCAGGTCGCCCAAAGATCAACAACCAGAACCCGGCCAGAAAAATCTGACTCGCGAACACGCCCGACATCGATGTCGGCAACGTTGAACTTAAATTTGAAAGCAGAAAAACCATCGACTGATTTCCGAGCCCACTTCGCCAACTTGGTCTTATAAGCGTCAACGCTGGTTTCAATCAGCTTGTTGACTTCGTCCGATTTCAGTTCCTGAAAGATCTCGTCAGATTCAAGCTCTTCATAGTTGGTGAATCCAGCATCAAAGGCAACCTTCATCGCGGCAACCGTGGCTTTTGCATCGCCTTTGATCGCCATCGATTTCGCTCGACTCATGATCGGGTCCGCCAACACTGGTTTTGACTCTGCGGGAAAGCCGGGATTCTTCAACAGGTTCGACGCGACTTTCGCTTCGGCGGCAAAAATTTGGCCTGCGATTTTATCGTTCGTACCAACGATCGACTCGGCAAGCTTGCCCATCGCGACCATGTAGTGGTAAGCGAATTCGGCGTCTTTGGTTCCGTCGCAAAACTTGGACGTTTCCAATGTGTTGGCCGACTTGATGGCCTCGTTTAGAAACGAAACTCGGTGCCGAGCGTCGGACATGTCGGCCATTGCGACGACGCTGTCAACGAAGCGAACTGCGAAATGCAAGTCCTGGCCATTGGCGGCTCGGACTTCCTGGACGATCTTGAGAGCGCCCGCGAAATCATTTTTCAACGCCAGCTTGGTTGCGTTTTGAAGTCGAGTGTCGGGAGCGATGACTTCGGTTTGAGACAGTAAAGTTGAAGGAGAGAGGACGAAAATAATTGCGAATAAAAATAACGTGGCAATTCGAGTCGCATGTTGCATTTGGATTGTTCCTGTAGTTCGACAAGATGCAACTTCAGCGCGGAAAATTTCAAAGAGCACCAGCAAAAGACGGTGGGTCGGCATGGCAGTGCGGCGATGGTAATCTTCTTCCTGAAGTCATCAACGAAGTGGTGAAACAAACAAAGATCGCGGCGAACTTCATTCGTTGTTGAGCCTCTTCCCCACTTTGGCGTCTCGCCGCGCGGAGAATTGACATTCCGTAGCCGACCAAGGTAACCGTGTGAGCCCGGTGGTCCAGTGGCAGCCTCGATTTAAGTGGAAAATTGACCCCATTTTCGCCAACCAGAACAGTAAAACACCACTATCAAGCCATATTGGTGACATGAGCACCGCTAAGGGTAACAATGAAGCCATACTTGATTAGTGAGTCACACAACCATATTCCCCCGATGCTGCGTTTGGCCATTCCCGCGCTGGCCGAAGAGATGCTGGTTTTGCTGGTCACATGGACGGATTGGTACCTCGCCGGACACTATTTGCAAAACGTTGGGGATGCGACCAAGGCCGCCATGGGAACGATGGCTTATGTGATGTGGCTGGTCCCCTGCCTGTTCGCAACGGTTGCCATCGGAGCGACTGCTTTAATCGCGCGTCGCGTTGGCATGCAGCAGGTGAGCAAAGCTTCGACGACCGCGAATCAGGCTTTTTCGATTGGCATGATTCTGGCCGCCGTCATGACGTTGCTGTTAGTGCTCGCAGGCGGCGCTTTCATTTCTCTGATGCAATTGGAAGGCGATGCGGCGAAATTTGCCGGACAGTATCTAAGCGTCATTGCTCCGGCGGTTCCCCTGTTGGCGATTTCTCAAGTTGGAGCCGCTTGCCTACGCGGCGCGGGAGACACCGTTACCGGTTTCGTCATCAAGATCATCGTGGTGACGGTCAACATTATCGTCAGCACGTTACTGGTTTCGGGACACGGTCCGCCAGAGCTCGCAAATCTGAAAGGTATCGCGACAGGAACGGCTTGCGGATACGCCGTTGGCGGAATCGTTTTGCTGGGAGTCCTGATACGAGGACGTGCTGGACTTCGATTGAGCTTCGGCGAAATGTTGCCGCAATGGAGCTACATTCGCGAGCTATTCCGAATTGGATTGCCCGGTGGTTTCGATATGGGTGCGCTAATTCTGTGCCAGCTGATCTTCCTTGCGATCGTGAACAGTCTTGGCAAAGAAGCCGCAGCAGCTCACGGCCTTGCGGTGCAGATTGAAGCCTGTGCTTTTCTTCCAGGGGTCGCGTTTCAGGTCGCGGCGGCAACGTTGACGGGGCAGTATCTGGGAGCCAATATGCGCGACGAAGCCATGAAGGGCGCGATGACGTGCTGGCTATCGGGGTTCAGCATCATGGCCGTTGCTGCCATCGCATTGTGGTTCTCGGGAGATCAAATCGCTCTATTTTTCACCGGCGACGCATCGGATCCGACAACGGCTCGCACAGGAGAACTCCTGCAACTGATCGCGTTTGCGATCCCTTCACTTTCGGTGGTCATGATCATCACCGGTGCCTTTCGCGGTGCAGGCGACACAATGTGGCCCTTTCTAATCACCGTTTTCGGCTTCGTTTTGATTCGAATTCCGCTAGCAACATTCCTGTCGCTGGACGATCTGTCGTTGTTCGGAATCGAGGACGTTCCGCTGATGGGCTGGGGAATTATTGGAGCATGGTATTCGATGGTGGTGGATTTGTTTGTTCGCAGCCTGATCATCGGCTGGCGTTTTTTCGGGGGCAAGTGGCGAAATGTGCGAATCGATTAGCTTTAACCCGGATTATTCACGATGCGTGGGCGTCTACATTGAGAAAGCTTGTTTCATTGGGATATTGCTCCAAGTTTGTGGTTTCGACAGGTCACCCACGACGTGAAATTGACGAAATTGCAAAACTTGCCTACGCGTCCAGAGAATCGCTTCAAAGGGCAAACCAGACGCCTGTCGTCGTGAATAATTCCGGTTTAATTCGCGACGCTGCCACGGCATTGCGGTTCGGCGGAAGTTGCACGCTTTTCGCCAGTTTGAGTAACGGCTAACAAAGCGGAATCAAAGCACCAACAAAGTGAACTTTTCCATTGGATCAAAAGTAGGATCCTGCTAACGTCTGCGTCACAGTTGCGAACCGGGCAAGGATGCTCGAACCGAACTCTGTCAAGGATGATACTATGCTGTCGATCGTTTTCTTTCGCCCGCGATCCGTTGTGCTCGCGGCGATGCTTTTGTCAATTGCTGCTCTGGCGACCGAAACCGCCGACGCCCAACAGCCCCAGTTTGGGACATCGCCACAAACATCAGACGGCGCCCAACAAGCCATGCCACTTAACGGCGCTGCCAACCAAGTCGCCAAACAGAAAGGGCCTTGGCAACTTTCCAGCCGAATTCACTTGGAGAAGGGCACCAACAAGGGATACTTGGTCCTGCAAGTCGATCTACAGGAAGGCTATCACGTCTACTCGATCAACCCGGAAGGTTCACCGCTTCCGTCGAAGATCGCGATGTCTCCTTCGGCAGACATTCGCATGGTTTCCAAATTTGAATCGGACAAACCGCCAATCGTGATCGAAAAGGACCCTGTATTTCAGCGTCGCATTGAGAAGCACAAAGGTAAGGTTCAGTTCTTCGCTTCGATCGAAGTTCGTCCCGGAGTTGACTTGAAGAAACTGACTTCGGAAGTAACGTTCACCGGACAAATCTGTTCAAAAGATGCTTGCCAACTTGTTCGAGGCAAAAAAGTCGCCGCTTCGTTCGCAGGTCATTTTGAAATGCCAGCCGGACAAAACAAGGCCGGTCAAACCGCCAAAGGCAATCAACCAGCTGGCCAAACAACCAACCGGTGAGATAGGTTGGCGGTGACGCAGACTGGATGTCGCCAATCGCTGACATGGCAATGGCAATGGCTGACAACGGCCGGCAACGGCGACATTGATTTTGGGATTCGCCGCACGATGACAACGCGTTCAGACACGGTATAATCTGCGGCTTTGATTCCCTCATCCGATTGAGCAACGGCAATGCCAAACGATTCCCAAATTGACCTGAACGATTTTATCCGCACGATTCAGGACTTTCCGAAACCGGGGATCCAGTTCAAGGATATCACTCCTTTGTTGCTTGATAGTCCTGCGTTTGGTTATTGCATTGACCAGATGGCAGAAAAAGTTTCTGAGATCGACATCGACATCGACGTCATCGCCGCCGCCGAAGCGCGAGGATTCCTGTTCGCCGCGCCGCTGGCATTGAAGCTGGGCATCGGCATGGTTCCGATTCGCAAACCAGGTAAATTGCCGTACAAAAAGCGTTCGTATAGCTACGAGCTTGAATACGGAACCGACACGCTGGAAATGCATGTCGACGGGATCGCGAAAGGCCAGAAAGTCCTTGTGGTCGACGACTTGTTGGCCACCGGCGGAACGGTAGAAGCTTGCTGCAAGATGATCGAGGAATGCGAAGCTTCGATCGCGGGCTGTCTTTTCCTGATCAACCTGACGTTTCTTGAAGGCTCGAAAAAGCTCGAACCACACAAGATTTTAAGTCTGCTGGACTACTAAATTGCAGCGGTTTGATTGGTAGTTTGGCTCTAACAGCCGTTTTTGGTTCATGCTACTTTCGGTCGACGCCTCGGAGTGGCGAGCTACTTTCCAACGCCTAACCAAACTGCACAAACTAAGAATTCGGACAAACTAAGAACTCGCAGGAGCTTTTTTCACGGATTCCAATTTCTGCTTTCCGGCCCGAAGCAAAAAACGATCTTTCGCAGCGATCAAACAAATTTCCTGGCGGTTAAAAGCTAACTGCCGAGTCTTCACAAGCTTGAAGCCCAGACCTTTGATCCGAGCGATCCATTCGGGAACTTTTTCCAGCATCTCCCAGTTGGTCAGTTTCAGCGTCAAAGCCAGCCCTTTGATGTCGACCGAACTGTGAGCGACAATTTCTGACACGGTGTCCAATGTGTACGTCGGAACCATGTTGATGTCCGCAAACAGCCACTGTACGTTTCGGAAATCACGCTTTTTGACCTCATGGCCTCGTCTCTGAATGTGGACAAGGTTGTCGTGCTCGAAATCCATTTCCGCCGGATCGATACCGATCACCTGAGCCCCCATCTCCAGCAACAGTTGGCTGGCCCCGCCAGGAGCGCTGCCAATCTCGGCACAAATATCGCCTTCCGCGATCGGGAACCCCGCCCACATGATCGCTTCTTTCAATTTGAAATACGCGCGACTAATCGGTTCACTTTCTGTGTCGATCGCTGGAACGCCGCCGCACCACCTTCCGGCAACCGTGCTAACGACATGAAATCCGAACCACCACTGATTCGGTTCGACAAGGCAAACATCAAAAACCAACTGATCCGGCTTCGCGGCCACATTCAATGCGGGTACTTTTTTGAACCGGTCGTCTGACTTCATCGCCGCAACAATTTGCTCGCCGGCTTCGCTCGCCAACACAGAAACTCCGGGCTCAAAGCCACCCGTTCCGGGCACTTTTCGATCCCGCTCCCAAACATGAATCACGTCGGCTTTGGCGAGCGTTTCGTCTTCAAGAATTTTCGCAACGATCTCAGACGCCGATTCAGATTCGGCTCGGCCAAGCGACCATCCTGCAGTTCTGGCAAGCGTTGATTTCAGAGCAAACTTTTCAGCGAGCTGCTTTCCTTCTTCGATTTTGAAGGTCACAAAACCGGGCCGCGAAAAAGCGAGCTTCAGCTCCGGATGATGGTTCGGAATTTCCTTGCGGGCGGCCGCTTCAGCACCGGCCTGACAGGTAACGAAAACGAAATTGGATGGGTTTGAGTTGCTCATGGTCACATGCTAGCAAGAAGATCTGAAAATCGGACACGGAATGTAGCACAATTACCGTTTGCCGCGCCAGCCAATCCAGAATGATGTCGCGGACGGTTGGTCTGTGCTTTCCAGCGCCGATCGAAGGAAGCTCAAATCGCAAAACGCCGCCGCATGAAAACCGCTGTTTGAGCGATTGCGGGGATTGGGTAAACTCACGTTTTATCACGCATGCAGGCGCAAGGAGGGCACCTGATGTCCGACCCAATCAAGTTTGTTCACGCTTCCGATTTTCATCTGGATAGCCCCATTAGTGGCTTGGCTGAAATCCCCAAGCATCTGATCGAAACTCTCGCATCGGCGCCTTACGAAGCGGCGCAACGAGTCTTTGATTTCGCGATCACCGAACGCGTCGATTTCGTGCTCCTTTCGGGTGACCTGTTCGATCATGAACTCGGTTCCGCGCGAGCCCCAGCTTTTCTGCTGAACAACTTTCAAAAACTGCACGAACATGGCATTCATGTTTATTGGTGCGCTGGCGAAACGGACTACCCGGATCGCTGGCCAAGTTCAATTGAACTGCCCGAGACCGTCGTCACATTTTCTTCAAGCGTCGTCGAAGAAGTCGAACACCTTCGCAACGGTTTGCGAATCGCAACCATCATGGGTTCCGGTTTCGACCCCAAACGTAAAAACGGCGACTCGTTTGAGCCCACTTTTGCAGAAGGACAAGCTGCGGGACTGACCATCGCTTTGACCCACGGCGACTTCAACGCTTCCGCACTCAAATCAGACGCCATCAATTATTGGGCCTTGGGGGGAAAGCACAAACCGAACCGCCTTGATCGCCCCGGTTCCGTTATCGCATGGCCCGGTACGACTCAGGGACGCAAACCAAAAGAATCGGGAATCCACGGTTTCAATTTCGTCCGTGTTGATTCCGCAGGAAAGATGAAGGTCTCGACCGTTGATTGCGATCGCGTCCGTTGGCTGCCTCAGAAAATCGCCATCACCGAAAACGTCAGCATGTCAGAACTAAAAGACGTGCTGGCCGAAAGAGCTTTAAAACTGATTTCCGACACGACGGATCAGATCGTTCTTTCCAGATGGTTCTTGAACACAGACGGCGACTTCAATCCGCGAATCCGTCGTGATGAGTGGAAAGATGAAATCCTCGAATGGCTTCGAGACGAATTTGGACGTGGCGACAAAGGGCTCTGGTCGACCAGCGTCGAAGTCGAAACTCCAAAATCACTGCCCATGGAATGGTACGAAGAAGACACCATCCTTGGCGAATATCTTCGTGCGGTCGGACGCTATCAGAGCGACGATTCGCTAAAGCTGAACTTGCATGAATACATGCCGCATTCCGTCAAAGGCGACCTCATGGCGTCGGTCGGTCATGTCACGCTTGAGCGACGGGACGCGACGCTTCGCCGAGCCGCGATGGTGGGAGTCAATTATCTGGCAGGCCACAAACACGTCGAAGAAACACTGTTCGACGAAGACGAAAATGAAGCGGACGGCATGCGAGAGGCAAGCTGAAAACCGCTTTAGAAAAAGTTTGAACCAACAATAAACAACTCGCATCGAAAACTCGGTGCTCACGAAGGATCGAAGCCGGAAGCTTCGATCAGAAAACACAAACAAGGGAGTTTGCAGTGAAGATCACTGATTTGCATGTCGACGGATTCGGCGTTTGGAAAGGACTCGATGTCAATTCGTTGTCCAACGAAATGACCGTCTTCTGCGGCTACAACGAAGCCGGAAAAACGACGTTGATGCAGTTCGTCCGATCCATAATGTTCGGCTTTTCTCCCGGGCGACTTGGTAAGTACACTCCGCCAGTTTACGGCGGACTTGCTGGCGGTTCGATGGACATCACGACGCCCAGCGGTTCATGGGATATCGTTCGGCATGTCGATCCCAATCGTCACTCTGATCCCATCGGCGACCTTTCCGTCACGGATGAACACGACGGTTCCGTTCACGGTAGCGCGCAGCTAAACGCGTTGATGGCGGAAGTCGACGAATCCATTTTCAACAACGTTTTCGCCATCGGGCTTCGCGAGATTCAGGAACTTGGTGCGCTCAACAGCACCGCGGCGTCGGAGTACCTGTACCGATTGACCAGCGGCATGGATCGAGTCTCCTTGATCGATGTGATGCGAGATTTGCGGCAACGTCGTGAGAAAATCTGGTCGGCGAATCCAAAAGCGGACTCGCGCTTGCAAACCTTGTCCGAACGAAGACAAAAATTGCTTCGAGAGATTGACGATCTGAAACAGAAATCGCAACGCTGGTCCAGAATCGCTTCGGAGACAACCGAAGTCAAACATCAGCTCGATGCCCTCAAAGAGAAACTCGCCAGCACCGAACGAGAAAGTCGCTTGATCGAAATCGCGACGCAAATCGCGGAACGATGGCAATCCCGACAAGTCGTACGCGATCAGATCTCGGCCTACGACAATCTTCCAGAAGAACGTGACGTTTCAATCGCCAAACTGGACGAAGTCAACGAAAAAATTACTCAGCAACGGGAACGAATTGATCAGGTTCGATCCCAACGCAAACAGATCAAATCTGAAGCAATGGCGTTGCCAATCAATCGGCATCTGTGGGCTCAAAAAGGTCGCATCGAAGCGATCAGCGAACATGCGCCCTGGGTTCAGTCGCTCGAACGGCAAACTGAAAACATCCAGGAAGAAGTCGATCGCATCGAAAATTCACTTGTTGCCGAAGTCAACGGATTGGGCCAGCAACTCAAAATCCGCACCCGCGACATTCGTGATCTTGGCGTCGGAGGATTCGCTCAGCTGGAATCGCTCGGTGACAAACTTGTCGATCAACGGGAAGAACTGGAAAACGTTAAACAGGAACTGGACAAATCCGAATTCGATCTTGGCCAGCATAACCAGCGGCTGAACAAATCTCGAAGCGATCTGGGAGTCGCAGAATCGCTTGAAGAAACAAGCAACTACGTCAATCGTTTGAAGCGTCGTGTCGAGCTTGGCGAAAAAATCGAAAAGCTCAATCGTACTCGTTCAGAACTCGAACGCGACATCGATTCCGTCGTCGCCAATCAGGTTCTGCCGATCGAAAAGATCTCCGTCATCGGGATCGTGTTCATCATCAGTTTCATCCTGCTCGGACTCAGCATCATTCCGCCGATCTTCAATATCGAAGCGGCAGGTGCGTTGGGACGCGATTCCGGAATCCTGATGTTCTTTCTTGGGATTGTCGCACTGTTCGCTTCTCTGGGTTTCAAATACCACTGGGATAAAGTCGCCAAAGACGAGCTTGATGATTTCCGTCACCAGATCGAAATTGTTCGGCAGCAACTGAAACGAGCCAAGCACGAGCGTGACGAAATCGAGCGTCAGCTTCCTGTCGAAACGATCGCACAGTTCGACCTTGAACTTGAAAATGCTCAGGGCAAACTCAATCGCCTCACCGATTTGGTTCCCCTCGAAAGCCGAGTTCAAAGCACTCGCATGTCTCTGGAAGACGCTCGACGACGATTGCAACTGCAGGAAGGTGCCGTCGAAACGGCGGAAAAAGCATGGCGAAGTGGATTGAAGTCATCTTCTCTGCCGGAAATCCTTGAGCCTTCCCAGTTGAAGGAAATCATCGGTCGCAGCGATCGCATCGAAAGCTTCCACCAGCGTTTGGATCTTCTGAAGATCGAACACGCCCAGAAAACAAAAGAAATTAACACCATTCGGCAGCGGATCGACGCGACGCTTCACGAAACCGGTCTGCAATTCGAAGAATCCCGTTTGACCGACAGGTTAAATCTGATCACGCGCGCGATTAACGAGCAACGAATCCATGTCGCGGCTCGAAAAGAGTTTGCCACCAAATACAAGACGTTTCGTTCGAAGCTGAACAAACTAAAACGTGAACTGGATCGTCAGCTTGGAATCCAACAGCGGCTATTTTCGGTGGTTGGAGCTGATTCCGAAGAAGCCTATCGTCAATTGGCCAGCAAACACCAGACTCGGCGTAAGCTAATCAAAAAACGGGAACAGTTAGACGATCAGATCCGAATCGCGATCGGCAAGAATTACTCGCACGACGAACTTAAAGAAGTCTTTGCAACCTACGGTTCCAGCGGGCTCGAAAAACGTTGGGAATGGCTTCAAAAGGAAGTCGAACTTTCCCGCGAAGAACAAAATCGATTGCTGCAACATCGAGGCGAGCTAATGCAGGAAGTCAAAATACTTGGCGAAGATTCTCGCATGGACGAAGTTCGTTTGGAACTCAATTCGATCGAAGCCGAAATCGCCAAATTGAAACTCAAATGGCAAGAACTCGGCGCCAGTACGCAAATGCTGGAAATGATTCGCGAATCCTATGAGTCGAAACGTCAACCAGAAACGCTTAAGGAGGCTTCGTCCTACCTGACTCGCCTTAGCGAAGGAAAGTACACGCGGATCTGGACTCGCATGACCGGCGAAGAACTTCTGGTCGACAATGCGGACGACGAAACGATCGCGGTAGAGAACCTCAGTCGTGGTACTCGCGAAGCCGTTTTCCTGAGCTTGCGACTGGCGCTTGTCGGAGCCTACGCTCGACGCGGCGCTCTCGTTCCGATGGTTTTGGATGACGTTTTGGTTAACTTTGACGGCCAGCGTGCTCGTGCTGCTGCGGAAGTCCTTTACGACTTTTCGCGAAATGGATATCAGATTCTGATGTTCACTTGCCATGACCATATTCGCGACATCTTCCATTCGCTGGGCGCCGACGTGCGGATACTACCGGCTCATAAAGAGGTGTTCGAATCACAAGTCAAACCGACAAAATATCAGGGCATTGGCCAACATATCGAGTACACCGTTCGGCAGCCGGAACCGGTACTCGAACCAGCTCCCATGCCGACGCCGAAAATTGTCGTCGAACCTGCGGTAACTCACGATCCGTTTTCAATTCCGGTCGAATACGTGACACCCGTTTCGCAAATCGATCTTGAAGCAAACGATTATGATCAAGCGTTGGAGTTTGAATTGTCGGCCGTTGAGAACGATCAGAAAGAAGAACTTCGATTGCGGCATGATCTCGTTTATGTCTCGCCCCAATTTCAGGATCGTGAAGTCTTGCTTTCCGGAAACGATCCGATCTGGTGGGAAAACAACGCAACGGTTTAGTAATCATGATCATTCAACAACTGGATCACGTCGCGTTGCACGTAAAAGACTTGACGGCCAGCATGGCTTTTTACGGTGAAGTGCTAAAATTCCCCTCATTGCCAAGGCCAGACTTCGATTTTCCGGGAGCATGGTTTCGACTGGGAACGACTCAGGAGCTCCACCTGATCGGCAATCGGACAGCGGCGGTGAACTCCCATCATCGCGGTTCTCACTTCGCGTTACGGGTAACCGAAATGGATGCGTGGCGGGATCATCTTGAGAGCCTGAACGTTGAGTTCATTCGCAAGACGCGTCCCGACGGAGCCAGCCAAATCTTTCTGCAAGATCCTGACGAATACTGGGTCGAACTAACCTGTGATGGCGTCTAACGAAAACGATTCAGAGCTTTCCGATGACGGCGAAAGTTTGAAAAGTGAAAGCCAACGCCAAGCCTCAGGCACGATTTGTCCCCGCCGCGTCCATGAACCGGAATGATTCACGACGACAGGCGTCTGGTTTGTCCTTTGAAGCGATTCTCCGCACGCTGAGGCAGGTTTTGCAAATTCGTCAATTTCACGCCGTGGGTGAGCTGCGAAATCACAAACTTGGAACAATGCCCCAATCAAAACAAGCCTTCTCAATTTTGACGCCCGCGCATCGTGAATAATCCGGGATGAAGTCAAACACGAAATTGCGATGCCGCGATACGCTCTCATTATCGTCGGTTCTGAACCATCAATGGAAATTACAATACTGGTCGAATATAATTCGACAGTCAGTGTCAAACGATGGAGATGAGCCAATGCCCGAATCAATAACGTCACGCGCCAAGGCGATATACGAAGAAAATCGCGACCAGATCGAACGGGAAAGTACTGGGAAGTTTGTGGCAATTGAACCCGATTCCGGAGATCTATTCTTGGCGGATTCGTTCGATGCAGCCGTAGCGAAAGCTGTCGCTCGACATCCCGGGAAGATCAGTCACACCATTCACGTCGGTAAAGAGGCAGCATTTCACATTGGGTTGATGACCCAATGAATGGATTTGTAGATGACGATTGGCGCGCGTTGGTCAAAATTCAGGTCGGCGCACCAGATTCGCAAACCACCAAAGAAGTAACTGTCTGGTTGATACAGCCTTCAACGGTAGCCTTGTGCTTCCCGAGTCGATTGTCGAACAACTCCTATTGCCCCAGCAGTCTACAGCGGAAGCAATTCTCGCCGATGGGAAGAAGGTTGAATTGGCGACCTTTGGCTCCAGCATCGAGTGGTTCGGGAAAACTTACATTACGCAAGTTACTACAAACGTCAGTCAATACGGATTGCTGGGGACGATGCTACTGCAAGGACGTAAGCTGGTCGTAGATTATGAGTCGAAATCGGTGAGTATCGATTGAGCCATAACGAACGAATTGCGATCTGTCAGTTTGCCACGAGAATGGATTCGAAATTTGGTTTTTGGGTGGGCAGACGAAATCTGGCAAGATGCACGCAGGCCTTTTTCGCTTGCGCTGTCGTTTTTCAAGCTGACTCGGCGTCTCGCTGAAAACGGACTTCTGCCGACGCGTGACGGAACGTACCTTCGAAAAACGGTGTTTTCTCGATGTTTTAAGCCGAATTGGCCAAGCAAGCTTTTTTTGGCGAATCTTTCCCAATTATTCTGCGGCTGCTCCGAATAACTGCACAGGTCGTCTGATTTGTGAAGGAGAAACCGGAAGATGCCATTCCACATCCCATTTGAACATCGTCGCCAACACCGCCCGATTTACATTGGCTTCGATGTCCCGCAACGCCCGAAACGGAAATTCAACTGGTGGGGATTCTGGGGCCTTTTGATGTCCGTCGGAAGCTTCGCCACCGCAGGTTTCGCTTCGCCGCTTGCTCTGCTGGTTAGCCTCAACGGCATGCGAAAAACGAAAGGGCCTCGTAAAGCTGCCGCGACCGGAGCTGTCTTTTCACTCGCCGGTATCGGGCTCGCCACCGCGATCGTTTTCGGCATCATGGCAGATCAACAGCATCGACAGGAGCGCCGAATGCAGCGACAGATTGCCGCCCAAATCGAAGAGGCTCAGCAAGTCTTCCAAGTCGCAAACGAAGAACTTCAATACTATCGCGATGCCAACGGGACTCTGCCCAGCGGTGTCGATGGCAACATGTTGCTGTTGAAGCACGTTGACCCCTGGGGTGGCGAACTACGATTCGATACCAAAGACGGACAAGCGTTCATCCGCAGCGTCGGTCCAGATGGAATCTCGAATTCAAAAGACGATATTCGTTTCGAAGTCGAAGGCGAAGTGGAACTGGCTTCCGTTTCCGGTGTTCCGATGGACTAGTGCTGGAAGTTGCAAATAAACGACCCAATCCGCCCTGTTGCGGAGCAGTCGAAAAAGAACTGCGACGAGTAGCCAATGCCGCTCGCCGCAGTTTTTGCTTTTATGGCTTCCAGCTTTTATGGCTTCCAGCTTTTGGAAACGGTTGGCAACCCAATCCCTATTCACCCTGTCCGAGCGAGTAAGCTGGTTTGCCATCGAATTCGCAAAGGGTTTCGATCTTGATGAAGTCCAAACCCTGAGCCTTGATGCTGGACAGCAAACTGATGATGTCGTCATGTCTTACCGACGCGGATTCGGAAGTGCTTTTGAAACGACATCGCCAGTGATCGGTGCAAAAAGTTTCTGGAAAACCGTTTGGCCAAACCTTCACGCCACGATTCGTGATCAGTTTAATTTCCAAATCCGCGACTCCGGCATCTTGCAGCTGCTTCGCCAGTTCGTCGGGTGACAGAGTGTTGGCATGAATGAAAACGTCGACTCCGACCATGCGTTTTTCCTTCGGCGATCGCTTTGAGATCGATGTTTTGATCTTCTTGTCGCCGCTCGCATCGTAGCTGGCCGCCGCCAGAACCGAGGGCGATTGTCCCAGCCGATCCATGACTGCGGTCGCAAATCCTTGAGTCGAAACGTGATCTTTGGTGTGCTGCTCTGAGGCAATATCGCCGGTGTGGATGCCGTCTTCGAGCGTTTTTAGCCACGCGTTGTGAATCGTCTGAGCCACATCGCCCTGGCCGATATGATTCAGCATCATGATCGCTCCGTGAAGCAACCCGGAAGGATTGGCAATTCCTTTGCCGGAAATGTCGGGAGCCGAACCATGAATCGCTTCGAACATTGCAAAGTCTTCGCCGATGTTGGCTGAACCGGCAAGCCCAACGGATCCCGTGATCTCGGCGGTGATGTCGGAAATGATGTCGCCATACAGGTTCGGAGTCACAATCACATCGTATTGCTCGGGCGCGGTTGCCAGTCGA
This sequence comes from uncultured Pirellulaceae bacterium, assembly GCA_964479855.1. GTDB lineage: Bacteria > Planctomycetota > Planctomycetia > Pirellulales > Pirellulaceae > Mariniblastus. The sequence continues at coordinate 22,675 of CAYZPA010000067.1, forward strand.
GCCGTTCCGATGTCAACGATCCAGTGCTCGTTTTCGATCTGAGGATACTCGGCCGCGATTTCATCGTAGACTTCGTGAAACATTCCGTCGGTCAGTTTCATGATGTTGTCTTTTGTCAAACACGTTACCTTTTTGCGATTGTTGGCCACCGCGTATTCAAATGCGTAGCGACAGATCCGTTCGCAACCGGGTCGCGATATCAATTTCAAACATTGAGCCACCTCATCGGTTTGGCGATGTTCGATTCCGGCATAAGTATCCTCCTCGTTCTCCCTGACCACGACGACATTCATTTTCGGATGGTTCGTTTCGATGTAGGGCGAGTAGGCGACACACGGTCGAACATTCGCAAACAGACCAAGCGTTTTACGGATCGACACGTTCAGGCTTTTGTAGCCGCCGCCCTGCGGTGTCGTGATCGGACTCTTCAAAAACACGCGCGTTCGCCGCAACGATTCCCAAGCCTCCGGTGTGATGCCCGATGTGTGCCCGGCAAGATAAACGTTTTCACCGATTTCGATTTCTTCGATCTCGATACGAGCTTCCGCTGCTTTCATGATGTCGATGGTGGCCTGCATGATCTCTGGACCGATGCCGTCGCCATGTGCAATTGTGATTGGAGTGATTGCCATCAATTTGAATTCCGTTTAAGTGTCTAAATAAAGGAAACGCAGCGCCGAAATTCCTGCCCAAAAATGGAGGCACGAAAAAAGGCCGAGAGCCCACTGCAAAGTGATCTCTCGGCCTTTTCCACAAGCTCAATGTCCTGTGCAACTTCAACCGCGATTATTGTGTTTCTTCAGGAGCCCGCTCTGGATCGTCCAAACCAACTCAAGCCCATGCCAATAATTTGGCCAAGCTCTGTCCAACCGTCCAGTCGTTGCACCCACTTCGGAAAATACCGGCGGCTCTTTGATTCGTCAACCGAATTGTTCTTGGGCAGTCACAAATTTCGGGCAAACCCCGAAACGATGAATTGAAGGCGAAACGATCGCGCAATGACCAAAACGCCGGCTTTTTCGGGTCATCTGAGCTCAAAAGGACGCGATTCAGGCAATTTGGAACGCTCAATGCATTCGTTTTATCAATACTTAAATCTTATCTTATGCATGATAACTATAAACAATCCTTTCGGGTATAGACATGAGGAAAGACCTTCAACGTTCTAAACGGGAGCACAAAGTGGAAGCAACATTGATCTCACGAAATGCAACAAAGGGTTCCTTCGTATCACAGTACAAGAACATTTTCTTCTTTAGCGATGGCTTCGGCACAAACTGTCGCGAGCAAAACACTTACGCCATCAATCGAGTTCGATTTACGCTGGCTCGGTTTGGGCATCAGATTTCAGGCGCGGTCGTTCGAGTGAAAAAACGCAAATCCGCCAATCGCACGATCTACGATTGCTGCATCAAAGTCGCGATCGCCGGCTGTGGCATTGTTTCGGTCAATCGGAAAGCAGGCTCGCCCGTTCACGCACTGAATCAGTCGGTCGCCGCCATGGAGACTCGCGTTGCCTATCACGTTGATTGGAAATCCTACTTCAACCGACCTACGTTTTCGTTGTGGCTGTTTAATTTGCGGACGAGGCTCACATCTTTGTTTCGCCGCAGAACCACCTCTCGTCAAGCCGCGTAACAGAGTATTGACGCTTTAGAGTTTACCGAAATGAGTCTTCTTTCTTGTCCCTTGGAGTTACCATGAACATAAAGATCAGCAATCGTCGAAACCTGCTTGGAAAACAGGCTCAGGCAAATGTGAAATCAAGGATTCGAGCGTCGCTTTCGAAATTTGGCCGAAAAATCAAGTCGGTTCAACTGTCGACCCATGACGTTAACGGCCCTCGCGGAGGAATCGACAAACAGTGCCGTATTCTGGTCAAACTGAATCGGCTTGGTGACGTGGTTACGACCGTGGACGACGAATCGCTTTCTCGAGCGATCTCTGCAGCGATCAAGACCGCCGAGCGATCGGTCAATCGGAAAGTTCAAAGGGCCAGCAAATCGGTTTCAAGAACGCGATTTCAGAGTTCCTTTGGACTGGTGTGACTTGGCAGTTAAGTCGATCACCCGAAAAGCAATCATGCAACGCGGCGACTGTCCAGTGACAAGGACAGTCGCCGTTTTCGTTTAGCGCCTCTTGAGATCCGTCAGCCGAGCCGCGTGAGCGGCCGGTTCGTTCTTGCGGTAGCTGGAATCGCCAGAGTTCAGGCTTTGTCACATCGCCATAAAGATATCCGAAGTCTGGCGACATCGGCTGCAAGGGCGCGAAGCAATCGAACTGGCGTGGCCAGAGTTCGCCCGAGTTCAGAAGCGACGCACCCGAGGCCTCACGGCCAGCGGCTCACTTTGGTTGGATCGCCGAGCCAAAGCGTAAACCCTGAGCCTGTTGGCATTTCGACTCTGCAGCAGCTTTCGGCGAATTGCTTTGACCCAATTGCCCGCGTCAGTCCGCTCAATATCCGTATTACTATGTGACTGGGCAACGCAGTCCCGGACCTGCTGCCAGCCGATCCGACACGTTCACAAAATCCGACTTACCATCTGACTGGGCAATCGCGGGATTCATTTTAACTGCAATCTGGTAATCGTGCTTCTCTTGCCACCTTTGAATCCGCGCACAAAAAAACCCGAACCAATATGGCTCGGGCTTTCGTGTTCATCTAACCGTTTCCGGTCGGATTAATGGCGTGTCTTGTCGTGGAAGTCAAGGTGCCAGAATCCGTCATCCCATTCAAGGCTGACCTTACGCCATCCGAGTGGAACTTGTGGGTAAGGGTAGAATGGGCCGATGTAAGGCCATGCTGAAGCAGAGTACTGTTTCGGGTAAGAAACGGCACCGTAGTTTGGATGAGCCGCGTAGCCAGGCCAAGCGTAACCTGGAAGGTTCGGCTGTCCTGAAGGAACGCCCATGCCTGCTTGCTGCATCGGTAATGGCTCGCCCATTGCCATTGGAGCACCCGCAGATGCGAATGGAAGCGGCTCGCCAGAGATGACTTCGCCAGTAACCATGCCGCCAGAAACAGCTGGATCCATGTAACCTTGCGGACGCATTGGCTGCATCGCTGGTGTCGGAGCGTAGCTGACGGGGCCTTTGTAAGCTGGCTGAGTGCGAGACTTCATTGGCGTAGCCTGAGCCTGTTGCTGGTAGGCAACCGGCTGCAACATTTTGCTGCTTGAGTTAGTCTGCTCTGTGTAGTCTGCCTGTGCTGGCGAAGTAGAAATTTCGATGTCATCGACGACCTGAACGACGCCGAGTGAGCCGGCTTCCTGAGCCGTCTTCAGGATCAACATTTCCTGTTGTGCGTTGGACACAACACCTTTGAACCATACGGTTCCTTTTTCGACTTGCATATCAACATTGAAGCCGCGAAGGCGCCCCTGTTGTTGTTCGACCTGAAGCCGACTCTGAATGAAGTCTGCAATTTCCGTGTCGTCGGCCATCGTGAAGCTGGGTACCAGCGCCGTTGCCGCGACAGCAATCCCTAAAAATAAGCGTCGCATCAGATTCCTCCTCGCAATCCCGCACTGCACTTGTTTGCTTTCCGAAAGGCTGACCGTGAGCCGTCGGCTGGGTCATCAAACAGGTAATGCTGAGGTATTGTTGAGCGTTTACAAAAAACCGAAATTCCAAAATCGGATTCGATCGATGACCGCTATGAAGAGAAGGCGCGACAACTCAATGAGCAGATGACCGATCAATGGTGTGCCTTGCGAGTTTCCCCCCTCGCGGGATCAGTGAATGAACCCACCTACCTCTTCGGCAGCTCGGACCACATCAAGTCACAATATTTCGGATTTTGCGGATGTTCTGGAAAATTCGCTCTCGGAGGACATCGACTCGCTAGCGGACGATGTCAACGTTTACCGGTCAGGTAAAGAAGCGCGGCAAAACCGAAGTTCTCGCCCATTTCCGCGACGTCTTTCCAGCGATCAATCGGAACTAGAGAAAAAGAAAAGTGCAACCGTCGATGCGGCCACCCGCCCAATTGAACCGTGGCAACCGCGCATAAAAAAAGCTGCTGGCCATCGAATTTTAAATTCGAATAACCAGCAGCCTCACCAATTTTGCCACTGTATATCCCGCATCCTGACCGGATACATAACGCGATAAACAAATATGGTTTCCCCTTTTTCATTAAGTCACGTTAAAACCCCCTGAATTAGCTTTCCGTTAACATCGGTTAGCCGCATATCACGGCCTGACCAGCGAAAAGTGAGCTTTTCATGGTCGATTCCCAGCAAGTGCAGCATTGTCGCATGCAGATCGTGAATCTGAACTTTGTCCCGGATCGCCTTGTAACCAAATTCATCGGTTTCACCAAAAACGGTGCCACCTTTGATGCCTCCGCCCGCCATCCACGAACTAAACCCAAACGGATTGTGATCGCGACCATTTTTCCCTTGAGCGAACGGAGTCCTGCCGAATTCTCCGGTCCAAACAACCAGCGTCTCCTCGAGCAGTCCGCGTTGCTTCAAATCGGCCAGCAAAGCACCGATTGGTTGGTCGACAGCACGAGCGTTATTTTCGTGGCCCTCTTTTAGATTGTTGTGCTGATCCCAGCGGTCGCCTCCGACTCGAGGACAAGTAAGCTCAACAAACCGAACTCCACGCTCAACCAGCCTTCTGGCCAACAGGCATTGCCTGCCAAAAATCGCCGTCGGTTTATACTTTGAATTCAAACCGTAAGCCGCTCGGGTCCTCTCTGTCTCTCCGTCGAGACTCGCCAACTCAGGAACCGCTGATTGCATCCGGAAAGCAAGCTCATAATTTGAGATCGCGGATTCGAGTTCATCGTGAGCTCCGAAATGTTGCATCCCCTGTTGGTCCAATGTATTCAGAAAATCAAGTTTGCTTCGCTGCAGTTTCGAATTAATCTCCGTAGGAAGAATATTCGAAACGGGCCGATCACCGGACTGAAAAACAGATCCTTGGAACGCTGCTGGCAAAAAGCCACTGTTGAAATTATCCAATCCTCCGGGTGGAACGAGGCCTCCATTGAGCACAACGTATCCCGGCAGATCCTGATTTTCGCTGCCGAGCCCATAGCTGAGCCACGCTCCCATGCTCGGACGGCCCTGCAATCCGCTGCCCGTGTGAAGAAAGTAATTGGCATTGGTATGCTCTGAAAATTCGCTGGTCATGGAACGAATGACCGCCAAACCATCGACATGCCTGGCAATGTTTGGAAAAAGATCGCTGACCGGTGTTCCCGCCTGTCCATAGTTTCGAAACTTCCACGGGCTGCCCAGCGTGTTGCCGTTGTTGTTGAACTGGGTCGGTTCCATTTTCATCGAAAACGGCTTGCCGTCGTCTTTTGTAAGCCGCTCTTTTGGATCCCAGGTATCGACGTGGCTCGGACCGCCATCCATGTACAGAAAAATGACGCGAGTTACCTTTGGCGCGAAGTGTGGCCGGTGCAAAACGGATTCGACACCACCATCGATGCTCTCATTCGCGCCCAAACGATTCTGCCCCAGCACCGCCGCCATCGCGACCGAACCAAATCCACAAGCAGCCTGGCGTAGCATCGTTCGTCGAGTCATCGGCAGCGGCTGAAATTTGCCGCAATGATTCGAAAGTTTGTTCGTGCGTTTCATGGTCGGTTATCCATTGCTTTATTGCCGTTTTCAACCGGCCGTAGGCTGACAGCCACGCGTTTAGTAGCACGGCTCTCCGAGCCGTAGGCTGAAATTCACGCCTCGGAGAGGCGAGCCACTTTGGTTTCGAAACTTCCTAATTGAGAAAAATAAACTCTTTCGTATTGAAGACGACGTGACAGAAGTCGCGCCAGACTTCTGGCGATTGCACCGATACGCCAAGCTCTCGAGCATGCTTTTCGACAAAAGCCAACGCCTGTTTCAGTTCACCTTTACG
>CAYZPA010000068.1:0-28357 GCA_964479855.1 uncultured Pirellulaceae bacterium
CATTTTCGAGGGGAAACACTTGGAGGCAAAACACCTGAAGGGCGCAGCATTTCGCAGCGGCAACATTTGCCAGAAGCAAGATTCAGCTTCATCCATTAGCTACTTAAATAGCGAGAACTTTGAACGCTTCTTTTTCTTCGCGGCCAGTTTGGCTGCGTCACGGTCATGGACGATTTCGCCTTTGAACCGACCTTCGAACAGAGTTTCAGCTTCAAAAAATCGGTAACGATAGCCGCGAGCCTGAAACCAATGGCCGTACATCAACGCCCCAGTCTTGTCGGCCGCCGGCTCAAGTTTTCGACCAAGCAAGTCAATCGTTTCGTCGTGAGAACCGGATCGGTACGGCCCGCCGAGATTCTGATACAGACAAGGTCCCAACAAAACGGACGGACGCCCCCAAAAAACGGACTCCATGCCGACACTGGAACCAAACGAAACGACCGTATCCGATGCGTGCATGAGCGCGTAGCTGTCGACAGCGTCTTCCGGCCGAACGATCGTCAAGTTTGGGCTGGACAATGAAACAAGCCGCCGAGTCCTCGCGTTATCGACATCTTTTTGGTTCGGATGAACGCGAACATAAAGCCTCGTTTCTGGCGACGTCTCTTTCATTGAATCCGCGATCGCCTGGATCGCATCCACCTGATTCGGGTACAACGAATTCTGCCACTTGTCACCGATGGCAACGAACTCATCATCAGAGGATGTAAAAATCGAAACATTGCGAGCCGTTGCGTCGAAGCCTTGGGGCAACATTCCAGATTGCTGCTCTTTTGTGAACGAATGCCAATTTCGTTCGATCCGTTGGACTCGATCTTCGTACCATGACGCTCCGATCGCATCGCGTTTCGTGGGATCAGCGGACGCCCAGAGCTTTCGAACGACGGACTCAATGCCATCGATGTCGTGCGGCATATGATTTTCATAAAGATCGTAATGATGCATGTCGCAACCGCGTTCATGCAAAAAGCACTCAACCCCCATCTTTTCACAGGCCCGAAAAACGGCGCGCATCGCCGCAAATCTGCCATTGAAAACGTAGACTCGATCGGGACGGTTGGCTTCAATGAACTGGCAGGTCTGCCGAAAGGTCGCCAGCGCGGATGAAATAAATTTCCTCAGAAGTTCCGCGTGCTGCTGTAAATTCGGTTCAGGATCGCGACACACCGAAACCAGTGACGAAAGGGCTCCATAACCGACGTCAAACCCGTCAACCTTGAAGTCGATCAATTGTTGAAGCGAGGCAAACTCAGGGACCGCCGCGTTCCCGCCCTTCAGCTGCACTGTCTGGAAATTACCGCTTAGCAAATCAAATCCATGCGCTCGTCGCCCACGACAATTGTCACAACGCAGCGGATCGCGTTCGAGATTGAAATCGCAATTTGCGAGCTCGCCTTCGCAGCTCAGGTACGCAACTTCGTCTCCGCGTTCAAGATGCAACTGACCAAGTTCAAGCTCCGCTTCGAAGTGCGGCGCCACGGTCGCATAAGGGGCAATAATCGCAACTTTCACGCCGCTCTCCCGGTCAGCTTTTTCAAACGACGCCAGAATTTGCTCGATCGATCACGCGGCGCGGCTTCTTTCGCTGTTGCCTGAGCGTGCGGCAGAAAGATATTCTTCCACGTCATGTCATCGGCCGCTTTATTGACGGACACAGATTCTGGATGCACCAAATTCGTCAATGGCCACACTTTCATACCCGCCAAGGCGGATTCAGGATCGGTCGTATGAGTCGCCTCTGAACCGAACCCGATATTTGAAACCAGATTTCGGTTGGGCAAAATGCTCAGTCCGTTCGCCGCCCAAACCGCATAACACCACGGAAAATCCCACGTATCAACGGAGCCTGCGTGCTGCATGTCGAGCGTATGAGACCAGTAATCGTATTCGATCGGATCCGTGACGACGCTGCGTAGCTGTTGAGCGGATTTGACTTTTGGCCACGATTTCACATCCACATCAAAATGCTGCCACGCTCGCTTCCACGTTGCCCAGCCCCAAATGTGAGTCCATCGCGAGAAATAATAACTGGCTTCAGAAACGGGTTGATCCTGAAAATTATTTCCGCTGATCATCATGACTCTGTCGTCTTCGCGATAGCGATGCAGCAGTTCCTGACAGTAGTCGAAGAACGTCGGGTCAGGAACGCAATCGTCTTCCAGAATAATCAGTTCTTCCGTTTGCTCGAATGCCCAATCGATGGCAGAAGCAATCGCCTTCTTGCAGCCCAGATTTTCTTCAACAAACCGCGTTCTGACATCGCACGGCCAATCAACATCGGCGATCAACTTTCTGACTTGATCAACCTTGTTCACATCATCGACGTTACCTGCCCGAGGTCCATCGCAAGCAAGAAAGAGAGTTTTCGGCTGTCGCGAGCGTATCGACTCGAAGACTCGCGCCGTCAATTCGGGACGGTTGAAGTTGCAAAACAGGACAGGCGTTTCAGGAGAACAAGGCATCGACTGGTGATAGCCCATTTTAAAAATGCGAGCAAGGTTGTGAGCGTTCGCTAGCACTCAAGTCCGCTGCAACGCCTTCGGCAATGACGTTTACCGACTTTAGCCATTCTGTTAATTATCTGTTAGAAATCCAAAAGTATCCTCGGCCAAAAAATGAAGCTCCTCGCAAAGCCATTTAGAAAACACAGGAAAGCTGCCTCCTCGGCGTCGCCTGTCGATCCGATCACGGCGTTGGCTCAGCGTCTTCCCGACTCGACTCAGCAACAACGCGAAATTATTGCTTCGGTTTCTGAAACCACGATGACTTCGCCTGAACGCATTCTGGCTTTATGTGATGCCGCAGAATACGTTTCCCGACATCAAATCGAAGGCGACATTGTCGAATGTGGTGTCTGGAAAGGCGGTAGCACTGCCGCGGCGGCTCGAACCCTGATCAACTGCAATGACACGGATCGAACCCTCTGGATGTACGACACCTACGAGGGAATGTCGGCTCCGTCATCAAATGATGTCGACCTTCACGGAAAAGCTGCAGATCAACTTCTGGCAAACGACACCGCTTCAAGTGCCGAAGCCGCAGACAGCATCTGGTGCAAATGTTCGCTGGAAACCGTCAAGCAAACGATGGCTTCAACCGTCTACCCCACTGACAAAATTTGCTACATCAAAGGGAAAGTCGAAGACACGTTACCCCTGCAATCGCCTGAAAAAATCGCAATTCTTCGGCTGGACACCGACTGGTACGAATCGACTCGTTGCGAACTGGAAATCCTGTTTCCAAAACTGGTGGTCGGAGGCGTGTTGATCATCGACGACTACGGTCATTGGCAAGGTTGTCGCAAAGCGGTGGACGAATACTTTGCCGACCATCGAATCAAAATGTTTCTGCAACGGATCGACTACACCGGTCGCGTTGGAATCAAGACTCACGCGTAACAGAAAGGGCATGGGTAAAAACTTGAACCACTCTGCTCAAGACTCAAACGTTGCGCCGAAGTTGCTGAACATTGGTTGCGGCAGGCGGTTTCATCCAGCATGGACCAACATCGATCTCGAATCGGTGGCTCCTGAGGTGATGGAACATGATATTACCGCAGGCCTTCCTTTCGAAAACGAACAATACGACGGCGTCTATCATTCTCACGTCCTGGAACACCTTGAGCCTACCGCTGGCGAAAGGCTTCTGGACGAATGCTACCGGGTGCTTCGACCGGGCGGTGTGCTCAGGATTGCCGTTCCCAATCTCGAACAGATCGCAAAACTATATCTTGAACAGCATTCACGAGCGTGGACTGGCGACGACAACGCGGCGATCAATTACAACTGGATGAAGCTTGAACTATTGGATCAGCTCGTCCGCGGGCAGTCGGGCGGTCGCATGGGCGCTTACATGGCCAGCGACGAAATTCAGAACTCAGGTTTTGTCAAAGCTCGAGTCGGCGACGAATTTTCACGCTGCCAGAACCACGCTGAGCATACCGCGAAAACACCAAATGGGTGGCAACGAATTCATGATGCGTTTCAGCGTTCCAAAACCCGATTGACTCGTTGGACGATCAAACGCTTGATGGGAAAGCAGGCGTTGAAGTCTTTCGATGAGGGCCAGTTTCGAAATCAGGGTGAAATTCATCGCTGGATGTACGATCGCTACTCACTGAAAATGCTCTGCCAATCCTGTGGCTTTGTAGATTTCCACGTGCGTTCTGCGACGGAAAGTTTCATCGAAGAGTACGAGACTTTCGAGCTTGATGCGGTTGCTGGCAACGTTCGAAAACCTGATTCGCTGTTTGTAGAATGTCGGCGACCGCTGGAAACAACGGCTGCAAAACAAGCTGCTTGAACCATTCGGCCGTTCGAACAGTTGGCCGTTCGACAAATTGGCCATGCGGTTTTGATGACCGACTAACTGCTATTGGTCACCATGGACGGCTCGACGTAAAATACGACCCCGCTTTTACTACCTCGCAACGCATGGATGCTGGCGCGAAACCGACATGAAAAATCTTCGACGCTCGTTAAGGATGACGCTGAAATACAAATGGTCTTTGATCGGATCGTTTGTGTGTTGCATTTTCGTTGCGATCCTTTGGGGCAGCACGCTTGGTGCGACCTATCCGTTTGTCAAACTGGTCATGCAAAACAAGACTCTCCATAAATGGGTCGAAGAAGAATACGCTGGCTCCAATCAGCGAATCGAAGATCACCAAAACGAAGTCGTAAAACTCGAATCACAACTTGGCAATTCGACCGCCGTCGGTGTCGATGCCGAAACCATCGAGCGGCGCATCAACGTTGCCAAAAAGAACATCGAAGCGGAATACGACCGGCAGTGGTACGCCGACACACTGGCTCCATGGATCAAAAAATGGGCTCCGTCCACACCGTTTTCAACCTTGTGCTGGTTGTTGGGAGCCATGTTTTGCGGCACGGTAGTTCGCGGACTTTTCCTGATGGGCAACATGGTGCTTGTCGCTCGCGTCAGCCAGCGGACCGTGCTGGATCTGCAAAACGATGTATTCCGCAACGTCCTGGACATGGAAGTTTCTGAACTTGGGGTTCGAGGAACCGGCGATCTGGTTAGTCGAATTCGCGGCGAAACTGGAGCAATCGGGCAGGCGATTTCCATTCTGTTCGGCAAAACAATTCGCGAACCGCTGAAGATGGCCGTTTGCCTCGGTGGAGCCGCATGGATCAACTGGCGTTTGCTACTGTTTTCATTGCTGATCTGCCCACTGGCGGGTTACCTGATGATTCGATTGGCAAAGCTGACCAAACGAGCCAATAAAAAAGCCGTCGAAGAATCGGCGAATCTGCTAAACCGACTCTATCAGGCGTTGACTTATATTCGGGTCGTCAAAGCGTTCACGAACGAGCCCAACGAACGTCAGCGATTTAAAGTGATCGCGGACGATGTGTACAGCAAAGCGATGCGAATCGCGTTCTACAATTCACTTTCCCGAATCAACAGCGAACTTGCGGGCGTCGGCATGATCACGGCCAGCGTTTTGGTCGGTGGCTACCTGGTCACAGAAGGCAAATGCCACATCGGCCCCGTTCGAATGTGCGCGACTCCGATGGACTTCGGAACGATGATGACGTTCTTTGGTTTTCTTATCGGCATCACGGATCCGCTTCGCAAAATGGCGGATGTGTACAACATCATTCAGGGCGGAGTCGTTGCAGCCGATCGTGTGTTCCCACTGATTGACCAAACGCCTTCGGTGACTTCGCCGGACAATCCGACTCCGATCCAACACGGTCCGCTGGATGTCAAATTGAACAATGTTCGGTTTGCGTACGAATCTGGCAACGACATCCTGCAAGGCGTCAACGTATCGATTCCAGCAGGAACGTCGCTGGGAATCATTGGTGCTAACGGTTGCGGCAAGAGCACGATGATCAATTTGATTCCGCGTTTCTTTGACGTCGGGGCAGGGCAGATCGAAATCGGCGGCCACAACATTCGCGACTACGATGTGCGGCAATTGAGACAAAAAATTGGCTATGTGACCCAAATGACGATGCTGTTCAGCGACACGATCGCGGAAAACATCGCTTACGGAAACGAGCATGCCACCATGGATCAGATTCGAACTGCCGCCATCAAGGCTCACGCGGACGACTTCATTCAGGAACTGGACGAAGGATACGAATCTCAGATTGGTGAACACGGCGGAAAACTCTCTGGCGGCCAAAGACAGCGGCTGTCTCTCGCTCGAGCGATCCTGAAAGATCCTGAGATCCTGATTCTGGACGAAGCGACCAGTCAAATCGATCCCGAAAGTGAACAGTTGATCCACGAAACGTTGGCTCAGTTCATTCGCGGTCGAACAACCGTCATGATCACTCATCGGCTATCGACGTTGGATTTGGTCGACCGAATTTTGATCATGGACGCTGGGCAGGTCGTTGATTGCGGCACACACGAAGAACTGCTCGCGAGATGCCCTTCGTATCAGCGGATGAGAAACTTTGGTCTCGAAGGAGCTGCATAATGGCAAACGCCGCTCAAAGAATCCCGTCCCGAAGCGACGAGCAAACGCTATCCTTTGATCGCCTTCGAAACGGACGCGACATCATCCAACAGCAGGCGACTGCAATCAATTCAATGGCGAAAGCTGTTCCGGCAGACTTTGATTTGGCGGTAGAGCTTCTGCTGAACTGTCACGGCAGCGTCATCGTGACGGGTATGGGTAAAGCGGGCTGGATCGGGCAAAAGATCAGCGCTTCGTTCGCTTCGACTGGAACTCGCAGCCACTTCCTTCACCCATCCGAAGCAATTCATGGCGACCTCGGCAGAATCGGACCGGACGACCTCGTTTTGGCGTTGTCCAACAGCGGCGAGACCTCGGAAATCGTCACGCTGATTCCGACGATTCACAAAATGCACGTTCCACTTGTGGCCATCACAGCAACTCGTTGTTCCACGCTTGGAAAACACGCCGACCTCGTTCTGGACTACGGCAAAGTCGACGAATCCGGGCATTTGGGCCTGGCGCCTTCAACCAGCACAACGCTGATGTTGGTGCTCGGTGATGCACTGGCCCTGACGCTTTCGAAAGAAAAAGTTTTCGAACCTGAAGATTTCGCTCGATTCCATCCCGGCGGTTCGCTGGGGCGAAAACTATCGCTCGTCGAAGAAGTCATGCGTCCTTTGGAAGAATGTCGGATCGCCATCGAACACGAAACCGTCAGAGAGATTTACATCCGCAGCCAAAGCGAAGCACGCAGATCGGGTGCGGTGATGGTCACATCAAAAGACGGGCGCCTGACCGGGCTTTTCACCGATAGCGATCTGGCAAGACTGCTGGAACGACAACAGGATTCACAATTCGATCAGTCGATTTGTGAAGTCATGACCACCAATCCGCTAACGGTTGAAACTGGAAATCGCACCGAAGTCGCCATCGAAACGCTGGCTTGTCGAAACATCAGCGAACTTCCCGTTGTCGACGCGACAGGAAAACCAGTAGGCCTGATCGACATTACGGATGTCGTAAATTTGACATGAACCGGAATTATTCACGACGACAGGCGTCTGGTTTGACGTTTGAGGCGATTCTCTTGAGTTGCCGACAGTATTTGCAGATTCACCAATTCACTTCGTGGGTGAACTTTCGAAACCACAAACGTGGAACAATGTCCGAATGAAACAAGCCTTCTCAATTTTGACGCCCGCGCATCGTGAATAATCCGGGATGAACAACTGAACCGTTCCCGAAGAAACTTCTGACTCTGTTACCTCAAGGAGCCGACGATGACGACGCTGGATTGGATCAAACAGGAACTTTCGTACGGCTACGATAGCGGAAATGCCATTTCGCGAATCCCGAGCCGACTTCGTCGCTCTGAAGAAAAACGAATGGGTGGCTCGTTTCGCAACGTGTTCAACGAAGCCATTCGTCCGCTGGTCCGTTCGGACTCGCAAGTGTTGGAATATGGTGCCAACAAAGGAACATGGACTCGTCCGATGATGGACCTGATTCCAAACGGAACGTTGCAGACCATCGATTTCGAAGACGTCACTGAATGGCTCCGACCCTCGCGCTACGACGGTCGCTTGACTTGCCATCAGGTTTTTGATGATTCGTTTTCCATCGTTGACAATGATTCGATCGATTTTGTTTGGTCGATGGGCGTTCTATGTCATCGAAGCAGTCGACAAATCGGCAATCTACTTGGCAATTTGATCCCCAAAGTCAAATTTGGTGGCTATGCCTGCCTTCATTTCGCGGACTGGACCAAGCTGGATCAGTTCGGCTGGGACAAAGGCGGCATTCCGATCGAATTTCAGAACAAATCCGACGACGAGATCTGGTGGCCAAGAAATGAAACTCAAAACATGTCAGAGCTCGCTATCGAAGCCGGCTGGCAGGTCCGAGTCAGCGATTTCGGGCTGCTACAACGCGATGGATTGATGCTATTGCAACGGGTTTAGAATCGGCGTTTGGAGGCTGCGAAGGCGGTTTCGCAGAACGTTAATTTTGGCGAAACTCAACAGCGTGCTCAGGCTCAAAGTTGAACCGGCATTTTTTCGTTCAACAAAATTGGATAATGGAACAAGGCCTCAATTAAGATATCTTTAGAGGGACCTCGAAATGGCGTGGCACGTGCAGGTAGTCTTCGTTCTGCCTGTTACGGTGATCCAAAAGCAAGAAACTTTTGGGAAGCTGCATTAAAAAAGCATGGAGAAAACGCCACAACTCGCCTGTCGACCACACGTTTGGCAGGTCAGGAACTCATTGTCACTCTTGTCATGCGTAAAAGATGCCCGGTTGTTGCATTCTGGGCAACGCACTGGCCAACGGCACATAGATATGAACCGGAATTATTCACGACGACAGGCGTCTGGCTTGCCCTTTGAAGCGATTCTCCGGACGCCGGGCAAGTTTTGTAAATTCGTCATTTTCACGGCGTGGGTGACCTGTCGAAACCACAAACCTGAAGCAACCCCCTTATGAAACAAGCTTTCTCAATGTCGACGCCCACGCATCGTGAATAATCCGGGATGAAAAACACAGTCATGCTTCTAACGAGAACCACAACCACAAGAATGAACCACAGCAGTGACTGACTCGGCCAGCGCGACATCGCCATGCCGAGCAGCCATGTGAACAGAATAAGGGCTCCGATGCTCAGGAACCCAACAGCCATCCGAATGTGCCTCGCCTTGAATCTGGTGTCATTGCTTGCTTTGCTCCTTTCAGCCAAGTCCGATAACGAATTGCGATCTGTCCGTATACCACGAGGACACTTTCGCAATTTGGTTTCGGTTAGGCACATGGATAGATCGTGTGTTGAACTTTATCGTTCGATGTGACTTCTTTACACATGAGTCTAATGCTTTTCAGGCATGTCCGTGGGTGCCATGCTTCACGCCGACCGGAGAACCTAACCTCAAAATACGCATGCTTACGCGATCGAGATGACACCATTTAACATCGCGTGAGCATGACCCCTTCCGCATCACCAAAACCACGTCACGTTTCGCGTAAACATGGCACCCGAGCGAACGGCCTCCACTCAGAGCTGCGCGAGGTGCAGATCGAGAAAATAAAGAGGGGCCAGCATAGCTTTCAATTACTTTACCGCTTTGGTCTACCGTGTTCACCATGTCCGTGGGTGCCATGCTTCACGCCAACCGGAGAACCTAACCTCAAAATACGCATGCTTACGCGATCGAGATGACACCATTTAACATCGCGTGAGCATGACCCCTTCCGCATCACCAAAACCACGTCACGTTTCGCGTAAACATGGCACCCGAGCGAAAGTTCCAGTTTTAGCCAAACGATATCCGTGTCAAAAATCGAAAAGAGGCATCGGTCCAACGGAGTTCTCTCGCAGGAAACAACACGCAATTGCGCCCCTTTGACAATCTCGGCGGCCACTGCGACCGCCACACCATCCCTACTTCAATCGATACGCCATCAGCTTGTCCTGCTCGCGCAGATACAGCACGCCGCCAGCGATCACGGGCTGAGCCCACGATTGAGCTTCCTGATGCTTGGGCATGAAAGACTTCAGTAACTCGAATTTTTCAGGTGTCGCTCGCGCCAACAAAACGTGGCCGCTCTGACGTCGCCACACGATGTGACCATCAGCCACCACCAACGCCGATTCGCCTCGACCGGTTGTGCGTTCCGGTCCCCAGGCGATTTCGCCCGTCTTCATTTCCAGGCAAATCGGAAGTCCAGCTCCATTGCCGTGCCCGCAATAGATGTGTCCGTCGTACAACGTCATGCCGCCGTGCTTATTCTGAAACGTTTTCGCATCCACCCAGTAAACTTCCTTGACGTCGACCGATTGCTCGCTGGACTGGCTCAGCTTCAATAACGCGGAACCAGTGTTGTAAGCAGTGGAAGTAAAAATAAAATCTCCATCCACGATCACTGTCGGAATGTTGGCAGTCCCGTTCGCCACCCGTTTGTAACGCCACAGCAATTTCCCATCCGACGCTCGAATCCCAAGCAACCCCCGCCCGACCAGTTGAACGTACTGTCGAACTCCGCCACCTTCTGAAATCGCGACCGACGAATAGCCAGCTCCATCGACCAGCGACATGCCATTGGAACCAAACTCTTCGCCGTAGTCAGGTAAACGACAGGCCCATTTCTCTTCGCCCGTTTTCACATCAAGCGCGACGACAATCCCTTTCGTGCCTCCCGGCGTCACGATCACTTGATCACCATCGACCAAAGGAGACTCGCTGAATCCCCACGACCCCATCATTCTGCCCGCCCAATCTGAGAAATCCCGCCTCCACAGAATCTTTCCATCGGAAGCTTCAAGGCAGCTAATGGCTCCATCGCTACTGACAACGTAAACTTTTCCATCGCGGATTGTCGGGGTGCAGCGGCTTCCTTCGAAGCCATGTTTTGGACGCTGCTTTGTCAGCTTCGTAGACCACAAGACTTTGCCATCCTTCGCTGAAACGGCTGTACAGATCTGAGCATCTTCCAGATCGCCTGTCGTGTAGAGGACTCCATCGACGACTGAAACCGATGCGTAGCCGCTGCCGATGCCTTCGCCCATCCACATCAAATCCGGGCCGTCTTCATCCCAGTTTTCGAACAGTCCAGTTTCTTTCGAAACATTGTCATGGTCAGCACCTCTCCATTGCGGCCATTCTCCAGAACTTTGAGCTCTGGCACCAAAGGGCATCCCCAAAAACAAAATCAACAAACCAGAAAACAGAATTGAAATTCTTCGCATCGCTCGCTCCCGCAAAAAGTTCTGATTGTTCCAGGATAAAACCTACCAGAATCCTGTTTGCGTCGCGAACCATCGTAAATCTTTGCTGCCTTCCATCGATCGCCGCGGCGACCTGATGCAACATGCCCTTTCCGTGCCCTGATCGGCTGATAAGATCATATTTAGCCCGGATTATTCACGATGCGCGGGCGTCAAAATTGAGAAGGCTTGTTTCATTGGGCCATTGTTCCAAGTTTGTGGTTTCGAAAGTTCACCCACGAAGTGAATTGGTGAATCTGCAATAACTGTCGCCAATTCAAGAGAATCGCCTCAAACATCAAACCAGACGCCTGTCGTCGTGAATAATTCCGGTTTAGATTCAACCAGTCGATTCGAGAAAGATGGAGCCCATTGATGGACAAACCAAAAGTCGCGGCCAAGTGCCCTGCCAAAGTAGAAGTCGAAGAAGGAAAAAAATACGCTTATTGCACGTGCGGACTTTCGGAGTCTCAGCCATTTTGTGACGGCAAACACTCCGGCACCAATTTTAAGCCAATCGTTTTTACGGCTGAAAAAACTGAGCTCGCCTATTTCTGTCAGTGCAAACGCAGTGGCAAGGAACCGTTCTGCGACGGCTCGCACAATTCGATCGAAGAGTAAAAAGAATCGTCCACAAGATCGTTCGATTTGCGTCGCCGAGCCACAAATATGCTTAAGATCGCTGGACTGACTCTGAACATTTTGATTTGGCTGGGCGTCGCCGTCATCGCAGTTCTAATGTTCGTCGTTCCGTTAGTGACGGCGTTGCTGATGAATTACAACGTTCATCTCGGAGAATCCGGGATGGCGTCGCTGGAAAAGTTGCAGCAGTATCAAATCGTGGCCCTGCACATTTTTTGCTGGACATGGATCTTTTTCGTCGGAGGATGCTTTGCGAGCTTCCTGAACGTGGTCGCGTGGCGTGTCCCTCGGCGAAAGAGCATCCTCGGCTCAAGCCACTGTCCGCAGTGCGAAATCAAACTCTCGTTTCGCAACAACCTTCCGATTCTGGGCTGGCTTCGAAATGGAGGCCGTTGTGCGAATTGTGAAAAGTCGATTCCGGTTCGATACCTTTTGGCGGAAGTTGTTCTTGGCAGTGTTTTTGTAACGCTGTTTTTTTTCGAGACAGCGTCCGGTGGAGCCAGTATTCCGTTTCGTGAAATAAACTTTCTGCACGGCATCGAAGCAACGCTGTTTGATCCCAAATGGGAACTGCTGTCTCATCTGGTTCTGCATC
This sequence comes from uncultured Pirellulaceae bacterium, assembly GCA_964479855.1. Classification (GTDB taxonomy): domain Bacteria; phylum Planctomycetota; class Planctomycetia; order Pirellulales; family Pirellulaceae; genus Mariniblastus. The sequence continues at coordinate 12,433 of CAYZPA010000068.1, forward strand.
TGATCCTTCTTTCAACGCTGTTCACGATTGCGATCATTTCGTCCGAACAATTCTTTGCGCCATGGTCGCTGGTTGCGTTCGCACTGGGATCGATGCTGGCAATCCAGTGCTTTGATTCGGCACCGGGCATCGTTGACTTCCAGTTGGGTTCGCTTTCGTCAGTCGGCGAGACAAGCAAAGGTTTCTTGTACTTGCTAAATTCACCTGCCCAGTTTGGGATCGCGTATGGAGTTGGGATCGTGGCAGGCGTGGCGTGTCATTTTTTGCTGGCCCTGTCTTCGGTAGACAAGCCTCGCTTCGGTCAACTGGCTTGCATGATTCTGATCGGAGCAAGTCTTGGCTGGCAGGCCACGATTTCAATCAGCCTGATTTACGTTTTCATCAGACTTCTGTGGACAATTGTAACTGGCTTTCGAACAGTTGGTGTTAACGAGTGCGGTCTGATGATGCTGGCGGCCTTGGTCCATCTTTGCTGCTGGAGGCAACAATTGGCGTGCGACTACTGGCCGGGTCCGAATTGTGACGCGAGACAGTTGCCGCTGTCAGTGGTGTGTATTGTGGTTTTTTCCACGTGCGGCAGGTTTTGTCGGACGTTTGCCCGCGATAAGGTTAACATTGTGGCGAATTGATTTGCCACCTGCACGACACAACCTAAAATGAAGCTCAGACTTCCTGATTGTCCGCGACTGTTTGATGCTGAGCCGAATTCAATGACCATTTTTGTTGCTGCGAGAATGGTTTCCGTTGGTCTTTTCTGGGCGGCTTTTCTATCCAATGCTACCCATTGCGCCGCTGTCGAAGACAGGGTCAACGAGGAAAGCGCAGACATTGGAGCATTTGATTCACCTTCCGAATCTGACTCAACGGCTCAGGTTGATCCGCTGGCCGAATTGCAACGCATCGAATCGGCGACTTCCAAGCTGATTTCGAAAGTCTCGCCATGCATTGTCTCGATCGGAGAATCGGCGAGCGGAGTCATCGTCAAGCCGACGGGTATCGTGATCACGTCCTCTCACGTCACCAGAAAAGCTGGCCGGACCCTGAACGTCAGGATGAGCGATGGCAGAATCGTCCAGGGAATCACGCTCGGTTCTAACGCCGCGAACGACACGTCCGCGATCCAATTGATCGACCGTGGACCATGGCCCTTTTTAAAAACCACTCACCCAAAACTGAAACCCGCTGCGGGCCAGTGGTGCGTTGCGTTCGGCTACCCATTGTCTTGGCCACGAGACCGTCCAGCGAATGCGAGGCTTGGAAGAATCACCGGCCAATTCAAAGGCAAAATTGTGACCGACTGTCCAATCATGGGTGGCGATTCGGGAGGAGCGTTAGTGAATCTGGATGGCACTCTGATCGCCATCAACAGCAGCGTTCGGCTTGACGTGACGCAAAACTTACACGTGCCGATTGCCAGATATCACGAAGACTGGACCACGATGATGCGTCGGTTGGATATCGACAAACCGACCCTCAATCAGATCGTCACCAGAGCGAACGACAAAACACTGGTCAATAACGTTGCACCTGCTCCGAAACGAATTTACCTGGGCGTTTATGCTGAATCGATCAACAACGCGGTCAGGGTTCGCGATGTCCGTCGCGATTCGCCCGCCGAACGTTCCGGCTTGAAACCCAAAGACGTCATTTACAAGATCGACGAAACTCCAATCGATAGCTTTGCATCACTGATCCGGTTCCTCAGCAAAAAGAAGGGCAATGAAGAAGTGACCGTCTTCATCAATCGCTACGGCACTCCGATACAAATAAGCCTGACACTGGAGGCTCGATAGCAACGTGTTGGCCATTGAGAAAAAAACGCCCAGCGTTTCGCGTTGCGTCACGACCGTAATTGTTTTTGCGGTGCTTCTTGCGTTTGATCCCGAGATCCTTTTTTCGCAAACGGAAGAAACGGCCGACAAGATCGCGGGCCAGACAGCATCCGACCGTGTTACCACCTACCGCTACCCGGCGGTCGTGGTCGAAGATGGCAAGAATTATTCTTTCCCCAACGCTCCGGCTCAACCCGCGCCTGCGACCGGACCTGCTGCCGAACCTCCAGCTCCGTTTTCACCCAAGCCGCGATACTGGAGGAATGCAACTGACGTTCTGCAATCGACCAGAGAGCTTTTGGCGGAATATCGCAGCAGCGTCATCAAAATTCGGCTGGCTGAAGATTCCATCGCCTTGGGAACCGTCTGCAGCCTTCGGGACCATGTGGTGACCAAACTGAGCCTTGTCAAAGATTTGAACATGCGGGAAATGCGTTTCTGCTGCGGTGAGCAAACATGGCGTGGATCGATGGTCGGCTTCGACGAAACAGACGACCTGGCTTTGTTCGTTTTGCATTCGGCGGAGCATTTGGGCGAATCACAGTTGAGCCCCGTTACTTTTTCAATTGCCGGTGAAATGAATCCTGGCAAAGTCGTTGTCGGTGCGGGACATGGCGGAAAGGCTCTGAGCATCGGAATGACAACGGTGCCGCCAATCAATTTGAGTTTGCCGAACGATTGCGATGACTGCATCGACATGGGGCTGACCGTCGGCCCTTTGATGAATGTGACACGAGTTTACCCTCGTACCGTTGGCGAACGACTGGGCATGCTCGTCGGTGACAGGATCATCGAATTCAATGGCATGGCGATCAAAAGTTCTGCTCAATACAGGCAACTGGAAAAGAACGTTCGCGTTGGTGACCAGGTTGAATTGATTGTCGATCGGGGGACGCAGCGAATCCGAATCGTGGATGTCGTGCCAGACTTGACAAAAAAAACCAAACGCGACCGCTGGGGTGGCGGACCATTTAGTCAGCGAAGGTTCGGTTTCAGCAAAACAACGGTTCATGATTCGGTCATCTCACCGAATGAGTGCGGCGGTCCCCTGGTGAACTTGAAAGGTCAGTTCTGCGGCATCAATATCGCTCGATCGATGCGGGTTGCTTCGATGACCATTCCCGCCAGCACGGTCAGGGATTTCCTTTTGCGATACATGGACATTTCGCAACTGGAAATCCAGCGATAGGCTCGTTGGAACGAGTCATCCAGCCTATCTGCCCGCCTGTCCGCCCGTTTCGTATGGGAACCAACGGACGTCAGAGAATTCGAAAGTAGCGATTTACGATCCTGCAAAACGACGCCATAATTCGGGCCCGTCAATATTTAAGGAAACGTTTTGAATCTTCCCGTCGTCTCATTGAAACATCGCGGTTCTGAACTCGCGGCCGCACCTGCACAGATCGAAGTCCTGAACCGAGGGGACTTACCGCGATTCGGCGAAACTCTGGCTGCCCATCAACTGCCGGAACTGGTGACGGATTCAGTTGAGATTCTGCAGGTCAACGTTGGCAAACTTTGCAATATGACCTGCCAGCACTGCCACGTCGATGCAGGTCCGGATCGCAAAGTCGAAAACATGAATCGCGAAACGGTAGACGCGTGCCTTGCGGCGATCAAGTCTGCCAACATCTCGACGCTGGACCTCACTGGCGGAGCTCCAGAGATGAACCAGCACTTTCGCTATTTTGTCACCGAAGCAAGGAAGCTCAATTGTCACGTGATTGATCGCTGCAACCTTACGATCCTGCTTGCGAACGGATTCAAGGACATGCCACAGTTTTTGGCCGACAACAAGGTCGAGATTGTCGCGTCGCTGCCATGCTATCTTGAAGAAAATGCGGACTCGCAACGTGGTGATGGATCGTTTCAAAAATCGATCAGGGCATTGCAGCTTTTGAACGAGCTCGGTTATGGAAAGCCAGACAGCGACTTGAAATTAACGCTGGTCTACAATCCGGTGGGTCCAAATCTGCCGCCTGCCCAACAACAGCTTGAGTCCGCTTACCGAAAGCAGCTCGCTGAACAGTACGGGATTGAATTTACTCGTCTGTTCACGATCACCAATATGCCGATCAGTCGCTATTTGGATCACCTGTTGGAAACCGGAGAATACGACGGCTACATGGAAAAGTTGATTGCGGCATTCAATCCCGCTGCGGCGATGGGCGTCATGTGCAAACAGACCTTGTCGGTCAGCTGGGACGGCCAACTTTACGATTGCGACTTCAACCAGATGTTGGAACTGGGCGTCTCCAGCACAGCCCCCGCGACCATCGACCAATTTGATGCCGATCGACTCAACGGACGTCGCATTGCAACTGGAAGACACTGTTTTGGTTGCACTGCAGGCGCAGGATCAGGTTGCCAGGGCGCGATCAACTGATTGCAAAGTATGGTTCGGCAACCGATTTGCAGCGAGACACAAGCGCGGCATACAGGCCAACACGATCGAGCCAATTGTTGGATCATTGTTTCGATTTGACAGGCACGAACCGGCGAAAGTAAAGGAACAGGACCAACACTCCGAAAATCAGGTTTCGAAAAAGAGTCCGTCCCCAACGCAACGATTGCGAGCTTGCTGGTTTGCCTGTGGGCTTTTGCCGATCACGATGCAACCGCTCGGCAAGATCAGCCATCCAGACTTTGTCTCGAGGCCATTCCGCCAATTGCTCCAGCCAACCGGCGGGCAAGTTCTCAAACCCAACGCCCGCTCCACAGATACCACCTGTGATCGCGGCGACGCTATCGGTGTCACCACCAAGTAAAACCGCTTCGGTGACCGCAACGGAGAAATCATCGGGAAAGCATGCCCAGCAATAGAGTGCAGCAGGAACCGTTTGGTTCACGTATCCTGAGATTCCTTTCTTCCAGCCTCGTTGTTCTGCAAATTCACGTGGACTCAATCCGCGACGCAGACCATCTTCAACGGCACTGAAGTGTTCGCGAAGTTCTTCGCCTTGAGTCGTTTCCGCCACCCGATGAATGAAGTCGACAATCTCACCGTTACCAATCGCGGCAAACCGGGCTGCTTTCGCGACGACCAAAGCACCTTCTTCTGCCCTCGGATCGGAATGCGTTAGCCGCGTACTACGCTTGACCAATTCGGCAAGGTGAGCCTCATCGACGGCTAGCAGACCCAGTAGCGCCGACCGCATCGCTGGACCATTGCCCGCGCTGTAGACACCACTTTTTCCTCGTGCGACAAAGAACGATTTGACAATCGCGCGAAGCGTCCCAAGCCCAATGCCCGGCGGACATGTCAAAAGCCACTTCCGCAGCATCGAAGCCATCTTTCGCTCGAATCCTTCTGGCTTGCCGCCCGACTCCAGCATGGCACATCCAACCAGAACCGAGTGCTCGGTATCGTCACTGCAAAACCCACGACCGAAAATTAAGTCTGGTGACGGGCAGCGACCATGAAGCCATATCGCTCGGTCTCGACCAAGCCCTTCTCGCTTCAACCCCGCCGCGTCCCCGAGCGCGGTCCCCAATAAGCAACCATGAATCATGGACTGAGTGACGGAAGATGAATTTGCCGAAACTGACATTTGCTACCTCTGAAAATTATCGTTTCCTACGAGGATAAACCTTGGGCATGCACCCTCTCTCAGTTGTTACCCGGAATGATTCACGACGACAGGCGTCTGGTTTGATGTTTGAGCCGATTCTCCTGAGGTGGCAACAGTTTTTGCAGATTCACCAATTCACGTCGTGGGTGAACTGTCGAAATCACAAACTTGCCTACGCGTCCAGAGAATCGCTTCAATGGGCAAACCAGACGCCTGTCGTTGTGAATAATTCCGACTAAATCTCAAAATTGAATCCCTGTTTCGTCATTTGGCGATAAGCCTTACTGTCGAACCGGTACAGCCGTGCCGCACGATGAGCCACATCCGCTTCGACTTCGTCCAGTTCGATCAGGATTCCCATGCCGAGGATCTTTTTTCGAAAGTTCCGCTTATCGAGCTCGCGATCGAGAACCATTTCGTATAGCTGTTGCAATTGACGCAGCGTGAACTTTTTCGGCAAGAGTTCAAAACCGATCGGCTGGTAGCGAAGTTTACCGCGCAGCCGTTGATGAGCCGTGTTCAAAATTTGGTCGTGATCAAACGCCAGTTTTGGCAAGTCATACATCGAAAACCAGAGCGCCTGCCTTGCGTCGGTCGCCGCTTTGACTCGATGATCTGAAAGACGAACCAGTGCGTAGTACGCAACCGTCACGACTCGTTCTCGAGGATCACGATCCAGTGTTCCAACGGTGCAAAGCTGTTCAAGGAAGACTTTTTCCAGCCCCGTTTCCTCTTTTAGCTCGCGACGGGCGGCGTCGTCAATCGTTTCATCGACCCGAACGAATCCACCCGGCAAAGCCCACCTCCCCTGGAAAGGTTTCAGGTCGCGCTCGATCAGCAGAACTTTCAAATCTTCTTCGTCCAGCCCAAAAACAACGCAGTCGACCGTGAGGGCAGGGCGAGCATAATCGTAACAGTGCTTCATCGCGAGCTCCCGTCGACGAGCCCACGAGCTTCCAATACCAGCTTCGACTTGAGATCTTGCAAATTGGATTCAAGTCCGACGGGGTAGCGATGCGGGTTCTTCAAACGTTTTACTCCATCGTGAAAACTTGCCAGCTGGTGTCGAACGCGATCCCGAATCGTGCCCAACGACTCCGGTTCACAAACCAATTTTCCATTCGCAACACAAGGTTTCAAAAGGTCCTCGAATTGCAGGTGCGGTTCCATCCGCCGCTGCCGCGTGACGTCCATCGGGTCGACGATCCTGTCAGAAGCTCCTTGCAGTTCGTTGAAAACCATATCGGCCACCGCATCACCGTTTTGCGAAAATCGCCGAACCTGCAAAATGCCGGGCGTCGAAGTCTTGATCAACTGCTCCGAAAGTTTCACTTTGGGAATCCAGCTACCGTTTTCATCCTTAAGGGCCGCCAACTTGTAGACGCCGCCAAGAGCTGGCTGATCAAACGCTGTTGCCAATCGAGTACCGACTCCCCAAGCGTTGATTTTCGATCCTTGATGTTTCAAACTTTCGATCAAGTGTTCGTCGAGATCATTGCTGGCGACGATGTTTGCATCTGGAAAACCACCGCGATCCAAAATTTTGCGAGCTTCGTTGCTTAACCACGCCAGGTCTCCGGAGTCCAGCCGAATCCCCTGCATCTCGTGACCTCGCTGCCGCAACTTACGACCGACGTCGACCGCTTTTCTAACTCCTTCCAGCGTGTCGAATGTATCCACCAGGAACACGCAGTTGTTTGGCATTGCTGCCGCATAGGATTCAAAGGCTTCGGTTTCGTTTTCAAACGACATCACCCAACTATGAGCATGCGTTCCCCTGGTGGGAATTCCATACAACTTCTCCGCCAGAACATTTGAAGTCGCCGCACAGCCACCGATGTACGCAGCCCGACTGGCTGACAATCCTCCGTCGATTCCCTGGGCTCTTCGCAAACCAAATTCGAGCACCGCGTCATCGCCGGCTGAACGACAAATGCGAGCCGACTTGGTCGCCACCAGCGTCTGGAAATTCAAAATATTGAGCAAAGCGGTTTCCAGCAATTGACACTGCAACACGGGCCCGCTGATACGCAAAAGTGGCTCGTGCGGAAAAGCCACCGTTCCTTCCGGCATCGCAGAAATATCGATCGACATTTCCAAATCGGCGAGATAGCGAAGAAAACCGTCATCAAAAAGCGGCTTGCCATCCTTCCCCGTAAGCGAACGCAGATGTTCGATATCCTCATCCGCGAACTTAAAGTCTCTGACAAATTCCAACGCAAGCGAAAGACCGGCGGTAACAACGAACCCTCCCTGAAACGGATTCTTGCGAAAGAACCAATGAAAAACCGATTCTCTTTCCGCCTTACCTGATTTCCAGTAGCCATAGGCCATCGTCAACTGATAAAGGTCCGTCAACAAGCTCACCGAGGTTGCGTAAACCTGATTCCGTGTTGTCGTCATGACTTCCTCGCTTTCTTAGTGTAACTTTAACACTAAGTCATCGCAAGGCAAGCAAGAATCCATTCCTAATTCTGGATTATTTCTGAGAATTGAAAGTTGAGACGACAACCAAAGACGCGACAAGCAACGACACTTGATGCCGTGAACCATTCTGACGGCACAAAAAAAGCCGGACATGCTGCCCGGCCGTGATGCTCGATTTTGATCCTTCGACACGTTGAGTCGCGGAATCTTAGATGAATTTATTGATATGGTTTTCAAGGAATTCCTGTCGCCCGCTGGTGTTCGGATCGACCTCACCCTTGTTCAACATGTACTCCGAAAGCGAACCGAAGTCGTGTTTGCCGGCTTCGATTTCTGCGCCGATGCCACTATCCCACGAACTGTATCGCTGTGAAACGAAATCGCCCAGCCCGCCTTCAGCTCGAATCGCAGCGGCGATTTTCAAACCGCGAGCGAACGCATCCATGCCGCCGATATGAGCGTGAAAAAGATCTTCCGGATCGATACTTTCGCGGCGAACCTTCGCATCAAAGTTAACGCCGCCGGCCCCCAGACCGCCGTGCTTCAAAATGACCAACATCGATTGCGTCGTCAAATACAAATCGGTTGGGAACTGATCAGTGTCCCACCCCAGCAACAAGTCACCCGTGTTGGCGTCAATCGAACCAAGACAGTCCTGCGCTCCGGCGTAGTCGAGCTCGTGCATCATCGTGTGACCGGCCAGCGTCGCATGATTGGTTTCGATATTTAACTTGAAATGGTCCATCAATCCGTAAGCTCGCAGAAAGTTAATGCAAGCTGCCGCATCACTGTCGTACTGATGCTTGGTCGGCTCTTTGGGTTTTGGCTCAATCAAAAACGTGCCATCAAAATCAATGACTTTGGCGTAGTCGACAGCCATGTTCAAGAATTGGCCCAGATGATCGATCTCACGTTTCATGTCCGTGTTGTAGAGATTCATGTAGCCCTCACGACCACCCCAGAACACATAGTTCTCGCCGCCAAGCCGCTTCGTGACCTCCATCGCCTTCTTAACCTGCGCCGCCGCGTAAGCAAACACATCCGCGTTACAACTGGTGGACGCACCATGCATGAAACGAGGATTGGTGAACATGTTTGCCGTGCCCCACAACAGCTTGATCCCGGTCCGCTGCTGCTCTTCCTCCAACGCATCGACCACTCGGTCAAGATTCGCATGCGATTCAGCAAGCGTCGCTCCTTCAGGTGCCACGTCACGGTCATGAAACGCGTAGTAAGGAGCGTCCAGTTTTTCCATAAATTCAAACGCAACGCGGACTCGGCTGACCGCGTTTTCAACCGATTCAGTTCCGTCATCCCAAGAACGATTCAGGGTCGGCATTCCAAACGGATCTGAGCCGTTGGCGCGAAACGTGTGCCAATAAACAACGCTGAATCGAAGATGATCCTTCATCGACTTCCCTTCGATCATCTCTTCCGGGTTGTACCACCGGAATGCAAATGGGTTGTCAGTGTCTGGACCTTCGTATTTGATCTTTGGGATGTTTGAAAAAGCGCTCATTGATTCACCTGCTGGCAGTCGCGTTGAATTTATTTCGCCGCAAGTCTAACCTTTAAACGGGAAGGTCACCATCCATCAAATGCAGACAACGGGAAAATCAATCCCTGCAACAGGTTTCAGCCCATCCGAGTCGTTTGCGCCATTCGCGGCTGTCGCCCTCCGCGTCTGTTACGCCGCCCGAGCCTGCGACCCGTTTATACGATCGCTTACTTTGCAAACTTTCGCAGCAGCCAATCTCCCCATCCAGCGGAAAGTTGGGCGATGGAGAACAGAATTCGCGTCTTCGCCGGGATGACAATTTCGGATTTTCGCTTTCGACATCCATCAACAATTTTGTTGGCCAGCCATTCCGAATCGATCCCTTTGAGCTTAACGCCGCCACCGGGCGCGTTGGCTGATTCCCCCAACGATTTCGTCTGCTCTTCGTATCGCTGATGAGCGTCGTCTCTACGAATCGGGCCGGGACAGACGAACAGGTTGTGCACGTTGGCGGGTCCTTCGAGCCGCAATTGATGAGCGAAACCGGCGAGCGCATGTTTGCTGGTGACGTAGGGCGAAACATGTTGCCAAGCCGTCTTTGAGGCAAGAGATCCGATCTGAACCAGCGATCCCGAGCTTTCAACCAAATGAGGAAGCGCGGCCAAACTGCATCGAACCGAAGTGAAAAAATTCATCTCCATCAGATCTCGATACTCATCCAAGGCAGCATCCTTGAATCCGACCCGAATCGACTTGCCAACGTTGTTCACCCAAACGTCGATCCTTCCAAACTTTTCCACAACCGAATTCACAAGCCGGGCGACATCTTCGTCTTTGGTGACGTCCGCCTGAAAATACTCGATGCCGCCTTCCGCTTCGCGTCTTGTCCTTGAAACGCTAACGACAGTCGCTCCCTGCTGTGCAAAAGCGCGAGCAATGGCAGCCCCGAGTCCTGCAGAGCCTCCGGTAACGACAACGATTTTTTCAGTCCAGTATTCCATGTGCCCTCGCCAAACAACAAAAACGATTGCCAGCACGCTAGCACAGAGCTTGCTGCCCCCATGCCAGTATTTTCCTGTTTTCGCCGCATTTCAGCGACGAAGTTAAACTTTTTCGATTAGGGCGTCGATAAGGATCATGAGCGAAGGGGGATTTTGGCTCTGACTCAATTGAACATGCCGGGTTAATCGAATGTACCAACGTCTCCACGTCTGCACAAAACTGCTTTCAACCAAACGACCAGCTTTCCAGCCGCCTGTCCGTAAAATTTTGGCGTTTCAATTGTTCGCACTGGTGACCGCGATGTCACTGCTCAGCACCGGCTGTGCAACTTTCGATTCGCTAACGACCAAGCCAGTGCCAGTTTCCGCGAACAGCGAAAACGGTAGCTACACTGTTGAGATGCATTCGACTTTCGGCAAAGTCAAACCGTACAAAGGTAGCTTGAGCGGCAAGTCGACGGTATCGGAAGCTCTCAGTGTTTCCGGAGCGATGAAGAAATATCGAGCTATGGATATCGAGATCCTTCGAGTGGTCGAACACGAAGGACGAAACCGTGGGCTTAGAATGGCCGTCGACTATGACGCTGCCACGCGGGCCGTAACTTCACACATGGATTACGCATTGATCGATGGCGATCGCATCGTCGTCAAGCCGGCTTCCAGCGGTTCAATCACACAGGTGCTCAGTTCGCTGACTGGCGGATAATTTACGAAGCCAGCGAAATTTCGCTGAGTCGCTTAAGTGCATTGCGTGACCGTATTTTAGTGAGCCGAGTCGCGTGAGCGGCCGGGTGCCGTGAGCCGAGTCGCGTGAGCGGCCGGGTAACGTGAGCCGAGTCGCGTAAGCAGCCGGGTGCGAACGAGGTGGATACTCGATCTCGACGCAACGAACCCGAGAACTCACGTCTGTGTGGGGCGACCCGAGCTACCGTAGCAGGACTCGCCAGAGTTCTGAGAAGCACAGGACATCCCGAAGCCTGGCGAGCTTGTCGTTTTATTCCAAATCGAGTTTTTTATGCCAGCCGTTTAGGCGTTAGCCTCGGTTAACGACACTTCGACCGGGAGCTATCGCCCAAACGGCTCAATAAACCAACAAGCTCTGGCGACGCCGGCTACCTCGGCTTTAGCAAACGTTTCAACCTGAACCTAAAACCTTCCGGCGACATCTTTTTGTAAGTTCCCCTGTCTGATTCGATCAGATAGACTTCCAGTGCTGGTTAGATGATCGCTGGTGGATTGATTCGCAAGAATTGGTTCACGAGAGGAAAGTCCGGGCTTCGCAGGGCAGGGTGGTCGGTAACGCCGACCGGTCTAACGATCAGGGACAGTGCCACAGAAAGCATACCGCCGAACGGGACGTTGCTTGCAGCGTCTGCGTGGTAAGGGTGAAACGGTGAGGTAAGAGCTCACCAGCGCAATGGGTGACCATCGCGGCTTGGTAAACCCCACTCGAAGCAAGGCCAAACAGAAAGCAGTGGCGGCCCGCCGCGTTATGACTTTCGGGTAGGCTGCTTGAGCGTGTCAGCAATGGCTCGCCTAGATAAATGATCATCCACGACAAAACCCGGCTTACCGACCAGCACTTTTTTCCTACACATTTCGGATTGTGACCGACTAATTGCGGTCCAATTTCGTGCTCAAACGTCGTCTTATCGTGTCGAGCGTCTCGTTGTTTTGTTGTGATGCGGAAGTCGACAAATTAGAATTGGATCGGTTGCTCCGGCCCCAATCCGGTGACGCCCCACAAACCAACCATTCCTGCGAACCGTCCAGAGCATGTCTTCATCCAGCAACTCGAACCAGCCCGACGCGCTGGCCTCTTTACGAATCGATCGCAGCGTCGAAAAGTCTTCCGGGAAATGGTGGAAAATTCCGCTCACCCTGATCGCCCTGTCGGCAGCCGGTTGGTTCGGCTGGCAAAAGTACGGTGACCAGGCTTCTGGCACGTTCGGTCAGGATTCGAATTGGGTTCCTGAAATGATGCAATCCAAAGAGGAAGTTCGCCTCACGTCAGTCAAAGTCAAAAAAGGTCGCTCCGCCGATGCGGTTGTTGTGGCCACCGGTTACGTCGGGTCGCAGCGACAGGCTCGCATCGGTGCTCGCGCCGCCGGACGAATCAACATCGTTCTGTTCGAAGAAGGCAACAAAGTCAAAAAAGATCAACTGCTCGCAGAACTGGACCACAAAGACCTCGACGCTTCTCTGGCAGCTTCCGCCGCAACGGTCGCGCGTTCCAAGGCATCACTTGTCGAACAGGAAATCATGATCGAACAGGCTCGCACGGATTGGGAACGTAACAAACGGTTGCGAAAATCACGCAGCGTTTCCGAAACGGAATATGATTTGGCTCGTTTTTCATACAAGTCAGCTCTGGCGAAACTGGATTCAATGAAAGCCGATATCGTGCTGGCCGAAGCGCAATTACGGCAAACAGAACAGCTTCGCGAAAACATGTTCATCCGAGCCCCTTTTGACGGAACCGTTATCTCGAAAGATGCGGAAGTCGGCGAATCCATCCTGCCCGGTGGCATGGGAGGCAATTCAGGTCGCGGTTCCGTAGCCACCATCGCAGACTTGGAAAACCTCGAAATTGAATGCGATGTTCAGGAAGATTTTATCTATCGCGTTTCCGAAAATCAGGAAGCCGAAATCGCCATCGATGCGGTGCCGAACAAAAAGTATCACGGCAAAGTGCGAAAGATCATTCCGATGGGTGATCGAGCACGGGCGACCATCAAAGTCAAAGTCGCGATCGAGGACGCTGACGATTTACTGTTTCCTGAAATGAGCGGCACCGTCTACTTTTTGCCAACCCATCAGGACAAGCAAGCCAGTGAAGCACCTCGAATGTTTGTTTTGAGTTCGACGATCGCAGAGGATTCGAAAGGCAATACAATCGTCTGGACAGTCGACGCTGAAAAACGCGCCAAGTCGATCGTCGTGGAAACCGGCGACCAGAAAGATAGCGAGACCGAAATCGTCAGTGGTCTTTCGGGAGAAGAACGAATCATCGTTCGGCCTCCTGATGGTATTCGCGAGGGTGGCTTGGTAAAAATCGGGAGTTAATCCCGGATTATTCACGACGCGTGGGCGTCGGCATGGAGAAAGCATGTTTCATTGAGGGTATTGTTTCAGTTTTGTGGTTTCGACAGGTGACCCACGACGTGAAATTAACGAATTTGCAAAACTTGCCTCCGCGTTCGAGAATCGCTTCAAAGGGCAAACCAAACGCCTGTCGTCGTGAATAATTCCGGTTAGTACTGGAGGTCGCTAACCCACCCAAACCAACGCCTCGCCCCCTGTTCCGACTCAATCCATTCCGATTCAATCCATTCCGACCGACTCAACCTGCTTCCAAACCAATCACAGCCAAGAGTTAACCATGTCAGAAAATAACGATCCTGTCGTGATCGTCAAAGACGTTTGCAAAGAGTATCGCAAGAACGAAAACGTGCTGACGGTACTGGACAATATGAATCTGGAACTGGCCGCCGGCGACTACGTTTCGCTGATGGGACCGTCGGGATCTGGAAAATCCACTCTACTGAACCTGATCGCAGGGCTCGACAAACCGACCTCCGGCAGCGTCACCGTTTGCGGGCTCGATCTGGCGAAGACTTCCCAGTCGCAACTCGCGAAATGGCGTTCTCGTCACGTGGGCTTCATCTTTCAAATGTACAACTTGATTCCGGTTTTGACGGCCTACGAAAACGTAGAACTTCCACTGACACTGACGCCATTAAAAAAGAGCCAGCGAGACCAACAGGTTAAAACGGCACTCGAGATCGTTGGACTTGGGGATCGCATGTCTCACTACCCTCGCCAACTTTCCGGCGGACAGGAACAACGAGTCTCGATCGCACGAGCCATCGCGACGGATCCGACTTTGATTGTTGCCGACGAACCAACGGGTGACCTTGACGCGAAATCAGGGAACGAAATTCTCGATTTGATGCACCGACTGAATGAAGAATTCAAAAAAACGATCGTCATGGTGACTCACGATCCCAAAGCTGCCTTGCGAGCGAAACGAAACCTAAATCTGCTCGATGGCAAACTGGTTGGTGATTCCGAAGTTCAAGCTCGGGAGCAAACGGCATGAAACTTTTAAAATACATTTGGCGAAACGTAACGCGGAATAAGTTACGTTCTTTGCTGACGATCCTTTCGGTCGGCTTCAGCCTTGCGTTGATGACGGTTTTGTATGGCTACCTGCAAATTCAGAATGTTGTGACCCAAGAAGCCGGCAAACACAATCGTGTTGTGGTGCTGAACAAGATGGGATTCACCGCCCCGCTACCGATCGCTCACGTCGACAAGATCCGCAAGATGGACGGGATCGTCGATGCGAGTCCGTTTGCATGGTTCGGAGGAAAGTACAAATCTGAAATCGCGACGTTCGCTCAATTCGCAGTCGAACCGGACTCGATTTTCAACGTGCTGTCGGAATACAACATCCCCGAAGATCAGGTCGAACAGTTCAAGAAAGTCAAAAACGGATGTGTGATTGACGCCAATCTTGCGGAAGCCATGGAATGGTCGCTCGGAGACAAAATCCCTCTCGAAGGCGACATCTATCCAGTGGATCTGGAACTGACCGTGGTCGGAATCTTCAAAAACTCAGCCAACACAGGTTCGCTTTACTTCAACTGGAACTACCTGGACGAATTGCTTCAAGCGGGCAGTGGGTTTTCCGGCAATGCGGGTTCGATTCAAGTCAAATGTGCCGACGGTGTCGAAACGGCTGAGATGTGCAATGAAATCGACGCCAAGTTTGTGAACTCGGAAAACGCAACACGCACTCGAACCGAGGCTGCTTTTTCGAAAATGTTTGCTGACATGGTTGGCGACGTTCAACTGTTCATTCGCTACATCTCGCTGGCGGTCGTCTTTTCATTGACCCTAGTCACTGCAACGGCGATGGCGATGTCAATTCGGGAACGCACCACCGAGGTCGCGGTTTTGAAAGCGATTGGATTCACCAAGCAACGGGTTTTAACCATGATCCTTGGCGAGTCGGTTTTGATCGCTTGCCTTGGTGGCATCCTCGGAATCGCAACCGGTTTGGGAATGCTTCATATGCTTTCCACGGTGCCGATCGCGGCCAGCATGTTTCCGTTTCCCATCTGGCGACTTGTCGGGCCGTGGTTGCTGGGGCTGGTTGGAGTCGCGGGAGCCATTGGTTTAATTAGCGGAACCGTTCCGGCGATTTGGGCGGCGGGTATTTCTGTGGTCGATGGGTTGAGGCAAGTCGTATGATTCCGATCAAATACAACCTGCGTAGCCTTAGCGTCCGCTGGGGCACGACGCTGCTGACCGTGGTCGCGATCGCGATCGTCGTTTTCGCATCGATTCTGATTTTCGGAATGGCAGAAGGAATTGAGAATGCACTCAATTCCTCTGGCGATCCAGAAGACCTTATCGTCATGCGGCAGGGATCCACCAACGAAATGTCCAGCACCGTGACTCCTCAGGCGTCCCGCGATTTGCTTACGATCGAAGGCGTTGGAAAAGACGAAGATGGCAACCCAATGGTCGCTCGCGAGTTTGTAACGCTGTTGATCAAAAAGCGTCGAGGCGAAAACAAGACCGCCA
>CAYZPA010000069.1:0-28189 GCA_964479855.1 uncultured Pirellulaceae bacterium
CTAATGAGGCATGGACGCTGATGAACTGCCAACCGATATTGAGAAACTCAAAGCCCTGGTGTTGGAACTGGCGGCTTCTAACACGCAGCTCACTTCGACCAACACGCAGCTCACTTCGACCAACACGCTCTTATCCAAAACAGTCGGCGAACAACGCGACAAGCTGGCCGCTAAAGACCAGCAGATTCTTGAGCTGCTGAAAGCTCTCCGTGGCAAGCAGCGTGAACGCGTCGATCCTGATCAACTGCTGCTATTCGAAATCGGAGAACTGGAGAAGCTGCTCGAAGAAGAACATGCTCAGGCCAACACAAAGCCTCTCAAACGCAAACGCGGTGGCCGCGTGATTCCCGACGGACTCCCTGAGGAAACGATCGATTACGAGATCCCGGAAGAAGAGCGTCGCTGCCCCGAAGACGGCACCGTCATGCCGAGGATCCGCTGGGAAGTCAGTAAACAGCTGGACTATATTCCTGCAAAGATGAAAGTCATCGTTCACCGCCGAGCCGTCTATGCATGTTCGGCCAAACATGACGAAGCGAAGCTGCTGATCGCTGACAAAGCTCCGCAGCCGATCGAGAAAGGCCTGCCGACGGCGGGACTTCTTTCGCAAGTCATCGTAGGCAAGTTCGGTGATCATCTTCCTGGCTATCGTCTGGAAGACATCTTCTCGCGGCACGGAGTCAACATCCGTCGTAGCACGATCTACGACTGGCTGGCTCAAAGTGCCGAGCTTTGTCGACCGTTGGTTGAGCTGATGAAACAGCGAGTCCTTGAGTCAAAGGTCATCCATACCGACGACACGCAGGTGAAGCTGATCGACAAGGCCTTGAAGCACACACGCACGGCGCGATTCTGGGCTTACCTTGGCGACGCGAAGCATCCTTACACGGTTTACGACTTTACCGAAGACCGTTCGCGAGATGGGCCGACGAAGTTCCTTGCGGGATTCGAAGGCTATCTACAGGCAGATGCTTACAGCAGCTACGACGGAATTTATCTGGACTCCGGCGGCAAGATCGTTGAGGTGGCTTGTTGGGCTCATTGCCGACGGTACTGGCACAAGGCAAAAGATCAGGATCCGGCCAGCGCCCATCATGCGCTGTCGTATATCGCGATGCTTTACGAGATCGAACGTGCGACACGAGATGCCGACGCGAATGCCCGTAAGGCTGCGCGTCAGGAACATGCGTTGCCGCTGCTGGCCGAGTTCGGCGATTGGCTCGATGAGCAGTCGTTTTTACCCAAGAGCCTGATTGGCAAGGCGTTGACGTACACCCGGAATCAGTGGGCGGCGCTTGGTCGTTACGTGGAGGCGGGTGAGTTATCGATCGACAACAACGCGGCAGAGCGAGCGATGCGTCCGGTTGCGATTGGTCGCAAGAATTGGCTCTTCGTGGGCAGCCCTGCGGCGGGAGGACGAGCCGCGATCTTGATGAGCTTGCTTGCCAGTTGCAAGTACAACAGCGTCGAGCCATGGGCGTACATCCGCGATGTCCTGACGAAGTTGGCCACGAAGCCGTCGGCGAGTGAACTGGAGTCACTCTTACCAGACGTCTGGCTTGCCGCCAACCCAGATCACCGTTGGAACATCGACCACATCAGAAGAAATGAACGCCAGAGAAAAACGTAGTTCACCGTGCGCTTACGTTTCATTGGGATATTGTTCCACGTTTGTGGTTTCGACAGGTCACCTACGACGTGAAACTGACAAATTTGCAAGACTTGCCTCCGCGTCCGGAGAATCGCTTCAAAGCGAAACCTGACGCCTATCGTCGTGAATAATTCCGGTTGAGATAGTTCGCGATGTAGCGGCCATCATTTGATTGCCGCGTTCGTTCGGATGCAAGCCGTCGTCACTTAGTCGCATGGATTCAGGAACGAGGCTTCCGGGTGGGAAAACAGGCCCCCAATAGACAAGTCTTCGCATCATCGTGTCGGGGACTAACTGCAGATTGTACTCCCGAGCGAGCGTTCGTTCGAATCCGTACCATGGATCATTGATGAAGCCTCGAGCGATCTCGACCAGCAAAACTTCTGCTCCAGCTGATTTAAACGCTTCGATCATTGCCCGCATATTTTCTTTCGATGATTCTCTGGAACCTCCTGTGTTGTAGTCGTGACCACCAAGTTCAAGGACCACAACGCTGGGACGAAGCGCAACGATTTCTGGAACCAGCTTCACGCCGTCATCCGTGTCGTAGCCACTGAAGCCAAAGTTCTGGACTTTCATTGAAACGAGTTTCTGCAATTCATCCGGATAACCGTATGCAGTCAGGCTGTCGCCGACACAAACGACAATGCCGTTTTCTTCGACCGCATTTCCCTGGCGAACCGTACCCAAAGCTCCCATGTGATGATGGCCCAACCAAAAAAGCCACGTTAGCCAAACCGGAACCAAAAACCATCGCAACTTGTTGCCGCTCAAGAAACCAGCAGCCACAACCGTCAAAAGGAAGATCATCAACGCCATCGTCGGCTCTGGCCATTTGAAAGCCAGATAAATGACAACGGCCCAAAACATCCAGAAAGTTCGCTTTGTTTTGGACGGCTCAGAATCAGTCCGTTGCGAGATCGTACAAAAGAGAAGCCACAATCCAACGACTTCCGGAATGCGATTGGGAACCGTCAAAAGCGCGGCCAACAGGAGCAACATCGATCCAATGATTTTCGCCCAACGAATAAACGTTGACTTTGCTGAGCCCAGATTATCTATTCGCTTACTCAATCGGAATGCCCGGTTCCAACAGTTTAAAGATTTCGTTTTGAAGTGTCCTGACAGCGGGTCGCTTTTTCGGATCTTCAACCGTCGCCAATTCTGCGATTCTACACAGTGATGCAAGCTGTTTGTCTTTAACAAAAAGCTCTTTGGCGCGATCGACGATGAACAAAATACACTTACCAAGCGCGTACACGTCTGCTGCGAAACTGGTTTGAGTCTCTGGTGCGATGTATCCGCGAGTGCCTCCTGTCAGTCCGGGAAGCGATCCGCTTGATTTCCACGAGAACCCAAAATCAATCAGACAAACACCTTGTTGCCGCACCACGATATTCGCAGGTTTCAAATCGCCGTGCACGATGCCATGTTCGTGAAGGCATTTTAATGCATCGCTAATCTGGTGGATCCATTTCAAAACCTGATTCGCTGTCACGGTTTCAGACGCGAATCTTCGGTCAAGCGTCGAACCATCCGCGTATTCCGTAACCAGAAACCAGCTTCCGTTGGGAAGCGGTCCGGCGCCGAAAAATCGAACGACATTTTGGTGTTCAATACTGGCCAGCAGTTTGGCCTCATTGAGAAACAACCTTTCGGCTTCCGTGTTTCCAAGCCAATCGCGACGCAATGCTTTAACGGCAACAAGCCTGTCGTTTCGGTTGTCTCGCGCGAGGTAAACTTTTCCAAACGTGCCCGCTCCAACCATTTTTAGCAAATCGTAGTCACGGAAGCTCTCTGAAAAATCGACCATCACGGGGGGATCGGTTTCATCTGAATCCGCCGTCAGACTAAAACCAGCGTCCGACATCAGTTTCGTCTTCAGCATCTGCAAAACGCGGCGAACGGTTCTTTCGGAGCGACCGGTTACGGTGGCGATTTCAGCCGTCGACAGTCCTGTCAGCCGGCTATGCAGGACTCGAACCGAAAACGAATTTTCATTGTGAAGTACTGATTCCAGAATTTCACTTAACCTGCGAGCGGCTGATGCTTCGTCCGCACTGGAAATCATGACTTCGGTATCGAGTTTTGTTTCGAGAGCAGGGTTGCGCTTTGCGGCAGCAAAGTGTTCGGCTTCTCGCCCGACATGGTTGACCGCGATGGCTGCCAGAAGTCGCCAAAGGTCGCCTTCCTTTTTCCAATAGACTTCGTTTCGATCTGCTTTTTGAAAGAAGTCCGCAAACGTTGTTTGCAAAATATCGTCCGGATCAATCTTCGACCGCAGCTGGCCGCTTAATTGCTTTCTGACAAGGCCCGCCAGCCGATTTGCATATCGAGACCAAAGTTCATTAGCCGCTTCGCCATCGCCGAATCGGTATCGATCAAGCAATATGAGCGAGAACTGGCTGTCTGAACCGGCATTATTCACGACGATAGGTGTCTTGTTAAAAGCTTGAAGGGTTTCGCCGGCATGGCTAACCGCTGCGAAGTTTCTGAAATCGAACCACGCTCACCAATGGGGTCTACGAGGGTGAATCTTTTAAAAAGGTTGGCTCGCGATTCCCACTCAGCAATTATCGCTGAGGACTAAATTTTTTCGAACCGTGAATTTCTTTGGCCGCAATGATGCCGGAATCCGGAAGTACTTCTGACGCGGCAATCTGGCCGCCTCAGATTCGCATTTTCAAGGAGCCATTATGACACATGTTGTGACGAAAAAATGTATCGGGTGCAAGGACAAGAGCTGCGCTCGAATCTGCCCGGTTGAATGCTTCCACGTCGGTCCGGAAATGCTGTACATCGATTCCGATAACTGTATTGACTGCGAACAGTGCGTTGCCGAGTGTCCCGTGGACGCAATTTTTCATGACGATGATCTTCCGACAGAACACGCCGACGATTTGGAGCTTAATGCGAAGAACGTTTTGATTTTTCCAGTTTTCGATGATTGAGTACTGAAGTTCGAGACAACGTAGTCGGCAACTCAATCGCGTGAGAGTTCTGTTTGGTTAAACAAAGTCCACTGATTTCAGCTTCAAAATCTCTTTGTACTGCTTTGTTCGTTTGAAGGATTCGAGTTTTCGCAGAATCCACTCGCGATCAACGGTCTCGTATTTGCGGGCCAGATAGGCACATGCGAAGGCGTCATCGTCGCCCATGCGATCAGCTGAAAAACTGACTCCGCCCCGGTTGGGGCAGCCGGGCCAACGGGCGTACCAGCGACAGTACGTATTTTTTTTCGTGTCGTCCAGAAACGCCCACACGCCTACGATGCCGGATGAGTTTCGCCTTGTCATGCGGTCCTTCCGGGGTGCCGGAGGTGGCAGTGCTCTTTTGGTTTCGGCAACCCATTTGTCCGCTGCGGCTTGAGCTGCTTTCCAGGTACCGTATTGCCGTAGCGTAAAATTCTTTTGGTGCTTCTCGCCATTGCGGGTGATCCGAGCCATCACGCAACGAGACGAGGTGTTTCTGGTTGTGTTTGGATTTTGATTGGCTTTCGGCATCTTGTCGGGACTGGATAAAAGAGGGTTAATCGTGTGACAATGAGACATCTGAAGCGACTCTAGTCAGACACATGGTTCTCCCAAATTGAAAATCGCGGCTTCGAATCGGAGTTGAAAACATGAGGGACAACCCGCCTGAAATTTGGCTACGATGTGCTTTCAGCCGCACCAGAATCCCTCACCGCCGGCAAAGGCCAAGCAAATGTCACTATTTGAAAAATCCGAACAAGCGAATATTGACCTGGCAAAACCACTCGCTTCACGAATGCGGCCAAGAAACCTTGATGAGTTCGTTGGTCAGCAGCATTTCATCGGACCGGGGAAGTTGCTTCGAAAGCTCGTCGACGCAGATCGCATTGGCTCGGTGCTGTTCTTTGGACCACCGGGCACAGGGAAAACAACGCTGGCCCGAATTTTGGCGAGTGCGACCGATCGAAAGTTCGCTCAGCTTTCCGCCATTTTGCACGGCGTCAAAGATCTGAGAGAAGTGCTTGCTCAGGCACGCGATGATTTGGCGACCGGGAATGGAGGAACGTTGCTTTTCATTGATGAAATCCACCGCTTCAATCGTGCTCAGCAGGACGCCATGTTGGCTGATGTCGAAGACGGAGTTGTGACGCTGATCGGGGCCACGACGTCGAATCCATTTTTCGCCGTCAACGGAGCATTGGTGAGCCGGAGTCAGGTTTTTCAGTTTGAGCCATTGAGCGTCGAAGATATTCAGTCTCTGGTCGAGCGAGCGCTTACGGATCGTCAGCGCGGATTTGGACGACAGAACATTTCGCTCTCCGCCGAAGCGATGGACTACCTGTGCAAAGTTTGTGATGGTGATGCAAGAAAATCACTTTCGGTCCTTGAAACGGCGGCGATCGCGTCTGGGCCGGGAATCCAACCTGTCGAACTGTCGAAAGAGGACATCGTTGAAGCCGTTGGGATTCGTGCCGTTCAGTACGATCCGACCGGCGATGAGCACTACGATTGTACGAGTGCTTTGATCAAGAGCATTCGTGGCAGCGATCCCGATGCGGCACTTTATTGGTTGGCCAGAATGCTCGAAGGCGGCGAAGACATCCGCTTCATCTGTCGACGACTGATCATCCTTGCCAGTGAGGATATTGGTAACGCCGATCCACAATCGCTACCGATGTCGGTCGCGTGTTCTCAAGCCTGTGAGCAGATCGGATTGCCGGAATGCCAGCTGACGCTTTCGCAAACCGTAACTTATTTGGCTTGTGCTCCAAAATCGAATTCTGCGACGACTGCGATTAGTTTGGCCAGAAAAGACGTTCGCGAGAATCGCATTTTGCCCGTTCCACGCCATCTTCGAGACAGCCACTTTCAAGGCGCCGAACAGCTTGGTCATGGCGATGGCTACCAGTATTCGCACACCGAAGAGGATGGCGTTTCGGCTCAGGACTATCTGGGCGTCGACAGAGAGTATTACCAGCCGGTAGATCGAGGATACGAATCGGAAATCGCCCAGCGATTGAAACTGATTCGAGAGAAGCTCAAGTCTGCCAATCAGTAACCGGGTTCGATAAAGTTTGGCGACTGTGCCGAAAATGCAGTTGCAAAACCCGAAGATTCTTCTGGCGCCGAATTCACGTGCTCAAGTTAGCCGATCAAAGAGAGAGGGCCTCGCTTAAGCAAATGGAAAGAAATTCCTCACCGGTGAGCTCACCGTTAAGTAAAGGAAATCTTTCGAATTCTCGAGGTCTTGAGCGGCAGAATTAAACTTGCCTTCTGCCTTGGAGGGCTCCTCGATATCGATGGCAACGGACAAACGAAGCGGGCAAATGAAAAAATTCTGGACGACAGCAATTCTTGCCTTGATCATCGTCGGTGGAACGTGGGTGTTGATCAATCATGATCGAATCGAAAAAGCCGGCGGCATGACTGCTTTTCTGAAACAGTCGTTTCCAACTGCGAACGCAAACAACCTCCAACCTAATGCTGGTGAGCCGTCCAATGGCGGCGTCTTCAAACCGATAAGCAATCGGAACGTTGTCCCAGGAGACGTACTGTCCGGCAACAAAAATGGAACGCTCCAATCCGGTTCGATGTTGGGAAATCGAATTCGAATCGCCTCGTTCAAGCTTTCAGGCTCGACGAACTTTCCCAATCCAGCCGTCGCGATGAATGTTCTGGCTGACATCTGTCGGCGACATGACCTGATTGCATTTCAGGAAGTCGACGGACATCGACCCGGTTGGCTGGATGAACTGGCAGCCGAAATTTATCGGCAGTCCGGACAACAAGCGATCTATCGTCATGCCGGCGATCACGTTCGCGTTGCAAGGAATGAGCCGCAATACGCTTTTCTGTACAACACTGCGACGCTCGATTTGGATTTGGGTCACACGTACACCGTTGCTGACCCTGATAATGTGCTTGTTCGAGAGCCG
Source organism: uncultured Pirellulaceae bacterium (assembly GCA_964479855.1). GTDB lineage: Bacteria > Planctomycetota > Planctomycetia > Pirellulales > Pirellulaceae > Mariniblastus. Next base: position 7,560 of record CAYZPA010000069.1, read on the forward strand.
CTCGTCGGCTGGTTTCGGACCCGGTTGGCTCCTCCCGAAAAGGCATTCACCTTCACGGTCGCGAACATTCAATTGGATCGTGACCACCCGGGAAACGAAATTTCTTATCTTGGAAATCTGTATAGCGCGATACGAAACGACGGTCGCGGCGAGGACGATATCATTTTCGTGGGCGACTTTAAATCGGGAGACCGCGCATTGAAAGCGGCTCAAAAACGCTTCGGCATGACGTGGGTGGTCTCCGGTACCGCCACCAACACGATGAAAGATGCCCAGTACGACAACCTTGTTTTCAACCAGATGGCGACGCTCGAGTTCACGGGTAACGGTGGCGTGATCGATTTCTTGAAGCACTACAATCTTGGGTTTCGTGACGCGATGGCGATCTCCGAACACATGCCAGTTTGGGCGGAGTTTTCGGCGACGGAACAAATTCGCTGATTTCTTTTGGAGTGGCGCGTGCGATAATAGGTCGTCCAGTTCCAGCATTCATCCAGCACGGCCCCATGAATATCTACTGCATCCATTGCGGCGATTCATTTTCGATCACAGCCGATCAGCTGGGCAAGCGTGCAAAGTGTCCTCACTGTAAGGGCACCGTGATGCTACCCAAGTCGCGGTTGCAGTACGGAGCGAAAGAACGGCAGCTTGATCCGCCCAGCCGCTGGATGGAGACTTCGCTTTCTCTTCTGAGTGCCATTCTTGTTCATTTGCTTGCCTTGGTGCCTTTGGCGTTAATCCCGTGGGGAGATTTTTCCACGGGAGAAATGGGGGAGGGCGATCAGATTCTGATCGGCCAGCTCTCTCGCGAACAACTGGTTCAGACGCCAAACGAAAAACTTCAAAACGTGGAAATCGAAAACCCGATCAACGACAGCGAATCGGACTCATTGCAAACCGGGCTCTTTTCGCCACTGTCAGAAAGCCCGCTTTCGATGGAGGAATTTGATGTGTCGATTGGTGCTCCTCAGAGCGGCGGCAGCCTGTCTTTCGATATCGAATCGCTCAACAACGAATCCGTACTTGCTGGCGGAAGAGAAGACTTTGGCAAAATGGTCTCGCGTCTAAAAAAAGACGGCTTGGATATTGCGATCGTTTTCGATTCAACGGGCAGCATGCAGAAAGAAATCGATCAGGTCAAACATCGTATCGAACGAATCGGCAATACGCTGTTCACGCTGATCCCCCGGACGCGAATCAGTGTTTGCACTTATCGCGATCGCGGCGATGAATTCATTGTCAAAGGGCAGGAACTGACGGACAAATTAAGCAAGGTCATTGCGTTTCTCTCCGGCGTGGATGCCGCTGGCGGAGGCGATGTTCCGGAGTCCGTGGATGCGGGATTGAATTGGGTCATCACACGAAACTCGTGGCGAAGCTCTGCCAGGAAAGTCATTCTCGTTTTCGGTGACGCTCCACCTCATTCGGATAAATCACAAGCCTGCCAACAGATGGCGTCTGATTTTCGACACAAGGAACGGGGCGTCGTCTCGACCATCACGTGCCACAAGAAAAAACCTTTGGAGGACTTTGTGAAGATCGCTCAGCTTGGTGGCGGCGAGTCGTTTCTTTCTCAGGATGAAAGGCAACTGGTGACCCAGTTGATGATTTTGGTTTTCGGTTCAAAACATCGAAGAAAAGTCATCGAGGCTTTTGATTTGATGGAAAACTAAACCGGAATGATTCACGACCACAGGCTTATGGTTTGCCCTTTGTGGGGGTTTCGCTGTCTACGCAAGTAGAGCTCGCAAAATTTAAAATCGCGAAGCGTTACAATACAAGCCCGACGCGCAAGCGAGGAATCGGAAAATCCTTGGAAATATCCACTCGCTTGCGAGCTTGTCGTTTTATTCCAAATCGAGATTTTTATGCCAGCCGTTTAGGCGTTAGCCTCGGTTAACGACACTTCAACCGGGGCTAACGCCCAAACGGCTCAATAAATCGACAAGCTCTTGCGCGTCGGGCTCGTATTTTTGCAACTTCAAAACTTGCGCCTTTCCGCACCTTCGACGCGCTCCCGAATCTTTTTCAAATGGTGCTGCAAGTGTTCCACGTAGTCCGTGATCAGGAATTCCAGAGTGCAGGGCTCGTTGTCACCGATCGAGCACTGTGTCGCCAATTGTGAATCGGGAACATTGATAATGACTCGTGCCAACTGCAAATTGTAGTGATACCAAAGTTCGACCAGAGATTCCCATCCGGCAGATGCATAATCATTTTTTTCAGCCCATGAGTTCTGCTGATACTTTGGGAAAACAAGCGCATCGACTTCTTGAGCTCGAATGAATCGTTGGTGATTGTTGCTGGCTGAATCAACCAGATGACCGATGACTTCCGCAATCGTCCAGCGATCGGCTGCGGGTTTGTGCCGGACGATCGCTTCGCCTAAACCAAGCAGCCACTGTCGAGCGTCGGACACTTCGGATTTCAATTGTGCTGATAAATCTGATAATGACACTTGGCGGTTTCCTTGTGGGAATGTGATAGTCTGCAGAGTCTGCGTTAACGAGGATAATTTCATCTTCAGCAAGAACTTTGACAAGCATGCTGAAAAAGGTGGGAACCGAATTATATTGGTGGTCCAACTTAGATTGGATCAAGGAACTGCCGATCCTTGCTAAGAGAAATCTCATTCAAACAAATTGTTTTTCAAACAGATTGCTGAACTTAAGCCATGTCAAGTTCTTACCAACTCACCCATCTGAAACAGCTCGAAGCCGAAAGCATCCACATCATTCGTGAGGTCGCTGCCGAATTCAAGAACCCGGTGATGCTTTATTCGATCGGAAAAGATTCGTCTGTCATGGTTCATTTGGCGATGAAAGCTTTTTATCCCGCGAAGCCGCCATTTCCATTGATGCACATCGATACGACCTGGAAGTTTCAGGAGATGTACAAGTTTCGCGATGGCTACATCAAGGAAGAACTGGGGCTGGACGTCATCCGATACGTTAACGAGGAAGGGAAAGCACTAAACCTTGACCCCTTCGATCCTGCTCATACGGACGTGATGAAGACTCAGGCTTTGAAACAGGCTTTGAACAAGTACAAGTTCGATGCCGCGTTTGGTGGCGGTCGTCGCGACGAAGAGAAATCACGCGCGAAAGAAAGAGTCTTCTCGTTCCGGAACGAGCACCATGGTTGGACGCCAAAGTTCCAGCGTCCGGAACTTTGGAATTTGTATAACTCCAAAATTAAGCCTGGCGAGAGCATTCGTGCTTTCCCCATTTCAAACTGGACGGAACTGGACGTGTGGCAGTACATCCATCTCGAGAACATTCCGATCGTTCCGCTTTACCGTTCTGCAATGCGTCCAGTGATCGAACGAAATGGTGTTCTGATCATGATCGACGATGATCGTTTGAAACTGAAAGAAGGTGAAAAGCCGGTTGAGAAAATGGTTCGTTTCCGAACCCTCGGATGCTATCCGCTGACCGGTGCCGTCGAATCCGACGCCGTTTCACTACCCGATATCATTCAGGAAATGTTGTTGACGACGACTTCTGAACGTCAGGGTCGAGTCATCGACAACGATGCCGATGGCGGATCTTCGATGCAGAAGAAAAAAGAAGAGGGTTACTTTTAACGAACTGGTTTGGCACTGAAACGCAAGGTTCCAAACCTCTTCAACCCTTCGACTAACGAACTAACGACCCTCATTCCTGACGACTCAAACTCCGAACACTGAAAATTGTTATGGCTAACGTATCAGACCTTATCGAAAAAGACATCGACGCTTACCTTGCTCAACACGAGCGTAAAGAGATGCTCCGTTTCCTGACTTGCGGGAGCGTTGACGACGGTAAAAGTACTCTGATTGGTCGGTTGCTCTACGATTCCAAAATGGTCTACGAAGACCAATTGGACAAAATCAAGAACACCTCAAAATTGTCCAGCGGCGCGAAAAAGGATGGCTTCGATCCGGCGATTCTTGCGGAACTGATGGACGGTTTGGAAGAAGAACGTGAGCAGGGCATCACCATTGATGTTGCGTATCGTTTCTTCTCGACCGCGAAACGCAAGTTCATTATCGCGGATACTCCCGGTCACATTCAGTACACACGCAACATGGCCACGGGAGCCTCAACGGCTGACCTTGCGATCATTCTGATTGATGCCAGAGACGACCACGGCGTTATGGAGCAGACAAAACGGCACAGCTTCATCGCTTCGTTGCTGGGTATCAAACACGTTCTGGTGGCCGTCAACAAAATGGACCTTGTCGACTATCGCGAGGAACGTTTTGAAGAGATCAAGCGTGACTACCTTGACTTCTCAACGCGTCTGGACATTCCCGATTTGCACTTCATTCCAATTTCCGCTTTGCTGGGCGACAACATTGTTGATCGTGGCGAAAACATGAAGTGGTACAACGGTTCGACGTTGATGGACTTTTTGGAAACCGTCAACATTAGTTCAGATCGAAACTACACCGACTTCCGCATGCCAGTTCAACTGGTGATTCGTCCTGACATCAGTTTCCGCGGATTTGCCGGAACGATCGCCTCTGGCATCGTTCGCGTTGGCGACGAGATCATGACCTTGCCATCGCGTAAGACAAGCAAAATCAAAGAGATCGTGACTCACGACGGCAACCTTGAAGAAGCAAGTGTTCCGATGTCAGTCACGCTGACCATGGAAGACGAAATTGACTGCAGTCGTGGCGACATGATCGTGAAGCTCGGCAACCTTCCGAAAGTCGAACAGAAATTCGACGCCATGATGGTCTGGATGACCGAAGAAGCGATGGTTCCCGGAAAGCAGTACCTGTTCAAACAGACGACCAAGACCGTTCCAGGTGTGATCAAAACGTTGCAGTACGAAGTCGACGTCAACACAATGCACAGCCGTCCGGCACCATCGCTGGGCCTGAATCAAATCGGACGCGTCAACATCGCGCTGAGCCAACCGATCGCGTTCGATCGCTATCGCAGCAACAAGTCGACCGGAGCGTTTATCGTTATCGATCGCATCACAAACAGTACCGTTGCCGCTGGGATGATTCTGGACAAACGAACCAGCGAAAATACGGGCGCATGGTGGGACGAGGCTCCGTCGAGCGAAACGTTGACTCGTGAAATCAGCAACGTGACGGCGGAAGAGCGAGAAGCTCGCTACGGTCAGAAACCTGTTACGGTTCTGTTTACGGGTCTACCGGGTGCCGGAAAATCAACGACGGCTTACGGAGTCGAGCGCAGCCTGTTTGATCTTGGTCGCAGTGCCACGGTGATTGATGGTCAAAACGTTCGCATGGGACTGAACCGTGATTTAAACTTCTCGACAGATGGTCGCAGTGAAAACATGCGTCGTGTCGCAGAAGTCAGCCGATTGATGAACCGAGCCGGCATCATCAGTTTGGTATCCTTGGTTTCGCCACGCGAGATCGATCGAAAACGAGCCGCAGAAGTCATTGGCGACGACAAATTCGTCGTCATTCATCTTTCGGCTCCAGCAGAACTGTGTGAATCTCGGAATGAATCGGCCAAAAAGAGGGGTCCGGATGACGTTCAGGAATCGACGTTCGAGTACGAAGCGCCTGAAAGTGCCGATCTTGTTCTGGACACGGAAAACATGTCGGCTCCAGACTGTGTTGCAAAAGTGATCGAGTTCCTTGAAACTAAAAAGATCATTTAACCCGGATTATTCACGGGGCGTGGGTGTCGAACCGACAGGCCGCTAATTTTTGCTGTCGGTGAATCACGAGTTTGCGGATTTGAAGATTCACTTTCACGGTGAAACGGGACCTTCAATTCCTCAACACGACGTCCGTCGTCGTGAATCATTCCGGTTCATAGACGCACACTTGATTCATCGCCGCACATCATGCTGACTGCCGAGCATCCTCCTTTTCGAACTGATTCGTGGCTTTCCAATTGCCACGTTCAGACGATTTTGCCGCTGTTTAAACGCGGCGTGCAGTCAAAATTCAAAGCGGTGAAGCATGTCATTCCGCTTCGTGATGGCGATCGATTGGTCGTTCACGATGGCCAGCCTTCCAACTGGATAACCGGTGACCGGATCGCCATTCTGCTGCATGGGCTGGTTGGCTGTAGCGGCTCTCCTTACATCGTGCGCTGTGCCAGCAAGCTTCGTCGCAACGGGGTCCGAACGATCTGCGTGGACATGCGTGGTTTTGGCGACAGCACGTTAATTTCGCGATCCCATTTGCACGGCGGATGCAGCCCCGACCTCGATGACATCATTGAAGCGGTGCATCGACACAGTCCGCTTTCAAAAATTAGCGTTGTGGGATTTTCGATAGGTGGCAATATCGCGCTCAGAGCCGCTGGCGTTTGGGGCGAGCAACATCCATTGCATGTCGATTCGATCGTTGCCGTTTCCCCGCCAATCGATTTACTACGGACATCATGGAATCTTCGTCGCAACGGCAACCGCATCTACGAAGCCTATTTCATGCGTCGGTTGAAATCTCATTTGGCCATTCGACGACGCAAAGTAAAAGGGCTCGTCGACAACGGACTCAACCCTTTACCCAATCGATTGCTGCAATTCGACGATCAGTTCGTCGCTCCTTTGCTGGGTTACGCGGGAGCCAGAGAGTACTACGCCGAATGTTCTTCAGCACCGCTTCTGACGAACGTGAAAGTTCCAACCATCATTCTTTCCAGTCGCGACGATCCAATCGTTCCGTTTGATATGTACGAAGACTACTCGCTGTCCCCGCATGTCGACCTGATTTCAACAGCGCATGGAGGGCATCTTGGTTTTGTTGGCCGCAAGCTTCGAGATCCCGATCCACATTGGATGGATTGGAGAATCGCTGAATGGATTTCTGGAATCGAAGACGCCCCTCGGTAGCCAGAACCTAATGGCTCAGTCCAACAGGCCCTTGATAACGCCGACCAATCCGATCACGAAGAGGATAGGTGGGTAGAAAAAGATGTACCCAAGAAACAAACCGACCACAAACCAAACAGTGGCTCCGACCATCATTGCAATTCCGCCAATGACCTCGCCTTCGAAAAGCGAGTTCTTTTCCTTCTTTCTTTTCTTCCCGGACGGTGCTTGAGAAGGAGCACTCGAATAGTTTTGATTGCTGTAAGAAGGGACACTGGATGTCAGCGCCGTTTGAGATCCGGTTGAGTACGGACTGGAAAAAGGATCCGTCAATGGATCAGCATCGGCAAACATGGGATCGTTGACCGCTTAGGTGCTTGAAGGAACTGTTATCTCGGTGCCGCAAGGGCATGCCGAGAGGCTTTCCTGCCATTTCGGCTCCGACTTCCAACAACGTCATGCAGGTCGGACATGAGAATTGAATTGGCTTCGATAAAGCTGGCGGAGCAGGAGCAGCAGCGGTTTTCTTGGCCGGAATTCGCAAGACCTTACCACAAGAGCATTGAACTTTGCGACCAAAGTGTTTTTCGGTCAACTCAATGCGTCGATCACAGGTTGGACATTTGGCATGTGCCATATGATTTTCTCCATCGTTGGAAGTGTGAGAAAGAACTCACACATTCTATTTGCGATTTCGAGACGATGCGACCATCTTCTCAGTGCAAAATGGAGTCGAAAGAGTGGCTGTACGGCTTGTTGATTTGATCTAAATCGAGTTTTTTATGCCTGCCAATAAGATTCGCAACTTCCAGACTAACGAACGATGCTGATTTTGGAATCTCTCGACAGCATTCCATAAATATCTTTGGCGTCTTTTACACTAAGCCCAATACAACCGCGATGTCCGCTGGCCGTTCCGTTTGGAACCGCGTGCACACAGAGATGTTGCGTCAGTCCAATCCAATAAGGACCGTATCCGTTTTCAGGGCTTCCGGGTGGATACTGTTTGCCAGATTCGTCACGCCATGCATAACCTTCGGCTGACTTGACCATCACCGCATAGGTACCCTCTTTTGGCTTGCCCGATACTCCGACCGCGACGGGGAACCGACCGGCATAAAGATCCTGAATGAAGAGAGTCATCATCTTGTTGTCCAGGCTAACTTCCGCGTGGAACGGACCGCTGACAACTTTCAGGTTCATACCGGGCCTGACTTCATTAGCACCAGCAAATTGTTGTTGATTGATATTGAAGATAACTTCGGCTGGCACTTTCAGTTTGGCCGCAATTGTTTCGAGCGTTTCACCTTGTTGAACCACATAAGCTTGTCCGGTGAAATGATGTTCAGGCGAGTAGACGACTTTGCCTGCAAGGGCATCCAGAAACGCCTGCAGTCGCTGCTGCTGTGGGCCTGTGATATTTTTGCTGCGATAGAACCGCGAAAGCAGACTCAACGCACCGCGAAAGTCATCTTTTTCGACCAGATCATCCACTTGTTTCCATGCTGCCTTAATGTCGTTGGCAGGAGCAGCCTGAGGACCTGGGCTATTTCCAGGCATCTTGAAAGGAGCCGTTTCCGCTGCGTTTCTAACCGATCCGCGGTCTCCATCTTTCGAGACAGCTCCGGCGAGCGAATTGTAAGACGGGTTTGCATTAACATCCGCATTGATTGGCTGCGTCGTGAAACCGTTGGCTTGCGTGGCTGGCTTAAGTTCCGGTTTCAAGGCATCGATCAATCCTTCGTCGCGAATCGCTGGCGATTTTGAAACGGGCTGACGATTGGAAATCTCTGAAGGACCGGACGAGAAATCTGGTGTTGTGAAGGACGCGTTGAGTGCCGGCGGTTCGGTTCGAAGATTTACGGGTGCGTTGTCCGATGGCGTTTGCAACGGCGGGGCAGACAAAGAACGACTGGCTATCTGATTCGAATTCATGGTCGACATCGGCGGAAGATCCGGCAATCCCATCGCCGGTGGCGTCGTGGGCGCGATGCCGGGAGCAGCATTCGTGCTGATAAATTCGGTGTTGGGAGTCATAGGAGTAATTGAATCCTGAGCGACACCTTCATAGATTTGAGGTCCGCCGAAATCAATTTCTTCCTCAGTCGCTTTTTCGTTGGATGAAACGCAATAAAGGCCAAACGAAATTGCCAACAGCGTGACAGCGAAAGCAGTACTCTTTAGCGATTGCACAACCATGCTCCTTGAGACGCAAAGATCCCGTGTCGATTGAGGATTTTTTCAATTTCGGGACACTAGCAGGATCCACGAAACGCTCCCAGATCATTTTGGCGATGTGCTGTCACCATGTCGCCAAGGCGCCAAAGCGCTTCTCTGTTGCAGCCATCAATCCGGTCAGCTGGGATATTTCATCCCGGATTATTCACGATGCGTGGGCGTCAAAATTGAGAACGCTTGTTTCATTGGGATATTGTTCCAAGTTTGTGGTTTCGACAGTTCACCCACGACGTGAAATTGGTGAATCTGCAAAAACCTGTCGCCACTTCAGCAGAATCGTCTCCAGCACCAAACCAGACGCCTGTCGTCGTGAATAATTCCGGTTCATCTAGGTCGCGGGACTGGCTTCCAGCACGGCAGATTGCTTTTTCTCAAACGACTTAAACTCGTTCACCTCCTCGGTGGCAATTCGGCCTGAAACATTGGGACGGAACACCGCCAACAGAACCAGCGGCAAATACCACGCCACGTACAGACCGCCGCCGAAACCGTGCCAGAACTGGACGGCTGCCATTACCGCAGCGGTATAGGCAACCAGCGTTCCGATGTTTTTCTCCGCTGGCCACGCGGCAAACGAAACGCAAAGAGCTACAAACGCGATCAGCAAAGGCTGACGCCAAATCTGGTTCGGGCCCAGCGCCCAGATTCCGTCAAGGTTATTCATGATCGGAAACCAGAACGCAAACATGGCTTGGACCTGTCGGACAAATTCGTTCAGGTTCGAAGAAGTAAAGAATAAGCCGACAACACACAGGAAAATGGCTGTCAAAAAACCCGCCAACATTCGACGTGATCCGCGCTCCCAATAAAAACTCAACCACAAAGGCAAAAGAAACAACGGGTAGTAGGAAACACCCGTCGCCAGTCCAAGGAAGATTCCCGCCAAAAACGGCCGACGGAAACAAACCAATGCCCACACCATCATCGCGGCTGGCACGGTATGCATCACATTTCCAGTAAAGATCGCGGTGTAGGGCAGCAACATATAAATAGTTGCAATCCCGACTCCGGCGTGAAAGTTCCCAAAGTGATAGTGGCTGAACAAAATCAAACCCAACACGATCAAAACTTGACTGGTAATCGCGACCGACTTTGATGCGATCACAAACCGGGACTTGTTGGACGCCGAGTCGGTTCCCGTTTCCCGAATCTGATCACTGTTCTCAAACGTTGACAGAACCGGCAACAAATACAGCAATCGATAGCCGGGTCCTCGCTGGACGAGGTCCGCATCTTCTGTTTCGCTAGCCGCCTCCAGCCGCAACATTTTGACCGCATTGCGAGCGCCCTTGATGTCGTCTTCTCCTGGGCTGTAGGTCGCCACGTTGGCCAGTACCAGCATCAACAGGCTGACTCCCATGAACACCATTCCACCGATGGACAGATTGGGTTCGAGGTTGGGTCGCCGAACGAATAAAGGATCGACCAACATGCGAATCATGATCAAGCCACCGACGCTAAACATCCAGTAGTAACCATAACGCTGACGAGCCAACCCGGGCTCGTTCAAGTTTCGTTCGTCAGTTGCCTCGTCATCGATCGCAGCGGGATCCGAGGTCACAGCGGATCCATTTCGGATCCTGTCGGAACTCTGAATTTCCGATTGAGGTACAACCGTTTGGCGAAAGCTTGCCTGATTGATGATCGGTCGATCCTGAGTCTTTTTGTCTTGCGAATCCTGCGACTCGCGCTGAGACCGCATCTCAAGTTCGTGCCGCTGAATTTGCTGCTGTTGAATCCGATACCAGTTGTGTTCCTTTCGTCCCGACTGAATCAGCAGCAGCCCAGGCGCGAGGAAAATGATCAGAAACAGATCGAGGTTCCTGATGCTCCACATCCGATTGAATTTGAAGAAGAACGAAAGGATCAGAAATGACGACACGTACATCCATGTCGATTCATCGATTCTTTCGTAGGTGAATGGCTGCATAAAACTGGCCGAATTCAATTGAGTGGTCAAAGGCAGATTTTAGACCGTATTTGACTTTCCGTGGTAGCCGAATTTGCCCCATAACACTTCCCAAAACGCCTTTTTAGCGCATTTCGCCTGTATTGGGCGCACGTTCACATTCTCGCACTCAACCGCCGATGATAGGCTGTCGATAAGTCGTTTGCAGACAATGCTTTTGAGTCGCCGGATACATCATGAAGATCCTCTTAGCCAGCAGTGAAGTCGTCCCCTTTGCCAAAACAGGTGGCCTCGCTGATGTGTGTGGTGCGCTGCCTCGCGAATTGGCAAAACTGGGGCACGAAGTCAACGTTTTCATGCCGCTGTACCAATGCGTCTCGCAAGGCGACTTCCAGATCGAGATGTCGGATCGCGCTTTGGAAATCCCGATCGGCAATCGAGTCGAAGAAGGATACCTCTTTCACACCACGATTCCCGACAGCGACGTAAAAGTATGGCTCGTCGGTCACAACGACTATTTCAACCGACCCGGTCTCTATGGTGAAAACGGACAGGACTACCCCGACAACTGCGAACGGTTCACTTTTTTCAGCCGAGCAGTCATGGAGTCCATTCGTATTCTGGATCTGCAACCCGACCTAGTTCACGTCAACGACTGGCAAACAGGCCTGATTCCAGCGCTGCTAAAATGTGAGTACCACCACAATCCGATGTACGAAAACATCGCTTCGCTGATCACGGTTCACAACCTTGCGTATCAGGGTTCCTTCGCGCCTGAACAGATGTCGCTGACGGGTCTGGACTGGAAACACTTTAACTATGAGCAAATGGAATTTTTCGGTCGGTTGAATCTGTTAAAGACGGGGCTCGTTTTTGCGGACGCGATCAACACGGTCAGTCCGACTTACGCGAATGAGATCCAAACACCAGAACAGGGTTGCGGTTTGGAATCGGTTCTGCAGCATCGAGCCGCAGATGTTTCGGGCATCATCAATGGTATCGACGACACGCAGTGGAACCCCGCCATCGACGGTCTGATCCCACACAAGTTTGATATCAATTCATGGCCCGCCGGAAAAGCAGCGTGCAAAAAACAGCTTCAGTCGGATTTTCGTCTGGATGAGAATCCGGACGTGCCGCTGATCGGCATCGTGGGTCGACTGGCGACACAAAAAGGCTGGTCGCTTATCCTGCCTGTGATGCGTCGCTGGTTAGAGGACCCTGACAATCATGCCCAATGGGTTGTGCTTGGGACAGGCGATCCGGACTATCACGTTGTTCTGTCGGCCTTGCAACAATCGCATCCTCGCAAATTCGCACTGACGCTTGGCTTTTCGGACCAATTGGCTCATCAGATCGAAGCCGCAAGCGACATGTTCGTCATGCCCAGCGAATACGAACCGTGCGGACTCAATCAGATGTACAGCATGGCCTACGGAACCGTTCCCGTCGTGAGAAGAACGGGCGGACTTGCTGACACGGTTGTCGACGCGAACTTGCGAACAATCGGCGAAGGCACCACCAACGGGTTTTCGTTTACCGATTTCACTCCCGATGCACTCGATCATACTCTTCGTCGCGCCGCCAGAATGTACTACGAAGACAAGCCTTGCTGGCGACAATTGGTCAACGAAGGCATGAGCCGCGATTGGTCGTGGACCGCCAGCGCAAAAGCCTATGAGTCGCTGTATCGGAAAATCATTAGCCAGTAGCCGCGGATACCCATCGATAGCCGTCGATGAACCTTAGGAACAAGGTTTACTTGACTTCCATGACGTCGCTGGCAGCGTAGCGCGATGCGACGTGGATTTCGACCCTATCGCCCAACAGCTTTTGGTGCGTTCGACGAGCCACATCGGGACAGTTGTTATCTTCCGAAAGATGGCACAGACAAGCCCACTGCAAACGAAAATCCTGCTGCGTTTCGGCAACGGTCTGCTTGAGCAATTCCGCCGCATCGTCGTTCGAAAGATGGCCACCAGCGCCGCGAATACGTTTTTTCAAACGCTCCGGGTACCGACCGTGTTCCAACATGTGATCATCGTAGTTGCTTTCGATAATGACCGCATCAAGCGACTTCAATACATCACGAAGGCCATCGAATGCATGCCCCAGATCCGTCAGGATTCCGACTCGCTGACCCGCATGCTCAACAACGAAAGCCACTCCTTCGGCACTGTCATGAGGAGTCGGGATCGTATGAACCACGACGTCTTCGAACGCTACCGAACTTCCCGCCGTAAAGAACCGAACTCGCTCCATCGTTTTTGTCTTCAGATACCGCTGGGCCGCTGCGAGCGTGCGACGAGTCAGGTAAACCGGCATGCCGAATTTTCGCTGAAACACACCCATCGATTTGGCGTGGTCGCTGTGATCATGCGAAATCAACAACGCGTCGACTTTCGTGATATCGCGTCCATGTTGAGCCAGCCGAATTTGCGCTTGCCGCGCACTGATCCCTGCATCGAACAGCAAACGAACCTGCGGCGTTTCGACATAAAAGCAATTGCCATTACTTCCTGATTGCAGCGAGATGACTTTCATGGCAACGCAAGCCAGACGATGACATCGATGGCTTCACTTGGGCAGAACGCAAGTTTAAAGCGACGTTCAGGACCGTGAAAATTCCACAAATTCCCTTTGCATACCGGTGGGTTATTTCTTTCCACTTGCCTTAACTTCCGTGTTCGATTTTCTCAACGGGAAGAATCCGATTGTTCCTCCCGGGACTGACAGCTCCTAAACCAGTTGCGCGTCAGCTGGGACTGGAAAACTTCCGCACAGCTCCTTCACTTCACCGCGAATCGTGCCAAGAACAGATTCATCCGTTGGATTCTTGAGCGCCTTCACAATCCAGCCGCCGATTTGAGTCATCTGATCGGTACCCATACCTCGAGACGTCAAAGCTGGAGTTCCGATTCGAACGCCGCTCGGATCCATCGGCTGACGCGGGTCAAACGGAATCATGTTCTTGTTGACCGTGATGTCACACTTGCCCAACGCCTCCTCAGCGATCTTTCCGCTGATGTCCATCGAAGAAGCAACGTCCGCCAACACCAAATGGTTTTCAGTACCACCACTGACCAGACTCAAACCACCAGAAGTCAACGCTTCCGCCAAAGCCTTCGAATTGTCGACAACTTGCTGCGCGTAAGCTTTGAATTCCGGCTTCAAACACTCACCATAGCAAACCGCCTTGCCGGCGACGACGTGCATCAGCGGTCCGCCTTGCATTCCCGGGAACACTGCGGAATTAATTTTCTTGATCCATTCCTTCTTGCAAAGGATCATCCCCGACCGAGGACCTCGCAGCGTTTTATGAGTCGTCGACGTCACAAAGTCCGCGTGAGGAACAGGGCTATTGTGAACTCCACCGGCAACCAGTCCCGAATAGTGAGCCATGTCAACAAACAGTAACGCGCCAACATCGTCCGCAATCTCCCGAAACTTCTCGTGAGGAATTTCGCGAGGATAAGCACTCGCACCCGCCACGATCATTTTTGGTTTGTGCTCCTTCGCTAACGCCGCCACCTGGTCGAAGTCGATTCGATGCGTATCTTTCGTGACGCCGTAGTTGATGAAGTTGTAAAGCTTGCCCGACAGGTTCAACCGCATGCCATGAGTCAAATGGCCTCCGTGAGCCAAGTCCAAACCCAAAACCGTGTCGCCAACATCAAGCGATGCAAGGTAAACCGCCTGATTGGCTTGCGAACCCGAGTTAGGTTGAACGTTGGCAGCTTCGGCCCCGAATAGTTCCTTCGCGCGATTGCGAGCAACATTTTCAAGGACGTCGACATGCTCGCAGCCGCCGTAGTAGCGACGGCCGGGGTAACCTTCTGCGTACTTGTTGGTCAACACGCTACCGGCTGCTTCCATGATCGCGCGACTGGTGTAGTTTTCGCTGGCGATCATCTCAAGCCCGTCACGCTGACGGATGGCTTCTGCGTTGATCAGGTCGTAGATTTCTGGATCTTGAGTTTGAAGGTGATGCATAGTCGTCTTGGTTGAAGTAAATGTTCGAATTACTTTGCAGTGGTGCGTCCGGCCTTACTTGACCGGCCGAGATTGTGAGCCGAGGAACGTACGTCCCCGGGTTTCTGCACCCGGCCGCTTACGCGTCTCGGCTCAAAAACCAGTCAGCTCACGGACTGACCACGGATGGATTATCGTCAATTGCAACTATTTTTCGATGGCT
This sequence comes from uncultured Pirellulaceae bacterium, assembly GCA_964479855.1. Taxonomy (GTDB): domain Bacteria; phylum Planctomycetota; class Planctomycetia; order Pirellulales; family Pirellulaceae; genus Mariniblastus. The sequence continues at coordinate 22,700 of CAYZPA010000069.1, forward strand.
ATTTTTAACACACCCACATTGTCGGCCAAATTCGATGGAGATTCGTTAATTCGCAGAAACAACAGCCCATCTTCGTTCGCCTGGATCACTTTTGACGCACCGACAGTGACTGGCTTGGCCCCCGATAAAATTGACTTCGCCGCGGCCGATGAGTCTGCTGGCAAAAAGATGGCCTGTAATTCTCCGATAGGCCGGCCACGATGGTATTGAATTGTGATTCCATTGGCTTCGCAGGGCCACGGCTTGACCACATCGTTGACCCTACTGCTGCCGATCTGAAATCTTCCCGAAGCCGTTATCCGAAAGGTCTCGCCGGCGCTGACTGGCCTTCCCAAGTACTGCCACGAACGGTCGGTTTTGAGCAAGTACGACCCCGTCCCGTCCGAATCCAGCTTGGCATCCAGCACCGAATCCATCTCTGAAGGCGCCGCCCGAACGACATCGTATCCGTAGTCGAGTTCCTGAATGAATAAAGCCCAGTCGCGTTCCAGTATTTCTCGATGCCTGGCCAGCGTAAACTGAACGATTCGATTGAAACCGTCCGGATCCCGATGAGCCTGTTTCTGAAACGTCTGAAATGATTCCTTCGAAAGCGGATGTTCGCCAAGGAATTCGCACGCTGCCCAGCTCCACGCGTAACTCTCGACGTCCCGAAACGCGCGATTTGGAAACTGGAAAACGTCAGCCAGCGTTTTGGTTGCTTTTGCGTTGACATCGGCCTTCGCATTCGCCGCCACCCATTGCTTGATCAACTTCGGCCGACCCCAACCTTCGGTTTCGCTCGCCGCAGCGGTTTTGTGATGAATCGTGAGCTTATCATTTTCCCATCGATGCAATGCCAGTAGCTCCGCCATACCTTCGGCGTACCATGGCGCGCCAAGCCCCTTGCAAAACCATTGCATAAACGCGTGAGTGCCCTCGTGAATCAACAGATGCCGCGTGTAGTAGTCGTCCGGTTGCACGAACAACCAAATTTCATGACCCTGATTCAAGCCAGCAGGAAATTCCGGCAAGTCTTCCGGAATTAAATCGGCTTTCGTGAAACGCGATTTGTCACGCATCACAAACGCCTGCATCTTCCATGGCTTCGTGGTTGCGACATCGATGCCAAAGTATTCACACCACTGCGGCACAGCAGCATCAAACAGCATGGGAAGTTCGTCGATCGACTTGCCAGACGGAGCATCGGTATAAATCGTAACGTGTTTACCAGAAAGCACTCGCAAACCACTGGCAGCAACTTTTTCGGCATCCACTTCCATCGGGTCCGGTAGATCCGGGTTGATGTCCTGCATTTCCTGAGCACCAACAAAACGAAAACAGTGGCAACAAAGAATTGCAATGAACAGAAAGTGTAAGATTGGATGTTTTCGCTTCATGCGTCCTATAATAGCCGCTCACGTAAATTGCTTATAGCTGAGACTCATGAAAACAAGCTCCTTTTCGATCCCCACGCTGTGCCTTTTGAAGTCGCACAAATACAAACACGACGCGCAAGTTTTGAAGTCCCACAAATACAAGCCCGAAGCGCAAGCGAGTGGATCTCTCCGAACAGACCCGAATCCCTCGCTCGCGCGTCGGGCTTGTATCAAAACGCTTCGCACTTCTAAATGGACGAGTGTTTTGTCGCGTGAAAATCGACATTTCGGCTCAAATGTGCAACTGCAAAAGTTATGCCTTGTTCTGTTCAGCTTTGTTGCTCTTGTTAGCACAAGCGGCTGTATGCAAAGCCAACAAAACGAAGTCATCGTCTACTCCGCTTTGGATCGCGAATTCTCTGAACCGATACTCGACAGCGTTGGCGACGATTTGGGCTTAAGGATCCTTCCTCGGTACGATGTCGAGTCCAACAAAACGGTGGGACTGGCCAACGCGATCATCGCAGAACAAAATCGACCTCGCTGCGACGTGTTCTGGAATAATGAGATCCTTCACACGATTCGGCTACAAAAAGCAGGACTGCTAGAGTCATGGACCGATCCCGTCACCGAACGCTTTCCATCTGATTTTGTGTCGAAAGAAAATCTCTGGTGTGGCTTTGCTTCGCGAGCCCGAATCCTGATCGTGAACACCGAAATTTTGGCAAACGAATCCCAATGGCCGACTTCGTTTCATGATCTGGCGGACGAAAAATGGAAATCGAATTGCGCAATCGCTCGGCCCTTGTTCGGCACTTCCGCCACTCACGCTGCTGTCATGTTCGATCAACTCGGTGATGCGAAAGCAAGCGAACTCTATCGTCGCATCGCTGCGAATGCCATTGTGCTGGGTGGAAACAAACAGGTCGCTCAAAAAGTCGCCTCTGGTGAATACGCTTTCGGGCTCACCGATACCGACGATGCCATCATTGAAATTGAATCCGCAAAACCCGTCGCAATCGTGTTCCCCGATCAGGCTCCACGGCAGGGCGGCGCAATGCTGATCCCGAACACCCTCTGCATCATCAAGAATGGTCCCAATCCTGAACGAGCCAAAAAATTGGTGAATCGCTTACTGGCGGCGGACATCGAGACCCGTTTGGCAAAAGGGGACAGTGCTCAGATTCCGGTCGCAACGGATGTTGATTTCCGTAGTCGTGTCGAACCGGAATCCCCAATCAAAATCATGAAAGTCGACTTCGCTTCCGCTGCCGACGATTGGGATTCGGTCGCGCGGACGCTGTTGGAAATCTTCCCAACGGGTGGATGAATGATTGCTTGCCTGGCGAAGTTAGCTGGCTTGTTCGATGGTTGCGATGCACTTCAGTTCGATTGCGATTGGCGTTGGCAACGAAACAACTTCGACGGTCGTGCGGCAGGGCTGATTGGTCGCAAAATATTCTGCGTAAATGCGATTGTAAGTCTTAAAGTCCTCTTTCATGTTCGTCAAAAAGACCGTCACGTCCACGATCCGATCCCACGACGATCCGGCTGATTCGACAATCGATTTTACATTTCCAAAAACGCTGTGACATTGAGCCTCAATGTCGTACGAGACGATATCACCTTCGGCACTCAATTCCACACCGGGGATGTCCTTGCTGCCTTTTTTGCGAGGTCCGACACCTGAAAGGAAAAGTAAATTCCCGACGCGTTTCGCGTGCGGATAGAGCCCAACTGGTTCAGGAGCTTCCGAAGAATTAAAGGTCTCGTCAGACATGATGGTCAGGCTTTCCCGCTTCAGGTTCGTGATTCTAATATTGGATACAAACGTTCTTTGGTTCGGTCCAAAAACGTAACGCTTCATTACCGCCTTCACGTCCCACACCCGAATTTTTGGTACCACCAAAAGGCGTGCGCAAATCACGCAGCAACCAGCAATTGACCCATACAATTCCGGCTTCGATTTGATCCGCGACTCGATGAGCCCGTCCTAAATCCGAAGTCCAAACCGTTGCCGATAAACCGTACTGAGTTGAATTCGCCAAATCGACCGCTTCTGATTCGGTGTCAAACGATTGAATAGAAACAACAGGGCCAAAGATCTCTTCCTGATTCGTGCGGCAATCCGTCGTAAGCCCTTCGATGATCGTCGGTTGAATGAACCAACCTTTCTCGCATCGACCCGCAACTTCTACCGCTTCGCCGCCGCAAAGAACGATACCACCTTCCTGCCTCGCACGTTCAATGCTCGACAGAATCTTTTCGAAATGTTGATGCGAAACGATGGCTCCAAGTTTCGAATCGGAATCCTTGGGATCACCCACTTTCAAATCCTTCGTTCGCGAAACGAATTCTTTTTTGAAACGCTCGTAAATGCCTTGCTGTACGTAAATGCGACTCCCGCACAAACAGATCTGCCCCTGATTGGCGAATGAACTGCGGATCGTCGTGTCGAGCATTTCCTCAAAATTGCAGTCGTCGAAAATGATGTTCGGATTCTTTCCGCCAAGCTCCAACGAAAGTTTCTTGAACTCCGGTGCCGCGACTCGAGCGATCTGAGCTCCCGTCTTCGTTCCGCCCGTAAAAGAGATCGCTTTGATGCGTGGATGACTGACAATCGCGTTACCGGTTTGATGGCCGGAACCGTGAACGACGTTCAGCACTCCAGCCGGCAAACCCGCTTCGATGCAGAGCTGTGAAAATCGATACGCGGTCATCGGAGTGACTTCCGAAGGCTTGGCCACCACGCAGTTTCCCGCCGCCAACGCAGGAGCAATCTTCCATGTGAAAAGATACAGCGGCAGATTCCACGGCGAAATGCAAGCCACGACGCCAAGCGGTTTTCTCAACGTGTAATTCACGCTTCCCGGCATCGAATGGGATTCAGATGCAAACGCGGCTATCGATCGGGCAAAGAATCGAAAATTGGACGAGCATCTTGGAATGTCGACACTTTTTGCAAGCCAAACAGGCTTGCCGTTGTCGCGAGACTCAAGCTCGCTCAGCTCGTCAACGTTTCGATCAATCAAGTCCGCGATGCGTTCGAGAATGGTAGATCGATTCGAAGTCGACATCGAAGCCCAATCTTTGAATGCTTCCTCCGCAGCCACGACCGCCGAATCGACATCGTTCGAATTGCTATCCGGCACTCTCGAGTAAACTTCACCGGTCGCTGGCTCATGGCTGTCCAACCACGAACCCGATGCGGGATCGACAAGGGCTCCACCGATGTAGTTTTTCAGGTGCGGCAATTCCACGATGGCTTACAGACTCAGCGTCCGGCCTCCGTCGACTGGCAAGTTCACTCCGTTGATGTAGCCCGCAGCAGGGGAAGCCAAAAACGCCGCCGCAGCAGCAACTTCGCTTGGGTCCGCAAATCTGCCCGCCGGTGTCGTCATCGCATAGTTCGCAGAAACTTCCTCGATGGTCTGATCTGTCTTCTTCGCAGTCGTTTCGATGATGGAGTCCAGTCGCGCCGTTTTCGTGAAGCCTGGCAAAACATTGTTGACCGTAATGCCAAACTCGCCCAGCTCCGTCGCCAATGTCTTGGCCCAGTTCGCGACGGCACCGCGAGTCGTATTCGAAACGCCCAACCCCGGAATCGGCTGCTTCACGGATGTCGAAATCACGTTAACGATTCGACCGTAGTTTTTGACTTTCATTCCCGGCACCAACGCTTGCACTAACAGTTGGTTGCAAATCAGATGGCTGTTGAAAGCGTCCAAAAATTCCTGCGGTTTCGCTTCAAGTGCGGTTCCTGCTGGTGGGCCTCCGGTATTGTTGATCAGAATCTCGGCAACATTTCCCGCCGCAAGAAATTGATCCAACACCATTTTGACCTGAGCCGGTTCCGAAAAGTCAGCGACGATGTACTGATGTTTCTGGTTGGCTTCGGTGGCCAGTTCCGATCGAACGGACTCAAGTCGTTCCGCGTTTCGCGCCATGAGAGTAACGCTGGCTCCAAGCGACGCCAGTTCGATCGCAATTGCTTTCCCAATGCCCTGGCTACTGCCACAAACGATTGCGTGCTTGCCCGTTAAGTTCAGATTCATTTTAACTCCGAGTCGATACGAGAATCTAAATCGTACATTCGATCGCATCTTTCGCCAGAGCGATTGGCGACGATGAC
>CAYZPA010000070.1:0-18305 GCA_964479855.1 uncultured Pirellulaceae bacterium
GCGAGGGATATGGTTCCCTCGGAAATATCCATTTGTTTGCGGGTCGGGCTTGTATTTGTGCAACTTCAAAACTTGGCAGTCCCGACTCACCCCGGATTCGACGTCAGTTTAATTGATATTGCGTGAAAGCATGGTTTTCCTCTAAAGATCGCTCTGAGCTTTGATTTCCCAAGAGCAATTTCGGGCAACCGCTATGCGTTTCTCCAATCTTCCAATCCTGTCGATTTGCCTGTTGATGTTCGTCAGCCTTGGCTGCCGCAGCACGACAAGTCTGCAATGTGAAAGAGAGATGGCGTTACTGCGCTCCGAGATTCTGGATCTCGAGGACAAATACTACGCTCTGCTCGCGCAAAGCCAAAATGGTGCTCCAGCAACAGCGGTCGTCGCAGCAAGTTCGCAATGGCCAGTCACTGCGTCCGGTGATGTGATTTACGAAGACCAAATGGTTGGCGGCCAAGTCATTAACGGCCAAATTATCAATGGGCAAATCTACAACGGCCAGATTATCGAAAGTCCCATCTACGATAATGGAGTGATCCTTCCGGGGACAGAAATTATCGATAGCGGTGCGATTGGATCGGGTGTCATGACGAACCCAACCATGATGAGCCCAACCATGGCGAATCCAACCGTGGCGCCGACGGGTAGCGGGCCAAACTTGGAACTTAGGCCGGAATCAGCCGATGGATTCGAGCTTGATCTCAACGACGGACCAGCAATCGAGACGGTTCCTCCGAATACTGAAAATGGGGATCAGGCACGAAATGTTTTCGATGGCCCGGAATGGGAAATCGGATACGAAAATTCATCTGCCGCTTTCGCATCCCTCGACCGAATCGAAATCGTTTCATCGCAAACACGAGGAAAAGATCTGGATCGGAAGGCGGGTGATGATGGCGTTGAAGTCATGGTTCAGACGCTTGACATTGATAACAATTTCGTCGAAGCAGAAGGCGAGTTGACGGTCACGGTCGTTGATCGAACCGTCGGCCAAATCGGAAAATGGACTTTTCTTCCGAAGGAACTGAAATTGTTCCTGTCGCGAGATGAATTCGATAATCTGGGCATTCTTTTGAACCTCCCATGGGCCGACGCGATCCCGGTTAGTCCTGTCGTCGATGTTCAGATTTCGATGGTTGTCGGTGGCGTTAGATACTCGGATTCAAAACGTGTCCGAATTCAAACCGCAGAACCGTTGATTGAAAATGAGGCAGCCTCAAGCTGGTCCAAACAGGAACGTCGCCAATTAAAGGGTGCTGTTTCGAGAGAGTCTGTTTCCGATCCGGATTCGAAACGCCGTTCGACTTCGATCGAGCGTCCAAAGTGGCGACCGGTACGGTAGGCGTTCGGCCGGCTCGTTTGGCCTTATGCCACTTCGGGCCAATGTAGCATTCGATTTGAGGCTTGCGACTGATCGATGGCACTGGGTCCGATGATATCCCGGATCCGATGGCAGCCGTCCAGCTATCGATAAATGGCGCTGTCGGACTGCAGGCGTCGAGCCGTTCTTGCTGGGGCCGAATCGCAGTCTACCCGTTGGAAGGCGCCCAGTTGATCCAGGTACGAACCCGGTACAACTTCTTCGGGCTTCATGATCGGAACCGTGCGGTTCAGCTGTGCCGCTTCGGTGACGGTGACTCCAAACCATCCGTCTGCGAATGACAGTCGCTCAATCGCGAATGCCAAATGCGGGATCTCTTTGCGAAGTGCTTCGGGAATCAGTTCAAACGCGTATTGTTTTTCAAGGATCACTTTGAAGGCGGTGCGAATTGCGAGTTCGTCCGGCAAACGCAAGTTGCGACCGTCGACATCGAACACATTGTCCATGTTCAGAATGATTCGAGTTCCAATGTATTCTGGTTTGAATTTCGCTCGGATGGAAATGTTCTTCCAGCCTCGTCCATTGCCAATTTTGAAACGCTTGAAACCGAATTTTACTGAAGCCAATCCGTCCTCGAAATCGATTCGGATCGGATCGTGTTCACTGAACTCAAAGGTTGCTTCTGCTTCGGAGTTGCTTGATTCGTACTTGATTCCGGTGATGGATTCGATGTGCCGTCCGAGTGAAACCGCATTGAATTCGCGGCCGCCAAGTTCAAATCTGTCCAGAAGATTATTGATGGCAGACTGGTGGATCTGAAAGTTCATTAAGTCCGATTCGAAATCGGTTGGCCGCGGTTGGTGAGCCGCCAGTTGATCCCGTCCCGCGATGCGATACCTTCCAGAGATCCTTTGTTGAGACGTGCTTAACTGAACCGTTTCGGGCTCAAGGTCCATCGATGTAAGCCGTGCCAGGACGTGCTGGTTCAGAGCGAAACGCAGTCTTTGCACCTGTTCTTCGACTTCGACTTGAACCCGTTGTTTGGCGTCAGACTCGACTCTTTCACGAGTCTTCTGCTCTGCTTCCGGATTTTGCTCTTCTACTTTTTGCTTGGCAATTTTTCGGGTCAACCAACCAACAAGCGGAATGCGATCGTAGTTCCCTCGCATGCCAACCAGTCGCAAAGAAGCACTTGAAGTTGCCTGCGGAGAATCAGAGGTGACACCGTTCCGGTTGAAGGCAAGGTTTTTGAACACCTGAAAGTTCGCCAGGCCTTTACTCTGAAAAGTAAAACCGCTTCGCTCCGCCACGGTATCCGTCGTGACTTGCCCCGTCGTTTCCAGACGCAGGGAAATTTCATTTGGGTTGGGAATCAGTGCAATTCGCAGCTGGTTTTCAACCAAGCCATGTCCGGAGACTTTTGCGCCTTGAATTCGATCCGTGATCCTTTCCGTCGTGGCGGGCATCTGAGGAAGCATTTGGTTCAGCATGCGTTCGTTGATGGCGACTCGAACATTCGCGTTTCGCCAGTGGGTATCGATCTGACCCGCAAGCTTTTGGGCAACCGGGTCCTCTGACCAGAGCAGATTTTGATAGAGCTCGTTTAGTCGATGAGCAATGGCACCCGGCTTTTTGACGCTGTCGGACTCCAACGCTTCCATGTACGACAACAGCCGATAGGTATCTACCTCGCCTGATGCTGCCTCGTGAATCAGAGACATAGCCAATGGGTCGATCGCGTCGATGACATGCTCTTTCAGGTGTTGCTTTTGCTGTTGATCCAGTGCGGGGCTGTGAAGGCGCGAAAGGAACTTTCTTGCAGCCAGCTTTTGCTGTTTCCTGTTTGGATTCAACGCACGGGAGACTCGCGTCAATTCTTCCAACGCAAGATACTCTTTCCATCCGTCGTCCAGATCAATGTATTCGAACGCGATCCGAGAAAGGCTTACGTTTTGCAGTGTCGAATTTCGTGGTTTGTTCGCTGCGGATCGAACCAGCTGACAAGCGGATGCCCAGATTTCGGTTCGTCGGGAAAGGCGGTATTTCAGTCGCTGCAGTTCGCTGATTAAGCGGATTGATTCGGCCGGTAGTTGTTTTGTGGTTAGCCTTTCCGAAGGATAGGCGATCTTTTGAATGAGCGAATCGATTGCGGCGGTTTGTTCAGCAAGTACAGCCAGAGCGTTGGCAGCGCGCGGATCACCGACTTCCGTTTCCGAGCAGATGAAATCAACGATCTGCTGAGTCCTGTCGGCCCACGCTTGAGTGACGCCATTTTCTTTGAATTGGGAAAGTTCTTTGTAGATCTGGCTTGGTTTTGGCCAGCTTTTATTAGGCGCCGATTTTTCGGTCTCGTTCGCCACAGCTTTTGCTCGCATGACCTGGACGGGTGCGGCCGCGCAGAACTTGGCCGGAGCAAGCAGCATGCTGGCGGGAGCTAAGGCGACGATCAGTAGTACAGCCGAGCGGAGCATGCGGTTCGAGCGGGGTCCAGATAGAAGTTTCCTCTGAAAGAAATATCGGAACACGTTTAGAGATAAGTCGAGCAACAATTTGCATTCACTGAATGAAAGTTGCTAGCGTGCTGTTGAATTGGGCAAGCTTTGCAGGCTGTTCCGGCTTGGGCTAGCTACTGAGGGTGGGTTGCGACGGCGTTTGCAAAATGGGAACTCTTGTAGTTCTTGCAGTTGGGTTTGATCGAAGCACCGTTCAAAGACTGGCCGCCAGTTGTCAGCTATCAATCCCAGCGGTAACGAGCGGTCGTATTCGGCTTTGCCTTTCTGCTGGAATCTACTGGTTTCGTGACCGTGGCCTTAAACCCGGATTATTCACGATGCGTGGGCGTCAAAATTGAGAAGGTTTGTTTTGATTGGCGCATTGTTCCAAGTTGGTGGTTTCGACAGTTCACCCACGAAGTGAATTAGTGAATCTGCAAAAACTGTCGCCACTTCAGGAGAATCACCTCAAACATCAAACCAGACGCCTGTCGTCGTGAATAATTCCGGTTAAAAAACCGGGCAGCAAGTTGCCTAGTTTGTTGAAAACCGTGAGCGTGATTTTCTGAACATTTTCGGATCCGCCGGAATCAGAAAGTTGCTGCAGGTCTTATCCCTGACGGCATGTTCGGCGCGTTGAGCGTCGATTTAGCGTTTGTGGCCGATTGAAATGTAGGCTGGCGGATAATGCCGCGTTTGCCATGTGATTTCGTCGGGAAGTTCACGCGTTTTGAAACGTTCGTCGGATTCGACAACGAACATACTGCCGGCGGGGGCGGCACTGAGCAGGCTGCTGAGCATCAGCAGAATATCGTCTCCTCGATCGACAAAGAGAGCGTAAGGCGGGCAGCAGAAGACAGCCCATGGCTCGGTCGGCCATTCCTCTTTTTTCTTTAGAAACTGCCTTACCCAAAAGAAAGTGTCCGAAGTGGAAACTTTGGCATTCATGTCCTTGTCCAGCGTTTGAACATTTGACTCAATGATGCGTACGGTCGGTATGTGACGTTCGACGAAAAAAGCCTGAGTCGCTCCTCGACTGATCGCCTCAAGCCCGATTGCTCCGGTTCCGGCGAACAGGTCCAGCACGGCCTTACCGTCAATGTAGCCGCCCGCCAAATTGAAACAGGCTTCCCGAGTGACGTCTTTCATGGGTCGAGTGACAGGATCGCCGGAGTAGTCAATCTGGCGTCCGCGAAAGCGTCCACCGATGATTCGAAGCTTGCCCAGATCCGCATTCGGTTGAGAGCTTCTCCAGTCTTTAAGATTTCTTCCTCGAGTGATTTTGGCCATTGTCAAACAGTTGCTTTAAAGCATTACGGGAGTGAACCCTTTATGATAACATTTCACGTAAGAATATCCCGTGTTTTCGTGGCCAGATTTTCATCCTTCATGAACGACTCAAATCATAAAATCGGCTTGGCGCGATTCATGCTCGTTGCCGTCATTTGCTGCCTGATCGTGAGCGTCCTGAGCGTGGCGGATTCGATTGCCTCGCACCCGATCGACACCAGCGATTCAAAGGAAGCCAGCACCGCATCCAGAGTCGATTCTCTGAAAGCGGAATACGAAAAAGCCCTTGCCGATGCGAAGGCACAGGCCAAAGTCTGCCGTCGGATTAGCACCCGCTTTTTCGACAGTTCGCTCGCTCGTTCCTACGATCTGAAAAAAGACTGGGAAGTCGAATCCAAAAAGCTTGCCGATTGCCGCGACGCGTTACAGGATTCGGCGATCGCTTACTTTATGAGCTTTAAGGGATCGGACAAACCGGAAGAGCCGCTGTTGCAGCTCGCTGCGGCGATTGGTCTGACCCTGGCCGAAGAAGGGAATAACGAACTGGCGTACTCGATTTTGGATCGGGTTGACGGTTTTGTTCCTGAGGCGGCTGATGACATCAAGTTCCAACGTGATATGGCGTTGATCGGGATCAAGACCAACCACTTCGATCGGGCTGTCAAGTTTCTGGAGAATCCGCAGGCTGCTGAATCGATCGAGGAGCTGGAAAGCAAAATCGACAAGGCTCTGTTTTATCGAATGCCAATGATTTCGGCAGGCTGGGAACGCGAGAAGGAGCTTCGCCAGAAAGAGCTGGCAGAAGACGATTTACCACGAGTCAAATTGCAGTTTGCTGATGGCGATGTTGTGATCGAACTGTTCGAAAACGAGGCTCCTGAAACGGTGGCCAGCTTTTTGAGCCTTGTGGAATCGGCACACTTTGACAAAACCGTGGTGCACCCTGTTGTAGAAGGTTTGTTGGCTCAGTTTGGAGGGTTCAGGATCGGCGTTGGACCAATTTCGGCCAACTACGTTACCAGGGACGAAGCCAGACTGCCCGAGTCCAGAAAGCACTTCACGGGTAGCGTTGCGATGATCAGAGGGCGAATTCCGGGTTCAACAGGATCCCAGTTTGCGATTACGATGATGCCAGTCCCGCATCTCGATTGGGACGGGACGGAAGATGATAACGAAGCCCAGATCGTGTTCGGCCGAGTCGTCGAGGGGTTGGATGTGATCTCCAAAATTCCGGCAACGCTTGAATACAACGAAGAAGAGGAAAAAGAGGAACCCATCAAGGGTGTCGAGCCGGGTGTGCTTGAGCGTGCCACGGTGATTCGAAAACGCGACCACGAATACAAATTTGAAAAATTGAATTAGAACACGCGTGTGCAGTAGTTGCCGCTTCTGCCGTCGACGCGACTGAGATTGCTTCCAAGACCCACAGCCTTATTTAAACCGGAATTATTCACGACGACAGGCGTCGGGTTTGCCCTTTGAAGCGATTCTCCGGACGTGGAGGCAAGTTTTGCAAATTCGCCAATTTCACGTCATGGGTGACCTGTCGAAACCACAAACCTGGAGCAATACACCAATGAAACAAACTTTCTCCAGATCGACGCCCACGCATCGTGAATAATCCGGGCTGAACTGACTTTCAACAAGGCTTGAATAAAATGAACTCGATTTGCAAGACAGCGTTTACGCTGCTGGCGTTCTGTCCCCTTTTCTTTATGCAATGGGCGAACGTTTCCGTTGCTGCGCAGGATTCACAAGGCGTAGCCGCCGAAGGCCAACAAGCTGCCGCAGAACAGGAAATAACCGAAGAGACCAAAGCGTTTATCGCGTTGCAGAATAGGCTTCGTGAAAATCGGAAACGGATCAACAAGCTGTATCGCACATTGCCGATCGGTTTTCCAAAAGAGAAAGAGCGATACGACGCAGAGATCGCGAGACTAACCGCAGAAAATGAAAGCCTCGAAGCCGAAGTTTTTGACAAAGCGAAGGCGTCGTTTTTGAGCAGCGATAATCCATCCCAGCTGACGCAGGCGATCATGTTGAAGCGACTCAATTCAATGATTCGACCCGCGACCAAAGAGGACACCTTTAATCCGACCGGGGCCCTTGAACTGGTTAAGGCGATGCGAGCCAAATTTCCGTCGGAGCCGCAATTGATGCTGCTGGATTTCCTTTCGAATTACGCGCTTGAACGGTTCGAAGAAGCGAATGCGGTGTTGGCCGAAATGGAAGCCGTTCCCGGTTCGCGGATCCCGAAAACAATTCGTGAGAATCTCGAATCGACTCGAGAGAAGTATCAACGTGAGCTTAACATTCGCCGCTTCGAAGCCAACACAGATGATTTGCCTCGCGTTCGACTGGTGACGACCGAAGGTGAAATTCTGGTTGAGCTTTTTGAAAATCATGCTCCCAATACCGTCGCCAGCTTTATTCATCTGGTGAAAGATCAAAAGTTCTACGACAACAAGGTTTTTCATTTGGTGAAGCCAGGCCAGTACGCTCAGACAGGAAGCCCTGACGGAGATGGGATTGGCGACGCGGGATATCGAATCAAGTGTGAATGCTATGAGGAGCAAATTCGACACCATTTTCGCGGCACGCTATCCATGATGGCGTCGGCCAAGGATCAGGGAGGTTCGCAGTTCTTCATCACTCATCAGCCCAATCCACAGCTTTACGACGGCCGTTACACCGTGTTTGGTCGAGTCATCGAAGGCATGGATGTCGTTTTCAAGCTCAAGAACATCGACCTTTCGGGACGTCAGCTTCTTTCTGCTGATCCGTCCAAAATCCTTCGCGCCGAAATCGTGCGTGCAAGGTCGCATCCCTATATGCCGGAGAAGCTCGAGTCCAACTACGGTGCTTCTGGCTCCCTGTTCGGAGCGGGTGCCGCAGGGGATTCTGGCAAGACTGGTATCGACGATAATTCTGAGGATGCAGGGTCCTTTGATTTGTTATTGCAAGGTGGCGGCGGGAATTGATTGAGCGTTGCTCTTTGTTCTGGCTTTAACTCTAACCTGATTCATTTCGTTTGTTTGCCGTTCTGTCGGCGTATGGAGACTCCGTATGTATGTTCGAGTTTATTGCGTTGTAATTTTGAGTTTGTTTTCGCTCGCCGGTGGTGCTGTCGCTCAGACCGACGATGGCACATTGGCAGAAATGCGGGAAACATGGACGCAGCTTAACCAGTCCATGTCTGAAAAATTCGAGGCCCTGGACAACGGCGATATGACTCCCGGTTTGGCAGACGAGTATCGTGATCTGGTGGACGAAGCCAAAGATCTGATCGAGCGGATGCGCGAACAGGGAATGGTCGAGCTGAGCAAAAATTCGCAAGACACGAAGTTGATTCAGACCCTGTTGGGAATCATGGTGCATGATGCTCAGGAAGGACTCGATGCGGAAGTGCTGCAAGTCGGCGACGCATTGATCGGTGCCAGGGTGAATCCAAAATACTTCGAAAAGGCGGCTTCGCTGGACCGTCTTGAGATGGCCCAAAAGCGAATTTTCGAAGAGTTGATTGTGCGCCATCGTGAAGCCATCGCCGACGACCTACCACGAGTGAAACTTGAAACCAGCAAAGGCGAAATCATCGTTGAGCTGTTCGAAAACGAAGCTCCGAACACGGTTCGAAATTTTGTGTCGCTGGTGGAGTCCGGGTTTTATGATGGCAAGCTTTTCCATCGCGTGATCGATGAATTCATGGCCCAGACAGGAGGATACGAATCGAAAGGGATTGGCTCAGGCGATCCGGGCTATGAAATTGAATGCGAATGCCGCCTGCCTGACGCACGGCTTCATTTTACGGGCTCGTTAAGCATGGCACACGCAGGTCGCGATACTGGCGGGAGTCAGTTTTACATAACTTTCAGACGCACTGATCATCTTGACGGGAAACACACGGTCTTCGGACGCGTTATTTCCGGTGCGGAGGTTCTTGAAAGTATTGAACGAACAACCATGTCGCTTAACGGAACCGAATCAGAACTCGCCGACGCCCGACTCGATCGCATCAAGAAGGCCTCCGTGTTGCGAAAGCGAGACCATTCCTACCGCTTCCGCAAGAAAGGCGAACCTGAGTTATCCGAGGAACCCGATGGCAAGGACGACTTGAAAAAAGACGATTCGGAACTTTCTGAAACCGATCAAGAGGCCGAACAAAATCAGGAATCTGAAAAGGAATCGAAATCTGACGAATCGGAAATGAAAAAAGACGATGCGGCGGCGGATTCGAAAAAAGACGAAGGTGCCGAAAAGCCTGCCGAAAAAAGTGCTGAACCGGAAAGCAAGCAGGAGAAAAAGGACGTTTCAAAAGAAGACGCGGGTGCAACGGAAAAATCAGCGGATGCGAATGAAAGCTCTGAAGAATCGGGCGAAGATCCCGACAAGAAGTCTCAGTCGGAAGACAAATGATCAAAAAGCAGAGAGCGGAATTGATCCAACAGCGACTGGCTGAACTCTACCCGGACCCGCCGATTCCGCTAGATCACAGCAACCCGTTCACGCTGCTTGTCGCCGTTTTATTGAGTGCTCAATGCACCGATGAGCGTGTCAATCAAGTCACGCCTGCGCTCTTTCGGCTTGCCCGGTCGGCAAAGAAAATGAGCACCGTTCCTGTTGAGAAGATTCAGGAGATCATTAGGCCCTGTGGCCTGTCGCCTCAGAAGGCCAAAGCGATTGCCGGACTTTCGAAAATCCTCGCCGAGGAACATGGTGGCAAAGTCCCGCAAGATTTCGAAGCTTTGGAACGTTTGCCGGGAGTCGGACACAAGACCGCCAGCGTCGTTATGGCTCAGGCGTTCGGCGTCCCTGCGTTTCCGGTCGACACGCATATCCATCGACTCGCTCAGCGATGGGGGCTAACCAATGGAAAAAACGTCAAACAGACCGAAAAGGATCTGAAGAAGCTTTTTCCAGAAGAAGCATGGAACAATCTTCACCTGCAGATCATTTTTTACGGGCGAGAATACTGTTCGGCCAGAGGCTGCGATGGAACGCGTTGTGAAATCTGTCGAACTTGCTACCCGAAGCGAAAGAAACCGGTGGTGGCTCGAAAGCCCTGAGCTGGAATAGATTCCAGCCTTCAAATAGATTCCAATCTTCACCGGTTTGGTGAAAACGGAAGTTATTCAGCGGCTATCTCCTTGGATCCTTTTGTAAGCGAAAATGTGACTCGCGATCATCGTTGCTGGTACGCAGATCGCGTCGGATCTATAAACCCGGATTATTCGCGAGGCGTGGGCGTCGACATGGAGAAGGCTTGTTTCGTTGGGGTATTGTTTCAAGTTTGTGGTTTCGACAGTTCACCCACGACGTGAGATTAACGAATTTGCAAACCTGTAGCCACTTCTGAAGAATTGACTCAAAGGGCAAACCTGACGCCTGTCGTCGTGAATAATTCTGGATAAAGAAGGCAACAAAAAAAGCCGGTCGCAAGACCGGCTTTTTAGTTTCCCAAGAGAGCGAATTCAAAAAAAGCGAACGTAAAACGATTCGCTTGTTTGATGAATTGATGGTAGTTGAATTCAGTTCCCGTGAACTAGAAAATTTCCAGTTTCGTGAACAGGTTGTCGACCCAGCTAATCTTGTTTCGCAAACGCACTTTTTCTGTTTCGTTGCCTTCGGAGAAGTACAGTCGCCAGATCGTACCAAGGTCTTCAACAGGATTTTCCTTGGCCTGCTCTTCTGCAAACAATCCATTCTTCAGGTGGAACCAAAGGTTGTCGCCAGAAATTTGATAGAAGCGGACATCCGGATTCGGTCGACGTTCTCCCGCTTCGTCAAATACCGGAATCCAGTCGGTCAGCAATAGCCACTGATTCCAAAGCGTATCTTCGGAAGCCAGAACGTTCGTGATGTTTTCTCTTGATCCCCACGCAAGTGCCAGATCTTGCGGCAATTCCAGTTCGCGGAAAAGATTCGCATCGGCACTGCTTTCGTCCCAGTCGGCGAACGAATACTGACGTTCGACGATGGTTCGTGGGACAAGATTTCCATTTTCGTCGCGAATCTGGTCAGTAATGGTGACCAGTTCGGACTTCGTGATATGGTTGCTGACCGGAATGGTTTCTTCCTTGATGAACACGAGCGGTTGCTGAGTGACCGTGTCCTTCAGCAAACGAGTATTCTCTGTGCGGTCGTGCAGTTTCTGGAAGACGTTGTCGATGACTTCCAGTTCGATATTGGTCCAGCTGCTGCTTCCGTTTCTGAACTGAAGTTGTGCGTCCTGAACTTCCCGTTCTTCGATAACGTCATCGCCAAGGGTAATGTAGCGATCTTCACCTTCGCCACCGGAAAGGTAATCTTCGCCGCCCGATCCGCCAATCAATCCGTCAAGGCCAGCTTCGCCGAACAGGCGATCGTCTCCGTTTTCACCGAACAGGCGATCGTTCCCGTCGCCGCCACGAATGAAGTCGTTGCCATTTCCACCATGGATAACATCGAAACCAGCTCCACCGATCAGGCTGTCGTCACCGGCGTCACCGAACACGACGTCATTTCCACCTTCAGCGTGGACTCGGTCGTTCCCGTTGCCGCCGTTGATCCGGTCGGTGCCATCGCCACCAAAAATCAGGTCGTCTCCATCTTCACCGAACAGACGATCAATTCCCGCATTGCCCACAACCGTGTCGTTGCCGTTTTCCCCATGGATTTCGTCGTTCTGAGGACCTCCGAATAGCATGTCATCGCCATCGGCACCAAAGATCAGGTTGTTTCCATTGATGCCAGAGATTCTGTCGTTTCCAGCGTTGCCATTTAGGAAGTCATTGCCCAGCCCACCGAAGATGAGGTCATCCCCTTCACCGCCAAGAGCAACGTCGTTGCCGTCGCCAGCGTTGATGGTGTCGTCCCCGTTGTCACCAAGGATGCGATCGATTCCGGCGCCGCCGATCAGCGTATCGTCATCGTCACCGCCGAGCAGATTATCTTCGCCATCGTTACCGACCAGCAAGTCTTCACCGGGGCCGCCGATCAGAGCGTCATTTCCTTCGTTACCGTAGATGGTGTCATTACCCTCTTCACCACGGAGGCTGTCGATTCCCGCCCCGCCCGTGAAGATGTCGTCTCCGGCACCACCCGCCGCAAAGTCGTCGCCGTCGCCGCCATAAAGCTGGTCGTTACCTTCACCACCAAGCATCGTGTCGCCGCCTGCGAGGCCAAGGATCACGTCGTCCCCAGCGTCACCAACAAGTGAATCATTACCGTCGTTGCCAACAAGTCGATCGTTGTCGGGACCCCCGTTAATCGTGTCATCGCCATCGCTTCCGATGATCCGGTCGTCGCCTGCGTTTCCGCTGAGCGTATCGTCGTCAGCCTGTCCAACGATGATGTCCGCTCCGTTGCCACCGATGATCTCGTCTTCGCCTTCGCCCCCGAAAATCTGGTCGTCGCCTTCGCCACCTTCGGCAAAGTCGTCGCCGCCGCCAAGGAAGATCGTGTCGTCGCCGTCGTCGCCGAACACTCTGTCACGGCGTTCGCCGGAAATGATCCGGTCGTTACCATCGTTTCCGTTAATGTCATCTTCGCCGTCGCTACCTCGCAAGACATCGTCACCGCCGTTACCGATCAGGCGGTCGTTGCCATTGGCTCCCACAAAGTTGTCCGGACCACTGCCGCCGACAAGCCGGTCGTTGCCCGCGCCACCATTGGCACGTGATGGAAGCGACGTGTCGTTGCGGAACGTGTCATCTCCTGCCAAGCCATTAAAGTAGATCGAGGTAACGTCCGCAGTCGGGAAATTTTGCGTCACCTCATTTAGCGTAACGCTGATTTCAGTTTCAGATTCAGAAACCAGAGCGTTGTCGTCCGAAGCGTCGCCGACGATCGAAACCAAGCCAGATCCAGCGTCGAACGTGATCGCCAGAAGGCATCGTGGCTCAAGACTGTCGTAGCGATTGGCTTTTCGAGCGATGTTCTTACGAGTGATCAGTCGTTGGTTGCCAAAGAGGTCAAGGAACTTTGAACGCATTTTGATTCGATCCAAAATCAGGAATAGTGTGAAAGTGCAGCCGGCAAAAGGATTAGATTTCGATGTCCGCTCGTAAAGCGTGGTTTAAGAGAGAAAAATCCCAGTCTTTCTTTTAGTCGGACGTCGATGCGGATTCAATTCATCCCCGCCGCGACGGCCCGGAAATCGAAAAATACTGCCAATAGAATAACACTTCACCCGGGAAGTCAGGTTTTTCTGGACACTCTGTCAATATCCAGCCCCTTTTATCATCGGGCATGTCTGGGGGCATGAAGTGCTATCAAGCAAAGATGCGGAATACCTCGCTTGGTTCATATTATCCGGAAAATCAGCAAAGTTTGCCAAACCCCGAACCTGTAACTCGCCGATATATCCATGGGGCTCACCCTGCGCCGGCTGCTTCCAAGGCAGAGGTCGGGGCGAGAAATTGTAAAAGAGAATACAACCACACGAGTTGATCATGGACGATCGCAGTACAACACAGTTCCACCAGCGCTCCTGGCGACCGAATCTGATGGCGGGAATGATCGGGCTGATGTGCCTCTTCTCATTCGCGACGATGGAAAAGGCTTTTTCGCAAGAAGCAAACTTCATCTGGTCACCGCAGTTGGAAGCGGAACCAAGTGCGGGGCTGGACGCCGACGGCACCAGTCGGGAAGTTTTCTATCGAAAGCGTTTCACACTGGTGGGTCCTCAGAAGGCAGAATTACAAATCGCCGCCGGGGATGACTATTCGGTTTTTGTTAACGGTCGCCTGATCGCTCAAGGCCAGTCGTACGGTACGAAGTCGACCGTTGACGTGGTCAAATTTCTGGAACCAGGCATCAACCTGATCGCGGCACGGGTGCGGCATATCGAAAGTGCTGATGTCGGATTCGCGATGCGTTTACGCGTTAAAGAAAAAGGCGAAGTGCGATACCGCAGCCTCGTTTCAGACGACACATGGAAAACTTACACTCGCGAAGTGGAAGACTGGAATGCGAACCGATTCAACGATCTGAGTTGGCTTCCTGCATCGGTGCTGGCGAAAGCAGAAGTGCTCTCGATGAAAAAGAAGGCACCCGAAGAAACCAACGAAACATCATCGCAGGTCGCTGCTGAAACGAATGTTGCTGAACCCGCCGCGACCGATGCAGATGCCGCGACTGATGCAGATGCCGCGACGACAAACGCACAAGCGGCAACGGAAAACGAAAATGCGTCTGCCGACGACAGCGACGCTGCTACTGAAGTCGCCGAAGCAAGGTTTTCGATCGATCCAGAATTTCAGATTGATCAAATTTTGACACACGAAGAAACCGGGTCTCTGATTGCGATGGAGTTCGATGAATTCGGTCGCATCCTGCTTTCACGCGAAGGAGGACCGTTGCTGATCGCAGATCCTACGATGCCACCCGGCAACCCAAATCGCGTTCGCACCTACTGCGCAGAAGTCAGTTCCGTTCAGGGAATCCTGCCGCTTAATGGCGACGTCTACGTCACCGGCCAGGGTCCTGAAGGCCAGGCGTTGTACCGTTTGAGCGATCCAAATCGTTCTGGAACGCTGATGGTTGCGGAAACACTGGTGCCATTCACTGGTAAAGTTGGCGAACACGGAGCGCACGGGATTCAGTTGGGTCCCGATGGAATGCTCTACGTGATCCTTGGCAACGCGACTCAGTTGAAGAACAAGCCAGCCAAAACAAGCCCGTTCCAGCACGCATACGAAGGCGACCTGGTTGCCCGTTACGAAGACCCAAACGGTCAGTCCGCCGGAATCCGCTCACCCGGTGGAACCATCATCCGAGCTTCCCTTGATGGAAGCGTGGTGGAAACGGTTGCTGGTGGAATTCGCAACGCGTACGACCTTGTCTTCGATAGCCAAAACAATCTCTTCTTCCATGACAGTGATATGGAAACCGATCGCGGTTCGACCTGGTATCGACCGACCATGATTTTCAATGTTCCAGCGGGAGGCGATTTCGGTTGGCGCAGCGGCTGGGCCAAATTCCCTCAACACTTCATCGATCAGGTACCTGCTGTTGTTGAGACCAAACGCGGGTCGCCGACCGGAGCGGTTCTTTACCAACACGTCAATTTTCCGCTGCGGTATCAGGATTCAATTTTCTTTGCCGATTGGTCAGAAGGACGAATCCTGTCGATGCGAACGGAAGCTCGCGGAGCCGGGTTTGTTGGCAAAGTTGAAACGTTCGCGACAGGCAGGCCCATGAATATCTGCGACCTCGCCGTCGATCCGGCAGGCTCGCTCTGTTTCTGCACCGGCGGTCGCGGAACCGATGGAGGCGTCTACCGAATCATGTGGAAAGGCGAAGTGCCGAAATCCATGAAGACTTACGATTCAGATATCGCGCGCGTCATTCGGCAGCCACAACCGAATTCTGCTTACAGCCGTCAGCAGATCGCTCAGTTGCGGCGGAAAATCGGATCGGATTGGGACACCTCAATCGTTGGTGTCGCGACTGAATCTCGCAACCCACTGAACTATCGAACGCGAGCGATGAATTTGATGTTGCTGTACGGACCGGCTCCCAGCACCGACTTCCTTGAAGAGATGAGCAAGGATCGCGAGCCGGAAGTTCGCGCGTTGGTGGCGAAGCTTTGTGGAGTCAGTGATCAGGAAGGGCAGATCATCAAAAAGTTGCTGTCCGACGGAAATTCAATGGTTCGAAGAACGGCCGCCGAATCGGCATTGCGACAGGAAGTCAATCCTTCGGTTGAAACGCTTCTGCCGATGCTGAAGTCTTACGATCGAATCGAATCGCTGGTCGCCCGACGTTTGCTGGAGCGAATCCCTTGCGAAGACTGGAGCGAGCTAATTTTTGGTTCAGAGGAGTCAAGGATCTTCATTCAGGGTGGACTTGCGATGATGATCTCGCAGCCGAATCTCGAAAGGAGCTATCGCGTGCTTGCTCGGATCAGCAACTTTATGGATGGATTCCTGAACGATGCTGATTTCGTCGACATGCTTCGACTGGCTCAACTGGCTCTTGTGCGAGGCGATGTTGATCCCGAGAAAATTCCGGCTTTCGCAAAACGAATCGGAAATGAGTTTCCGTCTGGCAACTCGATCATCAACCAGGAAGTCGTTCGAATTCTGGCTTACCTGAAGAACTCGAATCTTGACGGTCGGCTGGAAACCTATCTGCTTTCCGATCAGATATCTGATTTGGACAAACACCATACTGCAATGCTGATGCAAACGATTGGCAGAAAACTGTCTGCAGAATCAAAACTGGCCATCATCGAAACGCTCGAGGGCTTGAAATCGGATTCTTCTGAGGACGCAAGCAGTGCCTACGTTCGCCGAGCGATCCGCGAAGTCGCGTCCACCATCGACGTGTCGCAGATTCCTGAAATTTTGGAACGTGGTGAAGAGTGGACTGATGCAACTTTGGCATCTCTGTTCCTGCTTCCGAAACGACTGGATTTTGAAACCGTCGATCATTTGAAAAGGATTGATGCGGCGGTTGCCGGGCGCGAAGGGGAATCAATTTCGCATCTTCGAACGGGGATTATCGCGGTTCTGGCGCAGAGTGCTGATGCTCAGTCGATGGGTTACCTGCGGGAACTTTGGGAAGCCGAACCCGAACGTCGAAACGAAATCTCGCTGGGATTGGCTCAAGAACCCGGTGGTGAAAACTGGAGCTACCTCGTCAGCAGTCTGGACGCTTTGGACGACATGACCGGCACGGAAGTGCTGACGAAACTGGTGAGCGTTTCGCGTCGACCACAGGAAGCAAAATATTACCGGGACGTGATCTCTCTGGGATATCGACTGCGTGAGCAAGGTGTTGAATCGACCGTGCAGTTGTTGGAACATTGGTCGGGTACGATTCGGCCCAACGACGGCAAGCCGTGGAACGATACGCTTGACGACTGGAAAAAGTGGTACGAAGTCACCTTTCCCGGAAGCGAGCCGGTTTCAATCGAGGCTCCTGTGGCCGATGGGAAACTCTCGGTGTCGCAAATTATTGCTGATCTTGATTCGGTCAAATCTGCAGACGCGATTCGCGGCCAAAGTGTTTTCAAAGCTGCGAATTGTGCGAAATGCCATCGATGTCGCGGTACAGGCAATGCAATCGGTCCGGAGTTGACGAGCCTTGCAAACCGATTTTCAGTTCGTGAAATGATTGAAGCGACGATCAATCCAGATCTTCACGTCGCTGAACGTTACCGTGCCAGCTCGGTTTTTCTTGCCGATGGTCGTCAGGTCGACGGCATGACAGCGGAAGACAGTGACGGTTCGACGGTTGTGCTTTTGGCTAACGGCGACCGAGTGCGATTTGCGGCAGACGACATCGAAGACGTGAAACAGCTGACCACTTCTCCGATGCCATCAGGATTGATCGACGATCTTTCGACTCAGGAAATTGCCGACTTGCTTACCTTCATGGGGCATCAACCGGATCGAACGGCTCGCAAGTAATGGAAAAGAACTCTGCATCGGACGCATCGACAACCGTCCAGCAATTGCGAAATGTGATGATCGAGTTTGTTCAGGAACGTGACTGGAGCCAGTTTCATTCTCCGAAGAATTTGAGCATGTCGATCGCGATCGAAGCCGCCGAACTGATGGAGCACTTTCAGTGGATCTCGCAGGAACAGTCTCGCGAACTGGACGATTCAGTGAAGCATCAGGTCGCCGAGGAACTTGCCGATGTGTTGTGCTATTGCCTTGCGATGGCTAACTCGATGAATATCGATTTGTCTACCGCCATCACCGACAAGATGGTTCGCAATCGCGAAAAATATCCTGCCGATCAATTTCGTGGTCTCTACGGACTTGATGATCCACGCCGTAACAGCGACGGCTGAGTTTGCTAGAATGAGGCTTCTTTCAACGCTTCATTTTTCATCCGGACGATGCAAAATCGCATGTCCGCGGCGAACGATTCGGGATCTATCAGGGTTACTCTATGAAACTGGCGCTTCACTGGAAAATTCTTATCGGCATGCTGCTGGGAGTCATCGTCGGCTTGATCGCAGCGAACTCGGGCGGTGCCGGTCGGGCTTTTGTCGTCAACTGGATCAAGCCATTCGGAACGATCTTCATTAGCTCTTTGAAGATGATTGCGATTCCTTTGATCGTCGCATCGTTGGTCAAAGGCGTCGCCGACCTGAAAAATCTTTCCAGCCTTTCCAAGATGGGTTTCCGAACCGTTGGGCTCTATTTGATGACAACGGTGATTGCGGTCACGGTTGGGCTGGTCATTGTGAATGTGTTTCGTCCCGG
>CAYZPA010000070.1:18405-27787 GCA_964479855.1 uncultured Pirellulaceae bacterium
AATGAAGTCATTCTGAAAATGATCGATTTGATCATGTTGGCGGCGCCCTACGGTGTCTTTGCTTTGCTGGCCGCATTGGTTGTTGAGGTCCCTGGTACGGATGTGCTGATGGCGTTAATCTATTACGCGCTGTGCGTTTTGCTGGGTTTGGGCGTTATGGCATTTGGCGTTTACCCTTTGTTGCTAAAGTACATGGGAGGTGTTGGATATCGGCGTTTCTTTTCCGCGATGGCGCCGGCACAATTGTTAGCTTTTTCGACCAGTTCCAGTGCGGCGACTTTGCCTGTCACCATCGAACGTGTGGAAGAACATCTGGGAGTCGAAAGTGAGGTCGCCAGTTTCGTGTTGCCCATTGGAGCGACGGTCAACATGGACGGAACGAGCCTCTATCAGGCCGTCGCTGCAGTGTTTATCGCTCAGGTTCTGAACATGGATTTATCGCTATCGCAGCAACTAACGATCGTGGCAACCGCGACATTGGCTTCCATTGGTTCGGCTGCGGTTCCCGGCGCCGGCATGGTGATGCTGGTCATTGTTTTGCAGGCGATCGGAGTGCCTGCTTCAGGTTTGGCATTGGTTTTCGCTGTTGATCGACCATTGGACATGTGCCGCACGATGGTGAACGTGACCGGAGACTCCGCCGTTAGCGCCATCGTTGCAAAAAGCGTCGGAAAGCTTGGCGAGCCCAAGCCCAAAGATTGGGATGATAATTTGGAAAAGAAAAAGAAGGGTGAAAAGGTCTCCAAGAAATGACGCTGCTGTTCGCCATAAGGATCTTTGCCATGGAATCAACTTCCGTATTCCTGCTTCTCGTTTTCTGTATCGCCGCCGTTTCCAATTCCGTTTTTGCGCAGGATCAGGCGGGCCCAACGAAAACTCCGCCTGCGGCGGCTGAATCGCCAGCATCAGAATCGTCAACAGAAGAATCGTCAGCACCGGACACGCCGCCACCGGCCTATGTGACTCCTGACGAATCGCAGCAGAAAATCGAATCGGAACTTGGCAGGTTAAAGATCACTCGTGGTGAATTCGGTCTTACGATCACCAACCGAAACGGTCAGCTGTTGCGAGGCGGTTCTGTATTCGTTTATCAGTACGGTCGTGAAATCGAAAAAACGGCGTTCATGCGAAAGGACTCCTACTGGAAGTTGATGCAGGACAACGGCATCAATGCCGTTCGCGTGATCTGCTTTGATCCATGGCAGCAATCTCACGGCGATAAAGAATCCAACAAGCCGTATCCGTTTGCGGATCTTGATAAAGCAGAAGACGTCGATGCACTGCTGGACGACCTTGACTTCATTGTCGACATCGCCGCGAAACACTCCATTCATGTCGTTATCAACTACCACGATACCGGTGGCTACCTTGACCCGGATCACACCTCTCCCGTCGATAAAAAGTTTGGGAGCTTTCCGTATTTGCAGTCGCACAAGTATCTGACCAGGTTCTGGGATTTGGTTGCTCCACGATACGCCAACCGGCCTCATGTGGCGTATGAGTTGATGAATGAGCCCGTTCGATGGAATCCGGAAAGCTACACTCAAAAAAACCTTGACGATATCGCGACCGTTGCGAAGCAGGTTCGAACGCTTGCTCCCGAAACGCATCAGATTTTAATTTCCGTCGCCAACCATCAGTCATGGAAGCCGGAAACCCATTCGGTGCTGCGACTGGCGCAGCAGCTGACCAAAAAAGGCGTCGATTTTTCGAATGCTTCGGTTGGCATTCACACTTACAACCCGCGATATCCCAAACCAAATTCCAGTAAAGAAATCCTTGAGCTGATGCAACAGTTCGCCGTTGTGAACACGGAAGCCAATTTTCCAAAGTCGTTCATGGAGGAATTGCGAGGCGGAACCTGGGGTGATCCCGACGGTGGCGGAATGGATGGCGACCTGATGGTGGTTCAGTCGATGGAGCGAATGGGTGTTAGCTGGTTTCATTGGAAAGCCAAAGGTCCCGATGAATTTCAGAAAAATTTCATCGACGTGTTGCTGAAAGATGCGAAAGCCAAAGGCTACTACTGGCGATAGCGATCTGGTGGCACAGATTGCAACACGACGCCAGAGCTTGTCGATTTATTGAGCCGTTTGGGCGATAGCCCCGGTTGAAGTGTC
Source organism: uncultured Pirellulaceae bacterium (assembly GCA_964479855.1). Lineage (GTDB taxonomy): Bacteria > Planctomycetota > Planctomycetia > Pirellulales > Pirellulaceae > Mariniblastus. Next base: position 20,526 of record CAYZPA010000070.1, read on the forward strand.
GTTAACCGAGGCTAACGCCGGCTAACGCCTAAGCGGCTGGTACAAAAATCTCGATTTGGAATAAAACCACAAGCTCGCCAGAGTTCAGACGCGACGCACCCGAGGCCTCACGGCCAACGGCTCACTTTGCCGTGAGCCGAGTCGCGTGAGCGGCCGGGTAAGTTCCTCCGTAGCTGGACTCGCCAGAGTTCAGGCCGTTCAGGTGTCTCGCTCGTGTTCGGCTAAAGCGTTCTTTGTCCAAGCGCCGGAATACTGCGGCTTCCTTGTTGGAAAACCGCAGCCATCGTTATTCGTACGAAGCACTATGACTCGTCGCTGCCGTCAGCGTCGTTGCCTTCAGTACTGCCACCTTCAGCACTGCCACCCTCGGTGTTGTTGCCTTGGTCATCGACTTCAGGTTTCGGTTCTTCCGGCACTTCAGGACTGTCTTTGGAAACGACTTTGCCTTCCACCGTTGCCGGAGTCTCGTCTTCAACCAGTTCGTCACGAGGCACACGAACCACGGTCGCCAACGTGTCATCGTCCTTCAACCGCATGATGCGAACACCTTGAGTGTTGCGGCCGATAACGCTGATTTCTGAACACTTGATCCGTTGAATCTTTCCGCGAGCCGTCATCAGCAACAGTTCGTCGTCATCGTTGACAGAACAGATGCCGATCACTTTTCCGTTGCGTTCGGTGGTCTTGATATCGCGAAGGCCTTTACCGCCTCGTTTTTGAGTCCGGTATCGAGCTGAGCTGCTGGCTTCATCACCGTCTTCTCCAACATCGCCAATGTTGGGCCCGAACGGAGTCCGTTTTCCGTAGCCTTTTTCGCAAACCGTCAGCAGAGTCGCATTCGGATCGGCGACTCGCATTCCAACGACTTCATCGTCACCAGAAATCGTGATGCCTTTGACGCCGCTGGTGTTTCGCCCCATCGGTCTTGCGTCAGATTCTGCGAATCGAATCGCCATGCCATCAGCAGTACACAAAACGAGTTCGTCGTCCTTCTGCGTCACGATCGCATCGATCAGTTTGTCATCGTCGCGCAGTTTGATCGCAATGATTCCGCCGGATCGAGGTCGACCGTATTTCGAAAGTTCGGTTTTCTTGACCAGCCCTTTCGACGTGCACATGACCAGATAGTGATCTTCGGCAGTGAAATCACGAATCGCTCGACACGCCGCGACAGTTTCGTCCTTGTCCAGCGAGATCAAATTCACGATCGCGCGACCTCGGCTTTCGCGAGCCAACTGTGGCAGTTTGTGAACTTTCAGCCAGTGAACCTGCCCCTTGCTGGTGAAGAACAGCAAGTAGTCGTGAGTGCTGGCCGCGAACACGTGTTCAATCGGATCTTCTTCTTCGGTGGTCGCTCCTTTGAGCCCCGTTCCACCGCGAGCCTGCGTTTTGTAAGTGCTGACAGGCGTTCGTTTGATGTAGCCTCGATGGCTGATCGAAACGACCATGTTTTCTTCTTCGATCAGCTCTTCCAGGTCGATGTTGCCGACCTCTTCCGTCGAAAGCACGGTACGTCGCTCGTCCGCGTACTTGTCGCGAATCTCGGCAAGGTCGTTGCGGATGATTTCGCGAATGTTGTCTTCGTCGGAAAGGATACGCAGGTATTCCTTGATCTCTTCGAGCAATTTCGCGTGTTGGCCCTGAAGTTTTTCCTGTTCAAGGTTGACCAATTGGCCCAGCGTCATTTTTAGAATCGCATCCGCCTGAACCGCAGTCAGGTTGTAAATGTCGGATTCGCCGCGTTCCTCTTTGAAGATCTCGAAACCGGATTCGCCCAGTGCCCTTTCGAGCATCGCAGCAGGACATTCGATGTCCATCAACCCGCGTTTGGCTTCGGCTTGCGTCTTTGATTGACGGATGATTTTGATGATCTGATCAATGTCCGCCAGTGCCAGCAGCAATCCTTCCAAAACGTGCTTCTGTCGGCGGGCACGATTGAGCAGGAACTGGGTGCGACGTCGAATCACATTGATTCGATGGCGAATGAACTCGCGCAGGAAATCCTTGATCGTCAATTCGCGAGGCTTGCCGTCCACCAACGCCATGAAGTTCATCGAGAACGAAGTCTGCAACGGCGAGAACTGATACAGTTGATTCAGGACGACTTCCGGGTCGGCATCACTTTTGATCTCAACCCACAAACGCACAGGCTCTTTAAGATCACTGAGGTCCTTGATCTCGGAAATGCCTTTCACGCGACCCGTTTTCACCAGGTTGGCGATCTTCTCGACAACGTTGTCGCGAGTCTGCTGGTACGGCAATTCGGAAACAACGATTCGGCTGCGCGTCCGGTTTCCTTTTTTGTATTCTTCGATGTGACATTTCGCGCGGACAGGAATCGAACTGCGGCCAGTGTGGTAGGCCTTCATGATTCCCGCGCGGCCACAAATGATGCCGCCAGTTGGAAAGTCCGGTCCCGGAAGCACCGTCATGATTTCATGAATGGAGCATTCCGGATTGTTGACGACCATCTCCATCGCATCGCAGACTTCGCCCAGATTATGCGGAGGAATCGACGTTGCCATTGAAACGGCAATCCCGCTGGAACCGTTGACCAACAAGTTCGGAAACTTGCTGGGCAGAACCGTGGGTTCCATTCGCCGCTCGTCATAGGTCGGCGCGTAATCAACCGTGTCCAGTTTCAGGTCTTCCATCATCATCGTGGCGAACGATGACATGCGAGCTTCTGTGTATCGCATCGCCGCCGGAGGAAGTCCAGCGATCGAACCAAAGTTACCCTGTTTGTCGACCAAGACGTGTCGCATATTCCATTCCTGAGCCATGCGGACCAGTGTTGGATAGACGATACTTTCACCGTGAGGGTGATAGTTACCGCTGGTGTCGCCCGAGATTTTGGCGCATTTGACTCGGGCCGCTCCCGCCGTCAGATTCAAGTCGTTCATCGCAACGAGGATTCGACGTTGAGACGGCTTCAATCCGTCCCGAACATCGGGCAACGCACGCGAGACAATGACGCTCATCGCATACGTCAAATAGCTGTTCTTCAATTCCTCTTCGATCGGAATCTCGGTCAGCCCCGACTGCAGGCCATTACCGCCTGCATTGGTGTCGCCAGAGCTGTTCTCATTCTCGTTGTCGTCGTTTTCGGGCAAGTCAGTAGACAAGGTACGCGCCTAAATGAATGTGATCGTTCGGAATGGCAAATCGCCAAACCTTTGGGGTTGAAAAAGTCGCCTTAAAAGGTCCGTTTCAAATGCCGTTGGGAACCTGATTGGCTTATCCAGAAAGTCAGCCTCTTTCGAAAGAGGTGATCCATTTTTATGCCGTAAATTGCGGGTTAAAAACGCGTTCTCTGGAGCTTTTTAACGAGACGAAATTGTACCAGAAAACAAGCTTTTCCTCAATGATCAGCCAACGCTTTTAAGGCTCAACGTTGGACCATTGAGCTCATTGGAATCGACGCCAAAGGGTCTCTGTTTCCGGGCCAGATTTGCAACCTGCTATAAATAGATGGGGTAAAGCCGGTGCTGGTAACAATGCAGCCGGTCCCAAGCAGTTTTGACCTTTCTGGACTCCCGATCGTCATCGAATGAATCACGAAAACGTAAATCCTTTCGATATCGATGCGATCATTGAAGCCAAATTTTCGCAATTGCCACCGCCTCAGGGGGCCGGCTACTCAGTAGAAAACGTCCTTGCGAAAAATTCATCGAAAGAGCCGCAGGTTTACACGCTTTCCAACGCGGCATCGATTCCAGTGGCCTCGATCGAAACACCGATTCCTGCCGTTGACGCCGACGCCTATCTGACGCCGGGGTTTGCTCACCTGAATGATTTGAGCAAAACCAGTCGGCACCGTATCGAAACCCGCATCGGTGTCGTGGAATTTGACGGGAGTGCCCTGCTCTGTCAGTGCCCTGACTGCGGGGCTCCGATGACGTTGAGGTTGTGGCTGAGGTTGGGAGACTGTTGGCGATGTCCAGCCAGCGTGGTGTTGGATGAGGAAACGATCGCCGAAGTCGTTTCGGGAATTCAAAACGAGCAATCACAAACGAGGGCAAGGCGAGTCCTTCCACCGCCACCACCGCTACCGGTTAATTTTCTGGAACGACCTGCGTTAGAAACGTTGGCTCCCGTTTTACGTGTCGGTGAGCAGCGAGCAGACGAGTCGGAAACTTCGATTGACTCCGAAGAACTGGAACGGCTCACCGATCGTTCGACCTTGGCCGGTTTGATTCGCCGCATGTTTCGTATCACTCCGGCATGGCTCGTCAGCTTCCTGCTTCACCTGATCGCGTTGCTGGTGTTGGCGATGATTTTTCTGGGTGACCAAGGTGAATCGCTGATCAACGAAGCCATCACATTAACGACTTTTCAGGATCGGTCCGATCAGGTCGGAGGCGATATGCGTCTGGACAATCCGAATAATCGTCTTGAGGACGACGTGGCGCTGCTTGCCAAAATGAACATCGGCGAGCGCGAGCTAAGAAAAGTAACCAGCGACGCGATGGAACTGCGAGTCGATCCAGCGTCGGCGTCCAGACTGCCAGAGCTCAACGCCGTTCGAAAAAACATTACGACCAAAACAGGGGATCGAATGTCGTTCGCCGCTCGCGATCCACGTGTCCGCGCGGAGATCGTCGAAAAGGAAGGTGGATCGAACCTGACCGAAGCCGCTGTGTCGCGTGGCTTGCGTTGGTTGGCTTCGGTGCAAAACAATGACGGTTCGTGGAGCCTGAAAGAATATCGCCGTAGCGACCGAAATGGCAATAAAGGCGATTCGATGGGCACTGCGTTGGCGTTGCTTCCGTTCTTGGGAGCCGGCCAAACCCATGAAGTCGGTGTCTACCGAAAAACCGTGGCCGGTGGTTTGAAGTGGTTGCTGGAGAACCAAAAACCCGATGGTGATTTGCGGGCCGGCGTCGAATCGCAAGCCGGCATGTACGCTCACGGACAAGCGACGATCGTGTTGTGCGAGGCACTTGCCCTCTCAGGTGACCGGCAGTTTCTCGAACCGACTCAATCGGCAATCCGTTTCATCGAACGAGCTCAACATTCGCAAGGCGGCTGGCGCTATCGGCCGCGTCAGGCAGGTGACCTCTCGGTTTTCGGCTGGCAAATGATGGCGTTACAAAGTGCTCGAGCCGCCGGAATGGAGATCCAAATCGATGCCGAAACGTTTGAGCTTGCGGACAAATTTTTGGATAGTGTCGCTTCCAAAAAAAGCCGATCAGCCGCGCTGCCCGTTGGAAGCACTTACGCGTATCAGCGAGGCCGCGAAGTGACCGCGACCATGACCGCCGAAGCAATCCTCTGTCGTATGTATCTTGGCTGGAGAAAAGATGATCCAAGGTTGAAGGCCGCGGTCGATTGGTTGATTGAGAAACATTTGCCGACGTCCGGGGATAAGAATGTCTACTACTGGTATTACGGCACGCAAGTGATGCATCACTACGGTGGTGATCCGTGGGATCGTTGGAACGGACGTCTACGCACGATTTTGGTTTCAACGCAAGATACTCGAGGCCGCTACCCAGGAAGCTGGAACCCCAAAGGTTTTGAGTGGGGAAGCAATGGCGGGCGAATTTACACGACTTCGATGGCGGTCTGCACGCTGGAGGTATACTACCGCCACCTGCCACTGTTCAAGCAGCTGGAACTTGAGTGATTCGCAAAGCCAAACGCCCAAGCGAGTGAATGTGTTCAAGCGAGTGAATAGGTCCGAGCAAGTGAATGTGTCCGAGCGAGTGAATATTTTCGAGTGTCTCCAGGTCCTTTGCTTGCGCGTTTTGAAGTTGTGCAGATACCAGCACGACGCGGCAGCGAGTGAGTTTGGAATCCCGGAAAGACCCACTCGCTTGCGAGCTTGTCGAATTATTGAGCCGTTTGGGCGATAGCCCCGGTTGAAGCGTCGTTAACCAATGCTGTCGCCGAAACGGCAATTACTTTGGAGCATTTTAGCCGCGAAGTGGCGACAGGATGTAGCCTCGGGCGTAAGTCCGAGGAATCGTTTCGAACGTTACAGGAAGTCCCGAAGGGACTAAAGTAAGTGCCATTGTGTTTGACGCTTTTGCACGATCAAGAATCAGATTTTAACGTTTCCCAATCAAGGTCATCTGCAAACTCCCATGCTCTGGCAACTCAAGACAAAATCGCTCGACCTAAAGTCCGTCCCAAAATTGATGGCGATTGTCAACGTGACGCCCGACAGTTTTTCAGATGGCGGCAAATTTCTGTCGGTTAATCGAGCGGTCGAACATGCGATGCAACTGGTGGCCGATGGCGCCGATATTCTTGACATCGGTGGCGAGAGCACTCGTCCGTACAGCGAACCGGTATCCGCAAGCGAAGAGTCGGATCGCGTTCTTCCGGTAATCGAAGCGATCGTTCGCGAAACGGAAATCCCGATTTCGATTGATACCTCCAAAGCCAGTGTTGCCGAATCAGCGGTTCGAGCCGGCGCAGAAATCATCAACGACGTGACGGGGCTTGAAGGAGACCCCGACATGCTCACGGTTACGGTTAAATCGGGTGTCGGTGTTTGTGCGATGCATATGCAGGGAACACCTCAAACGATGCAGGACGATCCACAGTATGACGACGTGGTGCACGACATTGTCGATTATTTGCGACAGCGGGACGCTGCCTTGTTGGCTGGCGGAATTGCCGCGGAAAAGATCTGTCTGGATCCGGGAATCGGATTCGGTAAAACTCATCACCACAATATGGAATTGCTTCGTCGAGCCGAAGAGTTTCACGTTTTGAATCGACCTGTTCTGATCGGTCATTCTCGCAAGGGTTTCATCGGCAAGCTGATCGGTGACAAATCGCTGAATCGGGATTCCGGCACCTTGGCGATCACGTTGCTGATGGCGCAGAAAGGCCTGCACGTTGTCCGCATTCACGAAGTTGCTCAAACGCGTCGGGCGCTGGACGTCTGGCAGGGAATTGTCCATTCGAAAATGGTGTGATGGAAACAGCAGTGATGAAAAAGTTAGCCTTTTAGAAACGCGTTTGTCGGGAACCCTTGGTCGCGACGATGGCGAACGAGTTGACGACCATTCGTCTTCGCCGCTGTGGTTGTCTTCGCCGCTGTGGTTGTCTTGAGCGGATTTTTTGTCTGCGGCTTTCCGGTGAACTTGCGCAACGAAAAAAGCCGCAAGCATGATTGCATTGCGGCTTTGATGAATTGCTTTGGCATCTGTTGAAAACAGAGCTTAAATTTTTCGTCGGCGGACCACTCCAAGTCCCAGTCCAGCAAGGCCGAGAATCGCGAACGTCGAAGGCTCTGGGACGGCAGA
>CAYZPA010000071.1:0-9892 GCA_964479855.1 uncultured Pirellulaceae bacterium
GCGACCGGGTGCGGTAAAACCGGTGAGCCGCGAGTGAGCGGCCGAGTGCGTTCTGCCGTAGCTGGACTCGCCAGAGTTCAGGCGTGTTAGAAGACTTCGACCGAAGTCTGGCGACATCGGCTACGGACACGCAACGAACCCGATGCCTCACGGCCACACGGCTCACTTTGCTGCGTTAGTGACCGAACCCGTGAACCGCGTCGCGTAAGCGGCCGGGTATAGAAACCACAAAACTTACGTTCCTCGTCTCACACAACCCCGGCCTTGTTCGGTTATTTGCCGAATAGCTTGTCCAGCCCTCGTTTGAATTCGTTACCGATTTTGTCTTCGATCGCATCTTGAGGCAGTGAACCTTGAGGCTGCGCGGCGTTGGCTGGCGGTGTTGCCGGTGCTCTCAGTTTTTCGTTCAGGAACCCGCCAAGTTTGTTCTGAAACTTGTTTTGTAACTTGTCAACTTCGCCAGTGACTTTGTTGTTGATTTCGTTTTGATATTGCTGAATTTTTGGATTCAATTTCTCAGTCACGGCGTTTCCGATCGCGTTTGATGCTGCGTTCTTGACGAGGTTTGCCGACAGGTTTTGCAGTGCTCGCTGATCGACGACGGGTTTCATGACGGTGCCCGTGATCGGAATCGAAAGCGACTGCCCTTTCAATCCGGCCAGATACGATTTGCCAGCGATCCATTCGTCCACGATTGGAATTTTGGCAACCAGATTCAGCGTCTGATCAAAACCAACACTGCCGCTGGTCCTGATTTCCAGTTCCTTGTGAGAGAACTTGATGCCATCGTGGAACACGCGACCATTGTCGATGGCGATCGGAATGGTTTGTTGCTCAACCCGCAACCATGTTTTTACTTCCTTGTTCGATTCAGGTTTCAGGATGGCCTGAATTTGCGACACGGTATCCAGGAGTTGTTTCGCAGCAGGGCCGGCGGCGAAGACGACATCTTTCATGGCCAATGATCCACGTGCGGACACTTTCGCGGGGTCATCGATCGGCATGTTGACGCCCATCAAGTCTGCAGAGAAAGTGCCTTGTGCGTTCGTTGTTTGCGCCAGCCATGGAGCGACGAATTTCAAACAGTCTTCGCAGACCTTCGGCGTGATTTGAACATTGTCGAGGACTCGTGATTCGCCATGATAAAGAACAAGCTTGTTCGACCGCATGTCCAGTTGTGGCTGAAGGTTGGCGACTCCGCCGCTGAGCGGGATGCCGGCGGCGTTCATCGACGCGACCTGCTGGCTGAGGTCGACGTTCATTTCACTTTTCCCGATCGGAAGTCCCAAAAGTTGTCCGCGATCCCATCCGATCACCGTTTGCACCGATAGCTGATCCGAAACATAGGCATTAGATTCTGTTGCCCCCACCAGCAAAGGGCCTTTGATGCGAATGGGTTGCACTGCGTTGCCTTCGAAAGCGACCATTCCCGAAGTGTAGGCTGCCAGCAGCGAGTTGACTTTTTGATAGTTCGGCTGCCAACTGCCTTGGAGATCCGCAGTCAAGGATCCGCTCAAATCGTTCAGCGTTCCAGTTGCATCGAGGTCAACCGATCCTGATCTGGCAGCAAGTTTGTTGAACTTGATTGAATCAAAGTCGCTACCGACTTCGAACTCACTGACGAGGTTGATTCGCGGTTCTCGCCAGAGTTCGACCCATGTCTGATTCACGTTGCTGACCATTTGCATGGTTGGTTGAGCGCCAGCGACTTCGGCAGGAGCTTGCTGCGCTGCCAACACGTCAACGAGATCTCCGTTGAGTCTTGCGGTCGTGCCTGAGGCGGTGCTGCGGAATTGAACGGAGCCATTGGCGGTTCCGTACCAGTGGATGCTGTCCGGTTCTGGTGAAAGTGAAAGCCATTGAGCCACTCCATTAATGTCGGCTCGATAGGCAGCTGAACCGTCCAGCAGCATGGTGTTCGACATCGCAAGCCGCAAGTCCTGAGCGCTCGCAGAAAGAATGCTTCCCTGCACGGTGGCTTGCTGAACCGAGATGTCACCGCTGTTGAACTGGTAGTTCGCGGTGACTTTCCCCACGACCCGATCTTCGCGAGCGTTCACTCCGTAGCCAACGAAGGATGGCTGCTTGATTTCGTATTGCCCTTTTTCGATCCGCAACTGCTGTGAATCGAAAATCGTGATTCCGGCATAGTTCAATTGGCCAGTCGCGTCGAAGGTTCCCGGATCCACGAAGTTTCTCATGTGTTGCAACCAGCCTTCGATTGAACCTGCGACTTGAGTGTTGAAAACCCACTGCTGATTCGAAAACGCATCGGCAACCGGTTGGGCCAGCGAAATGGTCGCCACTTCGTCGCTGATTTTAAGCTGAATTCCAGCCTGGTTGAGCCGCAGGGTAGATGCAGAATGTGATGAAGAACTTGTGGCCGCATTTGAATTCGAATTCAACTTCCCAGCACCGCTGAATTTCGCGACGATTTGATTTGGTTGCCAACGAGGCATGCCTGGCATCTGTAGAACAGGACTTTCGACTTTGAATTCTCCACCGATCTGAATTGGCTGACTGACCAGTTGAGCCACACCGACTTGTTGGTCGCCCACGACAGCCCAGCCGAATTGACCTTTTAGGCTTCCGCCGAATTGCATGTCGCTCAAATCGGCAAACTGGCCTATCCGTTGCGATAGCCGGTTCATGTCTCCTGTGGCAGTGAACATGCCTTCACGCAGTGTTGCTTCGCCGGAGATATTCAGGAAGTCAGAAACGCACTCGAAATTCTCCAGCGAAAAATCGCCCGCACTTTCTCGCAGCACACCGACGATTCTTAATGGCTGTTGCCAGACGATCGGTTGGCCGGATCGCGTCGCGCGAATGTTTGCCGTGTCAAGATTGACGACCAGTCGGCGAACTCCCGATTCGTTTCGGGTTGCGGCGCTGAATTGAACTGTTCCGGATTCAATGTTTACGTCCTCGTGGATTCTCAGCGTGGAAGGCAGTCGGCGAATCACTTTGGCAATGTCGAGATTGCCTTCCATTTTCAAAGGCGAATCCAGCAACTGGTTTCCGTTGGAGAGGTCTGCAAGTTTTGCAGGGTCGAATTCACCGTCAGCGTCAACTCTTCCAAAATCTGTATCGACCGAAAATTGCCGAGCGGAAATTCGTTTCGGCGACAGCCCGATTTGACCGCGAGCGTTCAGCCGATCAAGGAAAAACTGGTCATCGCCAAGGATGGCAGGCGCTTCGATACTGGCGTTGCCAATTTCAGCAGACTGAATGTTGGCAGCGATGTCGTTGGTGGTGCCATTCCACAACGCCGTCGTTTTCACGGTTGCGTTTCCGGTGATTTGCGATGCTCCGATGAACCGCTGAGCCAGTGGAGAAATGATTGACAGAGGAAACTGCTGAGTTTCAAGTTCTACATTCGCACTGGAAAAACTTAGCTGTTGACTTCCGGTGTCGAAAGCGGACTTCAACAAAACGGTGCCCGATTCCGAGACCGCAGGTTGGCCTGATGCGTCGGGAATGGCTGACATGACCCGACACTGTAAGGTTGCCGCCAAAGGTGACTCGTTCGAAGAGACGGTCGCGGCGGCTGCGAGAGAATCGATCTTCCACGATTGCGCCGTCGCGTCGGTTGCGATGGTGGCGGATCCATCGTGGACTCGAATCGTCATTTTGGGCAGGGTGTCAAACGGGTTCGTTTTGCTTTGATCCGGGTTCTGGTTTTGAATCGGAGACGGCTGCGACATTGCCATGTAGTTTGCGGCGGCGTCTTCGAAGTTGCTTCCATTTTCGCGCAGCTTCAAATGGAAAGCCGGTTCGTGGATATCGATCTCGCCATAGTTGGTTCCCGTCAGGAAGGCATAAAGCGGCTTGCTGGTTTGAACGCTCTTGATGGTGGCCAGCGGAGCACCGGTCAAATCGTTGGCTTGGACTTCAGAAAGGTGAATGCCCTGGAACCAGCCCAACGAAGCGGTTTTGACTTTGACGGTCCCTTGGAAGTCGCTCAAAGCCCAATTGATCGCTGGTTGATGCAACCCGGTCCAGCCGATGATGTTGGGTAGCAAAAGAACGATCAACAAAATCGCGGCAAGAAATATCGGCCACCGTTTTCGCTTTCGAGGCTCTTCCGATCGCTGCCGGTTTGAGGCGGAAGTGGATGCGGAACGCTCGCGCGACTGGCCTGATCGGGACCTTCGAGCGTCTCGAGGATCTCGCTCGAATGGATCTTCCGATGAGCGTCGTTTGGACATGGTGGCTTCCTGCCGATATCAATTTCATGCTTCTTTTCCGGAGTCTACTGATCGCGGTTTGTCACGGGAAGGCAGATTGGTGGTGTCACGCAAGCGTTTTGGCGTGCGTTGGGCCGTTGGGCAAGACGGAACTTTTTTTGTTGTGCGTAAGAGATGGAGTTTGGCATTCTCCGCGATAAAACACCTGTAAATTCAGAAATGCGAGGCGTTTCAATACAAGCCTGACGCGCGACGACTTGTTGATTTTATGAGCCGTTTGGGCGTTAGCCCCGGTTGAAGTGTCGTTAACCGAGGCTAACGCCTAAACGGCTAAAACAAAGATCTCGATTTGGACTAAATCAACAAGCCGGCGAGCGAGGGATACGGATCTCATCGGAAATATCCACTCGCTTGCGCGTCGGGCTTGTATTTGCGCAACTTCAAAAGAAAGGCAGAGCATGGGTTGGGAACGCTGATTCGCTGATGCTGGGGTGCCAAAGGCTAGCGTTTTTATCCTCGGTTTGATGAGTTGTCTGGTTTGACGCAGGCAGATTCGCTAGCAAAGCTACGGCTTGTGTTGGGGTAGAGCCCGAAAAATCAGATTTGCTACAGTCCGCCGCAAGGATTTTAGATCCTGCGATCCATTATCGTCTTTCAGGAAACTTGATGTTCGGACAAGGACGTCCAAACTTCATGCGGAAACAGACTGGCATTTGTTTGGTCGATTCGGATTTGAATCGACGGCAATTTGCCGCGCCGACGCGCGCGCTTTTCGCTTCCTTGCGGAACGGCATCACCACTCTGATTGTGGTTCTGGCGATCGGGCTGTACTGCACCGGTATGGCCATCGCTCAGTCCAATCTTTCGCAGCCCAATCCGGCCGCTTTCAGTCAAACGGAAACGAGTTCTTTCGAAGAACTTAATTTTCGTTTTGCGTGGGGCGGCGGCACTGCGACGCGGTGGCAAGGAACAATTGCGGTCGCGGATGGAAGCTTTCAAAAGAGTCGAGTGTTAGCGATTACGTCAGACGCCCCTTCGACGGTGTTGTTGAAAGGTGGCAGCCTGAAGATTCAACATCGTATCGCAACCAACTACGGTGGCGTCGATGCAGAACTTCTCTGCGCCAAGGGCACTCGAGTTCGTGTTCAAATTTCATCGCTGGATTTGACAAGAACATTCGAACGCACGTGGACTTTGGCAGAACTGTCTGCTGGTATCAATGAAGCGATTGACGATGAACAAAATCGTCTGTCGATCACTCGCGTTCCCGGCGATAAAGTCCGAGTCGATGTGCGGCGTAAGAATCTTGTGTTCGAAACGGGCGAGCGTTGGGCGTTTTCATTCAATCCGCAGCGATGTGGGATCATCAATGCAAAATTGGATGCGAGACTGTCTCTGACGTCGCCAACCAAAACTCAAATTCAATCTAAAACTCAAACCAGTCCGTTCTGGGAACAGCAGACACAATTCACGACCGATGAATCCGGATCGGCAATTCCACAGTCTGTCGAACTTCGGCTTCCGCAACAGGAGGGCGTTTACGATTTGTGGATCGAAATCGAACCGCCTCGTGGAGTGCCGATGTTCGGGCAATTGTCCAAACCCAAATCACTGAAACGTTGTGTGCAGTTGGTCGTCGTTTCACCAGAGCCGGCCATGAAATCCAATGATGCCTGGTCGACTCGGCAGCAGTTTACGGCTCAACAGTTAAAAGGAACGATGCGTTCCAGTTGGCCGCTGGCAAATTTCTCGGGGACAGATTTTCCTGTCAGGTTTGGGAAGATGGAAATTGGTGGTGGAAGCTCGGGATGTCTTGAGCTTTCACCAGATGCTTGGGTGGCAGTACCGATCCGACGCGATAAAGATGCCGGCGTTTCACGCTCCGACGCGGCACCGCTGCGAATTACGATTCAATACAAGCGCGAGCCGGGAACAAAGCTTGGGATCAACTTCATCAGTAAAAACAACGAAGTGCTCTTCGGAATGGACTCTGGAATTGCGGTCCCTCGACTTGACCCGAACACCCGTCGTGATCCATCAGAGATGCGAGAGCACATCGTTCACGTTTGGCCAGAAACCAATGACGGCTACCTGTTGATTTCCAATGTCGATCGAGATGTCGTTGCTTCGATTGGTGGCGTGAAAATCGAATCCGGTCCCAATCGACTGGCTTCGACAAACGATCTGTCCAATGATTCTGAATATGACGAGGTACCTGAAAGCCGAAAGCGAATGGCGCTTTTGGAGTCTCCGGATTTCGCGACGATCTTTCAGGCGACGCGGTCACCCGATGCAGAATCAGGTCAGGCTCTGGACGATTGGCAGACTTTCGTTTCGGGGATCGACCGTTTAATTCAGCACCTGCAGTTAAACCGATACGACGGTGCTTTCGTGACGGTTGCGGCCGATGGAAGTGCGATGTTTCCCAACGCTCAACTTGGCGCCGGCCCGCGATTCGATTCGGGAACATTTTCGTCCAGCGGCCGTGATCCGATCCAAAAGGACGTACTTGAGCTGATGTTGAGAATGTTTGATCGGGAAGGCTTGAAGCTGGTTCCGATGTTGGCCCTTAATTCGACGCTTCCTTCAATGGAGATGCTACGTTCGGGAAACCGAGTGCAAAGTTTTGATTTGGTTGACGTCGATGGCGGGAAAGCGGATATCAGCCGGCGTTACTTGCCGATTTACAATCCGTTGGACCGAAATCTTCAGGGAGCCCAAGCCGAAATCGTCGAAGCCATTAGTCGACGCTGTCGAGACCATCGATCTTTCGCGGGAATTGCATTGGCATGTCGTCCGGATTGCAGCACCCTGCTGCCGGGAACACGTTTCGGATACGACGATGTTACTATCGCCCGATTCTTGCAAACCGTGGATGTGAATCCAGCGGACTTTATGACCTCGGAACTTTTGAAAACGCTGCGCGAGCCGTGGTTGCGATGGCGGTCGCAGCAAATGGCTGCGTGGTATGAAAGTGTTGCGTCGAAAGTATGTTTCGATGTCGAGGCTCATCAGCTTTATCTTTTGCCGATCGACATTTATCGAAATGTTGAGCTGGGATCGTCGTTGAGTCCATCTCTTCATGGCGGGATCGATTTTTCAGAGGTCATGCAAACCGTCGGGCTCGACTCGATCAGCCAAAACAAAGGAGTCAGTCTACTGGCTCCTCAACGCGTCGCGCCGGTGCGAACCATGGCGGAACGTCGCATCGATATGAATGTGCACCAGCTGGGAACGGCGGATCAGTTTTTCCTGAATCGGACTGCAGGATCTGTCTTCAGTCACCGTGGTCGATGGAGCAAAATCGAATCGATTGAGGCCATTCCAGGCTTTGATAAAAAGCCGCGAACGAGGCTGCGGCAGTTGAGCGTCGCGGGGGATGCCAATCGACGCCGATACATTGAAGCACTCAGGAAATACGACAGTCGACTCTTTGTCGATGGAGGATATTCGCTGGCCACCGGACAGGATGCTTCGCTCGATTCGTTCAGCCAAATTCTTCGGCGACTGCCGGATGAGAAATTCGAAACGGTTCCGGGGTCTTCGGGCGGCCCCGTGTGCATGCGGCAGTATTCGCACGATGGGCAACACTGGTTTTATGCGGTGAATGATTCACCGTGGCCAGTCGAAGTGGTGGCCAGTTTGGGCACTGCCGACTCAGGTGCTTCGGTGATTCAAGCCACAAGCCGAAGAAACCGGCCAAAGTCACCGCTTTCGACGCTAGTCGGAAAAGAGATCTCCGTCGAACAGGCGTCCAACGGTTCGACGCTGAGAGTTTTCATGGGGCCATGGTCGGTCTACGCGGGAACTTCCGTCAACAATTCATCGGTCAATCCGTATTTCATTCGCGATTTTGAAATCGAGTTACCTGAGAACACGGATGCTCAATTGCGAAAGCGTTTGTATCGCCTCAAAAGTAAGCTCGCGAAAGCCAAGGTTGGCGAACCACTGAATCAGTTGTTGAATTCCAGTTTCGAATCATTCGCCAATGCGAACGAAAGCGGTTGGGAGTTTGGCAATCATGATCAAACAAATTTCATGCTTGGCTCAAACGATCCGCACGATGGTGCGACGTCGATTGTGATGAAAACCGATGACAAACCAGTTTGGATGCGGAGCAATCGTCTTTCGCTTCCGGAAACGGGACGTCTTTCGATTTCTGTTTGGTTGAAAGTAGACGACAGCAAACAACAGCCTCCCCTGCGTCTGGCGATAGACGGAGAATCCGATGGCGAAAGCTATTATCGTTTCGGAGCCATCGGTAGCCTATCACCGACTTCGGAAGCCAATCAGCTCGGAACACAGTGGCGCCGGTTCGCCGTCCATTTTGATGATTTGCCGATCGACCTGAAGGACATTCGAGTCGGATTTGACTTGATGGGACCGGGTTCCGTTTCAATTGATAAAGTCGAGTTGTTTGATCGTTGGTTTGATGAAAATGATTCTGTGGCGATTACGCAATTGTTGGCAAGTGCCGGTTCTCAGCTGAAAAATGCGAGCACCGTCGACGGTGGTCGGCGAATTTTGGAAAGCTATTGGGCTCAGTTTCTGGATCAACACATTGGCCACGACGTGCCGCCTTCGGTTGTGCAGCGTCCGGCTGAAAGTCTATCTGAGAATGTGACAAGTGGTTTTGACTTTGAGCTTCCCGCACTTCCGAAGTTTCCCGGAATGGATTTGCCGCTGAAGAAACCGCGGAGAGCACCGTTCTTTCAGCGTTTGCAAAATCGCAAGTGAACGCTGCGTTCTTCGTCAGGATCGCGATACTGAAAATCGTTCTAGGATGGCGGCTTCGAGTTCTTCACGACCTTCAAAAATTTCAACGCAGATTTGAAGGGCGAAAACATTGAGGCCATCGATGCGATTGGTGGCGACTTTAACGAGGTCTTTGTGAGTGCAGATCAGCGAATCGGCACCGCTCTGTTTGGCGGTTGCTGCGATCGCCGTTAGATCACCACGATCGTAGCGGTGATGATCAGGGAATCGCATTGTTCCAGCGACTTCACAGCCCAACGATTCGATTGAAGATTCAAATGCGTCCGGGTTTCCGATCGCCGAAAAAACAAACCATTTCTGGGCTTTCAATTTATCGATGCTGAGCGATTTTCCATCGTGCTGGATCAGATCGCTGGCAACCGTCCGAGCCAAAGAGACCGGTGTCTCGATCGCAACCTTGTCAATTTGAGTTTTGATTTCGTGAATCTTCTTTTCATCGGCAAGTTCGCAACGAGTGATCACGATCCTGTCAGCACGTTTTAACGCCGCAATCGGTTCGCGCAACAGGCCTCGTGGTAGCAATCGTCCATAGCCAAAAGGAGTCGTCGCATCGATCAAGACGATGTCCAGATCGCGATGCAAACGACGATGCTGAAATCCGTCATCAATCACCAACGCTTCAGGCTCTAATTCTTCGACGGCAACACGAGCTATTTTGACTCGGTCTGCATCTTGCAGGTGCGGCACGTCAGGCAGTCGGTGTTCAAGCTCTATTGCTTCGTCGTTGAGCGAGATGTTGCCGTTTTCTTTTTCCGCGCCGTAGCCTCTGCTGATGATCGCGACGCGAATGTGATGGGTCCGCAGCAGTCGGCAAACCCAAACGACCATCGGAGTCTTGCCCGTGCCTCCTGTGGTCAGGTTGCCGATCGAGATTACCGGTACATCAACCGACTCGATCGGTCGCGATCCAGAATCGAACTGGCGATTGC
>CAYZPA010000071.1:9992-27710 GCA_964479855.1 uncultured Pirellulaceae bacterium
CCCGGATGCTTACTTTGCTTTCAGGTTGCCATCGCGGAAAGCGCCGGCAAGTGCCATTGGAACTTCTGCTTCTGCCAGAACGAGGGCCGCTTTCTGCTTCGCTACATCGGCTTTCATTTCCTGTTCCTTCGCGATCGCGTCTGCGCGACGCTTTTCCGCATTGGCGCGAGCGACTCGAGTGTCGGCTTCGGCCTGGTCGGCTTGCAGACGAGCACCAATGTTTTCACCAACATCGATGTCGGCGATGTCGATCGATACGATTTCAAACGCCGTGTGGGCGTCGAGTCCGCGTTCCAATACCGCAGTTGAGATGCGATCCGGGTTTTCCAGAACGGCTTGGTGATCGGTTGATGATCCGATGGATGAAATGATACTTTCGCCGACGCGAGCGATGACGGTGTCTTCGGTTGCTCCACCGATCAACTGGAGCAAGTTGGTGCGAACGGTAACACGAGCACGAATTTTCAGTTCGACACCGTTCTTGGCGATCGCGCTGAGGAAATTTTTGCCGCTTCGCTGTGGGTCGGGGCAGTCGATGACTTTGGGATAAACACTGGTTTTAACCGCGTCCATCACGTCGCGTCCCGCCAGGTCGATGGCAGATGCCCGGTCGAAGTCCAGGTCAATTCGAGCACGATGAGCCGCGATGATCGCTTTGATGACTCGCATCACGTCGCCGCCGGCAAGATAGTGAGCTTCCAGTCGCTGTGTGCTGATGCCGCCTTTGGACGTGTCCAGTTGAGCCTGCTTGGCCATGATTTTTGCGTTGACGATGACGCTGGGACGAACTTTTCGAAATCCCATTCCGATCAGCTCGCTCATGCGGACGTTTGCTCCGGAAGTCAGAGCTTGAATCCAGAGCTTTCCGTAGGTCGCGAAGACAATCAGCAGGACCAAGCCAAAAAAGATGGCCGCGATGATTCCTACCGCGATCCAGACATAGGTCCAATCAAAATCATCCTGAGCCAGCAACGGTGCGGCTTGGGAAAGGAGCGACGTCGAAGGAACTTGAAGCGGAAGGTCGTTCAATTGGAGTCCGTTGATCACGAAGACACCTCAGTAGATGCGGGCGAAAAGTACATTTCGTTAAAACAACAGCATAGCGAAGGCAAGGCAGAGTTTCCACTGCGTGGTCGAATGGTCCGGATAATTGAAAGTTGCAAATGGGCTTTCGTGAGATTGTGAGCCGATTGACGTCGGTTCCCGGGTTTCTGCACCCGGCCGCATGCGCGACTCGGCTCACAGACCAGTTAACTCAGCAAGGATGAACCGCTAATTCACCAGTCCTGCAATATCTTCTTCCGTGAGATCGCCTCGATTTATATCGACGATCTTATAGTTCTGGTAAATGACGTGAACCTTTGGGCCAGGCAACACCGGCAGCAACCGGCTGAACTCGTAGACCTCGACTTCATAACGGCCAAATACTTCCTTAAAAACGGGCTCGCGTCCCGCTGCATTTCGCACCGCAGTTTTGTGATCTTCGTCGCCACGAGGATCCAGTTCCATGACTTTCTCTACCGACGCCATGCCTTCGGGAACCATGACGAATCGGTCGAATGCAAACGCGCCAACCACCAATAGCAGGACGCCAAACAGGCAAACCTTTCGGATGATCGCAGCCGTGCTGCCCGCTTTCTTGTTGGTTGCATTCATGAAATGGTGTTGGTTCGGAGAAAACTTCTTGAACGGTGTTACTTGAGCTGAACGAGCGAAGCGTCATCGGTTGCCGGAGATGCATTGGGCTTGTTCTCTTTCGGGTCCAACCAATTCTCTTCTTTGAAATGTTCTTCGTAGACACCGTAGTCGTGGTAGGCAAACTTCTTCGCCAGCCGATATGCCCAGCTCTTTTCCGGAATCGGCTTGCTTTCGGGTGCGTACTGCGAGGAATGCGTTGACGCGGCACGTAATTCTTCCAAGGCCTTTTTCCGCGCCGTCGAATCCTTGGCACCATGCCGATCCGCAAGTTCCTCGATCAGGTCAGGACGTTCCAATACGATGCAACCACGAGTGCTCTGAGCCGCTGTCTTGCGGAAGTCTTTCAAGTATTCGGAATCGTTGAACACCTCGTCCAACGGTCGCTCATCGTGAATCGACTCTTTGGCAAACTGAATAATCGGACACGGCTCAATGTCGCCCCACGGGTTGATGTGATGCGTAAACCCGGTTGCGGCAGGACACAACGCATTGCCGTCGGCATCGTAGTAGGCATCAATCACGATGATCGGTTTCTTGCAACGCATGTCGACAACGAATTGTCGAGCGGTGCGTTGCTGAGCGGGCGTCAGCGCGAGATCAGGATTGGAATCTGGACCGACAGGACGATAAATATGGAACCATGTATAGAGGACTCCCATCTCGATCAGGCGGTCGACCCATTTCTCAGTCAGCAGCTCTTCGAAATTCGTCTGGCACAAGCTGGTGCACACACCAGTCATGACCTTGTTTTTCAGACAGTTCTCAAGCCCTTGCATCGTTGCGGACAGAACTCCCGCTTTGCCGCGACGTTCGTCGCTTACGATTTCGGTGCCTTCGACGCTAACCAGCACCGTCACGTTACCGCACTTTCGCAATCGCTTGGCGACTCCATCCGTGATGAAGTGCCCATTGGTGAAGACCTGAAAATAGACATCCGGATGAGCTTCAAGCACTTCGAACAGTTCTTTGTGCATGAATGGTTCGCCGCCAAGCAGACCGAAAAATGAGTTGCCCATTTTCTTGGCGGAGTTAATCATCCGGTTCATCGCCGGAACATCGATCTTTTGTTGTTTGTGATCGACATCGACCCAACAGCCCTGACAGCGGAGGTTGCAGCTGTTGATGATCGAAATGTACAGATACGGCGGGAAGAACTGTCCGTTGCGTAGTCGCTTCTTGTGCTTTTGAACACTTCGCATCCCTTTGATGCCCATGTTCCAGACCAGTTTCCAAAGTAACCGCTTGTCCGTTTCGAACAGCATCCGTTTTGTCAGGCTCAGGTACATATTTTCTCGCAGCGTGAATGGAACTACTTGAATTATAGTGCAGTTCGCTTCAATTAGCAGAACCTAAACTGTCGCATCGGTGCCAATTTTTACGTGTATACAAAAGAAAAAGCAGCCTTGAACGATTGCGTACAAGACTGCTTCTTCGAAACCTCGAAAGCGTGGTTTCCAATTTTAGCTATCGATCCCTGCGGCGTCGGACCAAGCCCGCAAAACCAAGCCCCACCAACGCAATCGCACTCGACGGTTCGGGAACTGAAGAAACAACATTGAAAGAAATCGAGTAGTCCACCGAACCGCTTGTCTCCTGCAACCAGAAAGCATGGTTACCAGTCGTCAGAGGGGTCGAAAGCAACTCGCCCGGCAAAAGAGACTCCCCGTCGCTAAACAGAGCGAACTCGTCCACGTCCCCCGCACCTTGCCCCGTGAACGCGACGCCCGCGGCGTAGCCAATGAAGCTCTGAGTGCCTGAACCCGTGCGAGTCGTAACAATCGAATCGATGGATTCACCTTCGCCAAGCGAAAACCAGAAATAGTCGGCATCAGTCCCATTGGTGGCGCCACCGAAATCGTCAGAGCCAATATTGCCTGAGATCACGTTTACTCCAGTATCGAAAATCAATTCTGTCGGACTCGTGAGAGAGCCGCTCAAATCGCCGCTGACCGACTCGTCGTAGTCCAACTGAGCCAAGGCAGCGGAGCCTGAAATTGAAAATAACGCGACCGCAAAAGGCAAAAGGAATGTGATCTGTTTCATGTTGAGTCCACGAATTTGGATGAGCGAGTGACATCTGCCCGAGCGGACAGACTGGGTACGCCAACGAATGTCACCCGAGCTCCCTTTCATTTGACTTTTCTGGACGCGGACCGACATTTCTTTCAAAAAACGTTCCGCGCACTCTCTGATGTTCCCCAATCGGTGCCTCATATCACAGATTCTTTTGGCGAAGCCCACAAATTTGGTTGTTGCGAGTTCAACCCGGATTATTCACGATGCGTGGGCGTCGACTTGGAGGAAGCTTGTTTCATTGGAATATTGCTCCAAGTTTGTAGTTTCGACAGGTCACCCACGACGTGAAATTGACGAATTTGCAAAACTTGCTTCCGCGTCCGGAGAATCGCGTCAAAGGGAAAACCAGACGCCTGTCGTCGTAAATAATTCCGGTTCAATAGAAAACGGCTCGGCGTAGAAAGACCTGAACCGAACCCAAGTGAGTTCAACTCTCGCACTTCTCCCACCACCCGGCCGCTTACGCGAATCGGCTCACGGGGACACGGTTACTCAGGGCGGCGTTAAATGGCGATTCAAATCCTGCTCAATTGAACTCTGGCGAGTCCAGCCACGGGACGACAACGCGGAGACGCTACCCGACGCGTAATGAAAAAGTTCGAAAGCCCAACTAAGCCGCTCGACGCGTAGAGCTCTCAGGCCGCTGCAGTGCAGCAGACTCGACTTCCAACTCGTCGCCAATCTGCAACTTCAATCCCAGCTTTCGTTTCTTACTGACCATCTCAAGTCGATCCGCGAACACACGGTCATGCCTAGAAAATTTCCCCGCCAGGAACCGCTGCGACAGGTGGACCAATCGGGAAGGATTAACCATGCCAACCACCAATTCGCCGACTCCCGAAATGATCGCTCGACCAAACGACTCGTTTCCGTGTCTTCGAATGGCACGCTGAGCCGATCGCCCATGAGTTTGATCCGCTTCTCGGTAAAACGGTTTAACAATGTCCATGCTGGCCGTCACGTCGGCGACAAATCGGCAAGTGAACCCAGCCTGCTGCAACGCCAATGCGACGTCCAAATCGAGGTACTGGCTCTCGACCGTTTCATCGAATCCGCCAATCGAATTCAACGCACTGACGCGATAGAAAGCAGCCCACAGAGTCGGCCCGACCGGCTTCGTACGCTGCAAATTTCGACGGGACACAATCATGTCGTCGCCGACAAGCTTACGGCTAAATCCGAAACTGGCTTCGACGCCCGCACAAACTAACTTGTCGGTTGAACGCGGCGAAAGCAGTTGGCCGGAGACGCTTCCAACGTTCGTGTCGGCAAACACTTCCGCCAATTGATCCACCGATTCCGAGGTCAATTCGACTCCGGGTCTAAGCACACAAATCACGGATCCTTCGGCCGCAGCCAAACCTGCGTTGAGCAGCTTCGCAAGCGTTGCTTCGCCAGATATTTCAACGGAATCGATGGCATTGCCCAGCCCGTAAGTATCGATGAATCGTCCGTCATGAACGACGATCGTCTGAGCACCCTCATCCGCGTGATGAAGCACTGAAGCCAAAGTTTCGTCGAAGCAGGACGTGTTCCCAAACCAGGGAACGATAGTAGTCAATCGCATAGGAGCATCCGTAAAGAGTCGGAATCGATGACGCGAGAGAAGTGGAAAGAAAGCGTGACAAGTTCCCCTTTTAAGTCGGGCTTACGATGCGAGGAAACCAGAAAACTTTCAGAACTGCCGAATAATCAGCCTTCCCGATTCCCAATCTGATGTTTTTGAGAACTTTGGCTAAAGAAGACGGGAAGACGGGACGACTAACTAACGCGAACGCGGGGCTTACATGTTGGCGGAACTTACACGCATTAGAGCCCCACGCATCCCATCTGCGCGGTGCCATCGCCCTTTCGGCTTGTAAGCGAGCTATTTTTTCGCCGATCGCCTCATGATGACCAGCCCGCCGATGATCAACACACCGCCCCAGATCTGCAGTGACAACGGAATTTCTCCGATCAACCACCAGCTACTGATGACGGCGACCAGAGGGATCACGTTTTGGTAAATCGCGGCGTGCGGCGCTCCGATCTTTTGCACGCCGTAATTCCACATCGCGTAGGCGACTCCCGTCGAAAAGAAACCTGAAAACAGAATGGACATGAAAGTCCATGGTTCAAACGCGGCGTTGAAATCTTGCTGAAGATGCTGCATCGACAACCACCAATGCACGGGCAGCGTCAACATCACCGAAAAGAAAGCAAGCCGAATCGCGGAAACGTAGTTCAGCAGCGGACGGCTTACGACCGAGGCAAACGACCACGCGAAAGCAGCCAGCAACACGATCAAGTTTCCCGCTTGAGTCGCTGCGGAAGCGTTGATTTCGCCTTTTTGCAAAATCACCAAAACCGTACCCGCAAACGTCAACGCAAGACCAAGCCACGCAGAACGTGGAAGCCGGTCTCGCGTCGTGATCACGGCAAACGCCGCCGTCCACATCGGGCAGGATGACATGATCAACGCGGTGTTGCCCGCCGACGTGCGAAAGATTCCGGTCAAAAAAGTAATCTGATAAATGGCTCCTGACAGAATCGCAAAACCTAAAACCGCAAGGATGTACTGCCCCTTGCTTCCCGGCCATGACGACTGCTTTACGGACCGACTTTTTAAAAATCGATTTTCAAATTCCATGCAAAACCACAACGCGATCACCGAAACGGTCAAACGCAACGCGTTGAACACGAACGGGTCAACCTGAGTAATCCCGTACTTCATCACCGGTGCATTGATACCCCACAGCACCGCGACGGCCAACAGGTTGAAATCCGCCCAGAAAGCGATTGGTTTTTTGGTTTCTGAATTCGTCAATAGCAGGGCAAGCGTTGAGGATTTAAACCCGGATTATTCCCGAGGCGTGGGCGCCGAAATGAAGAAGGCTTGATTCATTGGAGTATTGTTCGAGGTTCGTGGTTTCGACAGTTCACCAACGACGTCACATTCGACGAATTTGCAAACTTGTCGTCGCTTCAGGAGAATCGCCTCAAACATCAAACCAGACGCCTTTCGTCTTGAATCATTCCGGTTGAAAGGCCAAAAGGTACCCCGGCTGCGTCAGAATGTAAGTCCATATCACGAGCACGCTTGCTGGCAGAGCGTTTTAAAATTAAAAAACGACCATGAAACAATACCTCGATTTACTCAGACATATCCGCGACACCGGCATCAAAAAAGGCGACCGCACGGGAACCGGCACGCAAAGCGTATTCGGCTATCAAATGCGTTTTGACCTGGCGGATGGGTTTCCTCTGGTCACCACCAAAAAACTTCACCTGCCCAGCATCATCCATGAACTGCTTTGGTTCCTTAAAGGTGAGACCAACATCGCTTACCTGAAAGAAAACAAGGTTCGGATCTGGGACGAGTGGGCTGATGAAAATGGAGAGCTTGGGCCGGTTTACGGTTCTCAGTGGCGTTCGTGGCGAGGAGCCGATGGTGAAACGATCGATCAAATTGCTCAGGTTGTCGAACAGATCAAAACCAACCCTGACTCTCGACGCTTGATCGTCAGTGCATGGAACGTCGCAGAAGTCCCGAGGATGAAGCTGCCTCCATGCCATGCGTTTTTTCAGTTCTACGTCGCCGAAGGAACACTTTCGCTGCAACTGTATCAGCGAAGCGCCGATGTTTTTCTTGGAGTCCCATTCAATATCGCATCGTATGCTCTACTGCTGAAAATGGTGGCTCAGGTCACCGGGCTCAAAGCGGGCGAGTTCGTTCATACGCTCGGCGACGCCCATCTTTACGACAACCATCAGGAGCAGGTTGAACTTCAACTTTCCAGAGACCCGCGACCGTTGCCGCGACTGAACCTGAATCCAAACGTCGATTGCATTTTTGATTTTCGTTACGAAGACATCGAAGTGATTGGCTACGATCCTCACCCGGGCATCAAGGGCAAGGTGGCGGTTTGACGAATCAAAAAACTGTTTCGATGATTGTGGCGGCCTCAAAGAACAACGTCATTGGACGCGACGGTGACATGCCATGGCGACTCTCGGCTGACCTGAAACACTTCAAAGCGCTGACGTTTGGCCACACCATCATCATGGGGCGAAAAACGTGGGAGTCGATCGGTCGCTTGCTGCCGGGAAGAACGACAGTCATCGTGACGCGACAAACGGACTTCATAGTCGATGGTGCCATCGTCGTAAATTCGTTTGAAGATGCTCTATCGGCAACAGATGACGAACAGCCTTTTGTTGTCGGCGGTGCTGAAATCTATCGAATCGCGTTGCCGATGGTGAACAAGCTGTATTTGACTCGCGTCCACGCGGAGATCGATGGCGACACATGGCTTCCCGAAATCGATTTCAAGCAGTGGGAAACCGTGAGCGAATCAGCTCATCAGGCCGACGCGAAAAATTCGCATGACTGTTCGTTCATCGAATATCGCTTGAAGCAACCCGACAAGTGAACTGCGGGACGTAAGTCCTTGGGTACATTGCAGCCAACCCCTTGTTTCTGGCGACCCAGCCACCTCGCCGGAACCTCTAGTTTTGGAAGTTGCAAGTAACCTTTATCCGGAATTATTCACGACGACAGGCGTCTAGCTTGTCCTTTGAAACGATTCATTGGACGCGGAGGCAAGTTTTGTAAATTCGTCAATTTCACGTCGTGGGCGACCTGTTGAAACCAAAAACTTGCAGCAACATCCCGATGAACAAGCTTTCTCCAGATCGACGCCCACGCATCGTGAATAATCCGGGTTTATTGGGAATCATTGAAATCTGATTCTCGCTCGGGAAAAGCAACAATCGATGTCAAACGTCAACTCCGCTTATTTGCACTAATGGCCATACTGGTAGCAGGCAAATTCATCCGCGAACGGTCCCAAGTCGAGGGATAGCCAGCTTTCCGGTCCGCCTGAGCCGCCAAATCGGGGAAAACTCAAGGTTTTGGACGCCAAGCACCGATGCCGAAACTTTGATTTGCGTTTGTCCGCCGAATTCCAAAAGGCTACAATCGTGAGGTGGCAGATCGATCGGCAGCCGGATTTATTCCGACCAGCGGAAAAGTCTGCCACTGAGGAGCTCCATATAGCGTCCTCAAACAAGACACTTGAGCTTACATTAGGTGAACTGTGGAAGTAACAATCAACGCCAGAAATGGTGAACTGACGGATTCAGTAAAAGAGACCATCGAAGCCAAGGTCTCCAAGCTGCCTCGTTTTTTTGATCGCACCACAGCGATCCAGGTGATTGCTGACCTGAAGCATGATGAACCCAAACTGGAGATCATCCTTTCGGCCGAAGGAGCCAGCGATTTCTTTGCTTCCGACAACGGAACTAACGTGATCTCGGCGCTTGACACCACCATCGCAAAGATGGAACAGCAGCTAAGAAAATACAAAGAGAAGATTACCGAACATCGCGATCGACACTAGTCATCCATCACCGTCTGGTTGAAGCCGACCTCCTTGTTGGCACCGACGATCCTGTTGGGGGGCTGCACAAGTTCGTCTTATCGAACGGTTGTAGCTAATTTCAGGCGTGGCAACTGCGTGACCTATCACAGCAGCTGACGCGGATAAAGGAACCTGTTGTCTGGCGCGGCCACACTGATTAAGGATCATACAACATGAAATTTTCCGACTTTATTAATGCGGATGCAATTAATGCGGAGATCAAAGCGACCGAAAAGGAAGCTGTTATCCGTGAACTCGTTGGAGGCCTTGTGGCTTCCGGCGGCCTGAAGGCGAGCGACGAAGACGACATCATTCAGGCAATCTTGAAACGTGAAGAACTGGGAACCACCGGCATCGGTCGTGGGATCGCCGTTCCTCACACGAAGCACGCAAGCGTCAAAAGTCCCGTCGGTACAGTTGGGGTCTGTGCTGAAGGAATCGACTTTAAAAGTCTCGACGGAGAACCAGTTCAGCTTTTCTTCATGCTGATCTCTCCGCCGGATCAACAGAGTGAACATCTTAAAGCTCTGGAGAACATCACCAAAAAGCTTCACGACGAGACATTCTGTCGATTCCTGAAACAGGCTCGCTCTGCTTCAGACGTCCAACAGATTCTCACCGAAGCTGATGATAACCAGTTCGTATCCTGAGCTTACGGTCACCCGTTCCAATTTTATGTCCAGCATTTCGGCTACTGTCAAAGTCACCATCCAGAACCCGCAGGGCCTGCACATGCGCCCAGCCTATCTGTTTGCTGAAACGGCGTCGAAGTTTGAAAGCCAAGTCGAACTTGTCAAAGATGACATTCGAATTAACGGCAAAAGCGTGCTGGATATCCTGACTCTCGGAGCCGCTCAGGGAACCGAAATCCTTGTGGAAGCCATGGGCGATGATGCCCAAGCCGCCATTGACGAACTTGAAAAACTTGTCGAATCAGGATTCCCGACTCCCGACCCCTCTGAATCAGGAAGCTAAATCGAATTGGCTCGGCACCGTGGTCTCGTCTCGTTTGTGATTTATCACAGACAGAAATTTCCACGATGTTCCATTCAATTTCCATCGCATCAACTGCAGCTCGCATTCTTTCGACGGGCTCGCCAATCGCGCCGCCGGTCTGCAAAGATCGGACGCAGCGAAACGTCTCTGAACGATCTCGGTTCAGCGCGATGGATGTTTTTACACATTCCCAGCGAACGGCCAAACCAACGCCAGATTCGCCAAAGAAAGCCAAAACACTATGAAAAAAGAAATGCTCATCAACGCATTGCAGTCGGAAGAAACCCGAATTGCAATCGTTGAAGACTCGCGACTGGAAGAACTCTACGTCGAACGAGCCAGCCAGGACAACTACGTCGGAAACGTCTACAAAGGAAAAATCGTCAATCTCGAACCCAGCATTCAGGCTGTTTTCGTGGACTTCGGCGTCGGCCGTAACGGATTCCTTCACATCAGTGACGTCGAACCCAGTTACTTTCGCCAGGGCGGATACGACCCCGACGAAATGATGCGTAAAGAGAAAGCAGACGCCGCTCGACAACAGCGAAACGGCAGAAGCCGAGCACCAAGCCACGGTGGTTTTCGCCCTCGAGTCAAACCTCCGATTCAGGAATTATTTCAGCGCGGCGATGAAGTTCTTGTGCAGGTCATCAAAGAAGGCATCGGCAACAAAGGCCCTACGCTTTCGACCTATATCAGCATCCCCGGACGATACCTCGTTCTGATGCCAGCGCTTGGACGAGTCGGAGTCTCACGAAAAATTGAAGACGAAGACGAACGTCGCCGACTGAAAGATTGCCTCTACGATCTGGACCCACCGAAAGGGCTTGGCTTCATCGTTCGCACCGCCGGATCAGGACGCAGCACCAAAGAACTTTCTCGTGACCTGGATTATCTGCTGCGACTGTGGAAAGCGATCGTCAAGCGAATCCAAACCGTGCCCGCTCCAACGGATATCTACGAAGAAAGCGACATGATGATTCGCACGATTCGTGACACGCTGAATTCGGACGTTGATCGCGTCATGATCGACTGCCCCACATCTTACGAACGAGCCAAAGAATTCCTGAAGCTGGTCATGCCACGAATGTCTGACAAGCTGGAACTCTACGAAGGCAACGATCCGATGTTCAACAAATACAATGTTGAACAGGAGATCGCTAAAATCCACGCTCGCGAAGTCGCTTTGCCCGACGGCGGCTCTATCGTGATCGATCAAACCGAAGCACTCGTCGCGATTGACGTTAACAGCGGTAGCTTCCGAACCGACGATTCGGCAGAAGAATCCGCTTACCGACTCAACATGGCAGCGGCTCGCGAAATTTCGCGACAGTTGCGATTGCGTGACCTCGGCGGCGTGATCGTGAACGACTTCATCGACATGCGTCGCGAGAAGCATCGTCGCGGCGTCGAACGTGCTCTTCGTGATGCGATGAAACGCGATCGTGCACGCACCAAGATTTTGCGAACGTCTCCTTTCGGCCTGATCGAAATGACGCGTCAACGAATCAAGCCAGGTTTCAAACGCAGCCTGTATCAGGAATGCCCTTGCTGCAACGGCCGCGGCAACGTGAAGACGGCCGAGAGCATGGCTCTGGATGTCATTCGCATGATGCTGGTCGCGTCTGAGCAAAAGAATTGTCACGTTGTCGAAATCAAAGTTCACTCGGAAGTCGCTTCCTACCTGAACAATCAGAAACGTCGCGAGCTTGCCGAATTGGAGGGCCGAGGTGCAATGGAAGTCCGCATCATTGGACGCGAATCCGTTTTCCCCGAGTACTTCGAAATCGAATGTCGGGACGAAAACGAACGAGTGATCCAACTGCCACTGGAACTTGGCGGCGCCAAGCGATAGCAAATACGGCAACAGGAAACGCCGCACGGTGAAAACATGCTGCTTGACTCCAAAGTGTAAGCCGACCGCGATTCAATCGATTGCGGTCGGCTTTTTTTGCGAATTGCCAGAGTTAGTCGGAATTATTCACGACGACAGGCGTCTGGCTTGTCCTTTGAAACGATTCTTTGGACGCAGAGGCAAGTTTAATTTCACGCCGTGGGTGACCTGTTGAAACCTCAAACGTGGAACAATATCCCAATGAAACAAGCTTTCTCAATGTCGACGCCCACGCATCGTGAATAATCCGGGGTTAGTAGCTCGGCTCTCCGAGCCGCAGGTGATGAACACGCGTCAGAGGGGCGAGCTACTTACTGCCCAATAGCGTCCTCAATCGTGGCTATCCTGTCGCACTAAAACGCCAAACGGCTACATCAATAGCAACCTTCTCTTTGACATGCTGGTTATAATCAGAATTCCCTCCCGCCCCCACTCGCTGGAATTCTCTCATGGTTCGATCAACGTTTTCGATGTCAATCTTTCAATGCGTCAAAGCTAAAACCTGCTTTTTCAGTTTCTCATTTGCGACCTGCTTTTTTGGTTTCGCAGTTGCAAACTGCTTTTTTGGTTTCGCAGTTGCGAACTGCTCTGCGCAAAGCGGCGATTTTTTTGATCAGGCGAACGCCCGAATTGAACAGCACCGCAAAACAGGAATCGTTGTCGAAGTCGTCGACCGGTTTGGAAACGCGATCGAAAATGCGAACGTCTCCGTCAACATGAAGCGACACGAGTTCCGCTGGGGAACAGCAGTCGTAGCAAGCCGCATCAACTCCACTTCGGAAAACAACCTGATCTACAAACAGAAGGTGCTCGAAAACTTCAACTCCGTCGTTTTCGAAAACGATCTGAAATGGCCCGCATGGGAAGGAGCATGGGGCTCGCAGCTCGGCTGGACTCAAGCCGAACAGGCACTGGGTTGGCTTGACGCAAACAACCTTCCAACGCGAGGGCACTATGCGGCATGGGGTACGCTAAGCGGCGTTGATGGCTACGGCCCAGAAAACACGGACAACGACACGTCGCAAATCCGAGACGCATTGTTCTCGCACATCACAGACAAACTAACGACCGTTGGAAATCGAGTCAGCGAATGGGATGTGATCAATCATCCGATCGGCTGGGGGCCCGATACTTACGAGGAAACGCTTGGCGAAAACATTTACGTCGACATCATGCAACACGCTCGTTCGGTGGCTCCACAAGGCATGGAAATGTGGATGAACGAGGACAACATTCTCAACGGCGGCAACACCGCGAACGAATACGCTCGAGTCCTGAACCACATGGCCAACAACGGTGCCGCAGCGGATGGAATCGGCATGCAAGGTCACTTCAAAAGTAGCTGGGGCCGCAACTTGGCCAGTACGACGGAAAGCATCTACCAGCAGCTCGATCGATTTTCCGAAATCGTGGATCGTATCCAGCTAACCGAATTCGACATTGATGTATCCCGCGTCGATGACGATGGGAACATCATTTACGACGAAGCAGAACACGCTCGTCTGATGCAAGAATATCTGATTTCCGCTTTCAGCCATGAATCACTCGAAGGCATCACGATGTGGGGCTTTTGGGAAGACGCTCACTGGTTGCCAGAAGCCGCTTTGTTCGACTCAGATTGGACAGAACGCGAAGCACTCGCCGCCTACCGCGACCTTGTGTTTGATCAATGGTGGACCGAAGAGCAGGGTCTAACCGATGCACTTGGTCAATTCAGTTTGCGAGGTTTCAAAGGCGACTACGAAATCGTCGTTGAACATGACGGCAACACGATCGTGCGGTCGTTCGATTCAGCGTCGGGATCCGCGTCGATTGTGATCGGAGTCCCGGAACCAACCAGTCTTATCCCGCTTGCAATCGGTGCGATGGCGGTTTGGGTTCGCCGAAGGCGTTAGACGACAGACGACGATAGAAGACGTTGAACGCGACCACGGTAGTGAACGCGCAGACGGCAGGAAACGCGAACACGGCAAGAAACGCGAATATTAATCGTCGTAGAGTTCAGGAAAGACTTCCTGAGAAAGACCTTTGCGTTTGATCAACGTTCGCAAACGACTGAGAAAGTCAAACTTGTAGTTCGCGACTTGCTGCTCGGTGATACTCAGGATCTCCGCCGTGATTTTGTTCGGCGTGCCTTTCACGATCAGCAGCTCGATACACTTGAGCTTCAGCCAGTCTTCGTTCTTTTGCCACTTGGCCATCATATCGCCGATGGCTTCGGCCAGAGCGTCTTCTTCCAGCCGCTTTCGCTCGACGCTTCGAGCGATACTGCTGGCCGGACGAGCGTTCCCTTTCAGCTGCCATTGTCCGCTGCTGGAATCTGCGCCCGTTGAAAGAGGAATCGCAGGACGACGTCCCTCCCGTCGCAGATGATCCGTCAGTTTGTAGGCGCAGATCGAAAACAGGTAGCTTTCCAACGGACGGCGACCGTCATAGTTGGGCAGACTGTTAAGGAAACCGATGAACGCTTCCTGAACGATGTCTTCGCTGGCAGAACGATTCGACAGCCGGCTATCGACAAACGCCAGAAGACGACCTTCGTATCGAGAGATCAAATCATTCCACGCATCCGAATCGCCGGCTCGGATGCGACGGATGAGAGTTCGATCAATTTCGTTGTTCTTCTTTTTCACTCACAGAGTCTGTTCTATCGAGGCAACTTTTTCAAGAAGGAGCCCAATTTAGAATTGTCAGATTCTGGCGCCTTCGGTGGCTCATCGAGCTCGATGTTCACGCTTTCAACAATTCGATTCACCTGTGCCTCGATGCCGAGTTCCAATTCCTCAGCCTTGAAACTGGCTTTTTCGACAGATGGAAGATCACCAAGAGCACTCACCGAGATCGATTTCTCGGGCGTGAGTCCCTCAATTTCATTGCCGCTAAAAATGTCGCTGGAATCTGCTTCAGGGGCAGCCGTCTGTAAGGCAGCTTCCGCAGCAGCGGCCTGCAGTAGACTGTTGTCCGTCTTTGATGAAGGTGATTGTTCCGCAGCTTCGTCGTCCATAACGTTCGGTGAGGCCGAAACCGCCATTTGAGAAGCCGCCATTTGAGAAGCCGCCACCTCCTCGAAAACTGGTTCGGGTCCAGAGGCCGACGTTGCAGCCGGACTGTCAGACAAATTTAGCGGCTTGATCCCGTTTGTCCCGTTTGGCTCGTACACCGCACGAAACGTCACGTTCCCTAGCGTCAGCAGTTCATTAGGTTTCAGAGGCTGATCGCCTTCGATACGTTGATTGTTGACGAAAGTGCCGTTGAGCGAACCCAAGTCGCGCACGAACAGCCCACCGTCTTGTTCGAAAATTTCCGTATGCTTTCGACTGACCAATTTGTGCGGCAGCGTCAAAGAAACGCCTTCGCGTCCCCGGCCGATAATGGTCGGCAGTTTCAAATTGACTTCCCGACGTTTCGCATCGCCACCAACGACAACAAGTTTTGCGGACAACATAAACAGAATCTCCTTTCGCCATACGAACAGGCTGTAACCGGGCAGTGAGTGAGCAGCGGTCAATCCGAATCGCCACTTGCCGACTGCGGCGACATCTTACCAATAAAGGCACCAATTTGGGCGGCAATTTATCCGACAAGCATTTTTTAACTGCTATCATCCCGCTTTAATTGCCCCAATCGGACCTCTTAAGCCAAATTATCGGCCATTACGTCCAAAGTCACACTGATGGCGCCTGCGGGAGCTACGCCCCAATTGACAGCTTGAAGTCAAAGGACGCACGGCGGTCGAAGATGGTTCACTCCAACCCCAGAGTGCAGTATGGTGCGCGTCGTCGCGAGACTGGGCGATATTTTGATCATTTTCGGGTCATCCGCCGTTGGTCCCGGGTACCGCCCTCCAAAAAGGTGGAATATTCGTCAGCTCGCCCTCGATCCCGCGAGACCACTTGGTCTTCCGGAGCTTCAAAATACAAGCCCGACGCAAATACAAGCCGGACGCGCAACGGGCTGTCGATTTTATGAGCCGTTTGGGCGTTAGCCCCGGTTGAAGTGTCGTTAACCGAGGCTAACGCCTAAACGGCTGAAACAAAGATCTCGATTTGGACTAAATCAACAAGCTCGCAAGCGAGGGGAAATTTTTGAGGAGATCCGTATCCCTCGCTCGCGCGTCGGGCTTGTATTGAAATGCTTCGCATTTCTAATTTACAGGTGTTTTGTCGCGTAAAATGCCAAAGTACATCTAAACCGGAATTATTCACGACGACAGGCGTCAGGTTTGTCCTTTGAAGCGATTCTCCGGACGCCGAGAAATTCGTCAATTTCACGTCGTGGGTAACCTGTCGAAACCACAAACTTGGAGCAATACCCCAATGAAACAAGCTTTCTCTAGGTCGACACCCACGCATCGTGAATAATCCGGGCTCAAACGTGCAACTTCAAAACTTGCGCGTCTTGCTGGTATTGGTGCAACTTCAAACTTGTGCTTCAGCCATCCCGCCAGGCCCCGCCTTCGCTTCCGTCCACCATCGTATCCCAGCTAAATCTGGCTCATTTTTGACCAGCCACCAAGTTGACTACAGCTGGCAATCGACAATGCCGAAATACCTGAGGTTAGATGATCCTGGAGATCCGAGCCAGTTTTGGCTTGCAAGGAAAACCAGCGATCGTATAATCGTGCGACTTGAAAGTAAGCGGGTGTAGCTCAGTGGCTAGAGCGTCACGTTGCCAACGTGAATGTCGTCGGTTCGAATCCGATCACCCGCTCTTCATCCAGAATGCGGCCAGCTGTTTGATGGCCAAGCCGCTCATGCAAAATCATGCGATTTGTCGCATGATTTTTTCTTTGGCATGTTCCCACATAGCCACAAAAAACTAAAATCCGTACCACTTCGGCGACTCAAAACGACGCTCCTGTTGAAACAGCGTCTTACCGTCGGACCAAAGAACTCAACCCCTGGAACACGATTGTGAATACAACGACAGACACTCCGGTCGAAGAAGCTGCAGAATCGAAACTGGATCTGAATCTGGACATCAAGGAAACCAGTGCCTGCGGTCGTCACGTCACCGTCACCGTTCCCCGTTCAGACATCGAAACTTATTTCCAAAAGCAATTCGACAGCATCATTCCCAAAGCGGAAGTCCCTGGCTTCCGAGTCGGAAAAGCGCCTCGCAACCTTGTCGAAAAGAAATTCCGTAAACAGGTTGCCGATCAGGTCAAAGGCGCCCTTTTGATGGACAGCTTGACACAGATCAGCGATTCCGAAGTCTTCTCCGCGATCAGCGAGCCCGATCTGGATTTCGAACAGGTTACCGTCCCGGAAGAAGGCGATTTGAAATTCGAATTCAACATCGAAGTCCGCCCTGATTTCGAAATGCCAAAATGGAAGGGCCTGAAACTGACTCGGCCCGAGTACGATTTCACAGACGCGGACGTCGAAGCAGAGGTCGCTCGCATCTCTCAGCAGTTCGAAACACTCGAACCCGTCGAAGACAAAGTCGCCGCTGGTGACGTGATCGAGTGTGACATCACAACTCGCTTCGAAGGCAAAGACATTTCTTCGGCCAGCGATGTAACCATCCAAGTCCTGCCGACCCTCTCCATGGCAGACGCTACGATCGAAGGCTTTGACAAACTGGTCATCGGATCGGCCGCGGACGAAAAAGTAACCACCACGGTCACGGTCAATGAGTTCTCTGAAAACA
>CAYZPA010000072.1:0-22184 GCA_964479855.1 uncultured Pirellulaceae bacterium
TGATCCGGCGGTCCGTGAAGCTATGCGCCAACGGGATCACAGCTTGGACGCCTACTTTGGACTTTCCCAAAATTATTCGATGCCCGCTAGAGCAAGGTACGTTCCCATGATGGTTCGCAAGATTATTCTGACCGTCTGTTTTACCGTTTTTGGTATTTCACAGTCCCACGCAGATAACTGGGGACATTGGCGAGGACCTACTGGAAACGGTGTTGCCGAAAACGCGACTCCGCCTACCGAGTGGAGTGACTCGAAAAATGTGAAATGGAAAGTTGCAATTCCCGGTAAAGGATCGGGCTCACCCGTGATTTGGGAAAACCAGGTATTCGTTGTGACTGGCGTTCCAGTGGGAGATGATCAACAGGCGGTTAGTGAACGCATTAATGATGCTGGCCGCGAAGAGGCAGCGCAAAATCAGCAACGTGGTAGCCGGCAGGGGCGTCAGCGAGGAAGACGCGGTGGCCGAGGCGGTGCCGCACCGACGAAAACCAAGTTCATGGTCATTTGTTACGACCGGGAAACGGGAAAGAAACTGTGGGAACAAACCGCCACTGAAGCGACGCCGCATCAAGGCACTCATTCGACGAACAACTATGCCTCTGCATCCCCCTGTACCGATGGAGATCACGTTTTCGCATTCTTCGGCTCCCGAGGGCTCTACTGCTACACGATGGACGGCGAGCTCACGTGGCAAAAGAGCTTCGGGGAAATGGAGACTCGAAATTCGTTCGGCGAAGGGGCTTCTCCAACGCTTGCAGGAGACAAGATTGTCGTGCCATGGGATCACGAAGGTCAGTCCTACATCTACGCACTGGACAAGACTTCCGGCGAAATAATTTGGGAAACGAAACGAGACGAACCAACCAATTGGTCGACGCCATTGGTGGTCAATCATGAAGGCAAACAGCAGATCGTCTTGAACGGACAAACGAAGGTCCGAAGCTACGATCTTGAAACCGGTAAAGAACTTTGGAGTTGTGGTGGCCAGACTCAACGTCCTTGCGCGTCTGCGGTTGCGATCGATGACCTTGTGATTGTCGGCAGCGGCCATCGCGGGGCATTCATGGGAGCTTTCAAACTTGGCGGCCAAGGCGACATTGAAGGAACTGACGAAGTGGCTTGGAATATCAACCGTGACACTCCAGATATTGCTTCACCAATCCTCTCGGACGGTCGACTTTACTTTCACAAACAGAAGACCGGAATTCTCTCCTGTCTGGACGCCAAGACGGGAAAGCCACATTTCGCTGCGTCCAGAATCAACGGAATTCGCAGTACGTATGCTTCTCCCGTTGCGGCGGGTGGTTATGTATTCCTGACCGGTCGCAGCGGCACAACCGTCGTCATCAAGGACTCGCAAAGCTTGGAGGTCGTTGCCACGAATTCTGTTGGCGAAACGGTTGATGCTACGCCGGCACCTGTGGACAACGAGCTATTTATTCGTGGCGAGAAACATCTGTTTTGTATCGCGGGCGAATAGTCGGTTTTTTCGGTGGGCAAACGGATTGGATTGCGAGCCGGGTGAAGCGTCGGCACTAGCCGCCGATCTGATACATCGCTTTTTCAGGTCGTTCGAACTCTGACGAGTCGATGCCGTGGCCGGCTTTTTTGGCTTTGACGCAGTCGCGAATCAGGCAGTCCAATTCGTCATCTGTCGCACCGTTTCGAAGAGACTTTCGCAGGTCCCACTCCTGAATGGAAAACAGGCAATTTCTTAGTTGGCCTTCTGCGGTCAAACGTAAACGGTCGCAACTGCTGCAAAACGGGCTCGAAACCGGGTTGATGAAGCCAACCGATCCTTTGCCGTCGGTGTACCGATAGTCCGTTGCTGGCTGTGCGTCGTAAGTGCGTTTGACCGGTTCCAGAGCAGTGATGTTTTGTTCGATCAGCTGGCGAATTTGGGATCCTTCCAAAACCTGTTTGGTTTCCCATTGGTTGTCACCGTCGAGCGGCATGAATTCGATGAACCGAAGTTCAAGGTTTTGCTCTCTGGCAAATTTGGCCAGCGGAAGAATTTCTGATTCCGTGACACCGGCAATGGAAACGGCGTTCATGCGAATGTTATCAAAGCCAGCGTCCTTGGCCGCAGCGATCCCATTTAGGACTCTTTGAAGTTCATCACGCCGAGTCAATTGCTTGAACAGTTTTTTGTTGAGCGTGTCGAGGCTGATGTTGAGCCGATCCAGTCCGGCGTCTTTCAGTTGAACCGCCATCGATTCCAGCAGGATTCCGTTCGTCGTCATGGCGATGTCATCAAGTCCATCGATCGATCGAAGCATCGCAATCAGCTTGTGCAACCCTTTTCTAACAAGCGGTTCCCCGCCGGTCAAACGGACTCGGTCGATTCCCATCTCCACCATCAAACAGACGACGCGATAGATCTCCTCAAAGGTCAACACTTCACTTGATGGCAGGAATTGAACTTCCTCAGGCATGCAGTAAACGCATCGAATGTTGCATCGATCCGTAACGCTGACGCGCAAATTGCGATGCGTTCGCTGAAAGTCATCTACGATTGGCAGGCGGGCGTTCATGAAAGCCATGATGAAATTGAGTGCCGAATTATCGTTCGATTCTATTCAAGCGACTCGATCCGACTAGGGGCAAACCCGCCCTATTCCTTTCAAGCCTAATGACCCCACCCTTTTACACAATCGGACAGTCAGTTCTCCCGACAAAGTTCCACCAACGCTTTCGCAAAAGGTAAGTTTCAAAGCCGCTGTTGCGCGCGATCGCGGCGACGGGACTGATGGGAACGCCATAGTGCTGACCATTCACACCGACCAAGGCAACGCCAGCGATCTACCGTCACCGTGCGTCTGGATTACCGCCAATTATTTTGCAAATGAAATTGATCTCAAAACTTTCCCAGCAGTTTGCGAGCTGTTTTTTTGTGTCAAGCGACGCAGAAGAAGGGACGCGCGAACCGGTGGTTTTGCACTTGCAAACGCTCGAAGATCGAGTTCTGTATAGTGCTGCGCCGTTTCCAGTTGAGATCGCCGGCGACCTGGTCCAGGAGCCGATCGAACCAGAGCCCGTTTCCGAATCATTCGAATTGATCACGGCTTCATTCGAAGATTTGGCAAAACTGGACGAGGGAGCTTTTGCTTTTGAAAATGAAAACTCTCTCGATTCGATCGTGCAACCCGCTGAGCTTGGCAATGGATCGCCTGAAACG
Source organism: uncultured Pirellulaceae bacterium (assembly GCA_964479855.1). Classification (GTDB taxonomy): domain Bacteria; phylum Planctomycetota; class Planctomycetia; order Pirellulales; family Pirellulaceae; genus Mariniblastus. Next base: position 3,179 of record CAYZPA010000072.1, read on the forward strand.
CTCGCCGAGCTTGTCGTGGTCGATACGTCTGTTGAAAACTACGAGGCTCTCGTTGACGATTTGCTTGATCGTTCCAGCAGTGCCGACTTGCAAATTCACTTCATCGATTCCAGCCAAAATGGAGTCAGTGAAATTACTCGACTGCTGACGGAAGCCGCTCAGCAAGGCAATTCCTATGGAGCGTTGCACCTGGTGTCGCACGGTCAGCAAGGCGCCGTGCATCTTGGCGAAAGTGTTTTGTCACTGGAGTCGTTTGATTCACATTCCTCAGACATTAGCCAGTGGAAAGCCGGTCTGGCCGCAGACGCTGATATTCTGATTTACGGTTGCGATGTTGCGGCAGATGAATCGGGCCAGCAACTGATCGATCGGATTAGTGAGGTTTCCGGAGCCGATGTCGCCGCCAGCGAAGATTTGACGGGGCAGGCAACCCTTGGTGGAAACTGGGTTCTGGAATACGTCGCTGGGTCCGTCGAAACGGACGTTGTGTTTTCGTCTTCGATCATTGAAGAATGGAATTCCACGCTGGATGTTTCGATCTCAGGTGAACAAGGAACGTCGCAGAGAGCGGTCGCTTTTGATTACGACGGAAACCGAACAATTGTCGAATCAAACGACGCCGCTGGCTCATGGGATATTTTCGTTAGTCGAAGGAGTAATTCCCCGACCCTTGATGGAAACCCGTTGCTGTTTCATGACGGCTCCGATTTCACTCAGATTCAAGTCAATGATGACTCAGCGGGCGATCATCAATATGCGGTCGTAGGTTCCGCAGCCAATGGAGATTTCGTCGTTGCGTGGACTCGTACCAAATTGAACGGCGACACGGAAGTCTTGGCAAAAGTCTTTGATGCTCAAGGCAACGTCCTTGTGAATCAATTCAAAGTTGCCAGTAACGATACCGCTCGCGACGTCAGTGTTGCGATGAATCAGGATGGTCGATGGGTTATCGGTTGGGAGCAGGATAGCGGCGGAGCGACAGGCAAGGATGTGGTGGTCGCCGTCTATGACCGTGACGGAAGTCAGGTCACTGCTGCATTTTCGATCGGTGATGACTCAGTTGCGAATGATCAGGTCGATGTTTCGGTTGCTATCAACGACAACAATGAGATCTTTGTTGGATACGGTAGTGAAACAATCGATGATGTTTATGGAAGATTCATTACCGCGTCGGGAACGCTTTCGAATGAGTTTGCCTTTGATGATTCACGGTACTTCGATTTGGACAACGTATCTGTTGATCTGAATAATGACGGCAAGCTGGGCATGGCTTTTGAAACCAAATTCGTGCACGACAGTGAACAGTACGAAGAGATTGGTGCTCTGATACTTGAGTATGATTCCGTGTCGGGCGATCTGGATAATGAGTCCATCAGGCACGACTTCTGGATGGGTACGAACCGCGTAACTTATGGAAGAATGTTCGCAGTGTCCGGCAACGACATTGCGGCTGAGTACGCTCCAACGATATCTGTTCTTGATGATGTACCGTCCGCGTTTTCATCGACAGTTACAAATTTTTTCGTTAGCTGGGAAGGGCAGGGGACCTGGGAGCATTCAGTTGCACGTGGCGACATTGTGGATGGCTCAGGCGATCCGATAAATTCAGCAGCTGAGTTTGGCGACACAAATGGAGATTCTGACACCGACAACGATGATTTTGTTTCGGACGTCGGTGTGTATTACACGGCAGCGTGGCTTACCGATTCTGGAGCGGGAGGTGAATCTAATGAGAGGTCTCTTCAACTGGAAAGAGACCAGTTTGGCTTTGAATCAACGGACGCCGCAGTTAGCGTTTTCCGAGATCGGAGCGTGGCGGGAGCTGTTTGGCAACAATCTGATGGCGCGATTCGTTCCTTGTCCCTCGAGGTCAATCAGTCTCCTGACTCCAATCCATCGGGTTGGGCGGGACTTGAAAACGAAGCGATACCATTTTCTGAAAGTGATTTTGGCTATAGCGATGCAGAAAACGACGCTTTTACCACGCTGAGGATTGAGTCATTGCCATCGGTCGGAACGCTACTTTTAAATGGCACTCCGATCACCGCTTCGGATCTGGCTGCACAGCCGGATGGCATCGAGATCGATGTTCTGGATATTCCGAACCTCTCATATCAGGGGCCTGCTGATGTCTTCGGTCGAGAAATTGCGTCGTTTGACTTCTCAGTCTTTGATGGCAATCAATGGTCATTGTCTTCGAACCAGTTTGATTTGACGATCAATAGTCGCGAACGGCTGTGGCTTTCTACGACGGGCGATACTGAGCTGACGTCAGGAATTCCTGGTGACGGTGATGGAGTTGTTCAGTTGGGTGGCCCGGATCTCCAGTACGGCGATAACACTGTGGGAGATTTCTCGAGCCAATTTACTCCCAACGCTGGTGACCTTGATGGACTGCACTATGTTGAGACTGATATTGAACTCGGATCGCCTGCGATGCAGCTGAACCGGGGAGACGTGTTATTTTCAATTGCTGACTCAGGGTCCGCCGTGACGCTGACGTCGGAGTCAGGCGCGACAATTTCCGTCCGTGCCGGCGATATCGTGTCTTTTCGACCAACCAGCGGTGACTTTTCAACAGGCGAATATACGCTTGTCGCTCGCGTCTCTCAAATGTATGGCGGCGGCCCTGTTCCGTTTAACTACGACCTTCATGCGTTCTCGCTGGTCGAACAGGACTCCATTATCGGTGATAAATTCGTCGCTGGTGGAAGCTTCATTTTTGCGGACACCGTCGATAGCAACGATTTGAAGCTACTTGAAATTAGCACAACAGGCTCCAGCTCAACAGGAACGATTTCGACGCTGGTGGATGGGATCGACGTCGGTATTTCGGGCAGCATCACCGGTTTGGAGTTCATCGAACGTGACATCGAAGTTCCAGGCAAGTCACTGAAACGTGGTTCGCTTTTGGTGTCCGTCAACAACGCAGAATCCGTTGGAACCGGTGAAGCGCTTTCGGTAAATTCACAAGACGTTTTCGTTTTGGAATTGAAGACGACCAACATTGTTAGCGGAATTGGATCGGGCGACGCGTCGCTTTTCTATGACAGTTCTGATGTTGGAGTTGATCCGGGCGTGGATGTCGGGGCTTCCATTGACGCAATCGCTTTGCTTGGAAATTCGGCGACTTCGAATGTTAACATCGCGAATCCAGCCACACTTTCAATTGTCGAAGATCAGACTCACCGTTTCGACGCAGCAGACTTTGTGGCAGCGGCACAGGTGTCAGACTTGCAAGCCATCGTGATTGGCTCATTGCCGTCAGCATCGACAGGTGAACTTTTACTAAAAAACGTCGCCGTGGTTGAGAATCAATCAATCTCGACGGAAGACCTCGACTTCCTTGTCTTCAGGCCAGTGGCTGATCAGACCTCAGGTTTAGATAGTTTTGAATATCGCGCAGTTTTTGCCACCGAAGTTTCATCGGTGGCTTCATTGGCAATTGAAGTGCTGGCTCAGGCGGATGATGTGATCATCGGAGGCGGTGACTCCTTTGACAATGTCGTTACAAACGAATATTCAATCGCGACTTCGGTGAGCAGCGATCAGACACAACAATCAGTCACCGCACTTAATGACGGCGGTTATGTTGTGGTTTGGCATTCGGCGTCGCCTGGCGGCGATCAGATCCTGCTGCAGCGGTTCGATTCCAATGACACTAAGTTAGGCTCAGAGACGGTCATCGGCGATTCGGTATCCGATAAATCATTGCCCGATGTCACTGCAACGGTCGACGGCGGCTATTTGGTTACGTGGACGCAGGATGGCGGAGCCAGCGGGACTGACATTTGGGCGGCGCGATACGACGCATCGGACCGACTGGTCAGTCTTGACGACGCGACAAGCCTTGGCGGTTCTGCCCAAGCAATCGTTGACGAATCGAGTAATCAAGATGGGGCGGTTGTCAGTGCGTTTGGGGATGGTGGGTTTGCTGTTGCGTGGACTGACGACGGGGCAGGGCAAGCTTCTGTCGTGGCTCGAATCTACCATGAAGGATTTACGAACGAAGTTGTCATCGCGGCAAAGTCGGCAGGCGTTGAACATCGTGATTTGGCAATCGAGGTACTCGATTCAGATAACTTTGTCGTTTCGTGGATCCGCACAACTGGCGGAACCTCGGAAGTGCAATTTCAGATTCTGGACATCAATGGAGTCCCTGTATCGTCCGTGATGAATGCAGGAGCGGTTGGAACGACCAGTTCGGTGGCTTCGATCGCAAGGCTTGAAGACGGTCGTTTCGCTTTGGTTTGGACAGAAAACGTGCCGGCCGATACGACTAATCCTTTCAAAATCGCGGGTGCGGTCTTTGATAGTTCAGGTGGCAGTCTTTTCTCTGGTCGGCAATTGATCGCCGAAGGAACGACCGCAGACTTCAATCCCGAAGTTGCAGCCACAGGCGATGGCGGGTTTGTGGTTGTCTATCAGGATGAGGATATCGACGCTTCGGTGCAAAGCGTTGTTGGTCAGCGTTTCGATCGAAATTTCATAGCGCTCGACAATCCAGCGGTATTGAATCAGACCACTACCGGAAGTCAGTCCGATGCCAAAGTGACGGTCTTGGACGGGTCTGGAGATTTCGTTGCGGTTTGGAGTCAGTCGGGAGCGGGCGCGGATGTTGATCTGGTAGGCAACCGTTTCCGGATGACATCAACCGTTGACTCAGCAACGACGATTCCGTTGGGACTTGTTTCTGAAGTAACGGCAACGGCAAGTGACCAGATTGACGACATCTACATTTCGGATTTGACCGCTGGAACCAGGGTATTTGCAACGAATACTTCGACGGGCGTACGCGAAGAAGTATTCGGGCCTTCGTTTAATGTGACCGCTTACGATGTCGATTCGGTTGAGCTGGAATTGCCGACCGGTGTCACGGTTGCCAACTACCAACTGAATGTTGATGTTTCTGAAGACGCGGACACGCGAACGATCACCAGCTCAATGCGAGCGGTGTCTGACGATGTCACTATCGGTGAGATATCAGGTTTTGTGCGGAACGACGAAGGAGCCGATGGCGCTATTGCCGGTGACAGCGGTTTGGAAAATGTTCGAGTGTTGCTCTACCGGGAAGGTGATTCAGGGTCGCCAGTTGAGACCTTTACCGACAGTTCCGGGCAATACAAATTCAATGCTTCAGCAGAAGGCGATTATTTTATCGTCGTCGATTCCAAATCGATTGGGGCCGGCCTTCTGCAAAACAATGATGACTCGTTGCTGGATCGCGTATGGGCTCAGCAAACTTATGCTGTCGCCGGCGCTGTGTCCGGCGCATTGACCGATACGACCTCGACAGACGGAGCATTTATTGGAGGGCGTACTGCTGGCGTATCCGACGATGTGGATGATTTGGCAACGGCACAACATCTTGTTCGTCGAACGGTTTCAAACGGTGACACGATCGAAAATGTGAACTTCGGGTTCAGTTTCAACGTCGTAACGAATGTGGCAGACGCAGTTGACGCTGGCGATCCCTCCGGTCGGTCGGTCCAAGGCTCTTTTCGACAGTTCATCAATAACGCGAACTACATTGCTGGAGCCAATTCGATGAAGTTCGTTCCTGTCGTCGGTTCGAACCAGCAAACGGATGCCGATGGAGACACCGCGACTCTTGAGAATTGGTGGCAAATTCAAGTCAACGATCTGTTGCCAACCATTTTCGATTCAGACACAACGCTTGATGGACAAGCATGGAACGCGACCTCAGGCGGGTTGGTTCTGCTTGATGAAAACGCCTTCGATGTGCGAAATCGCTTTTCTGGCAACGTTGGCAATCAGGGAGATTCGCTCTCTTCTTTGGACGCTCCAGAACTTGAACTACTTGGCATCAGCTCGTTGGACTACGGCCTTAAAGTGGCGCCTGACGCTCTGAACGCGGCGGTCACGAATGTCACCATCGAAAACTTTGCGATAAGCGGGTTCGGTGAGCTGTGGTCATCGTCAACAATCTTCATTGATGACGAAACATCGAACACAGGATCAAGCGTATCGAACGTTGCGATTCGTGGAAACGTCATTGGAACGGGACCGAATGAAATTCAAGCCGATGGTCAACCGACTCGACTGACCGATCGCTTCGCCGGCATTAGCATCGACGGAGCTGACAACGGAATCATTGAGAATAACTTTATTGGTTTCAATTCGCTGTCGGGAATAACGTTTAAAGAAACAAGCGATTACTCAACGGACTGGACCGTTCAGAACAATGAAATTCGCGGCAATGGCTATTTAGAAAACTACGCCGACGGGGTGGATGCGACCTCATCGATTCGAATGACTATTATTCGAAACGTGATCTGGGAAAATCATGGTGTCGGAATTGATCTAAACGTGAATTCCAGTAACGGTTCAGGCAGTCACGTGATCGAGCGGAACTCTTTGTTTTCAAATGGGGTTGGCACCGATCCGGAAGGAAGTGGCTTGCATCTTGAAGGCAATGGTTCCATCGTTCGATATAACGCCATCTATGACAATCAATACGATGGCGTGACTGTATCCTACTGGGGTAATCTGACCGACGGATTTAATGTTTCTGCCGGGAATTTAATCTCTCAGAACAGTTTTTCTGGCAACGGCGAACAGGCAATAGACCTTGCCAACGATGTGTTCGAAGGGCAAGCGTTTACTTCGGTCGCCGGAGGTACTTTAGTATCTCTTCCGGAAGCTACCGTGTCGCTAGTAGATGTTTTTGATGAAGTTGATGATAACGGATCCGGAAGGATCACGTTTTCAGAAGCTGATGCTTACGCGTACGAAACTCGATTCAAAGGTGACGGTCTAACGCCGAATGATGGAACGACAAACTCCGGCCAGACTCAAAACGGAATTGACCATCCAGAGATTCATGCATCAGCACTCAGTGGAAATGTCTTGACCGTCATTTTTGAAACTGTGCCTGCAGGAGCAAGCCGGGTTGAGATATATGCAGCCGAGGCGGGCAGCGGTGATTCGTTCGACGGCAACGATTACGGTGAAGGAGCACAGTTTCTTGGGGAGGTGATGACATCGGCGATGATGACTGATGTTAATGGACGTCTTGTTGCGACGCTGACTCTTTCGAATCCACCGGCTTCAATTTTAAGCCGCGGCCCGGTTACCGCGTTGGCGATGGACGGATCAAATAACACTTCGGAATTCGGCAACAATCGAATCATCAACACGCCAGCGGTTGCTTCCGAGTCGACGGTACAAGTCAGAGAAGATCAGAGCTATACGTTTGCGTTGTCGGATTTTGATTTCTTTGATGCCAACGGCGACTCATTGAATCAAATTGTTATTTCCAATTTGCCAGATTCGGCTTCAGGGGTGCTTCGTCTAAATGGTGTCGATGTGACAGTGGGGCAACGGATTGACGCCGCAGAAATTACAGCCATGAATTTGGTCTTTGTGCCAGCAGCCAATAGCTATTTGGATTCTTCGTTTGATTTTGCTGTGAATGATGGGGTCGAAGATAGCCCTGCCGCGACGATGAACATTGCTATTGCAAGTGTTAACGATGCTCCGACAGGCGCGAACAATCGCGTTGGATTGCTCGAAGGCGAAGTCTATCTTTTTTCAGCATCTGACTTTGGATTTTCGGATGATGCAGACGCACCGAGTCAGAATGCGCTTTCGGAGATTCGAATCAGTGATTTTAACGGGCAAGGAAACTTAACGCTCGACGGACTTGCGATTGATACGGGTTCCGTTATCGCTGTCGCCGATATACCACGGTTGCAATATTCGTTCGGAGAGAATGGCTTCGGGACATCCGTTGCGACTGTAGATTTTTCGGTGGTCGATGATGGAGGGACCGCCAATGGTGGCAGCGATGTTGAAAGTGGAACTCACCAGATCGTAATTGATGTGACGGGAGTTAACGACGCTCCCGCCGGTTCCGATGGTGTCGTTGTCCTGAATGAAGATACGGCTCACAGTTTTCAGGCTTCTGATTTTGGGTTCTCGGATGCAGATGATTTGCCGGGCGAAAATAGCTTCAGCCAGGTGCAAATTGTTGGGATGACGGGTGCAGGGACTTTGACATTCCAAGGGAATTCCGTCCCGGACAACTCTGTGATCGATGTGGCTGACCTTGGTGACTTGGTCTATACGCCACCTGCGAATGATAGTGGAACGCCACTCGCAAGGCTTCAGTTTGTGGTCATGGACGATGGTGGTACGGCCAACGGCGGTATCGATGCCGATCAGTCTGCGAATGAAATTCGGTTGCGAGTTCGTTCTGTTAACGATGCGCCAACTGGACAGGATGCTCGTGTTGTGACCCTTGAGGATACCGCGTTCGAACTGACAGCGACCGATTTTGGTTATGAAGATCTGGCGGATGGAGACGCATTGTCGGGCGTTCGAATCGTTGGCGTCAACGGAAACGCCACGCTCACTCTCGATGGATTACAAGTTGCTTCGAACCAGGTTGTCGATGTTGCGGATTTGAGCCGACTTCGATTCACGCCAAACTCAAACGTTAACGGTGTAGGTGCTGGCAGTATTGAATTTCGTGTTATCGATGATGGCGGAACGGAACGTGGTGGAGTGGATGAAAGCGAGTCTTCAAATTTGTTGACCATGGACGTTACGCCAGTCAATGACGCACCGTCGGGTCAGAATTTGACGATCGGAATCAATGAAGATTCATTTCACCAATTCGTCGCGAGTGACTTTGGTTTTAGCGATGTGGATGGGGATAATTTCGCATCGGTAACGATCAGTCAACTTCCGGGACGCGGAATGTTGACGCTTAATGGGATGGCCGTTGTTTTGGGTCAGCAGATTTCTGTGTCGGAGTTTGATTCGTTTCGATTTACACCGGCTGAGGATGAATATGGGGTTAACTATGCGGTGGTCGGCTTTTATGTGGTCGACGACGGTGGTGTTGTTAACGGCGGCGAGGACACGGATCCATCAATTAACTTCATCCAATTCGATGTTGCGTCGCAGGGTGATGCTCCCAACGGAAACGACAACACGATTACGCTGCCGGAAGACGGTTCGTACTCATTCAATCGAGATGATTTTGGGTTTGAAGATCCGGGAGACAACGACGCATTTGTTGCGATTCGCGTTTCCAATATTCTTGGCGGTGGTCAGTTGAATTTTCAGGGAGCTGAGGTCACCGAAGGCTCACTGATACCTGTTGGAAACATCGACTCGCTGGTCTTCACGCCTGCCGCAGAAGACAACGGTGCGAACTATGCTTCTTTCGACTTTAACGTCGTCGACGATGGAGCTGACTTGTTCGAGGCTCTGGTCGCAAATCGAATGACGTTGAACGTGACCTCGATTAACGACGATCCGGTTCTTTTGTTCTCGGGGGCAACGGTTCCTGAGGGAACGACGGCAGTTGTTACGCAAGCAACTTCCACAGATGTCGACAGCTCGGTTCTAACGTACTCACTGGCACAAGGCGATTTCGACAATGACAGGTTTGTGATTGATGAAGTGACCGGCGAGGTCAGATTTTCAGCAGCTCCAGATTTTTACAATCCTGCTGACGTCGATGGAGACAATCGCTATCACATAGAAGTTACCGTTAGCGATGGCGACGGCGGTTTTGATTCAAAGCTTGAAACGATTGAAGTCACCGAGGTGAATCAGGCTCCACAATTTAGCACCGTTGCGATCACGCAATTTGAAAATCAACGACCAGAAATTCAAATTGTGGCGTCTGATCGCGAAGGTGAAGTCGCTTCGTTTCAGTTTGTTGGCACCGCTAATGATAATGCGCTTTTTGATCTTAATAATTCAACAGGGGTCATCAGAATTTTGGAGGCTCCAGATTTTGAATCGCCTCGTTCGGGTAACGACAACGTCTACGAGCTGGATGTTCAAGCCACCGATACTGACGGAGCCTCAACCGTTCAGCGGATCACTTATCAAGTAACCAATGTGAACGAGGCGGTTACTTTGGGCGACGATGTGTTTGTGGACGAAGGAGCTGGATTCGACGGACTGTCGATTTTCACAAATGACAATGGCGGTCAAGCAATGCCAGCTGATGCGAATGTCCAAATTATCGAGCAACCTCGAAACGGGATCGTCACACTGAATCCTGACGGGACATTTACTTTTACGGCGAATGATCCTGGAGACGCGGAACTGGTCAACTTTCGCTACTCCGTTGAGCGTGGTGGAGAAACGACTTTTGCGAACGTGAGTTTGATTCCCGGTTCAAATGGCGATTCTGGTCGCAACGATACTGAATCGACGAATCGCGAAACAGAATCAGACAGGGAACCATCGACCGATGATGAGAACACGTCGGGAGACGAATCGATCGACGAGAGTGACAGTGACACTGGTTTGTCAGGGCCGGGACAGGCTCGGAATGAAAACGAATCGCCTTACATTTTGTCTGTCGGAAATGCTTCGGATTTTGGCGCTGATACTGAAAATAGCAGTAGTTCGTCGTTTCAATTCGCGCCTGACGCCCAATTTAGTTCAACCGATGGCTTTGGGCAAACCTACCTTTACGCGAGATCTGTCGACACAGGTCTTTTGACCAATCAGCTCGGTAACAGGCAGATTGTGTCGGGCCAGATCGGTTTGCAGGCTTCGATTGAATCATCGAACCTGGCGGCCATCTTCTGGCAAGAACTTGATTCAACGAAGCGCGACTATTTTGTAAGCCAGCTGGACACAGGCAACGAAGCATTGTGGAAAGCAGGAGCTCTTTCGCTACCGATTTTTGTGGTCGGTTTGGTAACAAGAGCAGCACTGATCGGTGTCAGCCTTGGAGCGACTTATTCGCAGCCATGGTGGACCACGTCCTTTGACTTTCAACCGATCATCGAATCGCAAGACAGCGAATCGATCGAGCAAATGGTCGACGGTTGAGGCCGATGTGATTCGTTGAAGCCGGTTTAATTGACACACCATGGGTTCACTAAATGAAGAATTGGCTCGGCATTCAGGGTAAACTTGGCGTCGGATTCGTTGCAATCCTGATCGCTGGATTAACACTTGCCCATTCATTGGAGTTGGCGCCCTCTCAAAACGAACAGCACTACTCCGCTCGATTTCAATTCGCGGAATCTTTCGCCGTTGCCGGTTCCTTGATGCTCAGCGGTGATGGAAAGCAGGAAATCAAAGCACTGATCAAGCACGGCGTCAAAGGTAACTCGTTCATCAAATCAATCGGGATGCGCGATCAGGCAGGAAATTTGGTTGCCTCAAATGGAGATCACGAAGCGAGTTGGGTCCGCCGCATTCCGGGCTCGCTCGACAGCATCAGTGTTCCTTTGACCGAAGGATCCCGGAAATGGGGCAACATCGAATTTGTGTTCGAACCGCCTCGAGACGACTACGGAAAAGTGCTTTCGTTCGCGTCGCCTGTTTTGGATCTGATCCCGCCGTTTGGACGCGTCGCGATGTTCCTTGTCGTTTTCTCTTCGCTGGCAAGCGCACTTTTTCTAAACATGCTTTTCAATTCGTCCAAAAGCTCGGCAGCTGAAAGTCGGGTTCGGCAGGCGTTAGGAAGCCTCGCAGAAGGTTTGTTGGTGCTCGATTGCGAAGGTCGCATCCAACTTGCCAGCAGCGTCTTTTGCGAAAAAGTCGGCAAGGATCAAGACCATTTAAAAAATCGCCGACCCGAGATCGAATTTGAATGGATGGACGTTGCAGGCGACCGCATGCGGGACTTTCCTTGGCTAACAGCATCATCCGAAGGCGTCGAAATTCGTGACACGGTGATGACTTTGAAAACCGGCACCGACGAAGACGGAAAAGCAATCGTTTCAACCTTTCAAGTGAATTGTGCTCCGGTGCGAGCGGAAACGTCCGAAGGCTACGGCGTTCTTGTAAGCTTTGAAGACGTCACCGAGTTGCAGCGAAACCGAAAAGCAGCGGAATCTGCAAACCAGGCCAAATCAGATTTCCTTGCCAACATGAGTCACGAAATCCGCACTCCCATGAATGCGATTCTTGGCTTCACAGATTGGTTGCAACGAGGACTGGCGGAAGATCGCGAGCAAGAGCTGGAGTATCTTTCTACGATTCATTCCAGTGGTGCGCATTTGATGGAGCTGATCAATGACGTGTTGGATTTGTCAAAGATCGAAGCTGGGAAAATGGAAATCGTGCTCGAACCGTACAGTCCGTATCAGGTCATCTATGACGTCGAAAGAGTCTTGCGAGGCAAGGCAGTCGACAAAACCATTGAGCTTCGGACGCAATTCAGAACGTCGTTGCCGGAAAACATCAACACGGACTACGTGCGATTGCGACAGGTGCTGGTTAACCTGATCGGTAATGCAATCAAGTTCACAGAAGTTGGCGGTGTGACGATCGCGGCCGAGATGGTTGACAGAACGGACGAGCAAGGTCGGTCGCACGAGAAGCTTCGTGTCGAAATTCATGACACGGGTATCGGCATGACCGATGACGAAGCTGCAAAGATTTTCAAGCCATTTGTTCAAGCGGATTCTGGAGTCACCAGGAAATTTGGTGGAACAGGTTTGGGTTTGTCCATCAGTAAAAAAATAGTCGACGCCCTCGGTGGCAAAATCGAAGTCAGCAGCCGAGTCGGCGAAGGAAGTATTTTCTTTTTCGAAATCAATGTCGGCGATGTCTCACAAGAAAAGCGGATCGATAACGAAACTTTCAAAACGGCAACGAAACAAAGTCTTCGCAAGGCGAGTCGTGAGTTTCGACTTCCACCAGGGAACGTTTTGGTTGTTGATGACGGAAAACCAAATCGACAGCTGATCGAGCTAATTTTGACGAAAGCCGGATGCAAAGTTTCGTCCGCAGAGAATGGACAAATCGGAATGGAGATGGCGTTGCAGAATGACTATCACGTCATTCTGATGGACATGCAAATGCCGATACTGGACGGATACCAGGCGACAAATCGTCTGCGGGAACAAGGCTATACAAAACCCATCATCGCGTTGACGGCCAATGGGATGGTTGGCGATGAGGAACAATGTCGTCAAGTTGGCTGTGATGCGTTTCTGTCGAAGCCTGTTGATATTGATAAACTGATCGAGACGCTTGCCGAATGGATTCCGGAAGGAAATGAAATTGCTCATAAGCCGGATCAAGCTGAAGTCGAGGTTGCTGTCGAGGCGCAGCGTAATGTTTCAGAATCCGAAACAATCCAGGTAGAAAAGGTTCAGCCAAGCAAGTCAGTTTATCCATTAAGCGATACTCGTCTTGAAGTAGACCTGCAATCGAATCGTGAAACCCAAGAAGAGTTCTTGGAATCGATCATTGTGGAGACTGAACCAGACGAGTTCCCTGCTAACGATATCGCCAATGCCACAGCCGACACTGGCCCAGTTGGCAATGTTTCGGAATCTCAGGCAACAAGAAAACCAGCGCTTTCAGAACGCTCATTCACGTTGTTAATGCGACAGAATTTGGTGGCATTCCAAAAAGCGATTGAGTCTGGCGACAATCTGCAGTTGATTAACACGGCTGCTAATTTTAAGGGCGATTGCGATTCAACAGGCAAACAGGAAATGTCGTTTGCGCTGGATCAACTAATCGTTGCCACAACCGAAAACGAAAAGCCACGCATTCTCGCAGCGTTCCAAAATTTCCTTGCCCAATGTCGCCTTGAGATGGTGAGAGAAGAGCAATTTTCCAACAGCGTTAACAAAGACGAAACCATCGTGGCAAATGAATCCAATCAACCGGGCACCGTCGACGATCGTTGCAAAATTTCTCTTCCTGATCGCCCTAAATTGGAAGCGCATTCTGACGCGAGCGAAATCGAAAATCCGGTAATTTCCAGCCTGCCCATGGATGACGAAGCATTCTGTCAAATTGCAAGAGATTTCGTACCGCAACTGGAAAGCAAGTTGATTGAAATGGATGAAGCTCTCGAAGCCGAATGCCTGAATGAGCTTTCGCAACTGGCACATTGGCTCAAAGGAGCCGGCGGAACTTGCGGCTTTGACACGACTTACGACCCAAGCTTTCGTCTGGAAGCCGCAGCGAAAAGCGAGCGGCTTGAAGAATGTCGGGACATCATCGACGAGCTTTGGTCGCTTGGAAACCGAATCGTCGTTCCGCAACTGGCTCCGGAACAGTCTTCGTAGTCGTTACCATCGAAACATCCTGTCAAGTCTTGGCAGGCTGATTGTTTGTCAATTTCCGAATGTTGGTCAATCGGCAAAAAATGCGAACAAGGCTGTATCGCCAAGGCGACTAATGGGAGAAGCTGAAGGATCTTTTAACTTCGGATCTATTCGCTTGGAATCAGGATCGGGATTTTGCAACAGGACCAAACTACAACTGGCTTGACGCCCCTAATGGCTTCTGTGCCAACCGAGATTCCTCGGAAGTCATTCTCCGAAGATCGGGTCAAAGTTGACACTGCGTCATTGGCTTCGAATCAGGAGTCTCTGCGCACTTGTAAAATCATGATCGTGGACGATGAGCCTCTTGTGATCAGAGTCGTTCGGCGTTTTCTGGCAGCTGAAGGATTCAAGAACTTCGTCACGATTGAAGATTCTCGTCTTGCGGTCGAGGCGATCACGAAAGAGATGCCCGACGTCGTGTTGCTGGACATCATGATGCCGCACATCACGGGACTTGATTTGCTGCGAGAGCGTCAGAAGGATCGAACGCTCCAAACGATTCCGTTTATCATTTTAAGCGCGAATTCGGAAAACCAGATCAAGCGGGAAGCACTAACGTTGGGTGCGACCGACTTTTTGGCGAAGCCGGTCGACGCCAGCGACTTGACCGTTCGAGTGCAAAACTCATTGACCGTCAAAAGACAGCACGATCATCTCGCGAACTATGCGACCGAGCTTGAACGTCAGGTCCGCGAACGCACGATGCAGATCGAACGGTCTCGTGAGCAGATTATTCACTGCTTGGCCAGAGCGGGCGAATACCGCGATAACGAAACGGGCGAACACGTCATTCGTGTCGGAAAGTACTGCGCGATCATCGGCGAAGAACTGGGCTTCGGGCCTGACTACTGCCGGCAAATCGAACTTGCGGCTCAGCTTCACGATGTTGGAAAAATTGGGATCCCTGATTCGGTGTTGCTGAATCCGGGCAAGCTGAACAATGCTGAATTCGATGTGATGAAGCAGCATTGCAATTTAGGATGTGAGATCATGGAGCCGCTGGCCGAAGGCGAACATGAGCGGATCAAACAGCATGCCAACGTCGGAAGCTTCATCATGGAAGGCGTCGACAGCCCGATGCTGGAATTGGCGGCCATCATTGCCCGGACTCACCATGAGAAGTGGGACGGAACCGGTTATCCAAATGGGCTCGCTGGAGACCAGATTCCAATCGAGGGCCGGATCTGTTGCTGTGCGGATGTCTTTGACGCGTTAAGCAGCGACAGGCCTTACAAATCAGCTTTTCCGTTGCAGAAATGCCTTGAGATCATGATCTCTGAACGAGGAACGCGTTTCGATCCGATCGTCCTTGACGCGTTTCTGAAACGGCTCGGGGACATCGAACGAATTCGTCGAAAATATGACGATCAGGAATCGCGTGAGCGAATTGTCAGGCAGAAGGCAGATAGTCAACCAAAAGAGTTGTAAATCCTGATCGATTCGTTAGGCTGTCCCAACCAAACTATTCCTTGGCCAACCGGATTCGCGCTAGACAGAGCGCTTGGTTAAGTGCCTGACTCGATCACCTACCGACCCTTTCTCAACACCGACCCACCGCTGATCGTCGATATCTGGAGACGGCAGCCGACGTTTCGCGGTCTGTATCCCAATCTCACGACGGCTAATTTTGAACAGCACGTCCTGTCGAAGCCGTATTTCGAACGACACGGTCTGATCGTTGCCACCAACGGCTTGTCCGGTGACGATTTGAAGATGCTTGGGTTTGTTCACGCTTCATTTGACGTTCGAGAAGATCTTTCGGACCTCGATTTCCAAACCGGAGTCATTTCCCAGTTAAGAGTCGAACAATGCGAGACGCGTTTGGAGATCGAAGACGAATTATTGCGTCAAGCCGAAGCTTACCTGATCGCAAAAGGAGCACGACGAGCGTATTTCGGGGGCCGATTCCCGCAAGCTCCGTTTTATTTAGGGCTCTACGGTGGAAGCAGGTTGCCGGGCGTCATGGAACAGGACAAACACGTCTTGTCGGCATTGAAACGAGCAGGCTATCTGGAACAGGATCGAATTGCGGTCATGGAACGGCAGCTTGGAACGGTTCGCAGCGTTTCCGGACGGCAGCAACTGACGGTGCGTCGAAACTATCTGATCAACGCCATCGCTGACCCAATCGAAAAGTCGTGGTGGGAATGCTGCACGCTTGGCATGGCCGAACGGGATCGTTTTTCGATCGGACGCAAACGTGACAATCATGTCGCTGGAAGCGTTTCGTACTGGGACCTGCAACCGATTGGGTCGTACATGGATTCGAATTGTCGCGGTTTGTATGATCTTTCGGTCAACGAGGAAGACCAGCGTCAAGGCTTGGCGTCGTTTCTTGTCAGTGAATCAATGAAACGGCTGGCCTCCCAGGGGGTTACTCTGGTCGAAGCGCAGGCCAGTGTCAGCAACGAGGCCTCTCTGAAGCTGTTTCAGAAGCTTGAATTTACAACTGTGACGCACGCCAGCGTCATGGCGAAAGATTTCTAGCTTGCGTCCGATCCTTAATGTTTGTCAATTCGACGTTTGTTGGCTTACCCCCTTTTGAAAGCGATTGGTTTTTGGGATATTTTGGACGTCGATGAAGTTCTTTAGAGTCACCCCCTAAGAGCGATCCAAAATGTCAAACCAGTCAGCTCCTTCGGCCGAACCGGAAGCGTTGATTCGTGCCGATTCACTTTGCAAATTCTACGGCCCGTTCGCAGCAGTAAAGGACGTGTCATTCTCTGTTCCGCGGCAGCAAGTGTGTGCTTTTCTGGGCCCAAATGGCGCTGGAAAATCGACGACGATGAAAATGCTGACCGGTTTCGTGTCTCCGACTCGAGGCTCCGTCCACATCGCTGGCGTCAGCATGCAAACGGATCGAATTGAAGCATCAACACACATCGGCTATCTGCCTGAAAACGGACCGCTTTACGACGAAATGACTCCCAAGGGAGCGTTGAAGTATCTTGGTCGCGCTCGCGGTTTGAGTCGATCTGATCGCAAGCAAAGGATGGACTACGTTGCCGAAAAATGCAATTTGGAAGAAGTTTGGAACAAACCGATCAGCAAGCTGTCTCGCGGGTTTCGACAACGAGTCGGAATGGCTCAGGCGTTGCTGCACGATCCGAATGTTCTGATCCTTGACGAACCGACCAGCGGGCTCGACCCGAATCAGCTGGTCGGGATTCGCGAATTGATCCTTGAGCTTGGAAAGTCCAAAACCGTTTTGTTGTCGACTCACGTTTTGCAAGAAGTCGAAAAGCTTTGCAGCCGAATCGTCATGATTGACCAAGGGCAAATTGTGTACGATGGCCCGACTGCAGAAGTCGGCGAAAGAGAAGCGATGGCGAATCGGTTTCATGAGCTAACCGGATTCTCAGTGACGCAGTAGCTTAATCCGTCGGCTCGTTTGAGTCGGCTCAGGATCTGGGAAGTCGGCCTTCCCTTTCACGAATAACGAATCATTCTGTTCCTTTCACGGAGAACGATCGAGCATGTTACGTTGGCATGTTATTTCTGCAGTATTCTGGCGCAACCTGAAACAGTACTTCACCAGTGTGTTGGGGTACTTGTTCATTGTTGCATTCGTGACCGTTTGCGTGTTGCTTGCATTCAGTCCACGCTTCTTTGCAGACAACCTGGCGAACCTCGACCAGTTGAGCGCCTACTATCCCAGTCTACTTTTGTTGTTCGTTCCGGCGATCACGATGCCATTGTGGGCGGATGAACGCAGGCAAGGAACGGATTCGATTCTGTTTACTTTGCCGGCTTCCGATTTCGATATTTTGCTGGGCAAGTATTTTGCTGCCGTGGCCGTTTACACGATCGCGTTGCTGTTTTCGGTGACGCAGTTAGTCGTTCTCGCGTCGCTTGGTGAACCTGATTGGAACGTCGTTGGAACGACCTATTTGGGATATTGGCTATCCGGTGCTGCCTTGATTTCGGTCGGTATGTTCGCCTCGTCATTGACGGCCAGCACGACCGTGGCGTTTATTCTGGGAGCCACCTTCTGCGCGGTGCCGGTGCTCGGTAGCTATCTTGGGCAAGCGTTGTCTTTGGAACGATACAGTTTCGAATGGCATTTGCAGGATTTCACGATCGGCCAAATCTCTCTGGTCAGTGTCCTTTATTTTGTGGCCATGACGGTCCTGATGTTGTATCTGAACATGGTGGTCATTAGCTATCGCCATTGGAATCGCGGCGAAGCTGGGAATGTCGGGTGGCAGTATGTCGTTCGTGCCATCGCTTTGGCGGTCGGGTTGATCGCGTTGTTCCAAATCGTTGACGTGTCACCGACGACTTCGATGGCCAAAGTCGACATGACCAATGAAAAGCTGTTCACGTTAAGCGACGTGACTCATGAGACATTAAAAAAGGTTCAGGATTCCGATCGCAAGATCACGATTCAGGCGTTCGTCAGCAAGGACATGCCTCAAAAGTTCACCAATGTTCGCAAGTATTTCGATGGGATGCTGCGTCAGTACGACAGCGCCGGCGGAGAGAATGTTGAAGTGCTGCTGAAGACCGTGACTCCGAATAGTCCTCGCGAAATTGAAGCTCAAAAGCTTGGTATCGTCGCTTTTGATGACAAATCCGAAGAAGATGGAATCATCAAACAGCGAAAGGTCTATCTGGGAGCTCACGTTCAGAGCTCCGTCGGTGAATCGGTTCTGCCGTTCATTGATTCGACTCGATCGATGGAATATGAATTGAGCCACGCGATTTTCACGACCGTCGAAAAAGGGAATAAACTGACCGTCGGGATTCTGGAATCTGATGCTCATTTTGGCGGCCCTGAAGTAGACGGAAGGCGACTCCCATGGGCGTACAACGGAACGATGGACGTGCTGAAGCAACGTTTTAAAGTCAAATACCATGCCGGATCAGACCTTGCATCGTTCTTGCCGCAACCAGAACCTCCGGCCGATAATTCCGATGCCGAT
>CAYZPA010000072.1:22284-26806 GCA_964479855.1 uncultured Pirellulaceae bacterium
GCCGATAATTCCGATGCCGATGATTCCGATGCCGATGATGCCAAAAGCGATGATTCTAAGGAAGAAAATGCCGAACCGAAAAAGCCTCGAAAAGCACCTGACGTCCTGATCGTGGCCGACCCAGCAAGCCTCGATGACCAAGCGCTGGACTCATTGGTTCAGTATTTGAAAGCCGGTAACCCGGCGGTAATCCTTGCCGATCCTCTGCCCTTCTTTTGGGCTTATCAAAACCCGGTGAACCTTGGAGTATTGAACGCACCAAGGATGGATCGCGTCGGGCCGCAGTCGCCTTACGCCAGAATCCTCAGCAGCTCCGACAGGCCGAAAGCGGCAAACGGCGCTGCGGCTCTGTTTGCGGAATTGGGAGTCGAATGGAATAGTGGAGCCGCGGTTTGGAACACCGAAGATCCGCATCCCGGATTCACTCCGGAATGGCCGGCTTATTTGGGCGATCGATGGCCGGAGTACTACGGACCTTACGAAAAAGCATTCGTTTTCGTCAAAGAAAATCAGTTCGGACCTGCTTTCGACCAGGACGAATCGATCTCCCGAGGCTTGCGAGAGCTTTTGTTCTTTTATCCCGGCTATTTCAAACCAGCGTTCTCGTCGAAGTATCAGTTTACGACGCTGGCGACGATCGGTGTCGATTCCGGTAAAACAGAATGGGATCAACTTACGAAGACTCCGGCTCAGAAAGTTCAATTGTTGAACCCTCGCACCGGAGAACTGACCGTGCGTGAGGAGCCTGCTCGAAGCGAAATCACCGGCGGTCCGCTAAAAGTGCTCAACCCGAATCCGTTGACGGTGGTAGATGAAACCGACTATTGCGTTGCGGCTCGAGTCCAGGATCATCAGGATCTTGAAAACGGCTTGGATGTTGTGCTGATCAGTGACCTCGATTTCCTGTCCGACCTCGCGACAGCGCAGGATGAAAAACTTGATCAGGAAGTCAATCAACAGTTGGATAACCTTTCTCTGTTTTTGAATGCCATCGAAGTACTCGGCGGGACGGACGGTTTTGTCGAACTTCGAAATCGCCGGCAGACGCCGCGAACGCTGGTTCAGCTGGAATCGATCATCAAAAAGTATCGACAGTCGCGTCTCAGTCAGCAGCAACAGATCGAAGAAAAAGTTCAGAAGGAACTTGAAGAAGCTCAAGAGAAGCTGAACGTGGCGACGGCAGAAATTCAGGGTAACGAGTCGCTAAGCTTTTTGGAAAAGCTGCAGAAAACAAGTCAGCGGGCCACCGATGTTCAAAAGCAGTTTGACATCAAGCAGCGAAGGCTCAATCGTGAAATGGAAAAAGAGATCACGGAACTGAAGGCGACCGAACAGTCCTTGATCGAGAAAGAAAAACGGTTTTTCCGTTTCATGCCCGCCCTGATCGCACCGCTGCCAGCAATGATGCTGGGAATGGCCGTGTTGTGGTTTCGAATCATAAACGAACAGCGGAACATTAATCCTAAACGGCGAGTGTAATGTTCAGTCGCGTTCAAGGGCGAGATTCGTCCAGCGACGCGACCGGAAACGATCGATCGTGATCGGCGATCGATTTGTCATTGATGGACAATCGAGATTAAATCTTCGAAGCGTATCGGTTTTGGTATCCAAAATTTCGAGATAGTGATGAACGAGACAACAAAAACAATCGGCTTTGTCGTGACGGCTGCCTTGCTTGGTCTGGCCGCGATCGTGAACACGAAAATGAACCAGCCAAAAGAGTTTGGCGAAAATGAAATGGTTGGCCAGCCATTTTTTCCAGACTTTACATCCACTGAATCGGCCAAAGCGCTCGAAGTCGCGGCGGTTGACGAAACCGGAGCCGTCCAGCGTTTCGTCGTCGAGAACCGTGATGGTCTCTGGCGCATCCCGTCGCACTACGATTATCCAGCGGAAGCCGCAGCGCGAATCGCACAAACAGCGGCATCGGTCATGGGAATCGAACGCCAGTCGCAGGTCGGAATGCGGGAAAGTGATTTTGAACGGTTCGGCGTCATTGATCCACTTTCGGAGTCGATCGAAGACCCTGAGTCGGTAGGACAGCGAATCACGCTGAAAGATGAAAACAGCGACGTGCTGGTCGACTACATCATCGGAAAAGAGGCCGAAATCGATTCGACGGCTTCCACCGAGGATGTGTTTGAGCGTCAGACTCAGGCGAAGGATTTTTACGTCAGACGCGCGGATGAATCGCAGACTTTTCTCGCTTCGCTGGATGTCGATTTGTCGACCCGGTTTTCCGATTGGATTGATCCGGACCTATTACGAGTCAACTCAGGGGATATCTTGCGCGTCGCGATCGACAATTACAAAATCGTTGAAAAGGGTGTCGGCGCTTTCAGTCGCGTCAAACAGTTGGTAAAAGATCAGGGCGATCAGGTTCTGGTAAAACGAACCAGCCCCGCAGACCCATGGTCAATGGACGGTGTCGACGATGAAAAGGAAGCTTTGAAAACTTCGGCGATCGACGAGATCCTTGGTGTGCTCGAAGAAATGAGAATCGTTGGCGTTCGGCCAAAATTCAAATATCAGGGTAAAAAACTGCTGACGCCAGAACTGACCTTGGTCCAACTGGAAGAACTCAAAGGCAACCCTGAACAGCAAAGCTACGCGATTGCGGCATTGCAGGAAGACCTTACCGAAAAAGGGTTCAATTTTGGCGGCACTGCACAACAGCTTGAACTCGTTTCTGAAAACGGCGAACTGGAATTTGGGACATCGTCCGGGATTCTGTACCGATTGCATGTCGGTGGTAAAGTTGCAGGCGACGACAAGGCAATTGAAATCGGTGCAGCTTCCGAAAAATCCACAGTGGATAAAGAGGAAGACGGCGACTCGACTGAAAATTCAAACGCTCCTTCTGCAAAAGATGACGAAGACAACGCAAATCGTTTTCTATTCGTAAGAGTCGCGTTTGAGGAGAGCTTGCTCGGCGATCGACCCGTTGAACCCACAATGCCTACCGAGCCCGTGAAGCCCGAAGGCTATCTGCCTGCAGCCGAAAAGGCGGCTGACAAGTCAACTGAAGAGACGACAGATTCGAATCCTTCCGATCAAACCGGTAAAGAATCGAACAGCGATTCAGATGCGGAAACCGATGCGACGTCCGGTAAGGATAGTGACGCGCCAGACGATGCGCGTGATGAAGCGTTTATCGAGTACGACAAACAGCTTGAGACCTACAAAGCAGCGAAGGAACAATACGAAATCGATTTGACTCGCTACAAACAGGACGTCGAGACATTTGAGGAGAAGATTGCAAACGGTAAAGAACTGGTCGACGAATTGAATGAGCGTTTTGGCGATTGGTACTACGTGATTTCGGCTTCGAACCTGAAAGTGATCCAGTCGCGTCGCACGGATCTGGTTGAGATCAAAGCACCTCCGGAGCCACCAGCCATGTTGGAATCTGAAGCTCGACCTCGCAAACCAGACATCTCGTTTCCCGATATTCCCGGCTTGAGCCCCAATGCCGATTCAGATTCCGATTCGGGATCTGAATCCCAGCCGACGAAAGAAACGAAGTCGATCAAATCCGAAACGGAGCGAGTCCAGGAAAAGAGCGATTCGATGAATCAGAAGCAGTCGGAGCCGCCGAAACAGTCGGAAAAGGCTGGCGACGAACAAAGTTCGAAGAAACCTACTGAGGCGGTTAAGTCTGACGATCCTGCACCGGAGCCATCTGATTCCAAGTCGAAAAAGCTCGATGAGACATCCGAAGATGGTAAACCTGAACCGGATTGATTCAAGGCGACAGGCGTCTGGTTTGCGATTTGAGTCGATTCTCCAGAAGTGGCTACAAGTTTTGTAAATTCGTTAATTTCAGGTCGTTGGTGAACTGTCGAGACCACAACTTCCTGGTTCGCTAACTGCTCGGAGATCTGAGCAACATTGTCGTTCGGCTTTCCGAGCCGAAAACGGATTTTCTAAAATGCAAAACATCCAAGTTATATTTCCTGCGATCCCAAGTGGCGACAGGGCATAGCGTTGGGCTCAATCGCAACGAATCGTTTTGAACATTGCAGGAAGCACCGAAGGGATGACATGAGTTTGGAATTTACTGATTCCGGCCGTACCTTGGGGCTCGTTAGGTTCGATCATTTCCGACCACGGTCTCACGCCCGTTCACTCCCGCGGCTACATCATGCCGTTCTGATGGGGCTAAAGGAGAAAGTGGCTGAGGATTGATTGTCACGATCACGAGTCTGTATTTTGAGGAGCTTGCGAGTCTGCATTTGGCCGTGGCTGCACGTCAAAACATGCCTCAATCCAAGGCAAACAAGGGAATCGCAAGCTGCGAGAGGCTCGGTGTAGAGACACTGAGCGCATGTCAAGGATTCTCGACACGTCGGCCATTCTCTCTGGCATTCTCGATTGCATCGGCACCTGCAATGCAGAAAACCTTCAAAGCTACTTGCAATCGCCTGCAAAAGCATATAAAAATAATTCGCGTTCGCAATATAGCATATTGGCAATATGGTCTGATATGATTTTTTATTGCGAGGTCAATTATATTGTTATC
>CAYZPA010000073.1:0-26724 GCA_964479855.1 uncultured Pirellulaceae bacterium
TCCGCAGCCGATCTTAACTTCGATCCAAATTTTCGTACCAATGTTGCCACCAATTGTTCGGGGTCCATTGGTTTGACAAGGTGCAAATCAAAACCGGCGTTTTTGACCAGTTCCTGATCTTTCTCCTGCCCATATCCTGTCAACGCGACCAAAATTGTTTTCTCAGTTAAGCCGCGAATCCGCTTAGCCACGTCATAGCCATTCATGTCGGGCAAGCCGATATCCACAACGCATATCTCAGGTAACAGTTTCTCAAAAGATTCGACCGCTTCGATACCATTGATCGCAGTAGCTACTTCAAGCCCTTCCATTTCAAGAAACTCCGCCAGCATTTCGCGAGCGCCGTCATTGTCTTCTACTAGCAATAGTCGAACACCAAGAAGGCAATCTCTGCTGTCGGGAGTTTTCGGAGCGGTGTCACTAAGGTCGACGCCGCCGACAGGGAACGTAAATTTGACAGCGCTACCACACCCCATTCCCTTGCTATGGACTTCGACTTCACCGCCGTGAGCATGAGCAATCATTTTCACCAAAGGCAGTCCCAAACCCATCCCGCCTGAACTCCTGTCGAGCGGTTGGTCGGCTTGAACGAAAACGTCGAAAACACGTTCGAGCAAATCGCTGGAGATGCCCTCACCGTCATCGGAAACCTCGACGATAACGTTGTTATTATCGCTACGGATCGACAGCGTGATTTTTCCGTACTCTTGGGTATATTTGCTGGCATTCACCAAAAGGTTTGTTTGCGCCTGGACGATTCGAGTTTCATCGACGAAGGCATAAATCGGCTCACTTGGAAGTTCCAAGGTCAAACTTTGGTGTTTCGCTTTGAAGCGATGTTCAAGCGACTGAACGAGCTGTCTCGTCAGCCGACAAATGTCAACCGTCTCCAACTGCAATTTGAATTTGTCGTGAGCGACTCTTGAAAAGTGAAGCAAGTCGTCAAGCATTTTACTGACCTGGTTCGACTGTTGCTGGATGATATCGATCGCCCGTTTCAGATTGCCTTCGGGTAATTCCTGCTTTCTCACAACCGACAATGCATTTGTGATCGCAGCCGTTGGGTTGCGCAGTTCGTGCGATAGGACGGCAAGAAAATGATCTCTGCGTCGCACCTGCTCGCGAATCTGTGCCTCCGCTTTTTTCTGTACCGTGATATCACGAAGGACAATCGAAGCTCCATCCAGCTGCCCATCTGATTTATAGATCGCGGAAATGGTGGACTGGACATCAAATTCTTCGCCATTGCGACGGACGGCCTTTAGTTCAACGTGGTTGATGGGAACACCGTGTCGAATTTGCCCCAATGCAGAAGCGACCTTTCGCTCTCCATGTTCATCAAGGCTTAATAGATCTATGTTCTTGCCGATGATGTTTTCTGTTTCGTGCAAAAACAGATCTCGAGCACCACGATTCCAGGTCTTAATTTCCCCAGACTCTGATACTCTGAAAATGGCGTCGTTGGAAGACTGCACGATTTCCGACAACTCAAACAGTCGTTGCTCAGTTGCCTTCATCGTGGTGATGTCGATCAGGGTCAGCAATACTCCGTCGACTTGCCCTCTGGAGCTGTAAGGCAACAGCCGCATCAGATACCAGTTTCCATTCTTGTCAGACACTTCTTCGTCGCAGGGCTGTTCCGTCGCGAGCACAGCCTTGATGCTGGCGATGATATCGTCATGTTGGAGCTCATGATTGAACGACTCAAAGTCACGGCCAACATCCTGCGGCAGCAAGCGAAAGATATTCGCACTGCCCAGCGTAAACTTCCGCACTCGCAAATGGCGGTCCAGATAGATGGTGTCGATCTGAAGACAGTCCAAAAGGTTGTCCATGTCATCCGTTAGCTCAGTCAGTTCCGTGATCTTTCGCTGAAACTCTGAATTAACCGTGTATAGCTCTTCATTGACGCTATGGAGCTCTTCATTGGTCGACTGTAATTCCTCGTTAGAAGCAATCAATTCTTCGTTCGTTGTCTGCATCTCTTCATTGGCTGACTTAAGATTCAGAATCGACTCGTGCAGGCTTTCCCGAGTCTCCTGCAATTCCTTTTCCAAAGTCTCGATGATAGTCCCGTCCACAGATTCGCATATATCTGAAATGTCTGGCAAAAGAGACGATGGACTAACCGGTTCGCTTTTTTCGACCGTAATCAGATACTTGTTTTCAAATCGATTGTGAACAGGGACCACCGCCAACTGTAGCGTGTGCGATTCTCCCGCCGGATTCTTGAATTCAATTCCCGGGAACACCGATGGGCGATCTTCAACTTTCGCACGCTTGAGACCATTTACTGCCAAGGCACGAATGCCTTCAGGCAGCAGTTCCATCAAGTCGTCAGAAGGCCGCCCGGAACGATGGACCAGATAGTCGACCGCATTTCCAAATACGTGCAGAATTCGGTTCTCACCGTCAATCAGAAACGAAGGCGGCAGATAAGCACTGAGCAGCGCGTCATAGACCGCGCTTAACTCCTTGTCTTTCTCATCTGAATCGGCCCCTTTGGTAATTTGAGCCGCCAGGTTGTTAGGCGTGCCGATCCGCATATTGACTTGAGAAAATCTAACCGATGCGTTCTTCTCGTAAATTCGCCACTTCTCACAAATCGGCTCGAAAGCCTGCTCCAATTCGGATACCGTTTCGCTGGGCCCCAGAAACAGAACTCCAGATTTCTTGAGACTGAAATTGAACAGCGAAAGTGCTTTCTTTTTTGCCTCAGGCTTAAAGTAAATCAGCAAATTTCGACAGCAGACCAAATCCAGTTTTGTAAAAGGGGCATCGTTGAGTACGTTTTGCTTCGCGAAAACAATCTGCCGCCGCAATCGAGGAATTACCTGAAATTTATCGTCATCGAGCTCTGAAAAATATTCTGCCAGTCGAGTCGGGCTGACATTGGCGACACGGTCACGCGTATAAAGTCCACGACTGGCTGCGTCAATGCAAGCTTGATTCACATCAGTCGCGAAAATCTTTACATCAATGTCGTAGTTCCGTTGCTTGACCAATTCGTCAATCAGAATCGCAATCGAATACGCTTCCTCACCCGTCGCACAAGGCGCGATCCAAATATGCAGCGTTTTCGTTTTGGATGCTGATTCAATCAATTGTGGAAGGACGCTGTGCTGAAGCTTGTTGAAAGCTTGCGAATCACGAAAAAACTCCGTCACTCCGATCAGCAAATCATCGTACAGTTTGCGAAGTTCAGCATCGTCGGATTCCAACTTCTGCAAATAAGTTTCGGTTCCCGCTGACTTCGACAAAAGAACTCGCGTGGCAAGCCCTCGTCCGAACATGCCATTTCTGTATTGATCGAAATCGATCCCAAACTTGCGATGCAGCAAGTGATGGATTCGCTTTTCAGTGTCCATCGATTCCGCGAATACCGCTTGTCGAGACTTTCCAGAAGCGTCGCTGGTGAGTTCGCCGAACCTTGCAAGGGCTTCAGGGATTTCCTCCACCGGGACAATCGCGTCGACGACCCCCGTTGCAATCGCCGCCCTTGGCATTCCATTGAACTTTGCAGACGCTTCGCTCTGGACGACAACAAGGCCAAGCGATTCATGTATTGATTTGATGCCGGCAGCGCCATCAGAGCCGGTGCCTGACAGCACGACCGCAACGGCGTTTTTGTGATGGTGAATTGCCAGCGAATGAAAAAACGAATCGATCGGATTGTGTTGACGTTCGCCGCCTTGATCTCTTGCGACCAGACGCAGACCGCTGACTTCGGCACTGACTCCGTTTGGACATACGTAGACATGATCTGGTTCAAGCATCATGCCGTCTTCAATTTGAGAGACCGGCATGCTTGTTCGTCGACCGATAATCTGATGCATCAGGCTTTGGAAATCAGGAGCGAGATGCTGAACGATCACAAAAGCCATGCCTGTCGATTCGGGCATTTCGCTAAACAATCGCTCCAGTGCTTCAACGCCGCCAGCAGACGCCCCGATACCGACGACCGTCAGTCTTGCGTTTGGCTTCCTGTTCAGTGCCTTACCACTCGTTTCCGTTTGGTCATCGAATCTGCCAGTTGCGGTTTCAGGGTGCTGAGAAGATGACTGCCTTTTGAGGCTCGTTTCTTTCGCGCTCATTACAGTCCATTGCGGGTTGCTGGAGGTACAATTCGTTGCAGTGCATGCCCACAAGATTGTGCACTTTATTTTCGCATGCACAACGATGATAATGCTGTGAATAATGCATAACACAGTGTTCACAACCATACTCGATACGTAGAACTTCTACGCATTGCGTGGAGGTTGACGCCGAGGGCAAGTTGAAAAACGCCAATCAACCCGGATTTTTCACGAGGCGTGGGTGTCGAAATAGGAAAGGCTTATTTCCCTTCAGTATTGTTCCAAGTTTGTGGTTTCGACAGTTCACCAACGACGTCAAACTGACGAATTTGCAAACTTGTCACCACTTCAGGAGAATCGCCGCAAAGGCCAAACCAGACACCTGTTGTCGTGAATAATTCAGGATCAAGGTCCAGCAGAATCAGATCTGGCCTTGGGGCGTCGGTATATTCGTCCTGCTTAAGCAAAAACCTCATTGCCTCTTCGCCATCAGATACATGATGGATGTTGTTCTTTAGTTTGCCTCGGCGAAGCGCTTCGAGGGTCAGTTTGGCATCGGTTTCACTGTCGTCGACCAACAGGATGTCGCCTTGGGGGATTGCGACAACCAAAACTGGAATCAGCAAAAAATGCGAAAAATTCCCAATCCAGAAACCGCGTCAAATATCATTTTGCACGTTGAGAAGCTCAAATTAAACGCCTAAATTTAGCGAAGAATCACTTGCTGCACTGAACTCCGATTATTCACGAGCCGTGGGCCTCGTGAATAATCCGGGCTAAGCATCACTAAGCGAGCTCATTTATGGTGCCGCGAACCAGCATGTGCGGGTCGAGGTCTACGAGTTATATTGCTGGGCTTTACAGGATTTTCGTAATCCTGACGCTACCAAAGTCGCCAACTCAATGACCTCTTAACAAATTATGACCGACATTTTTTCAGAACTCCAATGGCGTGGCTTAATCCACCAAACGACCGCAGACGACAAGCTGCCCAATTGGCTTAACGAGGGTTCAAGGACGGTTTACGCTGGATTTGACCCGACGGCCGACAGCCTTCACGTCGGCAGCTTACTCCCGCTGATGATGTTGCGAAGATTTCAAAAAGCAGGGCATCGTCCGATCGCAATCGTTGGTGGAGCCACTGGAATGATCGGCGACCCCAGCGGTAAATCCGCTGAACGAAATCTGCTATCCGAAGAACAGCTCTCCGCCAACATCGCCGGGATCGAATCGCAAATGCGACACCTGCTGGAATTCGATGCTAACGAAAACTCTGCGGTTTTGGTCAACAACAACGACTGGATGAAGGAGTTTTCTTACACGGCATTCCTGCGCGATGTCGGCAAGAACTTTCCTGTCAATGTGATGCTGGGCAAAGACAGCGTCAAAAGTCGCCTCACCAGCGAAGCCGGGCTCAGTTACACCGAATTCAGTTACATGCTACTTCAGGCCTACGACTTTGTGCGCTTGAATCAGGAATATGATTGCGAGCTTCAGATTGGCGGTAGTGATCAGTGGGGCAATGTGACTACAGGAATCGACTTGGGGCGTCGCATGCTGTCGAAACAGCTTTATGGCATCACGTGTCCGCTGCTAACGAAATCCGACGGCGCGAAAATGGGGAAAACTGAATCAGGTGCGATCTGGTTGTCGGCGGACCGGACTTCGCCCTACGAGTTCTTTCAATACTGGCGAAACGTCGACGATAGCGATGTCGATATGTGCTTGAAGTTCCTGACCGAACTAACGCAAGAAGAAATCTCGTCCCTCGCAGAATCTCGATCCAAAGACGCTTCGAAACGTGAGAGCCAAATTCGATTGGCGGAAGCGGTGACTCTACTAATCCATGGCGAATCGGGATTGAAAAAAGCAAAGCTTGCTGGCGAAGTGCTCTTTGGCGCTGAGATCGCGAACCTTTCCGATGCGGACCTGAACCAGATTTTTCCAGATGTTCCCAGCGCTGAATTTCCACTTGAGCAACTGAAAACTGAGGGCCTCACGCTGATCGATGCGTTGGTCTTAACAGGTTTGTGCAAAAGCAAGGGCGAGGCTCGTCGCACGATTCAGGAAAACGGTGCCAACATTAACAACGTGCGCGAAACTGACATCGAGAAAAAACTGACGACCGAAGACTTGGCCAGCGAAACGGTTATCGTGTTAAGACGCGGCAAGAAAAAGTTCGCTTTGCTAAAGCTTGTCTGATTCGATTAGCGATCAGCAGATTGGCGATCAGCAAAAAGGCAGCGGGCGAACTTGTATTTGCAGCTGAATTCGCAATCGTCGTTTTGGCGAAACAGTACTCGGGCGTTTTCGTTAAAATCAAAACGCCCTTTTTGTGGCAACGCTACACTTCGTGGATCTTGCAGAAACCTTCCAGATGCATCTAACAAAACTCTTTCTGATTCTGGCATTCACTGTCTCGGCTTTAACGGCTCCATCGATCGCTCAGGAAAGCGGCGACACAGAACAGCTTTACTCGGCCGACTGGACATCACTCGAGAAACACAACGAAGCTCCCGACTGGTTTCGGGATGCCAAGTTCGGCATCTATTTTCATTGGGGTGTCTACTGCGTGCCTGCTTACGGCAGCGAGTGGTATCCACGTCACATGCATCAGATAGGAAAGAAGGAAAACAAACATCACGTCGAGAAGTACGGCGATCCTGCGGAATTTGGCTACGAGAAGTTTGTACCAATGTTCACCGCGGAAAAGTTCGATCCCAACCAGTGGTGCGATCTGTTCGTGAAATCAGGCGCTAAATTTCTTGGCCCCGTCGCCGAACACCACGACGGATTCGCGATGTGGGATAGCGAAGTGAGTCCGTGGAATGCGGCTGACATGGGGCCCAAGCGTGACATCACAGGGGAGCTCGAAAAAGCGGCTCGCGCTCGCGGGATGAAGTTCATCACCACCTTTCATCACGCTCGAAACAATCTCTGGCGGCAGGAGAAAAATGGCAAGCAGGTTTGGGAAGGACATTTCTCTTTCGCGAAAACGAACTACCCGAAGGCGCTCGAAGATCCTCAGCGAGCGTTGATGTACGGCTACATGCCGCGTGAAAAGTTCCTGGAAATGTGGAGCGACAAGCTCAAGGAAGTGATCGACAAGTACAACCCAGACATGATGTGGTTTGACAGTTGGTTGCATGAGATTCCCGAAAAAGAGCGACAGGAATACCTCGCCTACTACTTCAACCACGCAGCGAAAACCAAACAGGAAGTCGTCGTCTTCTACAAACAAAAAGACTTGCCGCAGACGATCGGCGTGCTGGATCTTGAAAAAGGCGGCATGGAAAAGCCAACCAGGTTCGCATGGCTCACCGACGACACGGTTAGCTTCGGCAGCTGGTGCTATACCGATTCGCTTCGGATCAAGCCCACCAAAGTTGTGCTTCATTCGCTGCTGGATATCATCAGCAAAAACGGCCAACTGATTTTGAATGTGTCACCAAAAGCAGACGGCTCAATCCCCGAAGATCAAAGAAACGTCCTGATCGAGCTTGGACAGTGGATGGAAAAGTATGGCGAATGCGTTTATGGAACTCGCCCTTTCGACATTCACGGTCACGGGCCGACGGTTCTGGGTAAAGGGCATTTTGGCGGCAAGAAAACCGACATCGCGTACACTGCGAAAGACGTTCGCTACACGAAGAAGGGAAACAACGTTTACGCGATCGCACTGGGCTGGCCGGGTGCCGGCGAGGCAACATTGCTGGAAGGGCTAAAAGGGAAATCGATCGATTCCATCGCGGCGGTTTCGCTGTTGGGCTCCGATGCCGAAATCAAATTCGAGATGACCGAGGGCGGATTGAAGGTCACCGCGCCCGAAAATGCGACTGATCAGATGGCGATCGTTTACAAAATTGTTATGAAGTGAGGTGTCTTTGGAAGTGTATCGTGAAACCGAATTCAATCCCGGATTATTCACGATGCGTGGGCGTCGACATGGAGAGAGCTTTTTTATTGGGGTATTGTTCAAGCTTTGTGATTTCGACAGATTATCCATGACGTGAAATTGACGAATTTGCAAAACTTGCCTCCGCTTCCGAAGAATCGCTTCAGAGGGCAACACAAACGCCTGTCGTCGTGAATAATCCGGGTTCACTCAGAAGCCCCGTTTTTGCTCAACCACAATCTCTCGCCAAACTTCGAACGTCAACAACATCCACAGCCGTAAACCATATCGGCCGTTCGCCTGTTCGGTTTCATAACGCAACATCTGCTTGACTCGATCGGGATTAAAAATTCCTGATCGAGAGAGCCTTTTGCGAGCCAGCATCTTTTTGGAAAACCGTCGCATCTCACGCTGCATCCAATAGTGAACGGGGACTCTCATTCCGCTTTTGGGACGCTTGATAACGCTGGCAGGTAATTCATCTTCATAGGCGCGTTTGAGCACGTATTTTTCCACTCCCGAACGCAGCTTCATAAGAGGCGGCATTTCGAAACTGAGCTTCGTTAGCTGGTCGTCAAAGAGCGGAGACAGCGGGACCACACTGTGAGCTGCCAACATTCGATCCACTTTTGGCAAAATCAGGTTTGCTCCCTTGAACCGAATATTGATCGCCATCAGCTTGTTCAGGAAGCTCGCTGGCCTGTCACCATTGAGCATCGGTTTAAAAACCGATTCGACGTCATCCGCAAAATGAATCTCCTTCTTGAAATCGTCAGACAGCAACAACTCCAATTCCGTCCATGCTCGGCGATAAGATTCAAGGTAAGCACGCTCTCTAAAATTTGGTTCGCGATCCAATCCGTACCAGTGATTCAGCATCATCCCAATGTTCTTTGGGCCGCCGAAGAGCGGATCGCCACCTTCGCCATTGAAAACACTGCCAAACCGCTCTCCCACGATTCGAGCCAGCTCAAAATTTGGTTGCGTAATTGGGTCGCCAATAGGATCGTCCAGATGCCAAACCATTTCGCGAAAACGACTTAAAAAACAGCGTGGCTTGATTTCAATTTCGTGATGCCGGCTACCGATTCGTTCCGCGACCGCTCGCGCGTAATCGAGCTCATGGTGATACTTCTTTCCAAAATGAATTGTGAACGTTTCTATCGGACGATCACATTGCCGGGCAACCTCCGCAGCAACGATGCTCGAATCCAAGCCGCCTGAAAGAAAAACTGCTGGTGGTTCATCAGGCATTCTCTCCGCGACGGCACGTTCAATCGTCTCTCGCGTTCGACCAATCCAGTATTGATCCGAAGAACAGGCCGCTGTGTCAGGGTCGTATTCATCCTGCTCGAATTCAAAGTAGCATCGAATGACAGGCTCCTGCCCCGAACGAAAAATCGCGACGTGACCGGCCTGCAATTCAAAAAGTCCTTCCAACATCGTTCCGCCCCCTGGAACAAAACTGCACGAAAGATAGAGTGCGACCGCAGCGGGACAGATTGTTCGCGTAAACTTCGGATCCGAAGTTATGGCTTTGGGCTCCGACGCGATTAACCATTCTCCGTCAACGCGGCCATAGTAAACACCGTGGCAACCGAGCGGATCACGTGCAACCAACAAACCATCGTCGTCGATACAAGCAATCGCAAAACTTCCTCGCATCGAACAAAGGCTTTCGAAACTTGCGTCTTCTGGCAATTCGCAAAACAAATGGCCTGCCGTTGCCCAAGAGCATTTCATTTGACTGAAATGCCCCGTTTGGACGACACCGATGCGTGGCTCGTTGTCTCCAACGCAAACTGCAGCCGTCGCGTGAGCCAACTCGATCGGAGAGTCGATTGGCGTTCCCCTATGATCAAGGCACGCCAACATTCGCCTGCGTCGAGCCGAATTTTGAGCCCCCGTAAAAGCAATCAACCCACTCATAGGCTGGATTCGTTTCTGAGCGTGACATAGTTCATTGTCCAGCCTGCTTCCAATGAGCCAACCACGCTTTTGCTTCGGGCAGATAGGCATTGTTTCCGCTATCGACAATATCCTGTAATCGGATTTTTGCTGACGCGATTTCCTCGCAATAAATATCGATCATGGCGAGTTTGAATTCTGATTTGCGAGCCTCTTCGGAATCTCCAAATCGTTCAATGGTCGATTGAAATTCCTTCTTTGCCTCGACAAAATTACTTAGGCCAAGATGTGACTTCGCTTTCAAGAATGAGACTCGGCTCCCAAACCGACTCTCAGGATTCAGTCTTTCGAATTGAGTCAGCTTGTCGATCGCCGCATCAAACGCGCCGTTGTGAACTTCACGGCGAGCTGCCTCGAACGCTGCATCCTCCGCCTTCCCGTCGCGGACCGCATTGCAAGACAGGCACAACATCAACAGCAGCGTGGCTGCCCAATAAAACACTCGTTTTTTAGAACGCATCGTTCGACTTTCGTAGCCCTATGAAACTTCGGTTATCCAAACGACGATTGGGCTGCACCGTCGCCCGCCGCACCTTTTGCAATTTCATCCGCAAATGTTGACTCGTTTGTGAAGCAGGCGGACAGCCCGCGACAAAGCGGAGCCAGCAACAGAGCATCTGCCGGAATAAGACAATCTTGGAAATACCTTCGAAAATTCTCAGTCTGCTTCAAACGGTAAACGTCCTCCTGCATCAAACCCATGTCGACCACTGGATTTTCGCCAAGCTCCAACCACTTCGCTTTACGTTCCAATCGCTTCCGCATTTCGTCAGGCGAATGCGTCGCGTCATGAAGCAAGTAAACCGGCAAATCGGATCGTTCAGCCAGCAGGCGATTAACCTGCATCGCAATGTAGTCAGGATAGCCTTTCTCAGATACCACCAACATTCGAAGTTCGGCATGCCGATTGTTCAACACAAACATATCAACCAATATGTCGCGGTTGACGATCAGGATTTGCTCAACTCCATAGTCATAAATATCTTTCTCAGGCCACTGCTCTGGCGGCTTATAAAGCGTGGGTACTTCCAGCATTCCTTCCACCTTGCGTCGACCGGATTTCCATTTCAGAACACAGGACTCAAATTCGTTTGGAGAAAGCACGCCGGCCGTCACAATGAACGAAGACACAAACGCCAAGACGGAAAACACGACCAGGGCGATCGTGTAGTTTTGTTCTCCCAAAAAGAAAGCAATCGCTGCCGCGACAAACAGCAAAACTGAGAAAAATCTAAAACATCCTCTCGGCGACACCGCGTTCTTCGCATAGGCCGCATAGAGTTGGTGCTCGGTGAATTTTACCGTTCCTTGATAGCTCGCTCTCCTGACAGCTGCCAGAAATTTCCCGTCCGACATCTTCTGTTGTTTGGGGTCAAGCGTAAAAAGGCGTTTGCATTTTCCACAGCGCATCCCCTCTGAGTATTTTTGGTTGAAGCCACATTCAGGGCACTTCATCGATCCACTCCACCGATAGGCAGGTTTCGAAAGGAAGCGGCCCGCCCATCGATCATCGTACGATTGATCATCGGATGATCGTGGTGGTTCGGTCCGCAATCGGAATCGGGATGCCAGGCAATCACTCGCAATGCGCTTGCTTCTGTATGAAAGCTGTGTTGAGCATCTGGAGCGATGCAAAACAGCATTCCGGGCTGCAATTCCTGATCACCTTCTGAAGTCCGACAGATACCTGTTCCGTCCGCGATGATTCCAATGCGACAGCTTGGATGCACATGCTGAGTCTGCCTTGTATTCGGCGGCAGATGGAGAAGATTCAGACATGGATCACCGATCACTGGAGGGCCGATCAACAAGCTATCGCTACATCCATCGATGTACTTTAATCGCCCTTTGTTTTCGATGGGGCCGCCCACATGAAAGAAGCCTTGCCAGTTCTTTCGAGTCGCCACAACGCCTGCGCCATCAAACCCTTTGATCGTGGCAGTCCCGGGTATCGCGAAGTACATCCCTGTTTGAAGTTGAAAGCAGCCCGAATCACATTCCAACGAAGCCGTCCCTGATTGAACGTAGCCAAAATGAGTATCCCCGGCTCCCAGTTGCAAAACTGAATCCGACCACGATGACATCGCTGACGGAAACTGCGAATCAAAAACAGTTCGCTCGGCCAGGTGTTGCGATTCAAATAGCTGAACGCCATTCACTGAGCCTTCTCCTTCAATTGTTTCAGTTGGGACTGCATCTGCGATAAAGCCGCTGCATGGGCGGGATCGTCGACTAGATTCGTCAACTCATTGGGATCGCTATCGTAGTTGTAAAGCTCGTGCCCATATTCGGGCTCATTTCCGCGATTCGATCTGCCCCACTGGGTGTATCGATAGCTTTTGGTTCGAACGGAATAGCCCATGA
Source organism: uncultured Pirellulaceae bacterium (assembly GCA_964479855.1). Lineage (GTDB taxonomy): Bacteria > Planctomycetota > Planctomycetia > Pirellulales > Pirellulaceae > Mariniblastus. The sequence continues at coordinate 12,304 of CAYZPA010000073.1, forward strand.
TCCGTTTTTTCTTCTCACCCTTTTTCAGTTTCTGTCGCATGCGGCTGACGGTAACCGAAAGCACGCCATCCTGAACGGTCGCAGCTGGATCTTTCAAAACGGGTACAAGACTTTTTCCCTTGATGTGTTCTGGAGGCACAACTCCTGTGAGTTCAGCCAAGGTCGGATACAGGTCGATCAATCCAACCAACGATTGAGAAGTTTGTGCCGGCTTCATGGAAGGATCAACGATAATCACCGGAACGCGACAGGAGCCTTCGAACAGATCGCTTTTCTGCCACAGCCCGTGCTGCCCAAGATGATAGCCGTGGTCCGAAATGAAAACGATCGTTGTGTTTTTCGTCAGTCCCAATCGGTCTAGCGCCCCGACCAGCTTTCCGACTTGCTGATCCATCAAAGACACCGAAGCGTAATAGGCCTGGATGATTTCTTTTCGTTTTTCGACCGTGAGTTCTCTTTGCTTCGGTCGATCCATCAGAGCTGCTTTGGGGATGTCGTCACGATCACCGGGAACTTCCATCACCGGCTCGATCGATTCCAGCGGATAGTTTTCAAAGAACTCCGGCGGAGCAACGTAGGGCGTATGAGGCCGATAAAACCCAACCGCCATGAAAAAGGGACGATCGTCCAATCCACTCAAAAGTTGCCGTTGCTCCAACATGCTAATCGCCTCAGCGGCCGCAATGCCATCGGTGTGCTGCGATGGTTCACTTAGCAGATTTAGCCAACTGAGCGTTCCGCCAAACTGACCTTCCTGGAGCGTATGAATCTGATCATGGACTTCCCGGTCGATGCCTCGCGGGTTCACCACCAGATCCCACGACGCTCGATCATCTTCGCCGTCGGTACCAATTTGCAATGGCACTCCATAGTGATAGATCTTTCCGACTCTCGCCGCGAAGTACCCTTGATTGCGAAACATTTGCGACATGGTCACAACATTTGGATTGGCTTTCCGAAAGTCCCCTTGATTGGAAAGCACTCCCGTCTGGTCAGGATACAATCCGGTCATGAAAGAGGAACGACTGGGATTGCAAACCGGATACTGACAGTAGGCTTTGGAAAACAATGTCCCGCGTTCTGCCAAAGCATCGATGTTCGGCGTTTTCACCAGCGGGTGCCCCAAGCATCCAAGGTCGCAATTGCAATCGTCCGTCACAATGAACAGAACATTCTTTCGCGGCGGCGTATCCGTTTCCTGAGCGGCCACAACATCGATGTCGATTAGCGTTCCAACAGAAAGCAAAAACAGCAGGAAAGTTAAAAATCCAATTCCAAACGGCGCCTTCGAGGAATAAATTGTCATCGCATCGCCTTCTGAACAAAGAATGATTCTCATGAAAGAATATACCGTCAGCATCGACATTGATGTTCCGCGAGACAGGGTTGTCGAGCTTTTTGCCGATCCGCAAAACATGTTTCATTGGCAAAACGGACTTCAGAGTTTCGAGCACGTTTCTGGCGAGCCGGGTCATCAGGGAGCCATTTCAAAAATGGTCTATCAAAATGGCAATCGCCATATCGAGCTTCGGGAAGAGATCACAAGCAACAACCTTCCTGACGAATTCAGTGGCGTCTACTCCTGGGGTGGCGGCAGCAACACGCTCGTCAATCACTTCTTCGAAGTCGATGCGAATCGGACTCGTTGGGAGAGCACCTGCTGCTACCAAATGAAGTCTGTCCTCATGAAGCTGATGGCTTTTTTCTTTCGCGGTTCCTTCAAGGAACAGAACCTGAAGTTCCTGCGAAACTTCAAGGCTTTCGCGGAAGATGGCACCAGCGTCAAAGAAGTGTAACCCGCCTAACCCGCCATTTCACGTCGGTGAAAACCTCGACCTGCGCCCGCCATTCAGGATCAACTGGAATCAAAAGCAGTTGTAGCGGTTGTAGGCCACTTTTTTGCGCGACCCAACCATGTTTTCCGATTAGTCGGAAGTGCGCGGATACGACCTCAACGACAGTTGCTCAACCGGATCGTCGCAAGCTCGCTTTGGAGTGTCTTATGTTCCGATTTTGATGATGGGTCAATGTTTGGCCAACCGTGAAGCAAGGATGCGGCACGCAGATCGAGTCAAAAGAAGAATTCTGTCACACCCAAAAGTGCACACCATGTCTCACGAACGAGTCATCCGCAACGACATCATCGGTATCGCCTTGATGGCTTTGATTGTCTTTCTGCTGGCAGCAATCCTGACGCACGACGCTGCCGATCCAGTCGCTTCGCAAGCCGGTTGGATGAACGGCGTTTTTCAAGCTGATCAAACGGTCTTTCCAGAAAATGAAACCTGCCAGAACCTGTGTGGCGTCTTTGGAGCATGGACCGCAGAAGTTCTCTTTAGCGTTCTGGGAGTCGGCGTTTACCTATTGATTGCTGGCCTGATCGCTTTGGAGATCGCGATCTTCCAACGCACACCCGTCGATAACCCGTGGGTCAAGACCTTCGGTTGGGGTATCTCGATGATTTCCTTGTGCTCGCTTGCGGCAACCTTATTGCCCGCTTCGCTGGTGACGCCTTTAATCGGCGCCGGCGGCTACCTGGGAGCATTGGGTGCGGGACTGATCGGTTCCAACATGGGAACAGCCGGCACCGTCATTTTGTTTACCGCCATGGGGGTAGCTGGAATGATGATGTGGACGGAATACCTTGCGTTTCGCGCCGGTCGATTCGTATTCGCGCCAGCCCTTGTCGCCGCCACCGCGATCTTGCCATTCGGCTTGATTCACGGGTTCATGAATTGGTTCAACGGTTCCGAAATCGACGAAGACGAAGAAGAGTACGCCGACGACGAGGAGTTGGAAAACGAAGAAGAATTCGAAGACGGTCCAAGCACCATTCGATTCCGGCGCCGGGACATGGAAGTCACGGAAGAAGATTCCTTGGAAGATGACGAACTGGACGAAGAAGACGATGAATGGGACGAAGAAGAACTTGCAGCCGAAACGGACGATGAATTCGAGGACGTCGAAGAGGCTGTTGCCGAGCTTGGCATTGGTGAAAACCTGAAGACTCCGGTTCCGGCATTGCCACCGGGCACGCATGAAGCTGCCGACGAAACCAGCCTCGTTCCGCGCCCGCACTTCAAGCTACCCAAGCGAAAAAAGGCAGAGCCGCCGAAGAAAGTTGCTGCCGAGTTTCTGGATGAAGCACCCGCTGAAAAGCCAGCTCCGCCAGCCAAACCTCCGTCGGAACGCGAGCTCGTCATGAGCCAGCTGAATGCGGCGGCGGTCGCGCCAAGCCATCGCGAATATTACCTTCCGCCCATCACGATGCTGGAAAAAGGCGTCGCAATCCCACTCGAGAAACAGCGTGCTGAAGCGTTGCGTCGCGCCCGCATCCTTGAGCAAACCTGCGAACAGTTTGGCTACAAAATCAAAGTCGTCGAAATCGAAAGTGGCCCGGTAATTTCGCAATACGAAATCGACCTTGAACCCGGCTTGCGACTTCAAAAAATTGTCAACCTTGCGGACGACCTAGCGGTTGCGATGCGCGTTTCAAGCGTTCGTATCGTCGCGCCGATCCCGGGCAAGAATAGCGTCGGCGTCGAAGTTCCAAACGAGACTCGCAAAACGGTGCACATGCGAGAAGTTATGGAACAGTGCAGCAAACAGATCAAGAAAATGAAGGTCCCGCTGTTCCTGGGATCTGACGCTGTCGGAGCACCTCTGATCGCTGACCTTGCAAAGCTACCGCACTTGCTGATCGCGGGTCGTACGGGTACCGGTAAGTCCGTTTGCCTCAATGCCATCATTTGCTCGATCTTGATGACTCGGACTCCTGACGAAGTTCGCATGCTGATGATCGACCCAAAGATGGTCGAAATGAGCGGCTATGGAAGCCTGCCCCACTTGATGCACCCGGTTGTGACCGACATGCGGAAAGCGGAAGCCATCCTCGCATGGGCCGTGGACAAAATGGAAGAACGTTACCGCTTGCTGGCCAGCGCAGGGGTGCGACACGTTACGTCATACAACGAACTCAGCGAAGAGGAGCTTTTCGCTCGCATTAAGCCGACCGAAGAAGAAAAACACAACATACCTCGCAACCTTCCTTTCATCGTGATTGTTGCCGACGAGATGGCAGACCTGATGATGACGGCCGGCAAAGAGGTCGAACAACACATCATTCGTCTAGCCCAAAAAAGTCGTGCGGTCGGCATCCACTTGATCCTTGCGACGCAGAAACCAACCGTCGACGTGATCACCGGGCTTATCAAATCCAACTTGCCGGCCAGAATTTCGTTCCAGGTCGCCAGCAAAACGGACAGCCGCGTTGTTCTCGATGCGATGGGAGCCGACAAACTGTTGGGCCTTGGAGACATGCTGTTCCTGTGGCCGGGAACCAGCAACCTGTTGCGTGGCCAGGGGACTTACCTTAGCGATGAAGAGATCGACAAGATCACTGCCGCCGTTAGCACCGAAGAACAGAACTTCGTTGACGAACTGATGAACATCAAAGTCAAAGAAGAAGGCGACGAAGAAGAAGCGTCAACAGGCTTCAATGGCAACAAGGACGAACTGTACGAACGCGCCATCGATGTGGTCGTCGAATCGCAACGAGGCAGCTTGTCGATGTTGCAGCGTGCGTTGGGCATTGGGTACGGTCGAGCCGCTCGTTTGGTCGACTTCATGGCAGAAGACGGCTACGTCGGACCTTACAACGGTTCGAAGTCACGCGAAGTCCTTCTGCAACCAGCCGCATGGGCGGCGTTGAAAGCAGGCGGCGGAAAGCCAGCTGCAGCGGTTCCTTCTTCAGCGAACGATCCGGATGCTGAAACAAGCGTCGCGGATAACATTCTGCAAGAGATCCTCGACGAAGCGGATCAGGAAGAAGCATCGACTCAGGACTCCAACGAAAAGGTCTCGCCAAAGCCACTGAAGCCGCTGCCGAAGGCAACCTCTCGCAACGTTTCGCTTTCGGCCTCCACTTCGTCTGCTCTGGTGCAACCACAAGAAGAAGCTGTGGAAGAAGAGGAAATCGAAGAGGACGTGGAAATGGACACCGAGGAGGAACTCGGTCTCTACATGTCTGACGAAGATGAAGATGGCGACTACGAGGATGCTGACGAAGAGGATGAAGAATACGAGGAAGAAGAGGAGGAGGAAGGCGACGAGCTCGAGGACGACGAAGAATACGAGTACGAAGATGAAGACTATGACGAGGACGACTACGAAGACGTTCAGTAAATCCGTGTCGATGTTGCGATTGCGGTTTCGACGCAAGCACGTCCCAGAACTGAGCCAGCCAAATGCCAAATTGCAACGACTTGGATACCGCAGGGCAGGTTTTTGCTAAACTTCATCGTCTACGTATTCGCGACGCCGAGCCAGAAACATCATGCAGGACCCAACTTCCAACCGTGAGACGGCCAAGACTCCTTACCGAGTCCTGCCATTTGAAGAATACGTCGAACAAGCTTACCTGTTCAAGGCGTTGATGGAGCGGATGTCAGCCGACGAACCGGTTCAGGAACTGCTGGGCTACGTTCGCGAAGAGATCCTTGCCACAACAAAGCTGCCGATGGCAATTGATTTCTTGCTGACGGAAGTCAAACAACTGGGCACGATGTCAACAGCGATGCTTCGCCTGTCGCACTACTTTACCCCTTACCAGTCATTCATCCTTGGCAACGCGGAAGACGACCGCGGCCATCTGGATATGAAAACCGCTTTGCATCTGCTGTACCACGATGCAAAACTTCGCAGCGAAGATGCGGCTCAGGTCACCATGTTCTTCCACCAGTTTGAAACGCTCTGTCGGCACAGCCTTGAATACGACTACGGTCTTCAGGCCATTGCCGTCGATCCGGTCTACGATCTGGTTTGGCAAAAGTGGATTCTGGGGATCCGTCATCAATTGGGAATGGTTGAAATCTCCGACCTTGTCTACATCCACAGCGAATACTACCTGAAGCGGATGGAACCCGATTCGGAATTGCCGGAACCGATTCTCTTCGGCGAAAAAGAAGGCCGCATCGCGTTGGCGAATCGCTCCAAAGAGCCACACTATCTTTTCCTTGCGTTGCAACGGCAGCTGGGATATCCGGCGATCCCGGTTCGCAAAAAACGCGACGAGATGGCGGAGTTCATTCCCAAGATGCAGCGACTGATTGAGCGTTTGGAAGTCCGCGTGAAGTTCCTTGAAGACGAACAGCGAAATCAGGGCATCGACCTGAGCAAGTTTTACAAGAAAGATGCCGAGTAAGCTTGGCAGATCGATTCACGCGATCGTTGACTGCCCGCATTCAGGTAAGTGTCATCGCTGGCGATCATGTCGCAAACCACAAACCTTGGATCAATGCCCCAATGAAACAAGCCTTCGCAATTCTGACGCCCGCGCATCGTGAATCATCCGGGCTAAAGTCCATCAGTCCGTGAGCGGTTGTCTATTCGCCTACGAGAAGCTTGTGCCCGCACCGGCGACAAGCGATACCATGCGAAAAAGCTCATGTTTCGAAAAGCAGATTTTCATTTTCCGAACTCGTTTCTTTGCGTAGGATTTGAGCTGAATCGGAATTGGCGTCTTAGTTGCCGTTCGGTCCCAAGCCTATCCGATCGATGCAATTTCCGTTTTGGTACGAGCTTCCTCTGCCCGTTTCGCCCGCCGAAGTTCATTTTTCCGTTCTGTTCTTGCGATCAGGCTGAATAGCGAAACCGTCGACAACAGCCACAGCCCTGTCGCAATCATCAAGGCTGAATGGTGTACTGCTCCGCTTCCAAAGAGCAACACTAACGAAATCGAGACTTCGGCCAGCGGCTTTACCAGACCTGAATTGAACGCAATCGCACTGCGTCTTTTTTCGCGTTCGATTTTTGTGTACAGAAACCCCAACGTCGTATCGTGCACGCTCCGCCGCCACACCTCCGTCGCCTTGGCCAGCGTTGTTACGACGGTCAAGAACAATATTCCGACGCCCAGAACAAAAAGCGTGTTCAAGACCAATAGCGCGACCGGCATGACAAGGATCGGCAACGCGACTCGCCGACGGCGTAACAGTTTCTCAACCACGAACGCCTGCAGCAAAAGCGTCATCACTCCCGTGATCGCGTAAAAGACTCCAAAGTATCGCGCCAACGATTGTTCGTTACCCGAAAAGAACTCGCTGACCGAAATCTTCCACTCGAAGGACACCATGGTCAAAACAGCGACCTTGGTTGCGATCAAGCTGCCGATCCAAAACTGAAATCGCTTCGACGATGCGTAATGACGAGCCCTTCGACCCAAACGTTCAGCGATCGATCCGACAGCGTCAATGCTTCTTGGCGCGGTCAATGTGTTTGGGACGCGGTACTTGCCGATTCTCCAGACGGGCATCACGCCAAACAGGTCCAAAACAGCCGACAAAAACAGCCATGACCGAAGGCTGAAGAATCCGGCCTCGATCCCGACAAGGACTCCGACCGAAATACCGGCCAGCGGCAGCCCCAAGCCGATTCTCGCCCAGGATTGACGACTCGAATGGCCGCCCAAAATTTCGTTGATCGCCGAAACCACATTGATCGCGTTAACACAGCCTTTGATTTCGGCGAACAGATAAATCGCAGCCAGCAGCCAGATCGAGTGTGCGTAAAACGGCAACGCAGCCCAGGCGGCAAATCCCATCAGGGCAAACGTGATCCCCGACAATCGCAATGACGCAGCCAAAGGAAGCTTACGCGTCAACGCGAACCAGATCGAAGCGATCGCTGCGGTCGAGACTCCGGAAGCGACATAGACAGCCGCCAGATTTTGGCTGCCAACGCGAGCGAGAAAGAGGCTATCTCCGGCGGTGCGGGCGAGAGTATAGGACGCGGCCAGAATCATGCTGTAAAGGAACAATCGCCAAACGGCTTTCCTTTCAAATTCCGGAATCGCTCGTCCCATACGACGACCTCACACCATGTTGAACTGTTGACGAAACTGACTGACGGCGAACCATTTAAGCATAATAGCGAAAATCAACCGTACTTTCGTCGGGGAATAAACTGGCAGGTCGAATTGCGATCTATCCGCGTTCCGCGAGGACACGTTCGCAATTTGGTTTTGTTTGGACGCACAGAAAGATCGTGCGTTTAACTACGGCGCTCGAAGCGACTTGGTGACTCGTCATCGTAGTCGATTTCAGAAGCGGTTGCCAGATTTTCGAGGCAACCTGAAGGCCGGATGTTTCGTCAGTGCCGTTGATACAACGACGACGGCGATACCAGCGAGGACGATTCCTCGATTCCAGCACCCTCAACCAGTTCGGCTTATCATGCTGTGCGGAATCAGTGAACGGCCGCAGACTTTGCAGAGTCGTTAAGCTGAAGTCCCTCCGTTGGTGCCATCTGACTTTTCGCATCAATCAGGTATCCGGATCGGTTCACAGGGACCTGCCGTATTCTCCATCCATGCCCAGTTGGATGCCAGCAATTGAGTTCGACTCTGTTAAGCCCGGATTATTCACGATGCGTGGGCGTCGACATGGAGAAAGCTTGTTTCATTGGGGTATTGTTCCAGGTTTGTCGTTTCGGCAGGTCACCCAAGATGTGAAACTGACGAATTTGCAAAACTTGCCACCGCGTCGGGCGGGAATCGCTTCAAAGGGCAAACCTGACGTCTGTCGTCGTGAATAATTCCGGTTAAGAAGCAGCTGCAAAGCTTTCGCCTCCTTCGCAGATTGACAAACCGTTGCCATGCGAATGTTAAATTCCGTGAATAATCAGGATTTTCGGTCGTAGGAGATGTACTGAATGACGGCAGAGAACCGAATTTATCAATGATTTCGTTTATTTCTCGTTCGTTGTTGGTAAGTCCAAATGTCAATCCCACGCATCTTCGCAATGCTGGCTTTTTCAACAAGCCTTTTCTTGCAAGTCCAAACCACTTTTGCGCAAGATTCAAATGCTTATCCGGTAGCATTCAGAAGGCTTCAAGACGACGCTGGCGCCGAAGAAAAATCGCTTGCCGACCAGTTCGCTGAAATGGAGCAGCGGATCAAAGAGCTTGAATACGATGTCAAAGCAAAAATTGATTCTGACAAAAAGGACAAGTCAGGCGAAGAAATAGAGTCGTTGACAGAACGTCTTGATGAAGTGGCGGATTCCGTCGAGGAGAATCACGAATCCATCGCGGAAATCGACAGCCAGATCCCGGGCTTCGTGGTCAGCGGTCACAAAAAACCAAAGATGAAATTCTTCGGCCGGATTCACCTGGACTGGTGGGCGTTCCCAAGAGCTCAACCTGGCATCGCGGCCCTCGAAGGCGAAGACCCTGAAGACCGTGTTGCGTTTCGCCGCATGCGGATCGGTGTTAGCGGCGATCTCAATGACAACATGTTCTATAAATATGAAGGCGAGTTCGCTGGGGGAGTCGATCCGTCGTACCGTGACGCCTTCATCGGTTTTAAGAACTCCGCGTTTTTCAACACGATTATTGTTGGTAACCACAAAAGACCTTACGGCTACGATCACCTGAACAGCAGTCGATACAACACTTTCATCGAACGTCCGTTCATTGTCGAAGCGTTCAACGAGGATTCGCGACGTCTTGGGATCTCGTCCAATGGTTTCAATGAAAGTAAATCCATGAACTGGCGTTACGGCGTGTGGCATCAGGCATTGACACAAACAACCATCGGGTTCATCAGCGATCACTACCAACCAGAAATCGCAGGCCGTATGGCATTTACGCCATGGTACGACGAATCTTCAGGCGGTCGCGGGTATTTACACTTGGCCGTCGCAGGCTCATTTGGCTGGCCGGATGGAAGCACGGCCTCGGCCGACAACGCAGCACGTTATCGAACTCGCGCTGAAGCTCGACACAATGAGCGATGGCTGGACACAGGGCGAATTCTTGGTGCCGACACGAACAACCTGCTCGGTTTGGAAGCTGTATTGAATATCGGTGCGTTTCAGTTGACTGGTGAGTACATGACGGTCGGCGTTAACCGACTTGCGGCTATCGGCGAAAACTTGCGTTTCGATGGTGGTTACGTGCAAGCGTCTTACATGCTCACCGGCGAGCACATGCCGTGGAACCGGGAGACGGGTTGCCTCGCACGTTTGAAACCGTTTGAGAACTTCTATTCGATTCGCGATCGCGACAATAACGTGAAACGAGGCCTTGGTGCATGGCAAGTCGCGGCACGATATTCGTTCGCCGACCTGACCGATCAGAACATCATCGGCGGCCAGGGAGATTCGGTGACCCTTGCAGCGAACTGGTACTGGAACCCTTACGCCCGAATGCAAGTCAACTATATCACCGGCGAAATCAATCGACCTGCGATAACAGATCCAGGCGGTGAATACCAGTCAATTGGCGTGCGATTCATGGTCGACTTTTAACCGGAATGATTCACGACGACAGGCGTCTGGTTTGTCCTTTGAACCGGAATTATTCACGACGACAGGCGTCTGGTTTGATGTTTGAGGCGATTCTCCTGAAGTGGCGACAGTTTTGCAGATTCACCAATTCACCTCGTGGGTGACCTGTCGAAACCAAAAATTGGAGCAATACCCCAATGAAACAAGCTTTCTCCTGGTAGACGCCCACGCATCGTGAATAATCCGGGTTTAAGCCGAACTATTGGTCGGCGTCAGTCGCGATCGAGTGTAAAAGCTGCCTTGCGGCATCGCAGGCGCCCTCGTAAAGCAGCTCGGATGCCGTATTCAACAAGGCGATCGATGCTTCGTCCTGAGCAAGTTTTTTTCGCAGGCGATAGAGTTCGACAGGAAGTTTCAGATCGTCTTCAGAGAACTGCCCCAGCCGATTGTGTCGTTTCTGAAGATGGGCCAGGTATTCGTAGCCATGCTGCTTGGTTGGTTCGATAATCGTGCCTTCGCCAAAATCATTCCACGTTGCAATTTGAATGATTTTCGATTTGCTCTTCATGGCCCGGTCCAGCGTCTCACGGAAAGTCCTTCCGTCCCGATCGTCAATCCACCCATTCGAAACGCCGACCTTGGCGTCGTGGTATACGTCTTTGTAGCCCGGAAATGCGACCGCCATTACCGTCTTTGCTGGATCGGGTCGCCCGTACAGATCGTCCAGGTATTTTTTCCATCGCGATGCGGGGATCTCTTTGCCGCCGTGAACGGGAGGCCAGCCGATCGCTCCGTCCAAGCCGTATTGCTCTGTCACATGTGGCAAACAAAGGATCAACGGGTTCGTTTTTAAGCCCGATCGAATCGTTACCCATTGCTGTTTCTCAAAATATTGCGGGCCGAAAACAGCCAAGACGGGCCGTCCGTCTAACTTCTCGTACGACGGATCGGAAAACCAGTTCTTATCCATCCATCGCATCACTTCTTCGCCCTGAGCCACCGCTGCAGCGGGCTTGATGAACTTCTCCGCAACCATGTGCTTGACCGTTTGGTCTTCGTAGCAAATCGCGAACGACAGGCCCGCTTTTTTCAGGTGCTTGATAAAGTGCAGCGTGTTTCGATGAAGCATTTCGTAATCGCGAAACGCTTCGATGCCGTACCAGTCGATGATCGCGCCATCGACGCCGGCAAACTTCATCAAAAGAACGTGACAATCCAGAACCGCTGGGTCGTTGGAATCGTAAGGTCCGATCAGCGGGTATTTACTCGCGGCGATCTCACGAGTCCCATCGGCAGTCTGTTTCTCCGGGTCGAAGTGATTCATCGTCCAGTGCCAACCCCATTGGCCGCTGAACGGTTTAGACTTGTACCAGGGCATGTAATGGACAAGCACGCGCTTTTGTTCCTGCGCAGAAGCCGGATTTAAGAATGCACAATTAAAAGTCGCCACGCAAATCGCAGCGGTCAAAAGCAAGCGGAACATCGCTACTCCAGATTCACTGCGCCAATGCTGATATGGCTTCGGATAATGTAAGCTCGTCGATCGATCGAGTCGTTCACAAAGTGGACCGAACCATCGGCGTGAGCAAAAACGGCCCCACCGGGATGAACACTGAAGAATGGACGGACACGATCAATCGGACTTTTTTCCTGAGGCCCCGTTGCCATGTCTGCCGACACAAAAGCGGGTTCGCGATTGAGGTCTGCATCGTAAATGTCGTCTTCAGTCCACCATGTTTCGTCAGCGCCAAAATTCTGCGCCGTTACGGCAAGGCAGCTCCCGCGGCCGCCATCGAAACCCATTTCATCCATTCCATCAAAATCTGCTTTGGACCAGACCTGGCCCAGTTGAAGGTCAACTCAGCCTGGTCATATCGACTTGGCATCGATGCGAGAACTGCTGATCGCCTCCCCGATCAAGAACGTGTTGGATGATCCATCGGTGATGCTTCCGAATCCAACTTTACTGTTGATGTCAAAGACACCCATCGGCGATGGTGTTTCGCAAAGAGATCCCGAAGGACCTTTGCTCATCGCATAATCGCAAGTCGCTCCTTCGAAGTTTCCAAATTGAGCGAAATCGACGGTATTCGATGGGCATCGAAACGTCGGAATATTGATCTTCGCAAGCTCACGATTGATATCTGATTTCCAATCGCTTCCAAGGTCATATTGTTGATAGATCGCGCTTTGCTCGAAGAACGGTAGCAGCTCTACCCAACCGGTTCTGATCGCGTCTCGAAGATTGTCATCGTTGTCGACGACCCCGGGTGGAAAGTGCATTCGTGCCGATTCGTAATTCATGGCCGCCAATGCGAGTTGCCGCACGTTGTTCATGCACTGTGTTCGACGAGCGGCTTCGCGAACGGACTGTACCGCCGGAAGCAACATTCCGATCAGAATGCCAATGATGGCAATGACAACGAGCAGTTCGAGGAGTGTAAATGCTCGACGCGAACGATCTTTTTTCATTTTCGGTATCCTGAATTTTTGTTGCCGTTTGAGTTCCAGTGATTGCCATCGCAATTGTAACACCAGTTTGGAGTGGCCATAAATCTGTTTTCAGCACCATGTGATCGGAGCGACGACACGGCAATCTGTTTGGCGCGAAGTTCCATGCTTGTCAGCCCTGAATTGAGCTTACGCATCCGCCACGATGCCTCGGCGACGAAGCTTGTCTGCGGTTCAATTGCATGATGCCGTGGTTGGACGAGTCGGTCGATTCGTTGTTAGGTGCTTGAGTATCTTTCGTTTTTGATGTCTTCGCGTCAGTTGCCAAGGCTCAATGCGATGAAGAGTAAGATCAGGCTCGTCGGAATGGCAATAAGGTTGACCAGCACGGTTCCAAGCAGTTTCGCTCGTGCAGAACGAGATACCTTGTGGCTTATCGTGTTGTCGAAGAGAAGAAGTGAGGTAGACAAAAAAGTGGGGACTAGCGGAACGACCAAGCCTGCAAGTGAAATGTAAAAAGCCTTTGTGATCGTTCCCTCGACGTCGCTGAGCGAATTCTCTTTCGATTCGCAAGCTGTTCTTTCTGGCTTTGGCGCCGCGTAGGGATTGTCTTTTATTGGTAGGTTCATTGGTTGGTTCGCCGGCTTGACCTTGAACAAGTACTTCTCTGAAGATCGTATTTCCTGTGCAGACGTTGCGGCCATCGCGACTGAATCATTACTGAATTTGTTGCGACCTCGCCTCGTGCCCTTTAGTTTTCGCTGCTGTTGCGTCAGCTTGTCAGCGATTCGACTCACATCCGGTAAAGATTATCGCATTTGCGACGCCGCGTATTTTTCAAGACGTTCGATTCGAACATGTGGATCGGCAATTTCGACCACCGCATTTTCGATATCTGCCGCGTGATTTCTAAGTGTTTATTGGTTCTGGTAGATCCGCGGCCGACGGGGAGCTTCGTCGAGGTGCTGTTTTTTAGGGCTCAGGATTGAATTTTCCTTTTTCTCAGGAAACATCAAAAGTGAACCTTGACGAGGAATCGAAGTCTTCTATATTCACGCCCCTGCAATGAAGCACTGGCCAACGCCTTTGCCTTCTGTGGCGGGTCAAGAAAGTTGAATATCAACTTAAGTTTGCCTTCGGGCGGGCCGATGTTTAGCTCTTGTCACGGTGGCTGAAAACTTTCAAAGCTTTTCAGTTTTTCCCGTTGACAGTTCAGGACCCAGTCATAGAATTGCGGTCCACCTGCTGGGAAGCCAGCGGGGGCGACTTTCTTCTGAGAGTCGTTTGTCACCCAGTTTCTGTGGGTGGCTCTGTTCTTTGACAATTTGGTAGAGACCTCTTGTAGAATTCTGGAATGCTTTGGCATTCCAAAAGAGTTTTTGAAGCACAAGATCATGTGAACCAAGCTGAGTAGCATTTATTCCAGCTGCTCGGCCCGGTCAAACATTTAGCACCGATGAGGTGCGTCGGCAGGAACTTCGGTTTCTGAACCGGCATTCGATTTGGCTAGAACATCTTCAGCTTTGCTGTTGTTGTTCGAACTAACTGTTGGCGGCTTGCCGTTAGCATTTATAAAGTTAGTCGTCTGCGATTTGAAGCCTTCGGGTGGAAGATTGCAGCAAGCATATAATTGAAGGGTTTGATCCTGGCTCAGAATGAACGTTGGCGGCGTGGATTAGGCAT
>CAYZPA010000074.1:0-26074 GCA_964479855.1 uncultured Pirellulaceae bacterium
ACGTAATAAAGTATGCGAGAGGATCGTCGTTCATCGGCCAACCCCAATCAGCCGCTGGGCGTTAGCCCCGGTTCCTGTGCGACCAGAACGGTTCAAAACCGGGGCTAACGCCCAAACGGCTAATTGTTCGGCAACCGGGCCTAACGCCCAAACGGCTAATTGTTCGGCAACCGAGGCTAACGGCCTGCGGATGATGTTTCGGCTGCTCATATCAGTCCCTTGATCGTTTGCAAAACGGTCGCCGCTTCCTTGTCCAACTCGGCTATTTCTTCAAGTATCAATTCCGGCTCTCGCAGCACCGTCTCATCCTGACGGTTCGGATTCTTCACCGACAAATCGTAGGTGCCTGAGTCGATGTCACTCACCTTCACCGACCACGAGTTCTCGCTATCGGCTCGCTTCTTTTGCAGCTTCACAAACTCGGCGAGGTCGTTCTCATTTAACGGGTTGGTCTTGCCCAGATTGCGGTCGAGATTCAGTTGATAAAACCAGACGTCCTTCGTCGGTTTGCCCTTCTCAAAAAACAGCACCACCGTTTTCACTCCGGCTCCCGTGAACGTGCCGCCGGGCAAGTCGAGGACGGTGTGCAGATTGCAGTTTTCCAGCAGCTCCTTACGCAGACTGACCGACGCATTGTCGCTGTTGGACAGGAACGTGTTCTTGATGACGATGCCCGCCTGACCGCCCGCTTTCAGGATTTTGATGAAGTGCTGCAGGAACAGAAACGCCGTCTCGCCCGTCTTGATCGGAAAGTTCTGTTGCACCTCGGCTCGCTCTTTGCCGCCGAACGGGGGATTGGCCATCACGATGTTGTAGCGGTCTTTCTCCTGAATGTCGGCGATGTTCTCCGAGAGCGTGTTGGTGTGGACGATGTTGGGGGCTTCGATGCCGTGCAGGATCATGTTCATCGTGCCGATGATGTAGGCCAGCGATTTCTTTTCCTTGGCGTAGAAGGTCTTTTGCTGGAGCTTGCGACGATCGGCGACGGAGAGGCTCTTTTTCTTCTTGCCGTCTTTGCCTTTGCTGTTGGCCGGGTCGCTGAGGTAGTCGAAGGCTTCGACCAGAAAGCCGCATGATCCGGCGGCTCCGTCGTAGACCGTTTGGCCAAGCTGAGGGGCCAAGACCTAGACGATCGTTCGAATCAAAGCTCGGGGCGTGTAGTATTCGCCTCCGTTGCGGCCCGCGTTGCCCATGTTCTTGATCTTGTCTTCGTACAGATGCGACATCTCGTGCTTCTCAGCACTGGTTTGGAATCGCAGTTCGTTGACGCTGTTGATGACTTCGCGCAGGTTGTAGCCAGATTGGACGCGGTTTTTCAGCTCGCCGAAGATCTCACCGATCTTGTATTCGATGGTGTTGGGGCTGTCGGCGGTTTGTTTGAACTTGGAAAGGTGCTTCCAAAGCTTATCGTTGACGAACTCAGTCAGGTCATCTCCGGTCAGGGCTTTATGATGATCAAGCTCGCCGTCTTTGGTTTTGGGTGCAGCCCACGTTTCCCAGCGGTACTTTTTTTGGATGATTGGTTTGTATTCTTCACCCTTTAGGCCTGCAGCGGCCTCGCGGTCCTTTTCAAAGTCGTCCAATACTTCAGGAACAAAATCCACGATGACTGCTCGACATAGTCAAGTTCGCTTCCGCATCCCGCGTCTTTATGCAGGATGTCGTCGATATTCTTGAAGGTTTGCTCAAACAAGATGCTGGCTTTCGAATCGGGTTCGCTTGGGACAGTCGCGAATTATAAATGTGAGCACATTGATTGTCTTCGTGCTGACCAGAGAGCCCTTTTATCCGGAATTATTCACGACGACAGGCGTCTGGTTTGCCCTTTGAAGCGATTCTCTGGACGCCGGGCAAGTCTTTTAAATTCGTGAATAATCCGGGTTTAAGGCTGCAACGGTTTGGTCAGCATCCAAAGTCATTTGCTTCAAAGTCGTGAACAGCTGCGGAAAAGGAAGACCGTTGTCGCCAGGGTTTGTCGATTTATTGAGCCGTTAGCCCCGGTTGAAGTGTCGTTAACCAAGGCTAACGCCGGCTAACGCCTAAACGGCTGGCATAAAAATCTCGATTTGGAATAAAACGACAAGCTCGCCCGGGTGCAAAAAAAAAGCCAACGAAGCAAGTGCTCCGTTGGCTCAATTTTTGTAGTGACCCCTACGGGAATCGAACCCGTGTTGCCGGCGTGAAAGGCCGGTGTCCTAACCGCTAGACGAAGGGGCCGTCTAGTAAAGAATCTGATCGGCAAAGAAATGCCAATCGTTCAAAGATTTTCTCGCGATTGATCGCGGGAAGGCAAATAGTTGATCCGAGCTTGATATTTGCGTCAAGCCCTACGTTGAAAATGTCTTAAATAAATGGAAATTCGCTGGTGATCAGGCGATACCAGGATTCAACCAAGCCTACTCAGCAGATGCGGTATCGATATCTGAAGTTAGCTTGGTCTCTGCGCGCTTAATTGCGTCGTAGACTTCGCGACGGTGCACGGGAACCTCTTTCGGAGCTTCGACTCCCAAGCGGACTTTGTCACCGCGTATTTCGACGATGACGATCGAGATGTCGTCGTTAATGACGATGCTCTCGTTCTTTTTTCGAGACAGTACTAACATTGCTGTTCCTTTCCATGGATCAATAAATCACCCGCTTTTCGACAAAAGCGCCCAGCGATTCGTTTTTCTAATTACTTAAACTGTAAGAGTGGGCATCCGCGAGTCAACAAAACCCGCGTGAATTACGGCTCTTTTGAGCGTTAAGCCCAAAATTGGCTAAAGTTCGGCTCGAATTTGCCATCGATTGGTCATGTTCGATGTGATGACGGACGCGAAAATCGGCAAATCGTTCGGCATTTTTCCACTCAACCCGGAATTTGCCAGCATTCCCGTAAAAGGGCGGAGTTTTTCCCTTGCTGCACCGGCTTTCACATTTCTTTGTAAATTTTAATCCGTTGTTGAATGCGACACTCAGTATTTGTGATGTTTTAAGTTCAAGCGGTTTGCCGAGCGAGTTTTCCGCGTCAAGTCCAAATGACGGTTTTGAAAAAAGCCTGAACGCCTGAGTCATTTTTTTGGAGATGCGGCGGCAAATCGCCCCATGTGCATTTAGGAGGTCCGATCTACAATAATTTTGACAGTCAAATTTCGCTTACGAATGAACAGACCAACATGATTTCTGCTTCAGAGAATCAACTACCTGACGCTTCCTGCGAATTGATCGACGCTCGGATTCGGTTCGCAAATTCTGCGATTCCGTTTTTGAAGCCGGTTGTGACCGAGATCGTTCAGCTCACTCGCGAGCACGACTCGATCCGATCCCGTTTGGAGCAAATTGATTTGCATCGGCAGCTTCAGGGAACAGAGGACCTTTACTCTGCTGAAACCCATGCGATCGAGGAATCGGCTGATCAGCTCAGCGACCGTTTGAAGCTCTGTTACGACGAATTGCAGCAAGTACAGGGAGTGAGTTTCTCTTCTGGAAAACCATCGCTCGTCGATTTTATATGCGATTTGGACGAAGGGACGATTCATCTTTGTTGGGAACTTGGCCAGGAAAAGGTCTCGTTCTGGCACTGGTCCTGCGAAGACTGCGGTTCGCGACGGCGGTTTGAAGACGCCACGGATCTTTCGTCCGGACTCGATTCAATGCTGGCTTGAGCAAACGGGGCTCGTCTTGAGCTGTAAGTTCAATGCGGCTGTGATCGCCGAGGTGCGTTTCAAGAATTAACAGCTCGGCAGGAATCGTTTGAAGAATTCAAGGGACTGCTGTTATGCGGTGAACCCGCTACTGGTTTTAAGGTCTGGTCAAAGTACAATGCCCGTCCTTGAAGCGTTTCGAATTCGCTCGATCGCAAAAATAGAATGTCAACTCTACGGAAGAGCTGTGTGACTGAGAGTCCGCAAACAAATACAGATTCTACGCCCGACGAACCGCAGGATGAGATGCCGGTCGGTTACAAACCGGGAGAGCACCGTCCGTCGGGTGCTGCTGTAAATCGAGTGAATCCAAAGCGTAGTCTGGAACTTGCTTTGGCCGCCGCAAGAACTGCCGCCGAAAACGGTGGGCAGGATTTGATGGTCATGGACATGTCTGGACAGACCGCGATCTTTGATTATTTCGTGATCGCAACCGGGAGCAGCCGGCGACAGCTTCACGCGATGAGCGAAGAAATTGATCATAAGCTCGAGGATGAACTTGGTGATCAACGAGTCAACATTGATGGCTATGCCGAAAGCCGCTGGATTGTTCTGGATTATGGCACCGTCGTGATTCATCTTTTCGAAGCGGAGGCTCGTGAAAACTACAGCCTCGAATCGCTCTGGGCGGATGCCGCCAAAGTTGACCTGTCTGAGGTTCTTAAGGACATCCGTTAGTCTCGTGGTACGCTAATTTTTGCGGCGGCTGTGGCATCTTCAAACTGACGCCGTGTACTTCGCATTTTTATTCTTGCCATGGTTCTTTGGCCGTTTTGGCGCATGACCGCGACATGAAGTTCGGGTTAGGCAGGTTGCGCAATATTGGCGATGCCGTTGAGCCGCGATTTTTTTCGTTTTGAGTGTTTTGGTTTTGTTAGACAGCATGAGCTGACTATATTGATGGCCATCACTATCAACCGGAATTATTCACGAAGACAGGTGTCTGGTTTGGCCTTTGAGGCGATTCTTCTGAAGTGGTGACAAGTTTGCAAATTCGTCAATTTGACGTCGTTGGTGAACTGTCGAAACCACAAGCTTGGAACAATCCTCAAGGGCAATAAGCCCTTTTCTATTTCGACACCCACGCCTCGTAATAATCCGGGATCAATTAGAAATTGCGTCGATCAGAACGATAACTAAAGCGGTCACGCAACCAAACGGAGAGAAAAAAACATGCGTCAAATGTGCACCTTATTGATTGCCCTGTTGGCGGTCCCATTCGCGTTGTCATCTGTATCGGCCCAGGAACTTGCGACACCTGGTTCAGGGAGAGTTTACGTTTCGATTGAAAGAAGCGATGACCTTAGCGGAAGCATCGTCGAACTCGAAAGCCTGAAGGTAGAAACGGCGTTTGGTCAGGTTTCAATTCCGATGGACAAAGTCGATGGAATCAAAATGCATGCTGACGCGAAAGACAACGCCGTCATCGCTTTCAAAAATGGCGACCTTGTCACCGGAAAAGTCGTGCTGGAAGTCATTAAGCTGAAAACTGAATGGGGCACCGCTCACATCAACACCGAAAAAGTTGAAACCATTACAGGCTCAAAGAATTCCAAATTCTACGCTGACAATTCAACAGGAAGCGTCGTCTGGCGATTCACGAAATCTACAGGCGTCGCCAAATAATCATCGGGATCACACCGGTAGTGCCAGCCGAAACGGCTGGCTTTTTTATGGATTGTGAGCGATTAGACATGGGCGATTTTTCGAAAAAGCAATCTTCGAAAGCGATTCTGTTGATCGCTGTTGCGCTTTCTTTCGCATTCGTTCTTTCCAGCAACGGCTTGGCCCAGAGTTTGGAATCGGTGAATCCAGCGACGCCATTGGTGAATCCTGTAGGCCCTTTGGGAAATCAGAATAATTCTTGGAATTCAGATTCGGCCCTTGAACAGGGAATGATTAATCGACAGGGGGAGGAAATCGTTTCTCCTGCCGATGGTTTTACGGCGGTGGTCACGATTACCGATGCCCAGTTGGAACTGCTTGTCAGGCAAGGAACGCTTCGCATCAACGTTCCGGCAAATTTGAGAAACAGTATCCGGTCGATTGTCATCCAGCGTCCCGTTTACTTCAAAGAAAAACGGGCGACGAGCTATCCAGATGCATCAATGACCGGGAATGAGGTTTTGATCGAAATTTCCAATTCGTTGCTGGAAAGAATCGACTACCAGCCGGTCGAGCTGAAATTTTACGAGTCCGGGGTTGATCGTGTTGTGCTTAAGTACACGGGGCTCGCACCGAATCGAAAAGATATTAGTCAAGTCGGCGATCCTGCAAGTGACAGTCCAATTGTTTTCGTAAAATTGAAATCCGGAAAAGGGATTGAAGGCCGTATCAAAGGCATGAGCAAGCTGAATATTGAGTCGCAATTTGGTTCTTTGAAGCTGGATTTTTCAAGCATTGCCAAAATCAGTTTTTCACCGGAAGGAAAGCTGATGACGCAGATGGCCAATGGTGATTTGATTTCTGGGACGATTTCCGGCGATTCGATTGAGCTTTTGAATCTTTGGGGAAATGAAGCAATTCAATTTTCGGAAGTTGATGCAATTACGCCAGGCCGTCGAAAGGCAATTCCCAGGACAAAGAAAACGATCAAGCCACCAAACGGTTCTCTTCAACGCGGCACCATTTTCCAGATACCTTCGCAGCGAAACCCGGTAACTGGTTACCCGGTGCCGACGCAAACTTTCGACCAGAACTTTGTGCCTCCCGGTGCAAGGTAACTTTGAAACAAAATTTAAAAAATCGGTTGCGGTATTTGTCTCTACCGAAAAACAATAAGTCCGCCCAACCAATTCCAAACCTTCGGAGCAAAAATGAAACCTTTGAAACTTACTTCTGCCCTCGCCATCGCAATGGCTTTTTTTGTAGGTATGGCGGCCGATGCATCGGCTCAGGATCGTCCCTATGTCATGGTGCTTGAGCCGGGCAACCTCGATGCGATGGTGGAAGGACGGCTGTTAACCTCGCCCGTTCCAGCAGATAAGCAGAATGATGTGTCTTCGATTCAAATTGGTTACTCAGAAACGAAAGATCGCCCACCGGTAGAGCTGAATGTGGATTCGTTCTTTAAAGATGGAAAAGTCAACGTCATTATCGATGACAATTTGCTTGCTAAAATCAAAGGTCAGCCCGTCCGATTCTCAGTTAGCGAAAAGCCTTTGACGATGGTCGTTCTAAAGTACGACGCTCCCATGGCTGGCGGTCCAATTATGAATCAGTCCGGTGAAGGAGTCGTTTTCATTCGACTTGGTGCAACCAAGCGCATGGCCGGAAAAGTTGAAGGCTTTGATGAGTTCAAACTGAGAACTGCTTTCGGCGAAGTCACCATTCCGATGAAGGAAATTGCAGGAATCAAGTTTCATACAACAGCCGATGACAAAGCCGTTGTTGTGCTTAACAACGGCGACTCGCTGACCGGAGTCCCTACGGTGCCTTCGATTCAATTGACAACCGACTGGGGGCGAGCTGACATTGAGCCTGAATTTATCCAGTCATTGACCGCGACATCAGGTGCAAAATTCCGTCAGCAGAATTCTGATTTCGGAGTCCGTTGGAGCCTCGATATGGGGAACTCATTCGCACCGGCTGCCCTTGGCAACTAATGGCCTGGTTCGACTAAAAAGCGGGGCTTCAAGCCTGAGCCGTTTGGGCGATAGCCCCGGTTTTGTGCGGGGAACCGTGGCTATCGCCAAAACGGCTCACCCTGCAATTGAGCCCGGATTATTCACGATGCGAGGGCGTCGCCTTGGGGAAAGCTTGATTCATTGGGGTGTTGCTCCAAGTTTGTGGTTTGGACAGTTCACCCACGACGTGAAATTGACGAATTTGCGAAACAGTCGCCATTTCAGGAGAATCGTAACACCGGGACAACCGACGCCTTTCGTCGTGAATAATTCCGGTTGAGTTGTCACAAAACACTAAGTTGCGAATCCGTTGGTGGGCATCATTTGGCGGTTGAGAATTAATCGTCAGGTTCGAATTGGTGCTTTTCAGCGACGGGACGGTGACTCGTTCGTCGGTTTCGAAGCGATATTCGGTGTCACGCCGAGAAGCACCAGTTTTTTGTCTTTTAAAAACCAATCGGCTGTCTGAAGGACATTCCAGTCCTCGGGCAGCCGATTTTTTAGTTCCGGCAAAAGTTCCTGGGTCGTCAGGATGTAGTTCGTGCCCGTTCGCCGAACGAACTGCTGAACGGCTGGACGCGGTTTGTTTTGCCAGAAATGTTTTCGAGCCATGGTTGGCGACGCGCCGACGGAGTTTTTTTGCAATTCAAAAATCGGTCTTTCACTGTAGTACACCCAACTGGATTCAAGGCAGCCATAAGTTGCCACTGAACTCTCTTCATCGATCGTCTTCAAAAACTCGCTGATGGGTTGAGTGTTGTTTTTCCCCACCGCTGCCGCGCCCGCGCCAAGCAACGACACTGAAAACAAAATGGCTCCAACAGCCAACGCCGCTGGCAATCGATGAAGTTCCTTTTGCTGGGGCATTTGTAGGCTGCTCTGCTGGTTGTTTCTTTTGTTACTCGTCGTCAACGCCGTTAGCCAGATTCCGAAAATCCCCATCGCAACCGGGAACAGTCCTGCCAATGCAAGCTGTGAAGGGATCGGTTCAAAAACGGTCGACGCAAACCATGCTGCCCCTGCGATTCCGATCCCTGAAAACACCAAAGCGCCATGGGCAAGATTCCATAACCAGTGTGGGGCGAAACTGGCGTTGCGGATCATTGCGATGATGCTGGCGGAGGTCAAAATTGACAATGCGGGATAGCATGGGGTCACGTAACTGGGGAGCTTCGTTTGCACCAGCGAAAACGCGACAACCTGAATGATCGCCCAAGCCAAGCAGAATCTGACCGACGCCGAAATCATTGGTTGATCCGAACGGGCTGTTCGAGATTCCTTGAAGGCTCGTCTTACGATATCCGTTACGACCGGTCCCCAGAAAGTAGACCAGGGAAAGAATCCAATCAGGATGGCAACGGGGTAAAACCAGAACCCACCGCCGTGATTCTCGAATGAGCTCATCGCACGACCAAAGTTCTCGTCGACAAAAAAGCGTCTTGTAAACTCACCATTGGTTGCGAAGCCTGCAGCGACGAACCATGGAGCCGCAATTCCCAGCGAGATCGCGGTTCCGGAAACAGGCCTCATCGACAGAAGCGTTTTCAAAAAAGTCTTCGGCCCAAACGATCGAATGATTCGAACAGGGATCGAAGCTCTGTCTTTTTCATCAACCGGCAGGCTTGACGCCGATAAGAGACTCCGCTGTTGCAGCAGAAACCAACCCATGACGGCCATGGGCAAGACAAAGCCAACGGGGCCTTTTGCCAACACGGCAAACCCAAGACACAAATAGATTCCAAGCCTCGTTTTCCAGAAGTCGAAAGGGTTGAGGCGTCCGACGGTTTTTCCTCTCCCTAAACCGTTCACAAAAAACCAGATCGCAGCCGTCGTGCAGAAAATTAAAAGCGAATCCGGCGTGGCCGCGCGTGCCGCGACGCCGAACATTAGGCTGCTGGCAAGCGCGAGGCTGGCAAGCATGGCGACAGTTCGATCGAAAAGTGATTTTGCGATACCCCAAGTTGCGATCACCGTTCCAATCGCCAATAACGCTGAAAAGAACCGGCCAGCGAATTCGTTAATGCCGAACACCTGATACGAAAGCATCATCAACCAGTAGAGCAAAACCGGCTTTTGTCCGCGAAGCTCGTCATTGAAGGTCGGTACAATCCAGTCTCCGCGAGCCAGCATCTCTGCCGCACATCCAGCATTGCGTGGTTCGTCGCGGTCCCAATAGGGAGCTTCTCCAAGAGCCCAAAAGAAAACGAAGCTGGCTGCAACGATGATGATTGGAAGAGCGAATTTCGATCTCGCCAGCGCACCGTCGGGTGAGCCGCTTTCGCGATTGCATCCATGATCGGGATCGGCCTTCAGTGAGAAGTCCGATTGCACGGTTGTGCTCGAAAATTGGTCTGAGTCCACTGGCAACTCCGTTTGCCTGATCCGCTCGTATGCTGCTCGTCATGCACGAGTGATTTCGTCGATGCTGATTAAGCCTCGGCTCCGTCGCCAGACTCTTTTGGTGGCAGGGCGCGTTTCCGAATGTCAGTTTCCAATTCGCCAAAGACTTCTTCGTGTCGCCGAACAGAAACATGCAAGGCGTGCAGCAGACGTTTGGCGGTGAAGAAGTTCATGACAACGCGTTGCTGAATGTTGACGGACGAATCATTCGAGTTGATCGGTTGGGCGTTCATGCCAAAATCGACGATCAGCTCTTCCGCTGAACCCGTCACACGACAGAAGTTTGCGTAGCACGAAATTGCGTTGGAGTCGTCAACTTTGGCTGACTTGATTTGTTTTTCCTGTTCGGCCATCTTTGTGTTCGTCCTGTCTTAAAGAATCACCACTAAATACTTGGAACTGCAGATTGTATTGAATGTCCAACGATTGGCTAAGACGAGTTTTTCAGCCGAAATGATCCTCGGCGACAGGCGTCCGGTTTGCTCTTTGAGGCGATTTTTTGAAGTGGCGACAGATTCTCAGATTCGTCAATTTCACGTCTTGGGTGAACTGGCGAAACCACAAACATGGAACAGCATCTCAATGAAACAGGCTTTCTCCAGATCGACGCCCACGCCTCGTGAATCATTTGGGGCTCGGCCTCAGGGCCGGGAAAAACCGGAACTGATCGTCAATTGCAAGGTTTGATTAAAGAGCGATGGGCTATACTCGTATTAGGTTAGTTTTGTGACATGATCACCGGAAAGACAAAGATGATTCGTGGAATTTTCGTAAAAGCGTCAATGCTTGTTCTGGTCGCTTTCGTGGCTCAGCCGACTCCGTACCTTCATTCGCAAGAAGCAAGTGAACCTGGTGGCGCGGAAACGCTTGGCATCGCCACGGAGAAACCTTCGGAGGGACGTTTTGTGGACCTTGGCGACGGCCGTTTCATGGTTCCTTACACCGCGACGATCCCCGGCACAGAAATCGAATACTCGATGGAGCCCATTCCAGGCGGCTCTTTTCAAATGGGCACCGACGACGGTGAGGACGATGAAGGCCCTGCGTTCCAGGTCGAGGTGAAACCATTCTGGATGGCGAAATACGAAATCACATGGGGTGAATTTCAGCGATACATGCAAATGGAAAAAGCGCTCAAAGCGTTGCAGGCAACCGGGATCCGGGTTGTCGATGAGGATAACCAAATCGACGCGATCACGGCTCCTTCAGCATTGTACGATCCGTCGTTCACCTATGAAGCTGGACAGGAGCCAAACCAGGCCGCCGCAACGATTACCCAGTACGCGGCAAAGCAATATACGAAATGGCTCAGCCTTTCGACGGGGCAGTTCATCCGGTTGCCGATGGAGTTTGAATGGGAGTATGCCTGTCGCGCCGGAACCAATACAAAATTCTATTTTGGCGACGACGAGGGCGAGCTCGAAGAACACGCGTGGTTTGAAAACAATTCGGGTGAGGAACGCCATGCTGTTGGTGAATTAAAAGCGAACCCATGGGGTTTGCACGATATGTACGGCAACGTCAACGAATGGGTGCTGGACCAATATAGCGAAGAGGGCTACGTCCAGGCGAAAGACGCGGAAGACGGAAAAGTCTTCAAGGGCATCGAAGCATACAACAAACCGACCAAGCTGTATCCTCGCTCCATTCGCGGAGGAAGCTTTTTGCACGACGCTGAAGAATGCAACAGTTTTGCAAGGTTCCCGTCAGACAGTAAGTCCTGGCGTCAGACCGATCCGAATTTTCCCAAGAGCCCGTGGTGGTTCACCGATGAGCCTGGAACAGGAGTCGGCTTTCGTATCGTTCGCCAACTGGAACCTGCGACTCGTGAAGCAAAAGAAGAAGTTTGGAAAGCGGACGTCAGAGCGATTGAGCGAGATGCCAGGAATCGCATCGAAGAAAACGGACGCGGCACTTACGGAATCGTCGACAAGGATCTGGCGAAAGATATCGAAGCCCTCGATGCAGATCTGTCGCTTGATGACGAGTAGAAATGCTGACGAGTAAAACAGCTTGCTGACGAGTAAATCAGCTTGCTGACGAATGGTTGGTAGCTTGATAGAAACAGTCCTTGCAGCCCGCAGTCAATTTCATCCCGGATTATTCACGATGCGTGGGCGTCGACATGGAGAGAGCTTGTTTCATTGGGGTATTGTTTCAGGTTTGTCGTTTCGGCAGGTCACCCACGACGTGAAACTGACGAATTTGCAAAACTTGCCTCCGCGTCGGGAGAATCGCTTCAAAGGGAAAACCTGACGCCTGTCGTCGTGAATAATTCCGGTTCATTTGACGCGAGCTGTGTTTCTTGGTGGCCTTCGTGCGCCGCATCGAAAGCGGCGGGCGATCGGTTATGTCAGCGATCGGTTATGCCACGATCGATTACGCGGCGCGACGGCTGCTCGATTGGTCGGTCAGATGAAACTGCTGAATCGTCAAAGAGCCTCGTTTTAAAGCAGCGAATTCACTTTCGCAGTTCCAGTGCACTTCGAACGGTCCGCAAGCGAACCGAATTCCAGCGAATCGGTCGTTCGCCAAAAGAAAGTTCTCTTGAATCGCCGCCCCAGTTTTATTGTGATGCTGCAGCGCGTTCTCAGCCAGCGCCCTGACTTTTCGAATCACGATTTCCAGAGAGTCAGTTTTGTCCATCGGAGCCGCTCTCCATTACAGTCCATCACAGCCATTTTTCCATCGCAGCCAGGGCCAGGACTTCGGCTTGGCGTGTCAGTCAGCCGCCTCGGATTCGGTATCGACATTTCGAAGTCGCATTGCTCACACGTTTTTTCGGAGCGTTTCGGAGAGCTGCCAGAGCTATCTAGATTGCCTATGTTTCCTTTTCGGAAAAAAGCAGCCAATCGGAGCAGAAGTGGCAAACTTTAAAGTCATGGCGAGCCGAAAACTCACGATAGCGCCCGTATGCGCCCGCTTTTCGTGAGGTTAATTGATGAATTCGTTTTCGGCTGATTTAAAAAAGTTGCTGAGGGAGCCATTTCTGTGGGTCGCTGGAGCAGTTGTTGCCGTGCCAGTGCTGGCACCCAGTTTGCTACTGAAGGTCCGTGAAACAGTTTTTTTCGCTCCCGAAACCGCCTTCACCGAGCCGTCTGATTCGGAAAATTTAATGGCGGTGAAAACCTCTGCAACAGCCACTCCGCCGCCGATTTCCGTCGCGAAAAAAACGGCTGAGCCGAGAGTCGCAATGCGGGAACCTGCTTCGGCTAAGCCTGTCGTTATGCAGCCTGCAATGCCCGAGCCTGATCCGGGTGCTTTGGTCTGGGATTCGCTCGAAGACGAAAAAGACTCCGGTGATTCAAAAGCAGATCCTACGGACAAAGATGAAACGACAGCGTCGTCTCAAGGTGAAAACGACGATCCCGAGAGCTACGACTTTCTTTTCGGGGCCGATTCAGATTTGGATTCGAATGCGGAAGCAAAAAGCGAATCCGCCAATAAAAGTGATTCAGACAAGAGCGTCTTTAACAATCACCCGAACCAACCTGAGTCAGGAAACGAGCCGGAATCGCTTGAGAAACCGGACTGGTTTTTTCCCGATACGCCCGATGAAACGTCTGCCCAGCAGCCCGGCCGTCATCAGGGAAATCATGGTGGCTTGAATCAGCCAGCGTTCAACCAGCCACCGATGCATCAGCCTTCGATGAATCAACCTTTTTTGGCCGAGCCATTCGGTGGCGATGCGGGCTATCAATTGTCTGTCGAAACGGGCCATGACTGGTGGTCGCAACCTGCTCTGGATCCGTTGTGGTCGGACAGGTTCACGAAAATGACCAGTCTTGACGCTGTCGTTTTTTCAGCAATGCAAAACGCTCCGACCGTGACGCTGGTCAATACAGAGCCACAGATCGCGCAGACGATGGTGACCGAAGCCGATGCCCGGTTTGATTGGTCAACCTTTGTCGATGCCAGTTGGAACGATGTCGATCAGGCGGTCGTGTCATTGCTGGATACGGGAACCGCAGGCGGGCGTTTTCTGCAGCAGCAATTGCAGATTCAGGGTGGACTAAAAAAGCAAACTCGAACAGGCGGTCATCTTAGAGTTGGCCAGGCGTTGCAGCGAACGGACAACAACAGCGATTTTCTTTCACCTCCGGATCAGGCAACGACCCAATTGCTTTTGGATTATCGACAGCCACTGTTGAAAGGTGCGGGCCGGCAGGTCAATCAAAGCCAAATCATGTTGGCCCAGATTGGGCTCGAAGCATCCCAGGACGATTCACAGGTCCAGCTGCAGCAGTTTCTCGTCGATGTGGTTTCGAAGTACTGGCGGCTGTATCAGGCTCGTGGAAATCTCCTGCAGAAACTCAGATCAGCAAATCGTGCTGAGCAATTGCTGCAGAAGCTTTCCGAACGAGGAAATTCTGCTGAAACACAGCGGTTGATCTACCGAGTTCAAGCTGCAGCCACGTCTCGACAGACCGATTTGATTCGGGCGCAAAACGCCGTTGCAGCGGCACAGGAATCACTGCTGACGTTGACTCACGGAAGCGGAATGGTCGATCTGGATTCCATCGAGATCGTTCCGATCGAGGCGCCGGCGACGCTTGCCGTGCCGCAAAGCATTCAACAGGTAACGGAAATGGCGATGCAGAATCGCGCCGAGATTCGTGTTGCACTCGCCGCCATTAAGGCTTCGGCGCTGCGTCAACAATTGGCTCTGGATGATTTGAAACCTCAACTGGATGCGGTCATTTCGACGTTCCTGTCAGGCGTGTCGGGAAACAAAGATGTCGGACGTGCCTACGAGGATTCATTTTCAAACAACCCATCCTATGCGGTCGGAATCTCCTTCGAAGTCCCGATCGGCCGGCGAGCTTCCAATGCCCGTTTACAGCGTCAGGAACTCGAAAATCGACGCTTGCACCAACAGCTACAGCAGGTTTTGGGGAACGTCCGACTTGATGCTCGTTTGGCTTACCGTGACGTGCAGAGCCACGCTGCAGAATATCAGCAGTTTCAGGTAGCGATGGAACAGGCATCCAGGGAGCTTCAGTCGATCGAAGGGCAAGCGTCTGCGATGCTCACTGATGCACAGCGAGCCGGACTATTCATCGATGATGTGTTGCAGTCACAGGCAAGACTCGCCAACACCGAACAACAAATGCTCAACAGCCAGACAGAGCTCAGCATCGCGTTGGTACGATTGAAGCGAGCGACGGGACAGTTGTTGCAAGCACGTGCCATCGAGAATTCCGATACCTATGTGCAGCAAGCGGGATACGATGAGCCAATCGTCGAAAATCATTATCAGCTGGGCCGACCGACGATGCCCGCCACCAACGAAGGGACACAATTCGAGGCATTGCCGCCGATGCAGTCTGACAACATCCCGACGCTTGCAACGCCTTTGAACTCTTCGGCTCGGCGATTGCCGGGCACCGGTTCGGCGACGTATCGATAGAAATGCGAGGTGGTTGTTTAGATGATTGGACGAGGCATGGTGATGAATTCCCGTCGAACCGTTTCAATTCAAGCCCGACGCGCGAGCGAGGGATACGGATTTCCTGGGAGATTTCCACTCGCTTGCCGACTTGTTGATTTTATGAGCCGTTTGGGCGTTAGCCCCGGTTGAAGTGTCGTTAACCGAGGCTAACGCCTAAACGGCTAAAACAAAGATCTCGATTTGGACTAAATCAACAAGCCGTTGCGCGTCGGGCTCGTATTTGTACAACTTCAAAACGCGTGAGCTGCCGGGTGCACAAACCCTGAACCGGAATTATTCACGACGACAGGCGTCTGGTTTGATGTTTGAGGCGATCCTCCTGAAGTGGCGACAGTTTTTGAAGATTCATAAATTCACGTGTGGGTGAACTGTCGAAGCCACAAACTTGGAACAATGCCCCAATCAAAACAAGCCTTCTCAATTTTGACGCCCGCGCATCGTGAATAATCCGGGCTGAAATGTGCATTCCTCGGCGTATCATCTCAGCCGGTCAATTCATTCAGCTTGGAGGCACCACTAGCGTTTCTCGACGTCATCGCGATGGTCTTTCGCGACTTTTGGTTTCGGTGCAACCATTGGAATCAACACCGTGTTTGTGGCGATGTCGGAGCGATTTGATTCCCCGTCGGTTGCCCACGCAGTAACTTTGAACTGAAATGACCTGTCGTTTTCGATGGTCACCGCGTCAGCTTCGCCCAGAACGGAAATCGCTGATCCAAGATCATATTTCCACGAAGCGAATTGTTGGTCTTCCGCCGAAAGTTGTCCGTCGAGTTCGCTTCGATTTGAGGTCCACGCAACGCCATTCCAAAATCCTTTGTCGGAATGCTCGATCGTAAGTCGAACCGAAGAAACACAGCGATCATCTTCGGCGTAGCCACGAAGGTGTTCCGGATCGATATCGCTGGACTTCACGGGGCGCGGAATAACGGTCACGAAAGGATTCATTTTTACTGTTCTGGCCGCGAAGAGATCTGATCGCAGGTCGGCTTTCTTGTTGGACGGCAGCGACGCGTAAATGTTATCAAGCTCAAAGGGGTCGGTTGCCAGATCGTAGTATTCACGTTCACCGGTCACCCATTCAATGTAAAGTTCTCTGTGATAACGCAGGCCGCTATAGGTGCCCGGCACGCTTGTTGAAAGGTTCTGTTTCAGTTGCCAGTTTTCGAGCAGGACTGGTTTGCGCCATGACTCGACATCATGATCGCTTGAATCACAAATCAATGGCAGGAAGGACTGAGCATCGACAGCGTCCGGGATTTTGCAGCCCGCCAATTCGAGGATCGTTGGGCAGATGTCGATATGAGCCAAAAGATGGTCCGCCTCGACACCGGATTTAATGCCGGGACCGTAGACAAAAAGTGGTGCTCGAGTCGCCATGCGGTAGGGATCAAGTTTATTGTGCAAGCGATGATGGCCCAGTTGATAACCATTGTCCGACGTGAACATCACGATCGTATTGGACTCCAGCGACAACCGCTTTAAAGTTTTGGCAATCGTTCCGACCATGTCGTCGACAGACTTAACGGCTCTGGCGCGACATCGAAACTCCCTTTCCATCATGTCGATGTTCGCTTCGCTGAGCGGAGGGAATTGTCGTTCGAGCGGTTTGTCTGAGATCTCCTGTTCATCAAAGTCTGGCGTCCGATCGATCTTGAGATTGTCTCCCCAGTCGCTGTATTTCGTTTTGTCCACCATGTCAGAGAGTTCATGTCCGACGGCGCGGTGTGGAGCAAGCGGCGCGATGTACATAAAAAACGGTTGGTCGTTTTTGCGGTCGGCATGTTGATCCATCAGGTTGACGAAATCTTGAGCCTCCTGTTCGGTTCGATAGACGTTGGCTCCATTGCGACTTCGTTTTCCCTGGGGATCTTCTCGCGTTGTGAAAACCGACGTTCCAAGATAGCGACCGCCAAGCGAAACGTAAAAATCGTCCCAGCCAACGGGCTTCCTATAGTCGAATCCGTTGTGATGGAACTTTCCGATATGCATCGTTCGGTAACCGCCACGCTTCAACCAAACACCAAGCTCTTCTTTATCGTGCCCCTGGCGAACGAATTCGCGATGCCCGCCTTTAAACTTGAGCGAGATATCCAGCCGAGGAACATTGATTCTTACGCCGGTGCGATGAGCGAACTGGCCACGAAAAAGCGCCGCTCGGGATGGGCCACAGAACGGAGTCGTCACATGCAAGTTGGTGAACGAAGTGCCCTGTTTCGCCAGCCGTTCAATGTTCGGATACTGAGCCAGCATTTCGTCGCTGAACAGCTTGTAATCCGCATCATCAAGGTTGATCAGGATGATGTTCGGGCGGCTTGGGATTTTGTCGGAAGATTCCTGAGCTACGGTGTCAGCCGTTGGCGTATCAGTTCTTGTCTTCTCGAGTGTTGCTGCAGCTTTCAGGGCTCGCAGGTTTGAAAGCCAGCAGCAGGTCATAAGGCTGACAGCAAGAAAGCCGCAGAGTCCTCGCCTCGACACAAAAGAATTCATCACGACTTGGCCAAAAAATGTGCTCATTGGATACAAGCCAAATCGTAGCCCTTGAGAAGTTTCGCGACAACGGCAGCAGAAACAGGCGCCGTTTCAGCCTGGCACGTGAGTTGTGATCGACCTATCGTTTGACAGGTGATTTTGCCTTGCCAGCACCCTTTAAAGAGTCTGCGATCGACGGTTTCTTGATTCCATGAAACGTCAGCAAGTCGACTTTTTTGTACACGAGCCACTGTTGTTTGGCGGTGGTGATTTTTTTGCGATCGTCATCCGAAAGACCGTTGATGACCGTATGCGTTGACTTCATGTTGATACCGCGTGGCATCAGGGCATTGGGTTGCATTGTGACTTCGACTTCCGATGGGATCCAGCCTAGCTTTTTGATCGACTCGTTCAGTCGAAGTCGTGCGAACGGTGGGAAACTGCCGGGGTGCGACGATGAAAGTCGGGTAAATGTGTCGAGGAACTCGTTGAACAGCGGAAGCCGACTGCTTTCCTTGGGATACTCGCCGACGACGCGATACTTGATCGTTGGACTCGAAAGGATCAGCTGCGAAATGGTCGGTTCGTGCGTTTCAGTGTAGGTTTCATCGATCAGAAACTTGTAGTCAGGTTTCTGTGAAATGTCTCGACGTTGACCATCAACCATCTGCAGCAAACGAGTGTCACTCAGTTCCAGCTGCGTCTTGTTCGAATGCTTCAATAGCGCTACCTGTTTCTGACGCGAGTCGTAGATCTTCGTTTCGATAATGTTCGGAGGAGTCGCGTTGTCGACCTTGAAATCGAAAATCAAGCCTTGAGAAAACAGGGTGATGTTCTGGGCAGCCGGAGTTTTCTGGTCGCCAGAATAGATAGCGGCTTCGATTTTGAAGTCTGGAACTTGTGCGGCGACATTCGATTGACTCATGACGCTCACGATCACAATGACGAAAATTGGGCTGAAGACTTTATTCGCAAACGACATCGCAGACATATTCTCTTCCCGGAAAAAGGTTTGGGAAAAGTTAACCGCTGGCACGATCTTCGTCCACACGGACCTGTTGCTAGCGTTTGAAGGCTACGGCTTCTTCAATTCCGGGTTAATACGTGGAAAAAAATCAAGTTTGGTCCTGAACCGATGTACGGTTTTTGCCATTGTTAAATCTGGCTGAAAACCCAATCAGCATCAGGATCCCAAAAGTGACCACTCCGCCAAAAACCATTCCGCCCGTCGCCGGATCGGCGATCTTCTTCGACAGCGCGGAGTAAGCTGCCCACGAAACGATGGCCAGACTAAGACCCATCAGCAAGTTCCAGATTCCCATGCGGCTGCCGCGTGGTTTTTCGTCGCCCATTAGTTCACGATTATTCATCATCAACAGGAACGCAAAATATGCAATCGGCAACAAAAGGATCGCAAAGGTACCAGCGACGATCGCCAGATAGGTCCCTGATTTTCCGCTCCATAGTGACACCCAGAACACACCGACGATGACCGCCAGAAGTGAACCGATCATTCGATATACCGGATTTTCGTAGTCGCCAAGTATCTCACCAAACGCATACCCGTTAATCAACATCAAAATGATGATCGTCGAAAACGCCATCGCCACAACGCCGATGCCAAAAACAAGGCTTGCTCTTTCTTTGCCAAGCAGCGGTTCAAGCGACTTGGCCAATTGGCTTGTCGTTGGTTTCGCAAGTGCGACCGCAAGCTTGCGTTCCTCTTCTGGTAGATTGGCGATGGTCTCTGCAAGGAACGTTTTCTTTTCATCTTCGGTCATTGCGGCCAATTGTTTTTTGCCTGCCTCATCCTTGCTAAGCTTCTTTTCGATTTGGCCTTCTACTGTGTCGTAGAATCCGCTGGTCGTAACCACTGCAGGATCTTTGCTCAGCAATTCCGCATCTGCTTTGGCATGAAATCCGTAAGCAGCTGTGATGACGATGCAGGATGTAACGACCACAAATGGAATCGCCATTCCGGTGATCAGGTCCCATCGCGCGAGTCCTCGGAACGTCTTGTCCCAGCCTCGAGATAGCATCGAATATGGCAGCAGAAAAGTCATGTTGATTCCCACCGCAGCGGCAGCACTGGCAATCATTTTATCCTGCTTGAAAGAAACCAGTTCATCCTGCCAATGAGTGCGTGAAGCTCCGTCGAGCGATTCAGAAATCAGCAGGTCGCTGATTTTGGGAGCGGCTTCGGTAAGACGATGAAGGTCCGGAAGGAAGCCCCACAACACTTCAAGGCTGATTTTGCCCTGTATCGCAAGCTGCACGACGGCGACGACAAAGCACACAACGATGGCTCCGACAATCAGCTTCAGCAACAAGTCGAACAGCTTCGACATCCAGCCCGGTTTCAAACTCAACAGCACGATTCCGGTCGCGACTGCGGCGATGATTCCCGTGACGAGATATTTGGATTGATCTGACCCGTCAACCTGATCCGGTAGCAGACTAAATTGCAGGGCATCGTAAGCCAGCGAGAACTGAGGCAGGATGAAAATCATGTTGGCAAGGATCGTTGCTGTGATCCATGCAACGCCAAGAACGGGATTCACATATTCGTTCATCGCCACGTAAGGACGCTTGCCAGTCGACAAGGTTACGTAGCTAATCGCGGATAACATCACGATGCCGCAAAACATGGCGACCAGCTGAACCCACAGCAGGCTGTATCCGCCCGTCATTCCCAAATACAACGCTCCCGCAAGCGAACCTCCACCAAGCGTGATCGCCGACTGCAACCAGCCTGGGCCGGACAGTCGCAGGTAGGCGCCCAGCGTTGCGATGCCACCCGTTTGCTGGGCTGCCGAAAGTATCTGACGATCGCGAAAAGTCTTGTTGCTCATGGGGTTGAACGGTTTTTTAAGGGAGTGGTTGTCCAATGAAACGACGCGGGAAACTGAAAGCTCACCGCGTCGCGTGAATCCGTATTTTAGCCCGGATTATTTACGATGCGCGGGCGTCGCCATGGAGAAAGCTTGTTTCATTGGGGTATTGTTCCAACTTTGTGGTTTCGACAGGTCACCTGGGACGTGAAACTGACGAATTTGCAAGACTTGCCTCCGCGTCCAGAGAATCGCTTCAAGGGGCAAACCAGACGCCTGTCGTCGTGAATAATTCCGGTTTAGTTGCCGCAACGACTACTCGATGCCTTTTTCGGCAAGATATCTCTCAACATCCAACGCCGCCATGCAGCCTGTACCGGCAGAAGTGATCGCTTGCCGGTAGTAATCGTCGGCGACGTCTCCCGCCGCAAATACGCCTTCGGAGCTGGTGTTGGTGCGGAACGACTGGGTCCAGTTAATGTAACCCTTGTCGTTCATGTCCAGTTTTCCGCTCAGAAAACTTGTGTTGGGAGTATGGCCAATTGCGACAAACATTCCTCCAACCGCCAAGTCAGAAATACTGTCATCGGTCGTGCTTTTGATTTTCAAGCCATTTACGAGGTTGCCGTCACCAACGACTTCATCGACGACACTATTCCAGAGGATTTCAATTTTGGGATGGTTCTCCGCGCGATCCTGCATGATTTTTGACGCTCGCATCTCGTCGCGACGAACGAGCATGTAAACCTTGGGGCAGGTCTTCAGGTTGGCAAGGTACGAAGCTTCCTCGACCGCGGTATCGCCACCACCGACGACGGCAAGTTCCTTGTTCCAGAAAACTGGCAACGCGCCGTCGCATACCGCACAGGCACTGACGCCTTTGTTTTTATAAGCTTCTTCGGAAGGCAAGCCCAGGTAGTTCGCGCGGGCGCCAGTGGCGATAATGATCGTGTGAGTTTCAATCGGCTCGCCGTTGGCAGGGATGACTCGCATGGGAGTGGACTCAAAATCCACATCAACGATGTCATCGCCAACCACTCGAGTCTCAAAATTGATTGCCTGCTGTTTCATCAGCTCCATCAATTCGGTGCCTTGAACCGCGTAATGAGGCTGGATGTCTTCGAGGCTGTTGCGCTGTTTCTTTTCTCGCAAGTGATTCGGGATCGCGGGAAGGTTAAGGTGCCTGTCTTTGGCGACGGCGCTCTCTACAAATGCGCGAACGTTGCCGAAAGGAAAACCCGGATAGTTTTCGACTTCGGTTGTATAAGCCAATTGTCCCAGTGGAATCATTTCTGGCTTGACGGTACCCTCAAACAGCAGCGGGCTCAGGTTGGCACGAGCGGCGTAGATGGCGGCGGACCAGCCTGCAGGACCGCTTCCGATAATGACGACTTTTTCTGGCACTGAATTCTCCCGTGCTGATATTTTTAGGTTGGCTTAAGCCTTTGTTTTATTGTTTCAAGCCGCAGATTATAGAACCTCATTTCCCATCCGACGACCCGGCAAACTGATTACTTACGTTGATATGAAACGAACCGCCGCAATACTGGGTCCGACGCCTCCGTTTCTGCGGTGGGCGATTGAATTACCCTGCCCGTTTCGGGACAACGAAGTCAAAAGCGTTCCAGACGCGGCGTTTCGAGACCTTCGCAGCTTGCGAGCTCTGGCTGTCGGCCAAATGGATGGACGAATCGTTCAAAGAGTCTGTTTGCACCCTGACGCTCATCAGCAGGAACCTGAACTGGCAACCGGATTTCCTGTCGAAGAAATTTACGCGGCGTACGGAGGTCGCCAACAAGTCGAAAACGCCTGCGGACCCTGCGTGGCGAACGTTCCTCTGAAGTCCGGCTCGGATTCCGGCGGTCGATCGCTCGCCGGTTGCTTCGGATGGTTGGCTTTCGGACCCAACGCAGGAGCCAGCGACTTTCAGAGGCTGATGCGTTGTAACAATTCGGACGAAGGAAGCACTTCCTGTCAAAACCATGGCATCGTTGAACAGTTTGAACAGGCAATTGAGCTGGCCGAGTCACGCGATCAATTGAAAGATCATTTTGCTGTTTCGTCCCCGGCATGGTACGGCGTTTGGTCGCGGAGGACATTCGGCGCCGAACAACTTAAATGGTTGGAATCGGTCTGCCGTCAAGTTGATTGCCAACAGATTGACTGGATGCGGCTTGTGAAAGCAATCGAAATCTGTGCTGAACATGATCTCAAGTTGCATGTTGATCTCTTGCCGATCGGCAACTCAGACGGCGTTTTCTGGACGGTTCAAGCAAGTTGTTCCGACTGCGGCGTGTCGCTTGCATCGGACACGCAAGTCCCATGTCCGGTATGCCATTCGAAACGCACTACCAATCGATCACGAAAGATGCGAGTGCTAGGGCTGCGACCGTATTTGAATCTCGGATCGGTGATCGGTATCGAAGCAACGAGGCAGTTGTTGGCCGGTCGATCGAGCGATGATGATTTGAGGTAAATCTTCCCCTTCGAGATAAAATTCCCTTCGAGATAAAGTTCCCCTTTAGGCCCACCAGCCACCATTGATGTGAATCGTTTGGCCGGTCACGTAAGAAGCCATGTCGCTGCACAGGAACAGGACGACTTCGGCGATTTCGTTCGGTTCGGCAAATCGGCCCAGCGGAATTTGCTTGATCATCGCTTCGCGATTGGCTTCCGGAATCGACTTTCCCATCTCTGTGTCTACAACGCCGGGCGCAACCGCATTGACGCGAATCTGTTGCCTCGCCAGTTCTTTGCTGAGCACTTTCGTTAGCGTCATGACGCCGGCTTTCGCGGACGCGTAATTGGCTTGCCCGAAAAAGCCGGTCACCGCAGAAAGGGACGCGACATTGACGATGCTTCCCGATTCATTCAGATGAGGCACGATCGCTTTGCATGAGTTGAAGACACCGGAAAGATTCGTGTCGATCACCGCCGACCAGTCATCGGTGCTCATTTTCTTGAAGCTTTTGTCGCGAAGTATTCCCGCATTGTTGACCAGAAAGTCGACGCCGCCAAAAGCATCTTTGGCTTTGGCAGCGGCAGCCTCAAGCTGCTCCGGCACGCGAACGTCGGCTCCCGCGATGATGGCGCGGTCGCCAAGTTCATCCGCAAACGAAGCGGCGATGCCTTCGTTGGTTCCGTCAGCATCCGGAAAGAAATTGATCGCAACACTGGCTCCTGCGGCATGCAGAGCCTCTGCGATCGCACGACCAATGCCCTGCCCGCCTCCGGTAACAAAAGCTGATTTTCCGCTCAAATCGATCGTTTTCATTGCTGGTCCCAAAAAGGTATGATTCGACAATCAATATTGTTGACGCCAGAGCGAATGGTTGAAAGCGGGTGTCCCGAATCCAGCCAAAATAGAAGTGCAGAGGTTCGATTGAAAAAGAAAAAACAGAATCAAAAGAAACGTACAGCAACCAAAAATGGGCAAGCCAAAACGCAGGTGGAAGGTAAACGAGATGATAAAAGCGTTCCCAGCCTCGAATCCGTTTCGAAATATCTGAACTACACTTTGTCGTTACCGGAACGCACCATCCGCAGCACCGCCGCGATCGTCGGTGGTTTCGCACAAGAGTCCGCTGGACTGTTGATACCATCTGCGTTTCAGGATTCGAAAACCTACAAAACGTTCGTCAAACAAATGTTGGACATGGTCGCTCACGATATCGGCGGAGCTCAAAAGAAAGTCCTCGGCAACGCAGACGTCAGCATCGGTGATACTCAAGTCGAAGGCTACGTCGCCAGAAAAACAGTCGGATCTTTTGTTGATCTTGCCGGCATGGCGACCTTGCACGTTTCACCGTTGACCATTCTGGCGATCGTTAGCGATGTCGCTTACGGCTCCAACGTGTATCTGAAACAGTTGGCAGAAGAACTAAAACGTGAAGGCGTCATCGATGCCGACTCAACGATCGATCACGCGGCTGACTTACTTCAAGCCGTGGGGAATGCTTCCGGCAAAACGGCGGACCAGTTTGACCAGCCGCCGTTGAGCCTGGAGGGACTGAAAGCGACGATCAATGAAACGCGAACATCCGTTGCTGAAATCGACGCAACGAAAATCATCCCGCAAGCTGAAATTCAACGGATGTGGAGTCAGATGCAGGAAATGGCGGACGAACAGGATGTTGATATTTTTGACGTTTCAAGTGCGATGACGATGTACGCTTTAAATCAGGTCGGCACGGTGACTAAAGGAGCATTGACGACGATTCGAGTCACCGGCGACGTTCTGGACCAGCATCTTTTTGATCACTATTGGCAGGGTTTGCAGCGAATCAACGACGAGGGCATTTATCAGATTTTTGCCACCTGCAGCCAGCCCTATATCGAAGCCGTCTGGATGAATTTCTCTTCCGGGAAACAGACGATCACCGAGGACGTCGTTTCGGGCCGGTTAATCGGTCGAACATGGAACGGGTTTTGCGATTGGCTCGGCGGCGAGTAAAATCGAACCGGCGTTTGGAAGTGCTCTGCTAAGTTTCGTTGGGGAGTTGGTCATGCGATTTTATCTGTTGTTCGCGGCATCGTTTCTTTTTCTGGCTCAATCGGGCTTGGCTCAAACTGAACATGATCGTGAGTCCGCCGAAGTCATGCGGGCTTTCGAAGCGGGATTCGAATCCATCGAAGATTTCGAAACGGTTTACAACTTCGTTTTGCCAAACGACGAAGATGAAAAATGGCGACAAGTCCCGTGGCTTCCCGGTCTTTGGGAAGGCATTGAGACGGCGAAGCAGAATGGCAAGCCGATGTTCATCTGGGCGATGAACGGCGATCCGCTGGGCTGTGTCTGAAACAATGGTGTCACGGGCCGTGCGTCCGGATTCTCAAATGCTCAAGTCATTAACATGCTGAACGAATCGTTCGTGCCAGTCGCGATCGATATCAACACGGTCAAACATCAAAAAGATGCCGAAGGAGATTTCTTTCGACACATCGCAGAACAGGGACACTACGCGGGTCGCACCAAACCCACCGCGACTCGCCAGGGCCTGTATGTGGTCGGAGTCGATGGTGAATTGCTTCATTCACTCAATTCAACTCGAGCTGACAAAATCGTTTTTCTGATGAAGGAAGCGTTAAAGATTCGCGAGCAACGAAACCGCGCTGGAGTCAAAGCCAACGCGTTTCGAAGCTCCAATCAGCCTGACAGTCGCTTCGCCAGCGAGTTTCCTGATGGCGGATTGATTCTTCGGGAGACAATGCGTGACTTGCCAAGACGTAGCAATCCCGACCACGAAACGAATCGTCACAATTTTGATCATGTTTGGCTGACGGCGAAAGAAAAAGAGTCGTTTGTTCCGCCCGGCATGAAAGTCGGAACGTCATGGCAGATCCCAGAATCGACGGTTCGGCGAATCGTCGCTCATCACACCGTCGATCAGGTTCGCGGCGAAGCGAATCGTTGGAAACTGGACGAAGTAGAACAGGTGAAACTGACGGCAAAAGTTGTCGACGTGACGGACGGCAAGGTGAAGATCAAGCTTTCCGGGATTTCGAAATGTCGCAAAGCACCTTCCGGGGAAGTCAATCCCTACAACAAGCGAAAAGTCGCCGTGCCCGTGACGTCCGACTTGCAGATTCGCGGTTGGATCGTCTACGACG
>CAYZPA010000075.1:0-5635 GCA_964479855.1 uncultured Pirellulaceae bacterium
GAATAAAGGCAGAATAAAGAGGCAGAATGAAGGGTCAAGGCAGAATGAAGGGTCAAGGCAGAATGAAGGGTCAGGAGCCAAAAGCTGATTTGGCAAGTTGATTTCGTCAGCGAGGCTTAAAATTTAGCTTTGATTTTCCCGCATGTGATGTCGCGAGTCGACTTGCATGCGGGCTTTTTTCGTTGTGACGGCAAAGCCACGCTCTCAAACGGTCAGCGAATCGGAATACGACATCGCAGGTCGCGTTTCGGCTCAGATTGATGGCGTTGGCAATCGCACCGAATTCACTTACGACGACGCGGGCAGGCGGATCAGCGTCACTGATCCGGCCAACAAAGTCTCCACAATGACTTATGACTCGATGGGACGAGTCACCCAATCCAAAGATCCGCTGAACAACACCGTTTCGATTCAGTACGATTATCGAGGACGTCAAACCGTCGTCACCGATCCCGTGCTTGAGCAAACCGAATCGATCTACGATCGTGCCGGCAACGTGATCGAGCAAATCGATGCCAAGGGCGAATCGACGCTGATGGCTTACGACACGCTGGGACGTCAGATTTCATCGCTGACGGTAGTGTTTGGTGTGATTGCAGAGATGGGAAGCCTGTCATTCACGGGAACGCGGTACCAGAAGCAGCTAACAGTGACAATGTTGTTGCATCCAATGCATCTTTGGATGTCGAACGACAAAGCGGCTCCGAATTAGTTATCCAATTCGTCGGAGGCGGAGAATTTGATTTTTCTGGCTTCGCCAGTGTCGGCATTGATGTCAAAGGCGTCAGTCTTCAATTTAGCCCTTACCGTGATGATCAGTATTCAGCATCTGGATCGGTTTGGTACAAATGTATCGAGGTCCCAGACTACTCAGCATGATGAAAACAACGTACTCAATTACATCTCTACTGATCTTGATTTCGGTGATTGCCGTTGTTTTCACTTGGCAAAACGTTAGTGCACGAAGTGTACGGCAGTCTCTGAGATTCGAAAAATGGTTTTCGAACCAAGCAAGTTGGGCTCGCGAGCGAATCGAAGATGAATTTGCTCATTTGAAACCCGTTCTTTTAATTGACAAAGAACAAGGTAGAACGCGGTACGATAAGGAGTTTGCAATTTTTGCATATCACGGCGGCAAAGATGCATCAGAGACGATTTTTGAAATTCTAGTCTCGCATAAGTCAGCTGGCTGGCGTAGCTCCGAAGAGCTGAAGATCAGCAGTATTGGGACATCTGATTTTAACCAAACGATTCGCAATTTGTTGGTTGAACGCGCTTTGCAAGCTTTTCCGAACGCAACCGTGACAACAGAAAATGCCCCAGTTGCGTCTTCGCGTTTTCGATAATGGAGGACGAGGACGCACAAAAGGTGTCGGCAGTGCCATTCCCGGAAGAACCCTTTTCTGTAACGTTTGACGAGGAAAGCGGCGAATTGGTCTGCAAATACACTGAACCTTTCTAGCTTGGGCATGGAGGTACGGTTACGAATTCAAGCGACGGATGGGGACACTGAACCCGGATTATTTACAAGGCTTAGGCGTCGAAATGGAGAAGGCTGTTCCATGGGGGTATGGTTCCGAGCTTGTGGTTTTCGACAGTTCACCCACGACGTGAAATTGACGAATTTGCAAAACTGTCGCTACTTAAAGAGAATCGGCTCAAAGGGCAAACCAGACACCTGTCGTCGTGAATCATTCCGGTTCATGGATTAGATGGTCTCATCGCGTTTCTTTTTCGAAAGAAACAGAATTTTTTTTGTCACGTTGTCGGGGTCATTTCGCAACTAGGAATAGCATCTTTGCCTGGCGAACCGCTACGCATCTGGATGTGTTGAATTTTTTCCGGGTGCGTTCATGACTGAACCGAAAGCTTATTTCATTGTTTGCATGATCGTCGTTGCGTCAGTTGAACCGTTGGCGATTCCCTACGTGTTGTTTTGGTCTGCCATTGCAAGTGCTGTTGGCGGCGCCGCCAGTGCACGGCTTGCAGGGATCACAAGCCTGGACGAAATCGCGACTCATTCAGTTTCGATGTCACTTTTTGGTGTCAGCATCGCAATGATTTCATACTGGAGCCTCGATTCGGTTTCCAGTACCGGCTATCCGCTGATTGGAATCGCCGGACTTTGTGGGCTAACGGGCATCTCAATTTTCGAGCCGCTTACCAGGCTTGTTACCGCGACCATCGAAACTTTGACCGAGGCAATTATCAAATGGATAAAACGAATGACGAACGTAGAGTAATCAGGTATGTACTTTATTCGAACTTGATCGCTCTGGTTCTTGTCGTGCTGGCATGGCACAATCTTTACGACCTCAAGGAAGACTTGAACATCGCGATCGCAACCGAAAAGAGGCATCGGACTGTTGCAGCAAATGAGCGGCATCTGGCCAGAATTGAACGACAGGCACATCGCTCACAGCTTGATGAACGTGAGATCTGGATGTCGGCGGCTAACGAACTTTTGATTAAGACTTCCAGCAAGTCATGGACCACGGAGGACCAAACCGAGTACGAGCGTCTTCGCACCAAGCTGAATCCGATGCTGATCACGCCTGACTATCGCAAACCTGTCGGGGAAAGGAATTACCCCACGACACCGCAGATAAAAAGGTAGTCGCCAGATCATTCGGAATTAACCCGGATTATTCACGATGCGTGGGCCTCGACTTGGAGAAAACTTGATTTTTATTGGGATATTGCTCCAAGTTTGTAGTTTCGACAGGTCACCCACGACGTGAAATTAACGAATTTGCAAAACTTGCCTCCGCGTCCGGAGAATCGCTTCAAAGGACAAACCAGACGCCTGTCGTCGTGAATAATTCCGGCTAAACCTCGCAGCAACGTGCGACGGTCGTCCGCTCTATTGGGCCAGTCGCGATTCGATGAAAAGAAGAATTTGTTCATCGAGATCCGTCTTTGAATCAGATGTTCGATCACCTCTTGAACCAGTTTCGTTGCTGGCTGAAATCAGATCATTACGAAGTGAAAGGTATGCCTTGCGAGCCGCATCGTCCCGCCCGCGTACTCGTTGAGCTTCTGCGTATTGCAATCGTTGGATCAGCTCCGGCGACACCTGCTCGTTTGCACTGGAGTTGGAGATGACTTCCGCGAACTCAAGATTGGTTTCGGGGCCAGTTGATCGACTCTGGTCACGAATCAGCAGCAAGACA
This sequence comes from uncultured Pirellulaceae bacterium, assembly GCA_964479855.1. Lineage (GTDB taxonomy): Bacteria > Planctomycetota > Planctomycetia > Pirellulales > Pirellulaceae > Mariniblastus. The sequence goes on from CAYZPA010000075.1 coordinate 3,174, forward strand.
CATCCGACGATGCAAACGCCTGTCACCAAAAGCTGAATCATCGTCCTGGTGCCGCTGGAAGACGTTTTCGAAGCTGACTTATTCACTCGATCGCGATCGGAATCGTTTGAGCTTTCGCCCTGTCCATTGAATATTTCGTCAGGCCCATGGAATTCGGAATTGTCCAAGCCGTCTTCCGCGAACTGCGATGTTTCTTCGCCATCGAAATCCAACGCCAGTTCGATATCTTTTCCAAGCTGCAGGATATCGCTTTCAGGCCAGCCGACGACCTGGTCTGGCCCAACGACGAGCGTTCCGATGTAGACGCTGTCGCGGCAACGGTTGTAGACAAGGCAATCCTCGCCACGAAACTCAAGCGTTAATGCGTGGCCTGGAATGTCAGCCGTCGGCAGACAGATGTCTGATTGCGGATCACTACCGACGCGCGCAACGCGACTGTCGATGCGATGAGAAGTGCCTGCTGCGATACCGGATTGAATCGTGATGCGAGGTGACATGGTTGATCTTTGGTTAGGCGTAGTGACGACGATGGCCGAATGTTAGTGAGTGTGGCGTGGTCAAGTTGAGTCATAAGTCATCCTTCAAAAAGTGTCAGGACAACTGGAAGCAGGATCGGAGCAACGATGACCAACAGGCAAGCAACCATCGTGATCATGCCTGGAAACACCATTTGGACTTCGGCTTCGGAAGCTGCTTTTTCGCCCCACTGAGAACGTTTCAGCCGCATTTGATTGGCTTGTTCGCGAAGGATTCGACTTAGCGGAGTTCCCAGTTCTTCGCCTTTGATGATTGCGAACACGATCTCTGAAATGTCTTCGTCCGCCATGCGATCGCGAAATTCTGTCAACGCTTGGCTACGAGGTCGCCCGAGTGACATTTGTCGAACGACTTCGGCAAGCTCCACGCTGAGCGGATGTTCACGATTGTCCGAAACGACGGTGCGCAAACTGTCCTCAAATCCAGCCCCGGCTTCCATCATCAACGAAATCTGATCGATCGCGAAAGGAAGTCTTAGCTTGACCGTCTTCAAGCGAGCTTTGCCTCGACTGACGACGGATCCTCGTGAGAGAGTCGGATAGAACAAACCGGTTCCTGCCGCCAAGATGATCGCCATCAAGGGCATCCCCAGCAAAGCGACAATGCCAAAGATCGCGGCGAAAATGAGAACCGCTTCGATTGACTTGGTCGCCATGAACTCGGCCGGATTCCACGGCGTCGAATTTGATCCCAACCGCAAAAAGTGTTCCAGCCTGTCGGATGAAGTGCCCTCACTGAAGAATGGGCTCAGCTCGTCAACGAGTGGTTCGAATTTCCGATAGGTGCCGCTCGATTGCCGCAGTCCTTGTCGACGAGCCTCTTCGAATGTATCGCGAGTCTTTCGTTTGCCTTGAATGATTCGGCTGATGATGGTTGCCGCCAGCCAGACACTCAGCCCAACGCAGATCGATGCAGCCAGCAAAGCGACGGTTTGAAGTTCTTGCATGATGCCCTTTCCTATAACTCGATCGAGAGGATTCGGTTGCTCCACCAGACGCTCACAAAAACCAGTGCGATCACCACCAACAGGACCAGCTGGCCAAGCAATGACTGAAAGACCATCGAAGTACCCTCGGGGTGCATCAGATAAAATCCTCCAAGGAAAACGAATGGAAACAAAGCCAACAGAATGACAACCTTGCGCCCGCTGGCGGTTTCCGATTCCAGTTTCCGCTCGACACGTTGATTTTCCTGCAGCGTTTCGCCGATCCGTTCAAGCGACTCCGTGATGCGGCCGCCGCGACCAAGGCTCACACAAAGTGCCGATGCGAACAGCGTGAAGCAATCCAATTGCAATCGGTCTTTGGTGGTCGTAATCGCTTCCGCCAAAGAGCGACCATGCTGGTAGTCGTTGACGATTCGTTGGAGTTCGCTTGACAGTGGTTGAGAAACTTCACTGCCGACGGATTCGAGCCCTTGAGCGAGCGACAATCCAGCTCGACACGCATTGGCGAGCGCGGTTGTGCCGCTGACAAGCTGATCTCTCAACAGCGTTCGCCGTCTCGCGATCATGAATTGCAAAATCCAGCGAGGAGCCAAAATTAGCAGTGCGACAACCGCGATCGCGATCGGTAGCATGCCCAAAACGAAAGTCAGCACAATGAAACTTCCGACAATACTGACGCCCCACCAGCGGAGCATCGATTGAGTTTGCGTCCGGTCCATTGAAAGTGAATCGAGGATCGGTTGCAGGTCCGAAACATAACGCTGCGAGACGATGTCCCACGCGCCCAGCAACGACAGCCCCGCAATGAATCCGGCTGCCAGCATGATGACTGTTGTAAAAAGTGGAATCATGAAATCGCCTCCTGAGCAGCGTCGTGGTAGAAGGAATCAAGGTTCAACATTCCCGTGTTGATCAAATCACCCACAAAAGTGGGCAGTCGACCCGTTGGCTGAAGCTGTTGGTCGTCACCGGATGTCTC
>CAYZPA010000075.1:5735-7717 GCA_964479855.1 uncultured Pirellulaceae bacterium
GCCTGCAGCATGTCGAGCGCTTCAGGGCCTCGGCACTCGCCAACGACGATTCGATCTGGCCGCATGCGTAAAGCATTTCGTACGAGGTCGCGGATCGAATACGCTCCCGCGCCTTCCACGTTGGCTTCTTTGGTTTCCATCCGAACCACGTGTTCTTTCGCCAGTTGTAACTCGGCCGTGTCTTCCACGGTTACGATTCGTTCTTCGTCGGGAATGAAATCGCTAAGGCAGTTCAGCAGCGTCGTTTTTCCGGTACCTGTGCCGCCAGAAATCAGAATGTTCCGCCGCCCCAACACGATGGCTCTCAAGAATTCCGCAACGGTTCGAGTCAAAGCTCCGAACGCCACGAGATCATCGATCAAAATTTTGCGGTAGGGAAACTTTCGAATCGTCAACGTCGGTCCGCTAACGGCCAGCGGAGCGATGACGGCATTGACGCGGCTTCCGTCGCTCAGACGTGCGTCCACAAGCGGTTGTGATTTGTCGATGCGGCGACTGACTCGAGCGACGATCCGTTGAATAATCGTTTCGATGACCTCATCAGAAATGAACCGCTTGCCAGAGTTCTCCAAGACGCCGTTGCGTTCAATGTAGACGTGTTCCCGGTCGACGACCATGATTTCGGAAACGCTCGGCAGTCGAAGTAAATCCTCGAGTGGTCCGTAGCCGAAAACAATGTTCTTGATCTCTTTCTTGAGATATCGAAGAGCGAGATACTGGCGAAATTCGCTGTGCAAGCGATCGCCAACGGCCTCCCACGAGGCCCAGAATCCAGCGTCGACGGCGTCGAGCCTTTTTTTGTCGGTCGTTCCTTTCGAGATTTCCAGCAGACCTTCCATGTATTGAGCGGTCGAAGCAAGTTCCTGTTCGCGATCGGGAACGATCGTAAGAATTTCGCTCCAGTGCCTCCCAGAATCGGTCAGCCCGCTATTGGTTTCCGTTGCCGCGTGAGCCAACATGTGATCGCGGAGGCCATGGCCGGCCGTGTGAGTGACGAGCGGCTTTTGATCCTTTTGCAGAAGGCGATTGGCGGCGATTTTGTCGATCGTTCGCTCAAGTTCCAGCAGATATTCCTCGTTGTCACGCTGGCCGGCAGAGTCCGCCGTCAAGTTCATTCGCTGTAACAGTTCAAGATGAATTTGCCCGATGACCGAAGACATTGTTTGGTCAAGTTCTTCACGTTCGGCCTCACGATCAAGCTCGACGGTGTGCGGAAGATCAAGGCTCAACGTGAATGGAAATAAGCCGATGGATTGATTGGTGCGAATCTCGCAGCGGTCACCGTTGTAGAGTCGGCGGTCTCCAAGTTTCACGCCGTTGATGCCCAACGCGACCAATTCCCAAACGCCGTTTCGCTTGTACAGTACAGCAGCTTCACCGGCGATGAACGGGCTGTCGAGCACGACATCGTTGTCGGGATTGCGACCGATCCGTACTCGATTGCCCACGACGTCGGCAGAGTTTCGTTCGGTATCAATGACGTTGTTGAACCAGATTTTCATGTGTTGGAATCCAGTGGCGTGCGAATGCCATGAAACGGAATTTAGTACCGGGGGCAAGCTGGAACGACGAAACGAATCATGTCACCGGCCAGCAGGACGCGAGGAACATTGGTGATGCCATCGAGAGAAACGGTCTGGTAGACAACGTTTTGCGACTCCGAGGGAAACACGGATCCGCGACGCTGGTTCGATGGGAGTACCTGAACGGCCACAATTTTTGGTGCGGCTTGTTGGTCATCGCTGCGGTCCGTTCGGATAACTTCCAGCAGCTTGCGAGTCCGTTCTTCGAAGTTGGCGTCGACCGCGATGGTCAGGTTATTTCCGTCGGTCCGTGTGTAGTCGAGCTCGTCTACGGTTCGCTCTTTGAATCGCTCGCCAACGCTGATCAACTTAAACGGGCCAATCACTTCCCATTGCGACGATTCGGCGGGTGGAAGAATGTCGCGATGGAAAACGACGTCTCCTTCAACATAGTCACGC
>CAYZPA010000075.1:7817-25641 GCA_964479855.1 uncultured Pirellulaceae bacterium
CCGGTCTGTCGGCGGTGGAAGTCAGCATGAAGGTGCGGGACGTCGAGCCGGAATTTGATTCATTGTCGTTTGACCATGCGTAAACAGTTTTTCCGTCTTGAACGCATAGGTAGCTGAAGCTTTCAGGAGAACCCCAAGCAGTATGTCGGATTTGCCAACCATGGGTTTGCCACAGTTCCAGCAATTGGTTTGTCGTGTGTGAAGTGGTCAGAAGTTCCATTTGCAGCTCACCCGATTCGCTACGGCGAGTGCAAGTTGATTGAGTGTCCGACGGGAGCGGCAAGAGGTGGCCACTGATTGTTTTCTGTGGTTTGAAAGTTGTTAGTTCCCAATCGTTTTCCGCCTTGATCGCAAACGCGGCGGCGATGAGTTTTGGCTCATCCGATTCAGAAGTCACCAGTCGAAGCTCCATCGCCTCGTGGCTGAATGACCAGAAAGATCCTGCAGCACAATCTGTTCGTGTCGCTCCGTTGTCTTTGGCCAATGAAATCAGTTTGTGGGCAATCAGTCCGCCAGCGTCCTGAGCCGGCGGACTCAAAGCGACTTCGATATTTGAAAGACTTTCAAGTTCCTTTTTCAATTCTTGACGGGTAATACCAGCCTTCTGGACTGACAGGTTTGAGTTTGCGAACGACCAGTAGCCAGCCGTCGGCATCAACAGTTCAGGGATTTCCGTTTCAGCGTGGGCATCGATAGTCGCTGCGCCGTCGATTGTCGTTTTGCCGTCGGTAGCCCAGATACTGGACGTCGAGCTGGCGGCTCCGGCAACGATGAAGCCGAACCAGATCAGCGACCCGACACAGATGAGCCGTGCCGATAACTGAACGACGGTTTGAAAGAAACGACGTAAATTTACTGGCATCAGTCCATCTCCTTTAGGTCGGATTCCAAATCGTCGATTTCCGCTTCGAGTCGTTTAATGCGATTCTTCATCACGTCACGCAGCGCATCGGATGCTTCGCTGTCGAGGTTGTCCAGTTCATCGCGAGCCGTTCTGAGTTCCTGCTTTTTCGTTTGCAGCTTGCCATTGATGCGTTGTCGTTCCTTTGCTTTTTCACCATCGTTTGCATTCTCAGCGCCGTCGATTGCCGATCGAGCTGAATTGCCGAGTCCCGTCAGTTGGCGAATCAGATTCGCCCCAAGCGACTTCCACAGGTTGCTGGCCCGGTTCTTGAAACTGGCGAACTGATTCCTGCCATCGACGTAGCTCGTTTGTAGTGAGCCAGTTTTTGCGTTGGCGGCAGACAGGGCGTACAGCTTCCAGTTCGGTGCCTTGTCCAGGGTCATCTTCTTGTGGTCCCATTCGCCCGCCATCACATCGTGAGACGATTCGGGCGGCTCCATGCCGTCGAAAATGGGGCTGACGCGGACCGTTTTTGTGGCCGAATCATCGACGATGTCATCTTTCAGAAATAACAGCGCGGTGCCGGTCGGTTGGTTACGTTTGGACCATGTTTTGTGTCGAGCCTCGATCGTGACTTCCGTCTGAGCGATCACGGAGAAACCAAGCCACACAATTCCGACGATGATCGCCAGCAGGATCGGCATGCTAAGCACCAGCTCCAACGTGGCAGTTCCTCTGCGACTGTTTTGCTGAACGTTGTTCATCAGTGGCTCCCCAAATTGTCAAAATACCTGGCAGCGTGCTGAACATTTTTCTGAGCATCTCCTTCGAGGGCTGAGGCAGCCTGCTTGAGTCGACGCGTTTGCACTGGCATCAGTTTCGCTTGCCAGTTCAGTTTGACTTTCGCGACCGCGTCCTGAGCCGATCCATCAAACGCTTCCCATGGCCATTTTGGGGCAGACTGATGCGCTGCAGCGCCCCACTCAGGAACGCGAACATCTGGATCCCAGTTGAGCGTGTCCCAGCCAATTTTCGATTGCGTTTGCCCACGACCTGAATCGGGACTCTGCCGATTGGCGTTGTAAAAGATGGCTTGAGCGTACGAAGTCATGCCTGTTTTGGACGGCGATGGATAAAGTAACTCTGAAAACAGCGGCTTGTAATCACGATGAGCCACACCGATAAGCGTGAACATCTTTTCGGCTTCCTGCTTGGCCGCCGAATTGCTCAGCGTCCATTTTTCGTGGCCTTTGCGATCACGTGAGCCACGGAAGGTACCTTCCATCACCAGCATGCTGAGCGGTTTTTTGGATTTGCTCCACGACACACCGTTGCCAGATTTGCGTGGACGATAGCCGCTGCGAAACTGCCACGCTTTCACGAGCGTGTAACGATTGGACCATTTGTCAAAGTGATCGGCGGCTTTCGATTTTGGCGCCCATTTTTTAAGCCATGCTCGAATCGGTGCTCGAAAACCGTCGGTTTGCGGATAGGTCGCGCGAACCCATTGCGTATAACGTTCCTGCGTCTGACTCATCTGACGCGGGATGCTTTTAATGCTCAAGTTGGACGACTGCTGCGGAAGCGGCTGGTTGAGTGCCTGCTCCATTTGAGCTCGTTTGGTGCGCAGTTCCTGAAGCTTGGCTTCGATTTCACCAATTCGTTTTTGCTTTGCCTGACGAGAGCTTTCAATCGCCCTCTTCTCCTGTTTGAGTTTTGTTTTTTCAGCACCGCTGACGTCGTCTTCGTTCAGACGTTTGTCGATGTCTTTTTCGAAGTCGTCCAATTTTTCGAGGTCACGTTGCAATTTGTTGACTCGTTTTTCCATGTCGCGTAAAGCTTTGTCGAGCTTGCGGCGCATTTCTTCGGCTTTCAGGTCCGGCATCGGGAAGGTGGAAGGAGTGTCAGAGCCCCAGCCCTGAGTCTGCTGGCCTGGTCCTCGCATGTCGGGTTTCGGTTCGGCGACGACTGGCAAGCGAAGCTCCTTGAACTTTGGGAAAATCGCTGCTTCGACGTCCAGTCGTTGCTCCAGGTCGGTGACGGCGCGTTCGATGGCTCCGTTAAGAATGCCAGGCTTGGTTTTCTTCGTTGCGGAGTCGTAGCTGGCGACAAAATCAGCATGTGCGGCGAGCGTAGGGATCAGCTGTTTTTTGAAAACTGATTTCATCGGTTTGAAAACTCGAGCGATGGCTTCGAGCGCCTCGAGCACAAACCATTCTTTGCCAATCAGGACCATGTTGGCGGTACCAGCGATGTGCACGCCGTAGGAAATGGCCGCCGTCGCAAATCCCCAAGGTGGAGGCACAAGAAAGCCAAGATTGGCGAATGATTTCGCCGAAAGAATGACAACGGTTTGCCGCTTGAGTGACATTCGCGAATCATAGATCGTTGCGAAAGCGCTCATGTTGTCGTTGCCCGATGGTGCTTCGCGTTTGGTGACGAATTGAACCACTCGGCGGTCGATCGATGGAATCGGAGGAGGCGTGTACATCGATGGAATCACCGGAGCCGTTCCCGAGAGAGTTCGAATGATGCCGTTGAGCGTTCGATTTTCGGGTGTGTTTTGTTCGACGCCAAAATCCAGTTCCGGCCCGCCGAAAGCTTCGTGAACGGCTGCGATTGCGGTGGCTTCGCCCAGCAAATGGTTCGTTGCCGTCAACGCGTTCATGCCCCGAGCCATCCACAGCGTCGAAGAGTACACGATCGCATCGGCAGAATTCTGAGTTTCCAGTTTCTCTTTGGTGACATGGCCGGTGTTGCCGATCAGCCCGGCCAGTGAAACCAGCGCCAACATCATCAGAGAAGCCAACAAGGAGACTTTTCCACTTTCGTCGTTGTGGAATCGCGATACCGCTTTGAAGGATTTGGTTTTAGTCGAGTAACCCATAGCCAATCCCCAATGCTTGTTGATCGTTTTTTGGACCCTCGTTCTGTAGCGTCGCTGTGCTTTTGACCGGGAACGAGTAGCCGTCGCCGTCTTTCTCGCCAATCAGTTTTCCGATGCCGGGAATGTTAAAACGGAAACGGTATTCCACCGTGACCGTGATGTCCGCATCATGCGACGCTGGCTTCCCGCCGTTGATGGTTACCTTTAGTCGTTCGTTGGCGTTAGCGTATTTGTTTTTGATGTAAGCCGATGCTGCAGGCTTGTCAGCAAATTCGGCATAAGACTTCGCGTAGTCGGTCGCTCGATCCGGAGCCGTCCCCTTCGCGCCCATGCCTGTCGAAAATGGAACAAATGCCTGCACAGCAGCTTCCTCGATTTTGTTTTCAGCATCAGACCAGTTTTCGGTTGCTGACGCCCAAACGATGGCCGTTCGAGCACTTGCGTAAGCCGACCATGAAGTGCCAACTTTCGCGCTCATCAACAACGTCGTTTCAATGGTGAGGCAGATCAGCAACATCAAAATTGGAATCACCATCACGTAGGAAAGCGTGTAGGCTCCACCTTCTTCATCCGTTATCAAATGATGCAACGGTTTGCGAACGCAGTTTAAGATCCGGCAAAACATGATGACCTCAAACCAATGGCATTGTGAGAAGTCCTGAGATCGCCGAAAAAACGTAGGCGCAAATTTTGAAACCAAGGAACAAGGCTCCTCCTGCGATCGGAATCGCAACGGCACTTGCCATGACCAGTTCAATACTTGCCGCTCCGCGACGTGAGGTTTTGATTCTGTTGTTGCGTCGAACTTTCATCACAGGCTCCTCAAAAAGGCAGGAGCATCGAACACAACAAGGATCGTTGCGATGGCAAAAAATCCTGCCAGAGGGATTGGCTGATCCAGCAGTGAGTTTTGCTGTTCGGTCGGCGCTTTCAAGTTTCTGATCGCGTAATGAGGCAGCCATTTCGAGACGGCACGTTTGTACAGGGCCGACAGCAGGTCAATTGGTCCGCGATGCAGAATGGTCCAGCCAATGATCGTGATCGCTGCAGTTATGTAGGCAAACGCAATGATTAAAATTCCGTTATCGACTCCAGTCAAAGCACCGATGCCGGTCGCCAGTTTGACGTCCCCTGCTCCGCCCCGAGCCAAAATGAAAGGAGCCAGCATCAACGCAAAACAGACCGCGGCTCCCGCGAGGCTGCTACTTAAACCGATTGCTCCGGTGTGGTTTGCGATCGAAACGGGAGCCATGTTGATCAGGATCGCAAAACCAAACGCGGTGTAGGTCGTCCAGTTGTAAATCTTTCGTCGACTCAGATCTGTCACCGAAGAAACGGCAACCAACAGCACCAATGCCAATCCGGTCAATGAACGCAACGGCCCGGGCAATGCGGAGGACTGCATCAGCCAGACCGGCGCGATCATCATTGGAATTGTGGCGGCCGCAAGCCAGTAGTTGCGTCGGCTGCTGCCAGGCAATCGAGTCGGAGATTGAGTTTGAGTGACGATAGACATGGGGTTCGGCTCAGGGTTTTGTTCAAACGTTTGGCGTGGCGACTTCCATCACTAGGAAATGTCCTTGCCTTTCAGGTCGCCCCATTTTTGCTTGAGCCAATCCAGCACTTCCTGGCCGACGGTCATGACCGCGATCAAGACGATGGCTGCAATTGCAACGATCATGATGACTTGAACCGCTTCGATACCGTCTTCGTCGTTGTGGAAGGATTCGAGGACGCTTGGTGATTTTTTTGACATGGGTGACTCCGACTTAAAATTGTTTCGTTGCCTCTCACATACGCGGGTGAATTCGGGTGTTACAAAATTGATTCAAAAAAGGCGAAAAAATTACGGTTGGCCGAACATTCCCGAGGTCAAATCAATGCGATCGCCGATCCCAGATTGCCGTGGTGACTGAGAAAACGTGGGTTGATTGCCGCAACTTGCCAGTGAGCCGACGATTTTTCCGTCGTCCTTGCCTTGGCTGATGAAGCGGTACAGGTCCTGAAAGACATATTGGCCAGCGGAATCGGTGCCCATGCATTCGCTGATCGATTCGACGCGACGGGAACCATCGCTCTGTCGATTGATGCAGACAATCAAGTGCAGTGCCGACGCGACCTGGAGTCTCGCAACGTGTGACGGAAGCGCCACGTCGCTCATCATGCTGAGCGTTTCCAGTCGAACTGCGGCATCATGCGCCGTTGTTGCGTGCACGGTAGACATGGCTCCCGAATGGCCAGAGATCATCGATTGAACGAGGTCCAGTGCTTCACCACGACGGACTTCGCCGACGACAATTCTGTCTGGCCGCATCCGTAACGAGTCCACAAACAGATCGCGAATCGTGACTTGGCCACTTCCATCGGGCCGAGCCGGTTGCGATTCGAGGTAAACGGTGTGTGGTTGTTGTAGCTGCAGTTCCGAACTGTCTTCGATGACGACGATGCGCTCGTGAGCAGGGATTTCGCCGGAAAGTGCGTTTAGCAAAGACGTTTTGCCGGACCCGGTTCCTCCTGCGATCACGATGTTGCGGTGAAGTTCAACGCATATTGAAAGGAATTCCGCCGTTTCCGCAGTCAGGCTGTTCCACTGTACAAGCTTGTTCAGGTCGAAGCTATCGTTGCGGAACTTTCGAATCGAAATGCAAACACCGCTGCGTGAGCTTGGTGGCACGATGACGTGGACACGGGATCCGTCTGGCAATCGAGCGTCCATCGAGTGATGGTCTTCATCGATGGTTCGTCCAACGAATTCAGCAATGTTGCGAGCCGCCGCAAGCAAAGTTGCTTCGGATGTGAATCGAATTTCGGCGCGATTCAAACGGCCTGACTTCTCGAAATAGATCGTTTCTGGCCCGTTGATCAGGATTTCCGATACTTCCGGATCGTCCAGCAACGGAAGCACCGGGGCCAGAAAGTGACGGGTTGATTCGCGATAAATGTCTCGATGTTCCACAGCTCAGCCCGCTCAAGAAAGTGTTTGTCGGTCCTGTCGACTTCGCACATACGCGGCTGGTCAGCACCCGTTACGAAATGGTTGAAAATATTTCGGCTTTTTTTGTAACAAGCCGCCATGACCGCGTAAGTGCTGCGTTACGAATCTTTTTCGGGCGTGAAAAATGGCAAAAAGTACAAATTACGAACTGTTTGAGGAACTTGGCCGAGGTGAAAACTCGGTCGTCTATCGAGCCTGGGATCTCGCCCTGAGCCGCGATGTGGCCATCAAGGAGTTCGTATCCGAAGACAACGCTGACGGACAAAAAGTCGACCCGCAACGAATCAATCAGTTTCTGGGAGAAGCAAAGTTTCTGGCCCAGTTCGAACACGAAAACGTGCTGCGAATTCACACCGTCGAACAGGATCGCGGTTGGATCGTGATGGAATTGATGAAAGGTTCGCTGGCCAGTCAAATCGCAAGCGAGCCAATGAAACCGGACACGGTTCGCAGCGTGCTGCGACAGATGTTGGGTGCGCTCGACTTTTTACACCAGAAAGAAAAAGTCCATGGTTCCGTTCGGCCGTCCAATGTGCTGATCAACGAACAGGGCACCGTCAAACTGAGCGACTTTGAAGCTTCCAGTCGGGACGGTGAACTGCGAGCACCGCAAGGGAGCAAAAAATATCTGGCGCCAGAGCTGATCCGTTCGGAGTTTGGTGATTTTGGCCCGGCCGTTGATTTGTACTGCCTGGGTTTTACCGCGCTCGAACTTCTCACGGGCAAAAATTTTGATTCACTGTTTCCAGGAACAGGTGAAGGAGCCATTGATGCCGACGTGGCCTGGTTGCGTTGGCACAGTTCAGACGAAGCCATGCGACCGATTAAGGAAATCGTTCCCGGCGTGCCAGATGATTTGGCCGGCGTCATTGACCAGCTACTGCTAAAGCCTGTCGAGCAACGGCCGAAAGATGCGGCCGCCGTTTTGAAGTTGCTAGACGACGCTCCGTTGGTTCCAGTCGAAGTGGTTCAGCCGGTTGCAAATCCCGAAAAGAAATCAAAAGCTCAGCCAACACCTGCGGTCGTCACCCGCAAAGTTCAAAAGAAAAAAGTGACTCGATCAGCAAAAGAAGCGCCGGTTTCGAACAAGAGTCGATTTAATGAAACGCTGAACAAGCCCTATGTTTTGTGGCCGATTTGCGTCGGCATTCTGGCGGCGGCTCTCTTTGTCGGTTTGCAACTTCGCGCTAACAAAGACGATGGAAAAGTTGCTGATGGTGAAAAACCGCAGCCACCAGTTCCAGTGGAAAAGATCAAGGATAGCGATGCTCCAGTTGCCAAGCCTGTGCTTCCGACGCGATTGGCGGTTGAGTTTCGTGTGCTTCCTGACCGCGATTCTGCGATTCTGAAAATCAATGGAGAAGAACGCGATTTTGGTGACCTTGAATTGGAGCCAGGGCTCCACGACGTTTTAGTCAGGAAGGACGGCTTTGAAACGTTCAGCTCCATCATTGAAATTGCAGAGGGGAAAACGAATTTCGACATCGTTCTCAAAGAGATCCCCATTACGAAACCGGTCATGCCGAAGTTTATCGATGTTCGCGTCGCCGTTTCACCGCCTGGCGCTGAAGTTTTACTCGCTGGAAAACCGGTCGAACTGAACAACGGTATGTTGCGGCTCGATCCAACCGAATTTGAACAGCTGGAACTGGCTGCACTTGCAGAAGGCTACCAGACACGAACCAAGCGATGGACTTTGGATGACCTGGAGAGATCAAGCTACGAAGTCAAACTTGCACTTGAGAAAATTCCAACTCCTGAACCTGTGCCAGCGTTCGCGTTGCCGGATTCCCTGATTCCAAAACCGGGAACGGAATTCGACGAGTCGACTGGACTTCCGGTGCGAGCGTTCGCGAGACAATTGCAAGATTCGTCGCCATTGGAGTTGGCGTTGGTGACTGCTGGAGGCTATCGAGTCGGTGTTCGCGAAGGGGAGCTTCGTTCATGGGAGCTTTCCGGAAAACCATTTGTCGTCGAGTCGCCGTTTTATATCGGAATCGACGAAGTGAGTGTCGCTCAGTACAGCACCTTTGCGAATCGCGAAGGTGGTGAACAGGCAGCGAATCAGTCAGCAAATGGCAACGATGCAAATCTACCTGTTAGAAACCTGTCGATTCGGCAAGCGGCTCAATTCTGCAATTGGGTCGGAGGCCGTTTGCCGACTGAATTCGAATGGGAAGCCGCAGTTCGTGGGCAAAAGGACTCGGGCTACCCACTTCCATGGAACGGTTCGATTAGTCAGGCAAGTTGGGATGCTGAAAAGTGTAAACTTTTTCGAGGCGAATCCGACAACGAAAGCGGTCCAGCGATCGTCGGTTCTCATGTCGCAGGCGCCAATCGAATCGGCTTGATCAACACGATTGGAAACGTTGCTGAGTGGTGCGACAACCAACACGGAACAGACAAATTCATCATCAAGGGGTGCAGCTATCGAATTCCGCCGGGCAATCATGTTCGTGTGACATGGCGAAACGGAGTCAAGTGGCAAGGTGCCAGTGATGTTGGAATGCGATTGATGGTCCCAGTGGCGGACTTGCAACGAACCAGTGAAGCATTGACTTTCGCGGCTCCTACTAATTTGGATTCGTTGCTGGTCAGTGCTGATTCTGGCAATCAGGACACGCAAATTGAAAAAGCTGTCTACACCAAAACGATTGATGAGATCGCTGATGAATTTACGGCACCGGCGGAGCTGGTGATTGATAGCGGTGGCTTCATTGCCGAGATTGGCGATGTAAGCTTCAGTCCCGATGGGACTCAGATTGCTGTCGGCGGTGGCAAAGTTGTCCGAATCTGGGACGTCAATTCTGGCAAACTGATCAAGACACTTCGCGGTGACATGTCGCGAACCTCCTACGGAAACGTGAACGCCGTTGCGTGGTCACCGGACGGAGAAAACTTGCTGGTCGGGGTCAGCGACTATCGAGAACACGGCAACATTCGCGTTTACTCAACTGGCGATATGGACGAAATCAGTGAAGTGTTGACCGGTCATAACGCGCCTTGTCGAAAGCTTACGTTTTCTCGAGACGGCAAGTATCTGACGTCAGTGGATGCTGATGGATTGGTCCTTGTCAGAGACTGGAAATCTCGCAGAGTCCAGCATCGCATTGAAGCTCGCGATCGCGAAAAACCAATCTTTGACATGCTGAAGTTTCCCGGCGGCGAACCGTATTTGCTTGGCGTAGATTTCGCAGGGCCGCAAGTCATTTCCGCCGACAGTGGCAAACGGCTTGGATCGGGTGACAAGATGCCGGCTCGGATTCGTGGCTGGATGGTCGACGTGTTCAACAACCTGGCAAAACTGCCTTACGGTGATAAAGATCAGCCTCGCGTGATGGACTTCCGCATGGAAGAAGGGCGTTGGGCTGGAGCGGGAAGTGCGACGGTCGATGGGCGCAGTCGATTCTGGATTCGAATCTGGGAATCACGTGACCCCGTAACTTCGGCAGCACCCGCCAAAGAGCTTGCGGCCTATGACAAGCATCGCTGGAAGGTAACCGCGATCGCGCTTCAGCCTTTCGGAACACTGGTCGCCAGTGCCGACAAGTTTGGCGAAGTGCATGTTTGGGATTCTCAAACGGGTGAACGAAAATTCAAGTTCGCAGGACAAGGTAAGCCCGTTTACGAAGTCGCGTTCGACAAGTCATCGCCAAGACTGGCTTTTGGGATGCGACCTTACACACCGAAAGACTGGAATCGAAATAGTCATGGTGCCGCGGATCAAGTGTTGGACTTGCGTGAGCGAGCGATCACAGGAGCCGCGTCGCGAGAGGGGCTTGAGCTGCTTAATGAGCAAACCGTCATCGGTGATGCGAGCGTTCGAGTTCGAAAGAAGGAAGCGAATTTCTTCGTTGAGCGTTTGTTGGGCAATCAGGTCCAGTCAAAATATCGAATCAGCTCCGGGCGCAATCCAAGCTCGTACACTTTGCTGGGAGCACCGAAGCTTGGCGTGGAACAGCCCGTCGTCTTTGGCGACAACGAGGGTTTGTTGGCGCTGTGGGATTCGGGCAGCGATGAGCTGAAGCGAGCTTTCATTGGGCACGGCAATTACGTTTCGGCGATCAGCGCTGCAAGTCATGGAAAACTGATCGCGACTTCATCGACCGATCGAACGATTCGACTTTGGAGTCTTGAAGATCACGATCCAACCGGGATCTTTGATTTCAAATTTGAAAACAGTGCCGTTCGCGAGATCGTTCCGGGAACCTCTTCTGAAAAAGCCGGCGTTCGCGTTGGAGATCGAATCGTCTCCATTGATGGAAAGTCTCTGACTGAGATGTACGAACAAATGTTGCTGGGCACGTTTCCATATGAACCCGGTCAAGCCGTTCCTGTGGAAATGAAACGCGGCGGTGAAAAATATACTTACGACATAACGTTGGCGGCAGGATATGACTTCTCCGAACCTGTTTTGAATTTCTATATGGGTGACGATGGCCAGTGGATTATCTGGCATCCACAAGGATACTACGACGCTTCGCCAGGAGCCGATCGTTTGATCGGTTGGCATATCAATCGTGGCTACGACAAAGCAGCCCAGTTCTTTGAAGTCCAGCAGTTCAAGCAGAAGCTGTATCGCCCCGACGTGATCGATGGAATCCTTGAAATGGGATCGCTGGAGGGAGCATTGAAAGCTCTGGCAACTAAGAAGCAGGACAAGGGTGAAGAAGTCGATTTCCGTGACACGACGGTCATCGCAAAGCATCATCCTCCAAGCGTTCGCATCACTTACCCGGACGACAACTGGAGTTCAAAGAAGGAAAAGGTCGCCGTCAAAGGCGAAGCCAACAGTGTCAACGGGCTTCCGCTAACGGCATTGACGCTGTTGCATAACGGATCCGTTGCCAAAGTTTTCCGACCCACCAAAGTGAATCAGCTTTCGATGGAAATCGAATTTGAGATCACTCTGGAACAGGGCGACAACGATTTGGTGTTGATCGCGGCGAACACGAAGTCAAGTTCGCAGGGTGAGCACATCGTCGTCGACTATACCAGCCCGGAACGGGACAAGCGGTATGACGCGGTGGTTCTTTCGATCGGAGTTTCGGAATTCGATGATGCGTTGGCTGCCCTGCCCGATGCTGCCAACGATGCCAGCGCTTTTGCTGAATCGATGAAATCGCATGCAAATGGCCGGCTTTACGGAAACGTGAAAACAAAGGTCCTTTCGCAGAGTGTAACCAATAGTGAGATTCTCGACGGTTTCCAGTGGCTTGCTGACAACACGAAAGAAGGCAACGTTGCGGTTGTGTTCATCAAGTCTCACGGACTGGTTGATCGTCGTGACAACTTTTACATCGGTTCGTCCAACACCAGGGAATCCAGAGCGAGGTCGACGGCAGTTTCGTGGCGCAGTCTGATGGACACGCTGCAACTGGATCTGCCGGATTGCAAGCGAATGGTATTCCTTGATCTGGCGCCGACCGAAAATTCGATCAAGCCTGGCCTGCCTAACCCGCTGTTGGATTTGGCGGCTCCAGAGATGGGAACGATCTTTCTGTCGTCGAACACTTTGCAGCAACAGCCTGTCCCGTTGGCGGGATCCGACAAGGGGGCTTTCTTAAGTGCCGTGTTGGAAACCGTCGGCGATCGAACGGCGGACACGACTCCCGCTTCCGGAGACGCGATGCTGAATCCGGTCGAACTTGCGGCTGGCGTTGTGACTCGTGTGAAGACGTTGACCAAAGACAAACAGCATCCTGTTTTCTTCACGCCCGAATTTGCCAAACTCGGCAACGTGCTTGAACTCAAGAACTGAATCCACACCCATTAAAAATCAACAATCAATAGAGAGATATAATGAAATACTACATTCTAACAGCCGTACTTCTGTGTTTTCCAGCCTCAGCCTTCGCTCAGCGAGGCATCCTTGATCGGATTGGAAATGAGATGAAAAGCCAGCTTCGCAGTGCGGTGCAAGGAGAGTTCAATGCTCGCTTTCCTGGCAGCGGTGGAAGACCAACGCAGGGGGATCAAGGGCCGCAATCCTTCGGCGGCGTCATGCCCGGTGAAAGTGGCAGACAAAATGAAGGCGGTGGTCAGTTTGGGCCCGGAGGATTCGACGACATGATTTTTCCGGGTATGGGAGGCGGTGGCGGCTCCCCGGTCCAGCCCGGATTTGGCAGCCAACCCTTCCCGGGTGACCAATCAAACTTTCGTCCGCAACCGCAACCGGGATTGAGTCGGCCCTATCTCCCCAACCCAAGTTCGCAGCCTCAGCAATATTTTGAATCGAGGCCCTTTTACCCATCAACGTCACAGCCTGTCGTTCAACCGACGCTCAGCAACAGTAGTGGCAGTGACATGCCCGGAAGTCCCGTGATGAGCAACCAGTTCGTCAAGATTCGCTGCCCGCAATCGGCCTTGGGAAGCATAAGTTACTTGTTGGCTTCCGACCGCGGCAGCTTTCGTTTCACCATGACCGGTGGGCAGGAGCAGCGTTTCCGAGTCAGCACACCATGGACGATTCAGTACAGCAACGGCACGACTCAAAAACGATATCGACTAGAAGGTGGAAAGAGCTACACGATTCGTCGCAACTCCGATCAAATCTGGCAGTTGTACGCCGACAAGTAGCCCTCCGAAAGACGCCCGTCATTTTGATCAATGACGGTTCAACCACGCAGCGATTCCGCGAACGCACTTTCTGTCTATCAGTTTGGCGTTCGCAGGATCGCTTGCATCGTTTCTGCATTCGAAAATTGAAACGGTTGCGCAGTAAGTTCTTCCTGCGGTAACACCAACCGATGAAACTTAAATTACGAGAAGGACAACAAGAAGATGAGCACGGAACACACAAAGAACTGGCCTGATTTGGCAATTGGACTTTACGATCGTTTGACAGGAAAGAACGCGACGATCAGCTACGATTTTGAAAAGCTTCACATTCAGGTTCCCAGCGGTACAGGGCCTGAAGCAGAGCACGCGGAATGGGTGCTTAATGGTTCCATCAAGATTTCCACAAGCGAGTCCGATTCGTCCCCAAAGTGACGATGATCGGCGAGCTTGATCTTGCTCAAGCCGGTCGCAATGCACAAATACAGCTCAACGAAGATATCGTTCTGATCCGCTTTCCGGACTATCGGACAGCGATCGGAATGGTTTCGGCGCCCATGCCCAGTTTGGATCGACTTGGTGTGCCGATGAAATTCGGATCTGTCGTTTTGAAAGCTCAGATCGGAGATCGGAGACCGTTGGAGTTGTTCCCCAAACCGCACTGGATCGTCAACCTTTTGAGCCCTTCGGTTCGCCGCATGATTGCAGCGGCAAAGTGACGTTGCAAAAAGTTATCGATCGTGATTATTGCTCGTGCGGATCGATTGGATCTAACCGTCGTGAAAATTGATTTCAAAATGGTTGCCGAAACGTTTGCCAATGGCGAAATGACTTTGAATCAGATCAGGTTATTCCATCGGAGTGCAACTTCGGGTTCCACTTTTTTATTCGGTTGACCGTTTGGTGACCCGAAATGCGTTAGCGGCAGGGTGCGGGTACCCGGGAGCTTACGTTCTTCGGATCACAAGTGCAGGTACTCGGGGACTCACGTTCCTCGGCTCACGGGTCCGGGCGAACAATTCAACCCGGGCCAGACAAAGACCAGTTTCGACGGTCGCGAACATAAGTTCAGTTCTTGCGAGCCTTCAGGATACCGCCAGGTTAACGTCGCAAAAAAAGCACTCGGCGGTAAACCGAGTGCATTTGGATTTGGTTTGTAAGGTTCGTTGTCGTCGTGAATCATTCCGGTTTAGTTGCTGTAGGCCTGAACCGTTGCAGCGGCGGCAGGAGCCCTCGGAGCGAATCCTCGCTGCTGAGGCCTTACGTTGACGATCACGTTCTGCCCGTTGCGAACATTGCGAACCACCATTCGAGCGATCGGTGTTGGGATCGGCTGAGGAAGTGGAACGTATGCTGCCTGAGCACCGCCCTGGATTGCGGCGGCAACCGCAGGAGCACCAGGAGCACCAACAATGGGTGTCGTGACGAACTGGTTCATCAGTCGAACCGCGTCGAAGCTGTCGGTCGCGTAATTGAAGTTTCGTCCATTGACCGTTCGGATTTCGTCTCCGTGTTCGAGGCCCGCGATTTGAGCCGGGCTTCCAGGCGTGACGCTCACGATCTGAAGTGTCGTGCCGCCCCAATTGTTTCGTTTCAGGGCAACCTGAACTCCAAAGTAAAACTGATTCTGAGCCGGCGGAGGCTGAATCCATGATTGGCCAACCTGTGGCTGAACCTGCAACTGAGGCGAGGTGGCTTGTAGCTGTTGAGCGTTCACAGTAGAGGCAGATGCCACAGCGAAGACAGTGGCGACAATAGCAATAACGGCTTTAAGATTGGTGTTCATTTTCGATTTCCCTGTTTGATTTTTGACCGTTGTGGTCGAGTTGTTTGTTGGAGAATTACTTAAACAACTTCCGTGCCAAACTCAGAAGAAAATTTCCTCTCGCTTTTTGAATCGCTAATTTCCGACGTTTTGCGGCTTCAAAGGATCGGAAACGGGATTCGATGGTCGCCGATCGCTTCGAACCCGCCGAACCCCGCGCGTCCCGATACGTCGTCAAACCGACACAGCCATGTCACTTCGATGACGGTTGTCGCTCGGGAGCAGCCATTGGCTTCTTCAGCCACGCAAGATTGAACCGATAGTAGTGACTGCTGCTCAGTAAATGGATGCAGTGGTCGGGAGTCTGAACACATGTCAGGTACCCTCCCCTTCTCGATCGCCACGGTCTTTTGTCCCAGTTGGGAATCAGTTTTTCGTTTTTCCACGTCACGCCTTCGTCAAACGAAAGCGCCGCAAACATGCCCAACCCCGTATGTTCTGTTCCGGTCGAATCGACGAACTTTCGTCCGGTCGCCGTTTTGTCGCGAACCGCATCGGTGGTGTCTGTGAAGCTGATCAACAGCAGCGGACCTTCCCGCAGTCGCATCATGACGGCTCGTTGTCCGGAAAGAATCGGAGGAAATGGGCTCGCGGAAAAAGTCCACGTCTTCCCCATGTCACCGCTATGACTGAACGGTGCACGACCATCGATATTGTTTGACCTTCCAAACGCAAGCAAGCTTCCTGTTCCCGGCGGACAGACGTCGTTCAGTTGCACAACGGGAGCATGAATACCTGCGATCCAACCGGCCCTGAATCCCGGCTTGGCAAAGTTCTGCGGTTCGGCGCCGGCCCGCGTCAGTTCCTTCCAGCTATCGCCCTCATCTTCGCTAATGAAAATTGCGGATCCCAGTGAGTTCCCTTCGCCAACGTCAGTCGACATCATCAACACGCCACGCCCGTTCAGATTTTGACGAACTCGTTTGATGTCCATGTGCGGCCACAGCCGTGGGCTGCCAGTCGGGTTTTTCTCGGAAGCAGGATTGTTTGGAAAACGATGAACAATTTTTGGCGGACTCCACGTCGCTCCGTTATCAGTGCTGGTTCGTTTAAGCATCGAAAAGTCTTCACACAGATGGTTCCCCAACCCGTTGTAGTGATGGATCTCACCGCGACGCCTGGCGGCAGGCCCCATGACGGGTCCGCCTTCACTTGCGTTAAACAGAGCCGCGCTGGTAACGTTGCGATCCGGAGCGACGAAGAAACGAACTGGCGGGTCCCATGTCCTGTTTCCCTGCCTTAGCCGCGTCAACAAAATCGCCATTTGATCACTGTTGTCATAAGCCGCAGTAAACGCGGTCGCCAGCAAGTCACCATTTTGGCACCAAGTTAGACTTGGGACATGATGACGTTGCCAGTACGGAAGTTGATGCTCATTTTCTGGTTCGTTGATGAAGCGGATGCTGGTTTCAAACAGCGGCACACCGCCTTCTGGAATCTTCCACTGGTAGGCTTCCTGTTTGACGCCTTGGAATGGTCCGCGAACGACGTCGCCTTTATCGGAGCTTGTTCTATCGGATTTCAATTCAGGCGGTTTGGTCTGAGGAAGCTTTCCACGAACGATGCGAAAGCCAAGGTCGGATCGCCAATCGTCAACCACCGTTCCAGACCGATCCGTGAAGCGGTAGTCAATCGGGCCGTTTGCCAGATTTCCGCTTTCCAGAAGTTGCTTGAGTTCTTCGATACTTCCGCCGCCACCGTCTCGTACAACGCGAACAGCACCCGACTTTGGGCCTTGAGGATCCTTTATTGACTTGCTGTTTGCAGCAGGGGCGGTCTCGTAAGGAGCCCACCAGTCGTGACACCATTCCTGCACACCATCGCGGAATCCGGTTAGCTTTAATGCCTTGGAGTTCTTCGCGGCGAATTCCCATTCGGCCTCTGTCGGCAATCGAAACGTTCGTTTGTGTTTGTTCGATAGCCAGTCGCAGTATCGTTTTGCTTCATCCCATGACAGGAACACCGCAGCCGATTCGGGATTCCACTCGATGTTGTGAGCGGCAAGCCGTTGATCGTACTCCGGCATAAATTCTTTGAACTCTGCCATGGTTGTTTGGCGGTTTGCGATTTGGAAAGTGGAAAGTTGAACTTCGTGTTCGGGACCTTCGTCCCAGTCAGGCCCGGAGTAAACTTCGGTACGCCCTCGTTTCATAACGCCTGGCTTCGGCGTCGCGCCCATGGTAAACGTGACGGAAGGAACTTTGATAAAGCTTGGCAGCGACTTCGGCGCGTTAGTCTTTTCTTGAGCCCGAACATCGTGTGGATGTCCAAGACAAAACCAGATTGTCAGTAGAATCGATAGATTGAAATGAGTTTTCATTGGTGAAATCACAAAAGCGCGAGTGTTTCAGCCATCAATCATATCGGATTGTTTACGGTCCGATACAACAGCTTCTATTCTTACGCCTCCCTAATTTTTACGATGTTTCAATCCACGCGTCCGTGAAGGGCGCGACCGAGACGGTACCCGCACAAGCTGGTTTGTAAGACCGTTTCAATCCACGCGTCCGTGAAGGACGCGACGCGTGTGTTGGCATTGGCACATGATGGCAATGAAGAGTTTCAATCCACGCGTCCGTGAAGGACGCGACATTTAATTACCTGTTTGGCAGTGGGCAGACAGACGTTTCAATCCACGCGGCCGTGATGGACGCGACCAAGCCGAGCACCTGATTTTTCCTTGTCGAAGTAGTTTCAATCCACGCGTCCGTGAAG
>CAYZPA010000075.1:25651-25898 GCA_964479855.1 uncultured Pirellulaceae bacterium
CCACCGCCAACACCCCGCAAGGTTTTCCCCTTTTAAAACCCCCGCGCCGGTACCGCACGCGACTCCGCCAATGACTTCCGCCGTCACCTTGTCATGGTTTCAATCCACGCGTCCGTGAAGGACGCGACCCTTAATTGCTGATGCGGTGATGAGGATTCGTAGTTTCAATCCACGCGTCCGTGAAGGACGCGACCGTGCCGGCTTAACCCTCGCGGCCACCCCATGACGTTTCAATCCCCGCGTCCGG
>CAYZPA010000076.1:0-3743 GCA_964479855.1 uncultured Pirellulaceae bacterium
ACCGGGGACAGTCCGTCCGCGATGGCTCATTTTGCGTTGAGCAATTTATTTGGAGCGGAAGGCGACGACGCAAAAGCCGAGTGGCATTTGGAACAGGCGCACCGGCTGGACAACGAATTTGTGGCCGTCATCAACAATCTGGCGTGGCTATTGGCTCATAAGCGAGAACCCGATCTGGACCGTGCTTTGGAGTTGGCGGAGATCGCCGTTAGTCGAGTTCCAGGCAACGCAGAATTCCTTGATACTTTGGGTTCGGTACTGTTGCTTCAGAACAGGCACGAGCAAGCGATTGCGATTTTTGAAAAGGCGCTCCGGAATAGCCGATCCAAAAATGAAATCCACGTTAAGTTGGCGGCTTGCTATCGAGCAATCGGGCGGACGGATTTGGCGAATCTACATGCCAGGAATGCGAAAAAACCGGCTGAAAACTAAAACGGGTGGCTGCCAAAGTGTCGTCCAAGGCGGGGTTCACCGTTTGATTCGCGATACAGGTTAATTACACTTACAACTTGATTCATCGCCCATTTTTCAGAGTCACCATTATGAAACAGTTTATCTTTGTCTTTGGAATTGTTGTTGGGTTGGCTGTTGCGAATTGCCACGCAGGGTTGGTGATCACGATCAGCGAATCTTCGTCCAATAGCGTTGAGGTCGCGTGGTCTGGATCTGGAACAATCGGGTCAAGGACAGGGGTTGGCGAGATTCTCGACCTTCTAAATTTTGGCGACATTTTCGCTTTTTCAGGAACAAGGAGTTTCACAAGCGGTGTAGACGCATTAGTTCTTTCCAACACCACCGATCCTACGAATACTGAAACCCTAGATGTTTCTGAAATCGAACTTATTAACTCGAACACTCGCAATCAGGATGACATTGATTTCACATTGTCGAATTCGATCTCGAACGTGTTTAACAACTCTGACAGATACGTTGCAAGCGGTTCGGTAACGCTTAGCGGGATTTCGATTAACCAATTCACTGCAGGGAATTTTGAAGCCGGTGCAGTTGGATCTTCAGGAGATAGTGGAGTTTTTGGTGCTTCTGGCGTATCTGGTAGTTTCGACAACTTCGCGGGTGTTAGGCTTCGCATCACCGGCGTTCCGGAGCCAACTTCATTGACGCTCTTTGGCCTGGCGGTTGGAGCAATGTTTCTGGGGCCGCGTCGGCGGCGTATATCCTGAAAATCGAATTCAGGTCGCTTTCGTTTTTAGCTTTGATGGAAGCTGGAAGCGTTGTCTGAGTAAATCGCCCCATGTAGATCGCCCAATGGGACGACAGGAATCCGTAAATTCTAAGCTCATGTCGTCCCTTCGGGACTTTCTAAAACGTGCGAAACGATTCCTCGGGCTCGCGCCCGAGGCTAACTCATGTCGCCACTTCGTGGCTAAATTGCTTTAGAAATCATCACCCTCCCGCCGGTTGGGTCGGACGCGGTAGCGGCCGGGGAGGGTTCCATCGGATAGGGGATTTTTCGATCTTTTGGTCTCGTGTTGTGACAACTCAATTGCAGGATGAGCCGTTTTGGCGATAGCCACGGTTCCACGCATAAAACCGGGGCTATCGCCCAAACGGCTCAATAAATCAACAAGCCCGTTTGTCGGAAGACTGAAAGCACCAGATAACTTCGCCGAGGAGCACTTAGCACTTTAGAGACAAAGCTTGGCATGTTGGCGGCTGAAACGCCGTGTTCGTACGGGTCATTCGGGATTTGGCACTTGGGATGCGGGTTATTCGACATATCGGCGCCGACAATCCCATCTTTCGGTGCTTGCAGTATCGTCCGACTGGACGCTATCTGGTTGATAGTTAAACTTGATGCACGGGCTGTCTTTAATCCCTACTCACTCTCTTCAGGCGCGAATCACGAAAGCGCGAATCACGATGGCGACTGCAACAGCGAACACGGACTCTCCGTCTATTTCATCCACTGGAAAATTGCCCAAAGTCGCAATTCCCTATCTTGTCGCCATCGGCGTGCAACTGCCGATGTTTCTGCTGTTTTTTCGGCAGATGATGAGCAAGACTCACTACCAGACCATCTGGCTGGCGTTGATCGCGACCGCCGCGATCGTTTGGGTTCGCTGGCCGCGAGAAGAAAGGACGCCCATCCGCGAAAGTCTGGCAAGTAATATCCTGCTTGTGATTGGACTGGCGATGGGAATCGGATCGGTGTTGTTTGTTAACACTTGGTTCTGTGCTGCCAGCGTCATGTTGTTGCTGACGAGCTTTCTGTTGAAAGTCGTCGACAGCGAGTCTCGAAACAGCCTGTGGACGGCTGCACTTCCGTTGTTCGTTTTCTTGCCGCTACCGTTCAATCGTGACACGACCTTGATCACGACATTGCAGCGTTACAGCGCAAGTTTGACCAGCCGACTTTTGGACCTGCTTGGACTGGGACACTTCCTTGATGGCACTCAAATTCTTGTTCCTGGAAAAGCTGGCTACGGAATCGCGGAAGCCTGCAGTGGAGTCCAATCGTTTTTTACGTTGCTGTTTATCGCTGTCGTCATGATGGTGGTGTTTCGTCGAATCACCACTAGCCTTGCAGGCGGTGCGGTGCTGATTGTCGCGGCGGTTGCTTGTTTTGCTGCCAGCGTTGTATTTCCAATTCTGTTCTTCTTTGGAATCGCTCTGGCTTTATGGGGGTTGATTGGCTTTCGAGCCATGGCGTTGGTATTTGCGGCCGTTTTCTGGGCGATGTTCATCAACGTCATTCGTATCTTGTTGATACCAGCTTTGGACGTGAACGCAGGTATCAACCTCAGCGAAGGCTTCGGCCATGTGCTGCTTGGTTGGGGGGCCCTGGTGATTGGATTGGTTTTGCTGCTTAGTACTGACCAGTTGTTGCTTTTCCTGTTTGGTCCGGTTGATCCCGAAGAAGGTCGAACCGGTCCGTTTGGAAAGCTCATCACCAAATTCTGGAATCAACTGGTATCAGGAAATGAAGATCCATCGGACGAATCGAAACGAAAGAAACGTAAAGTCATCCCGGTAACCGCCGGATCGACTCGGCTTGCATGGATCGTCGCGGGCATCATGGCGGTTGGTGGCGTTTGGCAGATGACCGATGTGGCTCGAGCATTCGCTCAGCCGAATCTGAAGGTTCGGTTTTTCGATGCCGACATTACGCAGGCCATGGAAGAAAATGACTTACCCAAACAGGTTCAAAATTGGACTCAGTTCGACGACAGCTACAAGGTCGAGCAGCGCGACCATGGTAGCGATCTTGGACGACGTTCTGATGTTTGGCAGTTTCGGGCTCCTCGTTGCAGCGCAATCGTTTCATTTGATCAAACATTCCCGGGTTGGCACGAACTGACGACCTGTTACCGCAACAGCGGATGGGAGTTGACAGATCGCGTCGTCGTCAAGCCAGAAGTTGCTGAAGGCGAAGAATCGTGGCACTACGTGGAAGCAAAATTCCGCAAGCGGACGGGGGAACGGGGCTATTTGTTATTCAGCCACTTCAACGGTGCCGGTGAGCCCGAAAAGGCACCGATCAACATTGGCACGCTGGAGTCGTTTCTGACTCGAGCGAAGAACCGCCTTGGCAATCGCGTTCGGCGTAGTCTCTTCAGTTCCGAGACGTATCAGGTGCAAGCGATGCTGCAACACTATGGCGATCTCAATCCGGAAGTGGCCGAAGAAGCCCGGGAACGCTATCTGGAAATGCGTGAGATTCTTCGCAAGCGGTTCATCGAACGTACCAACAAAGAGTCAGAATAGGGAAATTGGCGACGAGC
>CAYZPA010000076.1:3843-20826 GCA_964479855.1 uncultured Pirellulaceae bacterium
AGCGGTTCATCGAACGTACCAACAAAGAGTCAGAATAGGGAAATTGGCGACGAGCCTTTTCGAGTGCCTAAGGCTTCAACGCAATTGCCGATGGGCATCCGAGACTCACAGACTCAATCCTTGCTTGATTGCTATTGGTGCGTCGGAAGCAATTCGCGATAATCTTCCGGTTCAGGGGATTATCGAAAGGGTTGCTCGTGAAATATTTGGTCACAGGATGTGCTGGCTTCATCGGTTCGCGAGTGTCCGAAAAACTGTTGGCCGATGGACACATCGTTGTCGGAATCGACGATCTGAATGACTACTACGATGTCTCACTGAAGCTTCACCGACTGAGCGCGTTGCGGCGGCACGAAGAATTCGTTTTTGCCAAGCTCGGAATTCAGAATCAGGATCAAATCTCGCCGTTGTTCGAGCGACATCAGTTCGACGCGGTCATCAATCTTGCGGCTGCTGTCGGAGTTCGATACAGCCTTGAGAATCCTCACGTCTACATGACGACCAATGCAACGGGCAATTTGAATCTGCTCGAAGCGATGCGGCGAACCGGCGTCAAAAAATATGTTCTGGCATCGACGTCATCGTTGTATGCGGGACAGGAAATGCCTTTTCTGGAAACACTGCCCGTCAACAAACCGATCTCGCCGTATGCGGCTTCCAAAAAAAGCGCCGAAGCGATGGCGTGGTCGTACCACCATCTGTTTGACATTGATACTTCGATCGTCAGGTACTTCACGGTTTACGGTCCTGCGGGACGCCCCGACATGGGCATCTTTCGTTTCGTTCGCTGGATGGTAGAAGGCGAGCCCATTCGGATTTTTGGAAACGGCAACCAATCAAGAGATTTCACTTTCGTCGACGACATTGCGGACGGGACTATCCGGGCGATCAAGCCGCTCGGTTTCGAGATCATCAATCTGGGAGGCGGTAAGAAACCTGTGTCGCTAAACCAGATCGTCAATCAACTATCGCGTTTGACTGGCAACGAACCAAATTTGGAATACTGCGATCCGCATCAGGCAGACATGACCTCGACCTGGGCTGACATCGGAAAAGCAAAACAATTGCTTGGCTGGGAACCAACCGTTTCCATCGAGGACGGGCTGGACCGATGCGTGAGTTGGTATCTGGAAAATCAACCGCTGTCTGGACGCATTGAGCTGGAACAACACGTTGCACCGAAATCGGAGCCCGTCCCCATCGCTGGTCCTTCATCCCTGTCGCGGTTTGCCCCAACCGCCGCCGCCGGGAGTTTCGATCCGCAGTCGGTCGCCCGGTTGCGATTGAAACTGAAAGACGCCGGGTAGACGACGCGGTTCCGAGCCGTCCTGAGCGATCAACAGGTTGATGCCGGAGGAACCGTTTTCGCCGCCTTCAATCCCCCATGGCTCGCAATTGCGGCGGTTGGTCAGCAGCGAAATCGAAAGTGTCGATTTGAACTCGATCTCCCGAACCATTCCGTTTCCTCCGCGATGCTTTCCCGCTCCACCACTGCCGCTGCCGCCACCAATGCCGCTGCCGCCTCCAATGTCATCGCGCACAGAGGATTCCCGAATCGAAGATTCGCGAAGGACAACCGGGTAACGGGACTCCAGAACCTCGGGATCGGTCAGCCGCGTATTGGTCATGTGAACGTGAACCGCATCGGCACCTGCCGCTTGAGAGGTCGCTCCGCTGCCACCACCCAACGTCTCGTAGTAGCCAAACGAATCGTCGCCCATTAGCCAATTGTTCATCGTGCCCTGGCTGGCAGCCGCGACATTGAGGGATCCAATCAACACGTCGACGATACGCTGGGAAGTCTCCACGTTGCCGCCAACAACAGGCGGGCTGCTGGACAGATCTTCGGCGGGCTCAGGGTTCAAAAAGCACTCGGGTAACACAATTTCCACGGGCTTCATAACGCCTTCGTTCAGCGGAATTTCATCGTCAATCAGCAGCCGAACCACGTACATGACTGCCGACGAAACGATCGCTCGATTGGCGT
The DNA here is from genome assembly GCA_964479855.1 of uncultured Pirellulaceae bacterium. Lineage (GTDB taxonomy): Bacteria > Planctomycetota > Planctomycetia > Pirellulales > Pirellulaceae > Mariniblastus. The sequence continues at coordinate 5,831 of CAYZPA010000076.1, forward strand.
TGAAGTTGTTTCTTTGTACCGGATCGGTTCCCGAAAAATTGATCTCCAGCCGATCGTTAGCTTTGGTGATTTGGACTCGAATCATGGCACCGTTGTCGAGCGAATCTTCGAAGCGAGTTACGCCATCGGGAAGCTTCGCAATCGCAGTGCGAGCTTTTGTTTCCGCGGCTTGCTGAATGAAGTGCATATTGGCCACGACGACATCGCGACCGTGTTCTGCGACCAAGCCCAACAGCTGCTGTTCCCCAGTCCGATTGGCAGCGACCTGAGCCGCGACGTCGGCGAGATTCTCGTCAGGCGACCGGGAAGGGTAGGGCGGTGCAAGAAGAATTTGTCTAAGTGCTTCGAAGCGACTGGAACCGTCTTCCGCAATCAGGCTGAAGTTGTCAATCAGGACGCCTTCTTCTCCAAGACAATTCGCATCGGGCGGCATCGATCCAGGAGTCTTACCGCCGATTTCACTGTGATGCGATCGGCTTGCCACCCAGAAAGTCGGCCCCGCATCGGCGTTGTTCACAAACACCGGAGAGACAACGGTCACGTCTGGCAGATGCGAACCGCCGGCGTAAGGATTGTTGGTCACGAAAACACTGCCGGGTTTGATTTTACCGTTGCGAGAAATCACCTGGCGAACCGTTTCGCTCATCGCCCCAAGGTGCACTGGGATGTGTGGCGCGTTGACCACCAAGTCACCCGATCCGGTAAACAGGGCGCAGCTAAAATCCAGTCGTTCCTTGACGTTCACGCTGACCGAAGTCTTTTGCAGCGAGATTCCCATCCGCGAGGCGATGGCGCTGAAATGCTGGTTGAAAATTTCAAGCGTGACCGGGTCGGGCTGACCGAAGCCATTCGCAACATCAGAACGGTTCGCTGCGGCAACCTTTTCCGCAGGTTTGGCGGCGTCTGGTTCTATCAAAATCGTTCCGTCAGAAAGCGTTTCGGCCACCCAGCCCGGATCGATCACGGTTGTTGAAAGCCGGCTGGCGATGATGGCGGGACCGTGAACTTTCGCACCCGGTTCAAGGGCGCTTCGATTGAACAGGCTTGCGGTGGACCATTTTCCGCCTGAGTAAATTTTCTGGTGGCGATCCGTCGTGGGCGCGAACGTCTCTTCGGCACGAGTCGCCTCAGCATCCGGTTTGCAAATGACACTTGCCTCCGCCCGGACCGCGACCAGTTCAATCGACGCATCTTTTTTGACGAAGCCAAATTCTCGCAGATGGGCGGCTTCAAAATCTCGCTTCACGTTTTCCATCTGAACACCTGTGTCGGTGCCGCAGGCGATGGAAAGGTAGGGCTCTGTGCCGACGTATCGCAAATTCAAAATGACCGTCGATTGGCGAGTAGCGGTTGAAGCGTCCACGCCCAGTTTCGTTTCAGCTTCGGCTATCGCATCGTCAATCAGAGCGATCAATTCGCTTTCGCCGATCACGTCCGTTGTGGCGGTTGACGTTGCGATGGTTGGCGCTTCGGTAGTTGACGCTCTGACAAGGATCCGCAACACCGATCGGACCGAGTGGGATACTGGAACGGCAGCCCGAATCCCGTCGGCGCTCAAGATGCTACTGCGAGGGTGATCGATCACCTTTGACATGTTCAGCAGCGTTGCCACCGCGCAAGCATGCTGGGCTGCGGCGCCTCCGAACGACACCAATGCGTAATCCTTGGGGTCGTAGCCTTTTCCAACCGAAATGGACTCGATCGCCGAAGCCATATTCTGGTTCGCGATCTGCAGCAGTCCGGCGGCCAGCTCTTCACGCGTGCGATCGAAGCCGTTCTGCTGCAGCTGAGTCCGCAGTTCATCGATTCGATTTTCGGCTGCGGCTGCATGAAGGGGAAAAGGAAACTGTTCGACGCAGATTCGTCCAAGCAGAAAATTCAAATCCGTCACGGTGAGCGGACCTCCGCGGCCGTAGCACGCTGGTCCCGGATCGGCTCCAGCGCTCTCGGGCCCAACAACCAGTTTCGCGCCGTCGAAACGACAGATTGAGCCACCTCCTGCCGCGACCGTTTCGATTGCGAGCATCGGTGTCATGATTCGAACGCCAGCCTTAACGGTCTCGTAATCACGTTCGTATCCCGCAGAAGACTGACCATCGAAACGCGAAACATCCGTGCTGGTCCCGCCCATGTCGAAGCCGATCACTTTATCGACACCACAGCATCGTCCAACATTGGCAGCGGCAACCACGCCGCCGGCCGGTCCGGACAACACGCTATCCTTGCCTGAAAATTGCGAACGTGGAACAAGGCCACCATTGGAAGTCATCAGCTGCAGCGTGCTTCCGGGCGTCAGCTGTTGTTCAATCGAGTCGATGTAGCTTGCGATCACTGGGTTCAGATAGGCGTCCAGCACCGTGGTTTCACTGCGAGGCACAATTTTGATCAACGGAGCCACTTCATGCGAAGCGCGAACATCAACGAAGCCAATTTCTCGAGCCACCTCAGCGACCCGTTTTTCGTGCTGAGAAAACTGAAATCCGTGCATCAGTGAAATGGCGATCGATTCGATTCCGGCATCACGGAGCATTTGCAGTTGTCGCTTGACGACCCCCAGATCAGGAACCGTTTCGACTTGGCCATCGAACAGGATCCTCTCTTCGATTTCGATTGCGGTTTCGTAAAGCGGCTGCCTTTTCTGAATGTTCAGGTCGAACAGGTTTGGTCGAGCTTGATCGCCGATCAGCAACAGGTCGCGAAATCCTTTGGTGGTTACAAAAGCCGTTCGTGCGCCGGAGCGAGTTAGTAACGCGTTTGTTCCACGTGTCGTGCCCAGTCGAACCTCGCAAGCAGGAAGCGGTTCGTGATTCTCAATTCCCGCCAGCTGTCGAATCGCTGTGATTGGGGCGGGCGCGTCGGGTGTTTCGCCGTTTTGTTGGCGATTGAGCACTTTCGTTTCCAGGAAAGCACCTTCCGGTGTCATGCCAATACAATCCGTGAACGTTCCACCGACGTCGATCCAAAATTTCCAAGTTATAGGTTCTTGCATCGTCAAATCGGCCAAAAGTTGGGAAGTTCATCGCAGCAATCGCGATTCATGCTGGCCACGATCTGTCAGCATAAGTTTTCGTCAGAGAAAGTCGGCTGCTAATTGACCCAATCGATTCGACCTGCCGAAGTGCCACCTCTGGTCAACTTACCCATGTTAAGGCTTTGCTCCGCTGCTCTGTTTCATGAGGGTTAACTGTAACGTTCGGCCGCTTCGATGGCGTAAAAGTCTACTCTGCTCGATATTGGATCCTGACAACGCGCCACGAAAGCCAACAGATCGCTCAGTCATCACCAATGCTTATATTGGATCAGTCAAAAATTGAAGCTCGCACTTAACTGCATCGCGACGTTTTGACACATCTAACGCATGATTTTGAACCCAACTAGATTACTGCGTAAACATGGCTCATCGAAACTGCGACTTTTTATCATGTCGAAGAAAGTCGATATTCGCGGTATGCTTTGTGCGAAATGGCTCACGGACCTGTGCACTTACGCGCACAACCGTGCGATAACGAAAAAGTTTCGTATCGCTGAAATTGCGATGGCCATGCAACGATGAACTAAGACATACGCGATCTTTACTTACTAACTTTAACCGCATTCAGTCACGGCTAACTTTGCCGCAGATTGGTAACCAACATGCAAGAGTTTCATTTTCCAACGTGGGTTAACAAGTTCACGGTTCTCGTGATCCTTGGTGGCGCTTCAGTTGCGGGATACCTCGCGACATGCCTGTTCGCCGCGATTCACCCTGAGGTGGTCAACGTAGGGCACAAGCCAAAACAGCCCGTTCCGTTTAGTCACAAGCTTCACGCGGGCCAGCTGAAACTTGACTGTCGCTACTGTCACAACACGGTTGAAAAAGCCGGTCACGCCGCGATTCCTCCTTCGGCGACTTGTGGCAACTGCCATGGCGGCAACCGCACCACCAGCACCAAGGTCGACGGCGAGTGGCAAACTGGACGTGATTTGGGGATTGTTCACCCAGAGAGCACTTTGCTGGAACCGATTCGCAAGAGCCTTGAGGACGAGGACGAACCCGTTCAATGGGAACGCGTTCACGACCTTCCGGATTTCGTGTACTTCAACCATGCGGCCCACGTTACGCGAGGCGTTAGCTGCGTTTCTTGCCACGGTCGCATTGATCAGATGGAAGTCGTTCAGCAGGTCGAGCCTCTTTCGATGAAGTGGTGCCTTGATTGCCACCGAAATCCTGCTCCGAACATTCGTGACCCGGAACTGGTGACGCAACTGGATTTGAAGATCGAGGATCCGGTTGCCAACGGAGAAGAGTGGATCGAGAAACTGGACATCAATCCGAACGTCAGTTGCTCGACCTGCCATCGCTAGTACATCGACAAAGCGTCTGGAAGTCCCAAACATTTTCGCCATTGAGCGACTTGGCCATTCGACGGGCCAAAAGCCATTTAAAACCAAAGTCACGCTGACATGAACAAGCCACATTCAAAACAGAACGAACTTCATTCCATCGCAGACGATCTCGATCAGTTGGTCGACACTCCGGGTTTCGATGAAGCGATCGAGCACGATTTCGGTGGTGCGACCGAAGGCATGGACATGGATGATGGCGTTTCGCGTCGTCGTTGGCTTCAGCTGATGGGAGCTTCTTTGGCGCTCGGCGGAGCGGCCGGTTGTCGTTACGAAGAAGAGAAGATCGTTCCGTTCGCGTTTCGTCCTCAGGGCCGCATCCCCGGCATGCCTGAAAACTTTGCGTCCATGATCGACTTTGCAGGAGTCGCTCAACCGCTGCTTTCGACGAATTATGATGGCCGCCCGATTAAACTTGACGGCAACCCGAAGCATCCGAGTTCCATGGGTGCGTCTTCCGCGTTCACACAAGCGACGATCCTTGAGTTCTATGATCCGGATCGTTTGCGTGCTCCGTTGAAAGTCGATCCAACTGAAAAGCTGGCGACGCGAGCTTTCACGGAAACGACGGCCGACGAGATGATGGACGTTCTGGTTGAGGCGTCGAAGAACTGCGATTCGCTCGCCGTTTTGGCCGAGCCGACTTCTTCGCCTTCGATGTTGCGAATGCAGAAAGCGCTCGAAGCAAAGGGAGCCAAATGGTTCACGTTTACTTCGGTCAACGATGATAACGCTCGTGCGGGAGCCAAGAAAGCGTTCGGCAAAGTCGTTCGGCCTCACTACGATTTCGAAAAAGCCACTGTTATCGTGACGCTTGATGCGGACATCATGGGCACTGATCCGGCTGCGATCGCGAACAGCCTTTCATTCAGTCGTGGTCGTAACGCTGATTCTGGAAACATGAGCCGGCTTTACACGGTCGAGAGTCAGTTCTCGACGACCGGTGCGGCGGCTGATCATCGAATCTCATGCCGGTCCTGCGACATCGCGGGCTTTATCGCGTCGCTTGAAAAAGCAATCAAGGCGACCACGTTTGACCAGGAAGTCGACAAATCATTGGGCTACCGTGACAAAGTTCTGGCTGCGATGGCTCAGGATCTGGTCGATGCTCGCGGGGCAGGGGTCATCGTCGTTGGCGATCGACAGCCAGCAGAGGTTCACGCGATGGCTCATCACCTGAACGACTTCCTGCAAAACATTGGACGAGCGGTTTCGTACAGCGACGTTGCTGATGCGGATCGCAAGGGTTCCCTTGAATCGATTCAGGAGTTTGTTTCATCGGCAGGATCGTTCAAGACGCTGGTCGTTTTGGGTGGCAATCCGGTTTACACCGCGGCTGGTATCGAAGGCGTTGAGGAAGCGATTCGCGGCATCGAAAACGTGATCCACGTTAGCTCTTACAAAAACGAAACATCCGCCTGTTGCAATTGGGTGACTGCGGTTGCTCATCCGCTGGAAGTTTGGAAAGACGGAATCGCGGTCAACGGTTCCATTTGCGTCGGACAGCCTCTGATCAATCCGCTCTTCAATGGCATGTCGGATATCGAGACCATTTCTGTGATCGCGACCGGTGCAATGGTCGGCGGCATGGACATCGTCAAGGAAACCGTTGGCCTTTCTGCGAACGATTGGACCAAGGCGGTTCACGATGGATTCGTTCAGGGCTCTGCTGCGAAGCCAGTCACGGTTTCGGCAACGGAAGCACCAGGCATTCCTGCGACGGATGCCTGGAAGGGCGAATGGGATGGCAAACTGGAAGTTGTATTCGCTCCATCACGCAGCGTTTACGACGGTCGTTACGCGAACAACGCGTGGCTTCAGGAATTGCCGGACTTCATCTCCAAGCACACTTGGGATGGCATTCTTTCGGTTAGCCCAAAGACAGCGGAAGCTCTGGGTTTGAAGCAGAGCACGAAAGCGACGGTTGCATTGCCGGGCGGAGAAGTCCGTTTGCCAGTGCATGTTCAGCCTGGTCAGGCGAACGGTTCGATCGGTTTGGCGTTGGGTTACGGCCGTACGCTTGCCGGGCGTGTCGGTGGCGATGTTGGAAACCGCGTGAAGCCGGTTGGAGCCGATGTCGGAAAACTTCGAACGGCGGATACGTGGAATTTTGCGGGCGGACTTGAATCTTCGATCGTGACCGGATCGGGAACCAAATACAAACTGGCTTTGATTCAGGAGCCTTGGACGATCGACGAAAAGGGGCGCGGAGAAATCCAGAATCGCATGTTCCGTAACAAGGACAAAAATGAGTCCGATCGTTCTCGATTGATTCGCGAAGGTTCGTTGGCCAGCTATCAGGAATTCCTGAAAGCTCATCCAATCGAGGAGCATGATCATGACCACGATGATCACGATCACGACCATGATGACAAGAAGGAAGCGGCGATGCTTCCGAAGGCAACTTCGCTTCCGATCATCACCAACGTCAGCTTCAATCCCGGCGGCGGCGTTCCTGTGACACCGGTTCGCGAAGAGAAAAAAGAAGACGGCCACGAAGGCGAAGATCATGAGCATGGCGACGACCACGGTCACGGCCATGGGGATCATCATCAATGGCCTGAAGCGTTCCACATGCATCACGAACTTTTCGACCTGACGAAAGGTTCTCGCGAAGATTACTCGGTCGAAAACGGTCACGAAAACGTTTGGGGCAAGTCGATTGACCTGAACAAGTGCATCGGCTGCAACGCTTGTGTGACTGCTTGCCAGGCGGAAAACAATGTTCCTGTTGTAGGCCGCGAAGAGGTTTGGCGTGGTCGCGAGATGCACTGGATTCGCATCGATCGCTATTACGGTGACAACCTGTACAACAAAGAAGCGGCTGAAAGTGACGACAAAGTGATCGTTCATCAGCCAGTTGCCTGTCACCACTGCGAAAACGCTCCTTGCGAAACGGTTTGTCCGGTCGCGGCAACGGTTCACAGTCGCGAGGGCTTGAACGACATGGTTTACAACCGCTGTATCGGTACTCGTTACTGCGGCAACAACTGTCCCTACAAAGTTCGTCGCTTCAATTTCTTCAACTACAGCGATGCCAAGACGTTCCTGAAGTATCCCGGTGCGGACAAGCTTCCATCAGGCGATCGCAACTTGCAAAACCTGATGATGAATCCGGAAGTCACGATTCGTACTCGTGGCGTGATGGAGAAGTGCAGCTACTGTGTGCAGCGAATTCAGAGTGTCAAGATCAAGGCGAAGGCGGACGGCAATCGCAAGATCGGCCCGAACGAAATCACGACGGCATGTCAGGACGCGTGCCCGACGAAAGCGATTGAGTTCGGGGACTTGAACAACAAGGAATCCAGAGTCGCGAAAGCTCACGCGAATCCTCGAGCTTATTCGATGTTGGAGATCCTGAACAATCGTCCTCGGACGAAATATCTGGCACGTGTTGCGAATCCGCATCCGGCCCTTAGGGACCATGACGATCGTGATTCGGTTTCGCCATTGGGGCACTAGTCGCGAATTGATTTAAAACGATAAAAACCAATTTACCTACTGGTTCTGACGACCAGCTAACACCGGGGCGGCGGCGAAAACCGTTGGCTCAAAAAAACAGAGAATTTGACATGGCAACAACCGTTGACCCAAAACAACTCAACAACACTCTGGATGATCCGGCAGAACGATCACCGTTGGTCCTTGGAGGATTGGACTACACGGGCGTCACCGATACTGCTGCTGCGGTTTGGGATGCGGAACGTCCGCCAATGATTTGGTGGGTGTTGTTGCTGATCGCGATTAGCTTGCTGGGCATGTTGGGCGCGTGCGTCAATCACCTGCTGATGTCCGGCGTCGGAGTTTGGGGTAACAACAATCCAGTCTATTGGGGTTGGCCGATCGTCAACTTCGTTTTCTGGGTCGGTATCGGTCACGCGGGAACGCTCATTAGTGCGATTCTGTTTCTGTTCCGTCAGAACTGGCGAACGAGTATCAACCGTGCTGCCGAAGCGATGACGATTTTCGCCGTTGTTTGTGCGGGTCTTTTCCCTGGCGTTCACATCGGTCGTGTTTGGGTTTTCTATTGGTTGTTCCCGATTCCGACGGAGCATCTGGCGATGTGGCCGAACTTCCGCAGTCCGCTGCTGTGGGACGTTTTCGCGGTTTCGACTTACGCGACGGTATCGTTGCTGTTCTGGTACATGGGCATGGTTCCCGATATCGCGACCTTCCGCGATCGAACTCGCAGCAAGATCGGAAAATTCATTTACGGAATCCTTTCGCTCGGTTGGACAGGTTCTTCACGAGCGTGGCATCACTACGAGATCGCTTACACGATTCTTGCTGCTCTCGCGACGCCACTGGTACTTTCGGTACACACGATCGTTAGTTTCGACTTCGCGGTTTCGCAGCTACCGGGTTGGCACACGACTATCTTCCCGCCTTACTTTGTTGCAGGTGCGATTTTCTCCGGCTTTGCGATGGTGGTGACGCTGTTGGTGCCGGCGAGGAAACTCTGCGGGTTGGAAAACCTGATTACGATCAGGCACCTCGAAAACATGAACAAAATCATCATGGCGACGGGCCTGATGGTGGGTACGGCTTACGGGATCGAGTTCTTTATGGCTTGGTATTCCGGTGTCGAGTACGAGCAATTTGCGCTTAGCAATCGAGCGTTCGGAAATTATTCGTGGGCTTATTGGATCATGGTCTCCTGCAACGTTTTGATCCCGCAGGCGTTCTGGTTCAAATGGTGTCGCACGACGCCGTGGTTCATGGTGATCATTTGTATTTTTGTGAACATCGGTATGTGGTTTGAGCGATTTGTGATCACGATCACGTCGCTGTCACGTGACTTTCTGCCGTCCAGCTGGTCGTATTTCTATCCAACGTGGGTGGACATCTGCATGCTGGTCGGAAGTTTTGGATTGTTCTTCACGCTGTTCCTGTTGTTCTGTCGCTTCCTGCCCGTCATCGCGATGGCAGAGGTCAAGAGCATCATGCCGCGTGGTGATCACCACTAGACAAAACAAACAAAAGAAATTGATTGCGGTTTGACGCCGCAAACACGACTCAACTGGCAAAACGATATGGCTAACGAAACTAACAACTCGGAAGACAAAGAACTGGTCGGCCTTCTGGCTCAGTTTGATGATCCCGATTCGCTGATCGCGGCTTGCAATAACGCTCGCGAAACGGGCTACAAAAAGATGGACGCCTACACGCCGTTTCCGGTGCACGGGATCGATCCAGCTTTGGGCATCCAGCGTTCCAAGCTTCCGTTTATCGTCCTGTCGGTTGCTTTGGGAGCCGTTGTTCTTGGCTTGGGCATGCAGTGGTACACGAACTCGACGGACAATCTGTTCGGTGATTTCTTCCCTGGATACCGATTTAAGATCAGCGGTAAGCCTTACTTCAGTTTGCCTGCAAATATCCCGGTGACTTTCGAAGTCATCGTTCTTTCGAGTGCATTCGCCACGTTCTTTGGAATGTGGATCATCAACCGGTTGCCTCGATTGTCGAACCCGCTACATCGGGTTTCGCGATTCAAACGAGTGACGAACGACAAGTTCTTTTTGATGCTTGAGAAAGCAGACGGTTTGTTCAACGAGTCCGAATCTCGTGCTCAACTGGAACAGTGGGGTGCGGTCGCGATTGAAGAAGTCAATCAGGATTTGACCGACACAAAATTGCCATCGTTTCTTGCTCCCTTGGCCGTGATTCTGATGTTGCTGCTGCTGGTTCCGCCCGTAGCGATTTTCAGTGCTTATGGATCAACCAGTCGCAAGCCGCGTTTGCATGTTGTTCCGGACATGGACTGGCAGCACAAATTCAAGACTCAAACGATGAGTCCGAACATTGCGGACAAGGACAATCCGGCGTATCTGTTTGAGGATCTTCGGTCGATGCGTCAGCCGGTCGAAGGTTCAGTGCAATTCAATTCAATGGAAGACAACCCTGAGATGTATCAGGGGATCAAGGCGGAATTTTACGAGCAGGCGATGGTGTCGCGGCAGAAGCAATTCATGCTGGCGTCGACCGGAGCTCAGGACGAAGATTCGGCTGCAACTGACGCGGCAGGAGCTGCTGATGCGGAAAATGTTGAGCAATGGATCGATGGTTTTCCGGAAGGGTTTGTCGTCAACGAAAAGACTTTGGCTCGCGGGAAGCAACGCTTCAACATTTACTGTGCTGTTTGTCATGGTTACGCCGGAAACGGTGACGGGCTGGTCAATCAGCGAGCGGTCGCATTGGCAGCCAATGGTCAGGCTCTATGGACAGCGGCCAAATCTCTGCACGATCCAACGGTAAAGGATACGAAAGCGAATCCAACCGGACGAATTTTCGACACGATTACCAATGGTCGTAACACGATGGGCCCTTATAAGGATCAGATTCCTGTAGCGGATCGCTGGGCGATTGTCGCTTACGTGAAAGCGTTGCAGGAGACCGGGATCGAGCCAGTCTCTGCCAATGCAAATGCCGACACAGGTGCCGAGTCCGATGCTGGTGCTGAAGCCGATGCTGCTGCCGCGGATTCCGAGTCCGACGCTGCTGATGCGGATTCCGATGCTGCCGAGGAAGAGAAAGAATAGTCAATCAGAACGTCAGGCTGGCCCGATCGGTTAATCGGCCTGTGGCTCCGGCGAGACATACCGTCTGGCCATACCGAAGAATACACACTCACCAATTTTTTGAAGTCGAACTGAAATGCACGAAACACGTCCAGCGAAAATTACGTCGCCGATCGTGGACCTGGGCGGGGCCCATGTCAAACTGATGCCTGTCGCGCTGATTGCGGGTGGTGTTGGTGTCGCGGTTGCTTTCGCTCTTAGCGGAGGCTACGAACGATTTTCCTACATCTATTTGACCAACTTTGCTTTCGTTTTAACGATGTGCATTGGTTCGCTGTTTTTCGTGACCATCTCGCATCTGACGCGAGCTGGTTGGAATGCAACTTTGCGACGAATCGCAGAACTGTACGCGATGTGTCTGGTGCCGTTGGCGATTCTATTTTTGCCGATCCTGATTCCATTGCTGTTTGGTTCCAGCAGCCTGTTTGTTTGGAGCGAAGCTGGTTGGTCAACGCATGATCCAGCGGCTGCGGCAGCAGCGATTGCGGAAGATCCATCCAAGGTTCCACCACTGGAAGTGTTGAAAGCCAAGTATCTGAACGAGAGCTTTTTCGCCGTTCGCTGGATCGCATACTTTTGCATCTGGGGCACGATGGCCTGGTTCTTCCTGAGCCGTTCACTGAAGCAGGATTCGACAGGTGACAAGAGTTTAACTTCTCACATGCAGGCGTTTTCCGCGCCGGCGATGATTGTGTTCGCGGCGTCGATCGTTTTCAGCTCAATGGATTTGTTGATGTCGCTGGAGCCGCTTTGGTTCAGCACGATGTTCCCGGTTTACTTCTTCGCGGGATCGGTCTTGAGTTCGCTGGCTTTGATAACGCTGACGGCGCTACTGTTGCAGCGTAGTGGCCGCGTGACGGATGAGATCACGACTGAACATTATCACGACATGGGCAAACTGATGTTTGGCTTCATCGTGTTCTGGGGATACATCGCGTTTAGCCAGTTCCTTCTGATTTGGTACGCCAATATTCCTGAGGAAACGTTTTGGTATCGCTACCGAATGGATCTAACCAACGGCTGGGGGATCCTGTCCATCGTTCTTTTGGTTGGGCATTTGTTCCTGCCGTTCCTTGCGATGATGGGACGTACGATGCGACGAAACCGGAATTTCCTTTTCGGTGCGACGATTTACCTGTTGGTGATGCACTGGATCGATTTGTACTGGTTGGTGATGCCACAGTACGTTCGAGCTACCGGTGAGCCCGCCGTGGGAGTGATGTCGGTGGTAGCGGATGCCGCTTGCACGATCGGAGTCATCGGTCTGTTTGTTGGAATCTTTTGCTTGATCACGCGAGACAAACCGCTCGTGGCGTTGCAAGATCCGCGACTGGGCGAGGCGCTGAACCACGAAGTTCATTAAGGCTGAAATTGCTTTCCGAATGAAACAAAACGATTTTCGATAGTAGAACCATGACTCAAACTGCCAACCCAGCATCAACAACTTCTGATCAGGCCGATCATTCTGCCGATTCGCATGTGTCCGGTCACGGCAAGAGCCGTTACGACGACATTCCCGTTTCCGGTGTTCTTTATTACGGGGCCATCGCGGTCGTCGTCACTTTGTTAAGCATTCTGTTCGTCAAGGGGTTGCTGAACGCATGGACGAGGAGCTTCGAGGCTAAACGTCAGGCAGAGATCGTTGAATCACCTGCCAGCATTGAGATCGCAAAACAACAGAAAATCCTTGAAGGCGGCGAAGGCACTCTGTCTATCGAGGAAGCCAGCAAGAAGGCACTGGAGAAGTACGGAACGAAGGCCGCCCACTAGCTCAAACATACTGAGTTAAGGCTTACCAATTTTTGTAAGTTCTTCGCCATCCAAATCAATTTTCAACAATCCACGTTAAAGGTTATTTGAAACTTCCAGCACTAGTTACTTCGAGTGGAGGCAGTTTGTCACAGCCGAAATCGAAACCGACAACCAATAATGAGAACATGAAGATCAACGTCAACCACAATCTCACGAGCCCCATCAAGCCAGTAATTTTACTGGTGCTGGTAATGTTCGTGAGCACGTTGACGATTGGTGCAGCTGCCGCTCAGACCAACGACGTTTCCAGGGACGACCCTCTTGGCATCAGGCTGAAGCCTCGTGCTCTTGATGGCACCGGCGTCGATTCGAAGACCGGCGAAACGATTGATCCTGACATTCCGTTTTACGATCATGACAACCGCTTCGTGCGGATCGGAGATTACTTCGATGACAAGCCTGTGCTGTTATCGTTCAACTATTCGAATTGTCCGAAATTGTGCAGTGTCCAGCTGGAGAACATGGTTCAGACGCTGGCAAAGGTAAAGTTCAGGGTCGGGACTGACTTTGAGATGGTTTCGGTCAGTATCGATCCACTTGAGCAGACCAGTCGAGCTCGCGAAACAAAAGACAAATACGTACACATGTACAATCAGGGTGAAAGCGTTGACGGCTTTCACTTTTTGACGGGTGAGGAAGAAGCGATCGAGTACTTGGCGGAGCTTTGCGGGTTTCGGTACAAGTACATCGCGGAACAGAAACTTTATTCGCACCCGCCCGTGTTTATCATGGTCTCTCCTAAGGGGAAGATCGTCAGATACATCCACGGGTTGGATTACGATCCTGTGACCATCGAACGAGCGTTGATTGAGACGGCAGAAGGCAAGATTGGTTCTCCGATCAATTTGCTGGCTTATGGCATTGGCTGTTTCGTTTTCGACGAATCTCGAGGCAAATATACTTTTCAGGCCATGGCGATTATGCGTGCCGGTGGCTTACTGACCATTTTCGGTTTGGTGGTAGGGCTTGTTCCTTACTGGTTCTACCGATCCAACCGAGCCAAGAACGAACAAGAAGATAAAGAAGCGACCAACTTGCCAACGTCGGATTCCAATTCCAGTGGCGACTTTAACCTTTCGAGCAAATGATGACCTGGTTCCCAACAACACTGCTTGCGCAAACAAACGAAGAGATCAAAGAGATCGTCAGTTCGCAGAACAACGGCACTTCGGTTCCTGCGCATGCGATCGAACGACCCGAAGGCACTGCGGGATGGTACTCGTCTGAGTACTGGTTCCCGGAACAGGCTTCTGGCTTTGGCCCGAATGTTGACTGGTTGTACATGTTCATCTTCTGGGTTTCGGCAGTCTTTTTTGCCGCGATCGTCGGAGCGATGATTCACTTTTGCATCAAATACCGTCGCAAAAACGGTGTGATTGATCCTCAGCCAAGTCCGTCGCACAACACGAATCTCGAGATCGCCTGGTCGGTTGGACCAAGCGTTCTGCTGGTCGTCATGTTTTATTACGGAGCGGTCGGTTTCTTCGACATGCGAATCCCTCGCGATGACGCGGAAGAAATTCAGGTAACTGCTTCTCGATGGAACTGGAAGTTCACTTATCCTGACGGTGACAGTTCTGCGGAACTGCACCTGGTGAACAATCGTCCGACGAAACTGGTCATGCAGTCAAATGACGTTTTGCACAGCATGTACATTCCTGCATTTCGCCAGAAAGTGGATATCGTCCCCGGTCGATATACTTACGCTTACCTGACGCCGAATCAGGAAGGCGAGTATCGTCTTGCCTGCACCGAGTACTGCGGACAGAAGCATTCGAAGATGCGTACGATGGTGACGGTTCACTCAAGTGATGAACGTCGCAAGGCGGATACTCAATGGATCAAAGCTGAGCACCCTGCTTGGAAAAACGGTGAGCGAATTTACAAGATTAACTGCTCGGGTTGTCACAACCGCGATGACAAAGCGGGCACCGGTCCTGCGTTTGGTAACCTGTGGGGCAAGGGCGAAGAAGTCCTGATGGGCGACAAGAAGATCAAGATTGACGAGCAGTACATCTACGATTCGATCATGGAACCAGGCAAACACATCGTAAAAGGTTACGGTCCAGTCTCCAAAATGAACTCATTCCAAGGCAAGCTGTTTCGGGAAGATGTCGACAACATCATTGCGTTTTTGAAGTATCTTGATGACCCAAACTCGGTTTCCAACGAGCCTGAAGGCGAAATCCAAAAAGACGCTGAAGAAGGGGCTTCTTCCGAAGC
>CAYZPA010000076.1:20926-25042 GCA_964479855.1 uncultured Pirellulaceae bacterium
ACGAGCCTGAAGGCGAAATCCAAAAAGACGCTGAAGAAGGGGCTTCTTCCGAAGCAGATACGGAAGAACCTGCGACCGACGAAGAAGTCGAAGACTCGACAACCTAGTAGTCCGAGCGAACTTCCGACACCGAATCAATTACCAACGACGCCAAAAACTTAACGACATAGATTACCGTTCAGCGATGAACACTGTTCCGAGGAACAAAGGTAGAAACCATGGCAACCGCAGAAATTAGAAACAAAATCTTCGACACTCCGTCGACGAATTACCTGAATCACTCCAAAGGCTGGAAGTCTTGGGCATTTACGCTCGACCACAAGCGAATCGGCGTGATGTACCTGATCGGCGTGACCGTCGCTCTGATTCTGGCGGGTATTTTCGCCCTTGTATTGCGATCGCATTTGTTTTCCTACAAGGGAGCGATGCTGACGGACGAAATGTACAACCAAATGTTTACCCTGCACGGGGCGATCATGGTTTTCTCATTCATCATCCCAAGTATTCCTGCTGCTCTGGGTAACTTCGTGTTACCGATGATGTTGGGTGCGAAGGACGTCGCGTTTCCGCGGATGAACCTTGCCAGTTTCTATCTATGGATTGTCGGAACGGGCTTCCTTTTGGCGGCGATTCTTTCAGGGAAAGGATTGGACACGGGTTGGACGTTCTACACGCCGTACAGTATCGAAACGTCGACGGGAGTTATCTACGCGACGTTCGGCGCCTTCATCCTTGGCTTTAGCTCAATCTTCACAGGATTGAATTTCCTTGTCACGATCAACACCATGCGTGCTCCGGGACAGACCTGGTTCAAGCTGCCACTGTTTTTGTGGTCACTGTACGCGACTTCGATCATTCAGGTTTTGGCGACGCCAGTTCTTGGTATCACGTTGTTGATGCTGATCGCTGAAAAGACGATGCATATCGGTATTTTCGATCCGAAGTATGGCGGTGACCCGGTTCTGTTCCAGCACTTCTTCTGGTTCTACTCGCACCCTGCGGTTTACATCATGATCCTGCCTGCCATGGGCGTGATCAGTGAGCTGATTTCGGTGTACAGCCAAAAACGTATTTTCGGTTACTCGTTCATCGCGTTTTCAAGTGTTGCGATCGCTTTGCTGGGCTTCCTCGTTTGGGGTCACCACATGTTCACCAGTGGACAGTCCCCTATGGTCACGCTGATTTTCAGTGCGATTACTTTCACGGTCGCGATTCCGTCTGCTGTGAAAGTGTTCAACTGGTTGGCAACGCTTTACAAGGGCTCGATCCTGCTGAACACGCCCATGTGTTACGCGTTGAGCTTCATTTTCCTGTTCGGCATCGGTGGTTTGACTGGACTGTTCCTTGGAACGCTTTCAGTCGACATTCACCTTCACGATACTTACTTCGTTGTGGCTCACTTCCACTTCGTAATGGTGGGTGGAACGTTGACGGCGTTGCTGGGTGGTTTGTTCCACTGGTGGCCAAAGATGTTCGGTCGCATGTACAACGACTTGCTGGGACGGGTTTCTTGCTTGTTGGTATTCGCTGGCTTCAACCTGACGTTCTTCCCACAGTTCGTGATGGGTTCTCGAGGCATGCCACGGCGTTATGCTTCTTATGACCCTGAGTTCCAGATTTTCCACCAGTGGTCAACAGTAGGAGCTTTCGTTCTTGGTATCGGAATCGTCATGTCGTTCGCAGTCCTGCTTTACGCGGCTCTTCGCGGACCACGTTGTAGCTCGAATCCGTTCCGGGCTGCTTCTCTGGAATGGCAAACAAGTTCGCCCCCAGATTTCCACAACTTTATCCACAAGCCGATCATGACTGATCCGTACGATTTCGAATCTCAGGTCTACGATGAAAAGCTTGATACCTATATCCCTCGAGAACTTGCTGATCCTGCGAAGGTTCCACCTCGCAAAGAGCCTGTTCATCACTAGAGGTTACGCCCAGGTGGCCAACCCGGGCATTTTTTCGTTGCTATGGCAGAGTGTCGTAGCGAACTTTTTTCGAACCAATTGCCAACTGCCACGGACCAATCATGGCTGTCGTTGATACTGAAAACATTCTTGAACACGATGACCATCATCATGCGGAGTTCATTGCCCATCACTTTGAATCTGCCGAACAGCAGTTCGATTCCGGCAAGCTCGGAATCTGGATTTTTCTGGTAACAGAGATTCTGTTTTTCAGCGGCCTGTTTGTGGCGTACACGCTGTATCGAATTCATCATCCGGAAATCTTCGAACAGGCTCATCATTTCCTGGACAAGAATCTGGGTGCGATGAACACGATTGTGCTTCTGTTCAGCAGCCTGACGATGGCATTGGGCGTTCACGCGGCTCAGAACGGTGACAACAAACGTTGTGGCATCTTGGTTTTGATCACAATGATTTGCGCTGCCATGTTCCTCGGCGTGAAGGCGGTTGAGTACAGTCACAAATGGGACCTGGGAATCTTCGTTCGTAGCACGTTTGACTACGAGTACCATCATTCCACTGGCATCTCGCCATACCTTGTCCAGTTAAGCGTCATTCCGACGCTGTTGCTGATTGGTTTTGGAATCGCGGCCGTGTTTGGGAAGCTGACTGAGAAGCCATTGTTTTCGACATTCATGGGCGGAATGACGGCAACAGTGGGTGGTTACTTTCTAGGTGCTGTCATTGGACTTGCATTCATGGCGTTGACGGCGAAGGAAGGCGGACACGCGAATCTTGAGATCGATCGAGACGGCCCGGTCGTTCTGCATGCGATGACTATGGAAGATGAAAAGAAGGGCGACGATCACGATCACCCCGAAGGTGAAGAACATGCTGACGGTGAAAAGCATGCCGACGGCGAGAGCCATGCTCACGACGGCGAAGGGCACACCGACCACGCAGGGCCTGCCAAGCCGGAACCAGATTTGGGACGTGATGTCGGAATTTTCTTCAGTATCTACTACTGCATGACGGGCTTGCACGCGATTCACATCATCGGTGGAATCATCGCGTTGGCTTGGGTTTACTGGCGTTGTCTGTCACTCCACTGGCGGCCCGACTACTTCGGCCCTGTTGACTACGTGGGGCTTTACTGGCACTTGGTTGACCTTATCTGGATCTTCCTTTTCCCACTGCTTTACCTGATCGACTGATTGGTTTGAATCGAATTTCTATTCGAGAAACCGATCAAATCATTTGCGAACCGAACACCAACCAATTTTGAAGCGACTTGAATTATGGCTGACTCTCATCACGACGATCATCCTCCGTTTAACCACCCGGCCCCTGTTCCGTTGTTGGTAGGCGTATTCCTTGCACTTGTTTTTTTAACTGTTGCAACTTTGGTGACGTCGAACATCGAATTGGCTCAATTCGCGTTTCCGATTGCCATGTTGATTGCAACGGCCAAGGCGGCTCTGGTTTGTGCGTTCTTCATGCATATGTGGTGGGACAAGGGGTTCAATATCCTGTTTTTCCTCTCGTCGCTGCTGTTTGTTTCGCTATTCATCGGCGTGACGTTGCTGGACACGGGGCAGTATCAGGACAGCATTGATACTTTTCCACGTGAACCCGAGCCGGCAAAAGCGGTTGCTGCTACAGAGTAGTTGCCTCAATGCGTAAGGTTTGTTGCCGGATTTTTGATGTTTGTTGGAGTGCACTAAGACAGTCCCGAGAACGCGAGCATGTTGAAGCAATCCATCAATTTGATTCCTGCTCGCCAAAAGCTTTATCAAGCAAAGCTCGCCTTTTACCTGTTCCTTGCGTCGCTTGGCATGTTCTTCATCGCCAGCATGATGACTTACCTGATCATTCGAAATCAGGCTTTCAACCCGATTCCTGACGCGGTGCCCAACTCGATTGCAACGATGGGGCCCGAAGCCTACCAATCGTTGCAGATTCCCATGTCATTCTGGCTCAGCACCGTTTTGCTGATCGTAGTCAGCGTCGCACTCCATCGAGCCTGCTTTATGGTTCGTCGCGAGAGGCAGGATGAATTTCGGCTGTACCTGATCATCAGCGGTGTTGCGGCCTCCATCTTTGTGATCGCTCAGGTCTTTGGACTTGCTCACTTACTGGGCGAGCATTTCAGCAAGGGTGATGGGTCGATGAAGATCTACGGCATGTCTTTCACGCTGTCGTTCATTCATGCCCT
>CAYZPA010000077.1:0-24842 GCA_964479855.1 uncultured Pirellulaceae bacterium
TCGCCGCATCGGCTTCTGGAATTCGCCGCATCGGCTTCTGGAATTCGCCGCATCGAATTGGGCCGTCCAAATGAAGTGTCCATTTAGATTTACCCAAAGATCGTGTCGGTGCACATGAACCCATGAAATGGATGCGAAACCGACGAATCCGCGTTGATTCCAAGCATAACGTCGCACTTTTGGGGAAAAGACTCTTTAACGAAGTAAGGATGGCCTTTATCTGTCGTCAAGGGTTTGTATTTCGTTCTGAATCGTCTGGCTTTCACTAATCGGAAAGGTCTATTGGATCAGAGAAGTTTCGTCAGGCGACGTCAGGTTATCGCTACTTTTGCGAGGTGAAAATGAATTCTGAAAGTTAATGAAATTTTCTTGACATTGGTTTTCAGTCGTCAATAATGCTCCTCGTTGGCGGTCAGGAATATTTGCCAGCAGCCGAAATGGACTTCGGAAATCCCTTTATCTTGAGCGAAGCACAACAGGAGTGTGCTTAATTCATGGCATCGTTTTGGCACGATGTTTGACCCAATTCTTAATTCGCTCAAGCAGAACTTTTATCGACAGGTAGTCCATTTATGTCTTCGCGTAAGCAAATCAATAACGTTTTTGAAGCTATTCTCGAGTATGGCCACGATGAGGATTTCGTTCCTCATGAGGGCGAAGAGTTCGTACCAACAGATGCTCCCGCCGGTAGTGCTGAAAAGATTGAATCCCTTCGACGTCGGGTACTCGACGGCATGCCTTTGTGGCACGAAGAAGATCGCTGCGATTACACGGGCCTGACAGGTGCCATCCGTCCTCGCGAATAAGCGAAACGAAAATTGAAAGAAGCAGAAAGCCCGCGATCATCGCGGGCTTTTTTTGTGGGTGAAGTGTGAGGTGTCCAGTGTGAAGTGTCCAGTGTGAAGTGTGAAGTGTGAAGTGTGACCTCACGTCGCATAAAGGAATGTCGCAGCGTCAAACCAAATTGAGAATGCGATCGCACCGATCAAAAGACCGAGTGTTGCGAACCTCGAAGTATATCTTTTGTCGCCCGAAATCGCGTGAATGATGGTTCGAACAAGCAGAGCGATCGTGGCCGTGATGGTCGAAATCAGTGCGAGCATTTCGAAAACGATCAACGGTCCACTGCGGTATCGATCAAGCTCATGAATCATTGACTGATGGACAATTGCAGATGCGACTAACGCGATTGCAGTCAGGACACAGCAGCACTCAAACCAGTGCCGTCGGAAGAATGTTCTTTGTTGGTTTGAGGGTGTCTTCATTTGAGCCTCTAAATTGACGCTGCCAATTCGTTAGTTTCTCGAAAAATGAATTCATTAACTTGCTCACCATGAGTCAGCGAAATGACGTGCCCTCCTCCGTCAACAACTTCATCCGGAGTCACATCACGAATGGGGAACACGCGATCCTTATTTCCATGAATGTGGCGGACAGGAACCTTGGCGTCGAAAGCCTTCCACCGCAATATTTCCTTAGCGGACCACCGAATTATCTCTGTATCAGACTGCGAAAATTGGCGTCCGACATTTGCGGTATGTTGCTGTCCGGTGCGTTCAAGCACTTCAATCGAAGCGGCGGCAGACTGTTGAAGGCATTTGAGTGGAATGGCTGCAAGCATCGGTGCGAAAGCTTTTAAAAATCGAATGCGTTTTGGAAGTTGGCTCGGACTACGAACACTGCCAATAAGAATGCATCCCTTGGCGTTCAAATGACGCGCCATTTCGAGAGCAACGATCCCTCCAAAAGAAGCCCCACCAACGAAGCACGATTCCTTGACGTTTATAGATTCGGCCATTCTCAAGCTGTAGGACTGCAAGCTATCGCCAGCTTTGGGAGGCGTCCAACTGGGGACAACGATGTTTTCAAAAGCAGCGAGCTGCGGCTTGAAAATTGAACTGTCAGCACCCATCCCTGAAAGCAAAATCAAGGGAAGTTTTAGTTTACTCACTGTCAGTGTCAGCTACCCACAAGAAGATAAGCTACAAAAATTGCACAGGCGAGGCACGGGAAGAATCCCCACCGAATTGCAAACCGGTCAACAAAAGAAAGGTTGGTTCGGCTGCGATTCAGAATCAAAACCACAACGATCCAGTGAGCGACTGCCGCCGCGATGCAAATGCGAAAACCGCGTCCTCCGTCCAATAGCAATCCGCTTATTAGCAAGCAGGGAAGCTGCGACCAGACAGTTGGTCTCAAACTTATTGGCAGAGTTTTGACATTCAATTTCGGCGACCTTTTTTGGCTTGGATTCCTTGAATCGTATCGATTTTACGCGGATGAGGCAACTTTTGGGAATCCGAAACGAAGTGGTCGTCGAATGCGGCGTGTTTTCGACAGGTGCAATCGCATACAATTGCGAAGCCAAAACTCACCAATTCCCACCTCGAACAATTGCCATGCTTTCCAAGTTGAATTCTGCCACACGACCAGCTCGCTCCGGACGATCCCCCATGCCGTGGAGTCGCATGTTATGCATGCTGCTGGCGATCGCGATGATCGGCTCCATTTTAAGCACCTCAACCGTCGCCCACTCGCCTCAACAGATTCCTGATCTGAACGAGCTGATCCCCGAAGAGTACAAAACGGATCCTCTTTCAGATACCGATCATCAGTTGGCGAGCGGTATCGTTAGTTCTATTTCTGCTTCTGAATGGCTGGGGCCGTTGGCTCCGATCGCGATTTCACCATTCTTTGGGATTACTTGCTTGTGCGGGATCAGCCAATTCGGAGCAGACTATTTGCCCCTGAACTCGTTCATCAGTACCAATCCGGTTTTGCAGAGCCAAACCGTGCTGTGGGTTTTTCTTTTGCTGACCGTCGTCACTTCACTGCCCCGGTTCACCAAAGTTAGCAAACCCGTCGGGCAAGCGATCGATCAATTGGAAGCGTGGGCCGGGATCATCACGATTGTGGTGATTCGATTCGCGGCTTCCAGTGGAACGATGGAGCCAACCGACACGACTGCGATGGCGGAAACGATTCCAATGGTGCAGATGGGGATGTTCTCAATGACCGCCGACGCTCTGTTTTCGCTGGCCGCCGTGATCAATATTTTTGTGATCAATTCGATCAAGTTCTTTTTTGAAGTATCGGTTTGGCTGATGCCCATCCCTTTCATTGACGGCATCCTTGAACTGGCCAACAAAAGTATCTGTGCCGTTTTGATGGCCATTTACGCTTGGAGTCCGATGGTTGCGACGGCGTTGAATTTGCTGATCTTCGCCGCGTGTGCAATTGCGTTCCGTTGGTGTCAGCGACGTGTCACTTATATGAGGAACGTCCTGTTTGATCCAGTGTGGGGCATGATTCAGAAGTCTTACGGTGTTCCTGCCGGTTCCGACTTGGCTGTGTTTCCACAATCGGGAATTGGCCCTTTCGCTCCGAAGACAAGGCTGTTGCTGTCGCGTGATCCGCGAGGTTGGAAGCTGCGGCAAGTTCGATTTTTATTGCCGACGAAAGTCTATGAGTTTTCGAGCGATGAGAATCGGCTCACCATCAAGCCGGGTTTGATCGTGAATAAGGTTCATATCGATGGAGCCGAGACAGGTCAGCTTGTTTTCACAAGACGGTACAGCGATCACCTACAAGAGTTGGCTGAGAAGATGAACATGTCGGTTGAGGATACCGAAGACGTGCCGGCCGTTTCGGTGACCAGTGCCGCCCTTTGAGTTAAGCTGGTTCAACCCATTGGTGATCCGAGTCGCGTGAGCGGCCGGGGTCAGTTCAGGCGTGTGAGAAGGCGCCATTCGAGGTCCGAGATCCGAAGTCTGCCGACTAGTGCGTTCGCTTGAGCATCGTCATGCCGATGGAAGCCAACGCTTCGGACGACTCCGACGAAGGAAGCTCGCTTGTGAAAGCGACTGCCCGTTCAGCGATCTGCTTGGCGACCTTTCGAGCGTAGTCAATCGAATCGCAGGCGCTAAGGATTTGGACGACTTCGGAAACTGGAACTTCATCCTGCTGCAGCAACCGTAAAAGTTCAGTTCGCTTTTCTCCCGACAGTGTCCTTAACGCGTGGATAACTGGCAGCGTTGTTTTGCGATTTTGCAGGTCAGTCCCTAGCGTTTTCCCAACCGTTTTGGCGTCACCGACAAGGTCCAGCACGTCATCGATGATCTGAAAAGCTGAACCCAGATCGCGGCCGAACGATTCAAAAGACGCGACTGTTTCTTCATCGGCTTCCGACAAGGTGGCTCCGATGCCGCAAGCGACCGAACAAAGCTCGCCCGTTTTTTCGGAAACCATTTGCAGATAGTCTTTTTCTGTCAGATCGAAATTGCCGTGCCACGCGTTCTGTTTAATTTCTCCTTCGCAGACCAGATTACTGGCCTCGGCGAGCTTTCGTAGTGCGACGACTGAATTTGATTTGCTGGATACAGAAAAGGAATGCGTGAAAAGGTAGTCGCCAAGGAGCACGCCAGATTTGGTGCCGAATTGCTCATGAGCCGTTGTTTGATGACGCCGAGTCTTCGCTTCGTCAAGAACGTCGTCGTGGATCAGCGTTGCCAGATGGACCATCTCTAACGCGGCAGCAGAATAAATATGGCTTTCGGATATCGGCCCGAAAACTTTTCCGGTCAGCAGCATCAAAGCGGGTCGCAACCGCTTGCCACCAAGCTGGCGGCTGTGTTGCAAAAGTTCTTCGACAGCAGGCGAGTCACTTCGAAGCTCCGACACGATCGTTTTTTCGACTTGAGCCAACTCGTCCAGCACCGGGCCGTAGATCGATGTCAATGAAGAGGAAGAAGTATGTTTTGAAGCGGAATTCACAGCAGGACCGTCGGCGGACTGGCGAGGTAGATCGTTGTTTGACGAAACGGACTGACCGATAACGTTGGACACAGCTTATTCCTTGTTAGCATTCGTGGCGGTTGTCACGAACTTGTTTCCCGCTCAAAATCCCCTGACTTTCCACCGGTTTTCCTCACCAGTTGAACGTCCCGGATCGTCATCTCCCGGTCGGCACTTTTGCACATGTCGTAAACCGTTAATGCCGCCACTGAAACGGAAGTCAACGCTTCCATTTCAACGCCCGTCCGATCCGTTGCCCCAACCGTGGCCTCAATCAGCAAATGAGTCGGACTGCTGAACTTGAATTCCAAATCCACGGAATCCACATGGATACTGTGACACATCGGAATCAAATTCGGAGTCTGTTTCACTGCCATGATGGCTGCGATTCGAGCGACTTCGATCACATCACCCTTGGATAGTTCCCGATTTCGAATCAGTTCAACCGTTGTCGCTTTCATCTCGATGGAAGCCCGAGCCACCGCGATACGGTGCGAGTCAGCTTTGCTGCTAACGTCGACCATGCGGCCCCTGCCCTGCTCATCGAAATGTGACAGCGTCTCACTCATCTCGTCTTCTTATCCTTGGTTTTAACCGGTTAAAGTCGCACAAGAATAACCTGTGTCCGCTATTTGCCGTAGACGAATCAGGCTTGAGATATTGAAGTTCGTTCAGAACAGCTGTATTTGCTTGGTTTTCCGCATGTTGGTTGGAAAAAGAGCCCAAGTCGTGCGACATTTTGGCACTGTTTTCTGTTTGGTTAGCCAAGCCGTTTAATCGTTTTCAGTCGAACCTTTTCGAGCCAGATTGGGAGTCGCAAAGAGTTCATTACTCTGCGTCGTCTGTCTTTTCGCCCTGATCACGCTGAAACTTCTCGATCAGTTTATTTCGCAGTCGTTCCTGGTGTTGCTTGAAACGTTCCGGAGCAAGTTCATGCGACGCGACGTCCGGTCCGATCAAAGTAATGGATGCGGTCGAATCGAAATGTTCGTCAACTGCGATCTGAAATTTCTCTTTTGAGACCGATCCGACGGTGTCCACAATCAAAACGGATTCGAGCTTCTTTATCTTCGCCAGTTCGTTCAACAAGTTTGCCGAAGGTTGCTTTTCAACATAAAGCCGAATGTGTTTCAGGTTTGGGAATAGTCCCGCCGAAAAACCCTTGGACGTCGTCGAGACTTGAAGCGTTTCAAGATTTGTCAAAGGTTTCAGCGATCGAAGGTTCGTTACGTTTGCGAAGCGAGAAAAATAAAGCTCCCTTAATTGCGTCAAGGTAGCCAATTGCGATACATCCAAATCATGTTGGGTTGGCATCGCGGGCGTTGGAATTTCATGTTTAAACCATGACTCATCGAACGAAAGTGAGTCCAGTTTATCGTGAGGCAGTGCAAGTCGAAATGTCGTTTCGAAGCAATGTGGAAGATAGAGTCGGCGACAGGAGCCGTCTTGCGTTTCGTTGCTCCATTCCAGTCCCGAATCCTGTAAAGAGTCATTTGGCGTCATTGAATTCATCATTGATTCATAGTTGATACCGTTTACGAACCGGCCGGGAATCGCGACCACCAAATTCCACTGTTCCTTAAAGACGGGCAAGCGGACATTTACACGGACGTTTCTTTCAAGCATCACCTCCGAAAGGTCGGCAGGGATCGAGTCATCAGGATTATTTGCTGAATTGGAATCAAACTTAAGTTTGCTCATGCCCACTGTGACGCCGCTCAGATCCATGTCCTGCGGGAACAACTTAAACATCTCAGGGTTCCAGCCATACCAGGTTCTGACGGACAATTGTCCGCCTCTTTTGAGCCATTCCAGGATGGCCAAGTGATCGTCATGGTTTGTGTTGCTGGTTCCCCCGCCGAGAATCAACAACTTTCCTTTTGGCGATGTCAAGCAGTTCAATAATTTGGCTGTTTCGCCCGGTGAAAAACTTTCGACGTACAACCTCGCAGCAGCTGGAATCTTCTTTTGCGGCTTCAGTGTCGGGAAAGTGCAATTCTTGAAACCGGACCAGCCAGTCATTGAAGAAGCCTGCAGTTGTTCCGATCGAAAAGTGCAATCCGCAAAATTAATGTTTCGAATCGAAGCCGATTGAAGACTGGAAAGGTCAATCGTTTCAGGCATGTTTTGAATTGCATAGGAGTAATTCGTGAACTGCTTCGGTTTCCGTATGCCGGCAAAAAAATTGTCGGCACTGCCAATTTCAATATCGTTTCGAAACTGAATATAAACGTGCATTTCGTTTGCGTTGACAATTGCCGCGTTGACTTTGGCGGTGTGCGAGAAATGAAAATCGTTGACCTGTTTTGCGATTGGTAAATTAAATCTCTGTGCACTTATCAAAAAGGTAGGCACATCCATCGTTCGAATCGTGATGAGAACCATAACAAACATGGCGATTCCTACCGCTGGTAGCCAAGAAACGGATCGACTAACTTTCTGATTCGACGTGCCCACGATGATGGCCATGGCGAAGAAAACAGCACCAAGAATAACTCCGAATCTGACGACTCCTTCATGAGAAAATGGCAGCGAATTGGGCGCGACGCTCTTTTGCAACGAAATGGCCACCACGCCAGATGCGATCAGGAACGTGCCCAGCAATGGAGCGACGAAAGTTCTTAGGCGACATGCGAACGCCGCCGGCAGAATGAAAATCAACAGAAAGCCGATGGGGATTAACACTGACCTCATCGCTGGGAATACGTTCAGAAAATCTGCTGCTCCAAAACGAGAGCTGGCCACTCGAATGATCAATTGAAGGCCGAACAAAATTGCAGCCAAAATGATCAAGGACCGAACTTTGTTGCGAGGTTGGCTAACAGGTCGTTCTTCAGCATCAACTTCGTTGCTTTGCGCCATGTCGACAGATTGATTCAGAATGCCGGCTTGCTCGGCGGCAAGGTCGCCTTCATTTTTAAGTTTCACAGGACCAAGCAAGCGGTCAAAAACGAACGAGGTTGCAAAGGCGATTGCAGTCACGACGACGTAGAAAATTCCGATCTGATTCGTCAATTTTAAAAATCGAGAATCTTCCCCATCGTAAAGTCGCCAGAAGATGTTGGGCCGAAAGTTGGTCCACGTGGCCGATCCGTCCCAAATGAACGTTGAATACCAATACAGGATTGGCAGGCAGACAAGTGGCGCCAACAAGGCCAGCCAGGCAATTCGACGAGTTCCCGCAAACGCTCCGATTGTCAAAAACAGCGACACGAAAAGGAGCGGTACGATCTCGCTCAAGGCGGGATGAATAACTCCTTGGCATGCGATCCAGAAAGACGGCACTAAAAGAGCGACGCAAGCCAGAATCGTCAGCGCGAATATTTGACGCTCTGTCTGATGAGGAATCAATCGCATGTATGGCTCGTCGAATCACATGGGACGGTTGCTTCGCGATGGAAGGCGAACCTGTAACCCATGAGTTTATCGCACCGCGACGATGTACGCGATCCAACTCTCGTGGCTCGGGTAGGTTTCCGTTCGACACCATTGGCCCGTGTCCTCGCCGTCTTCATCTTCTTTTTCAAAATAGACGTAGCTGTGGCTGAATCCGGCTTCTTCCAGCAGTTCTCTAACCTCTGGAATGGACCAAAATCGCCACTCGTAAGTAAACGCTTTTTTCAGTTTGCTTCCGTCGGCGAACTTAAAAGAGATGTGAAAGACACAATCTGCCGTCACCGGGTTGAAGCTGGCTTGTTCCCAAAAGTATCGAAATCCTTTTTTGCCTTTCTTGATGGTTCGCTTGTCGACGCGTCCTTCGTCAAAGCAGGCTCCACCGCCCATCATGTCCATCACCATCACGGATTGGTCCGCCATGTTGGATCGTGCCGTTTTGAAATATTCGAGGACAGCACTACGAGTCTTAAACAGCCAAAACGAAAAGTTCTGAGCCGCAAGGACATCGACTCGAGGCCGATTGCGTTGTCGAACGTCCTGTTCAAGGATTTTGATGCGACCCTTTTGATGGTCGGTTAGCTTGGCAAAATTATGTTGTTCGCCCCAAGCCAGCGGTTCCGGATCGAGATCGACTCCCAACGCCGTTCGTTCGCGACCAAGCTTCACCCATTCGCAACAGACGGAATACGTGCCGCAAAAATCCTCTCGCAACGTTTTCGGGACTCGGCCAAATTCTTCTTTGAAAGCTTGATCAAAAAACGTGACTTCGTGTTCAGGTGACTGAACGGATTTCTGGTAACAAACGTATTTATCAGCCTGCGAGGCCAGAGTTTTCTTTTTGGGTTTTCCCACAATGTTGCCTGTCAAATCGTCCAAGGTGCGGCTTAATTGGCCATATCTTAAATGGATTTCGACCTCGGACAAGTTCCAAAAGGTTCGGCGGCAGAACAACGCTTATGGGGGAAACATTCGGTTTCGAGAAGGCTAACGTCGGGATGCAGACGAACAAAGACAAAGTGAGCCGTTGGCCGCGAGGCCTCGGGTGCGTCACCTCGCAATTTTTGGACGAACAACCCGGTCGCTTGCGCGACTCGGCTCACTACTTCTCCACCCGGCCGCTCACGCGACTCGGCTCACACCACAACGAAACGCTATGCCGCGTCTTCGTCGTCACGGCGAATCGCGTCTTCAGAAATCTCGCCGTCGTCGCTGACGTCTTCGAAACGAACGCTTACCCGTTTCGAGACTCCGCTTTCCTGCATCGTGATGCCGTAAAGGGTCGTCGCGGCGGTCATGGTTTTCTTGGAATGCGTGACGATGACGAACTTCGTCCAGCCAAGAAAGCTCTTCAAAACATCGATGAAACGTCCAATGTTGGCCTCATCAAAAGGGGCATCGACTTCGTCCAGCACGCAAAACGGACTCGGGCGAAACTGAAAAATGGCCATCAACAACGAAACCGCAGTCAATGCTTTTTCGCCGCCACTGAGAAGCGAATTGTTAAACTGAGACTTTCCAGGAGGCGTCGCTACGATTTCGACACCTGCATCTAGCGGATCGACGTCGGCTTCCAAAATGATGTCTGCCTGACCGCCACCGAAAGTTTGCCGGAACAGTTTTTGAAAATTCTGACGGATCGCTTCCAGCGTTTCCACAAACAGCTTTCGGCTGTCAGCATTGATGCGAACGATGATCTTCTCAAGCGTCTCTTTCGCTTGAACGAGATCCTCGTACTGGCTGTTGAGGTGGTTGTAACGCGACTCAAGTTCTTCCAGTTCGTTCAACGCATCAAGGTTGACCGATCCGATCTGGCCAAGCTTCTTGCGTAAGTCCGCGATCTCGCGATCAATTTCCTGTCGCTCGTTTTCGAGGTCCAGTTCCTCTTCTTCGTTTGCTTCGAAAGATTCGAGCGACTCAAGATCGATGTCGTAGTCTTCCTGCATTCGCTCAAGCAACTGACCGCGTTGCATTGCGATTTGTTCCGTGCGGAGTTTGGCTTGATTTAGCTTGTCTTCAGATTGACGTAGCAGATCACGTCGCTGGTTGATCGTGTTCGTGATCTCCCGTCGCTGACCGTCCAGTTCCAGCTTCTCCCGATTCAAAGCCGCCAGCTGATCCGCGATCTCATCTTTCTCAAGCCCAAGTTTTGTGATCGCCGTTTCGGCCTCTTCGATCGCAACGACCGCAGCTTCGCGAGCAGCAGCATCGTCGGAAATTCGAGTCGTCAATTGAGATGCGGTATCTTCGTGAGTCTTCTGAGCCTCGCGATCTTCGGTAAGCTGAACCTGTAGGCTTTCCAAACGCTGTTCGAACTTTCCAAGCTCAACCTTGGCTTGGGTCAGCTGTTTTTCAAGTTTGTCGCGTTTGGCTTGAGTCGATTTCGCTTCGGTGTCATCCACCTCGATCAAGCCAGCCAGTTGCGACGCGGCGAGTTCGTTTACCGCAAGTTTTTGCTTTTCAGAATCGAGCGCCGTCGTGATCGAATCGAGACTGCTGACGGTCTGCTGCAACTCGGTTTGTGCTGCGGAAAGTTCATCGCGCGTTGATCCGATTCTTCCTTGTAGCTGGTCGGACTTTTCCGACATCGCCAACAGGCCCGAAGACAAACCGGAGTTCTGTTCGATCAACTGTTGGACTTGTCCCTCTGCGGTGCTTTCCAGCTCCACCAGTTCAGCGACCTGCTGTTCGCAAGTTTCGATTTCTTGCGTCAGTTGAATAAGTTGTTTTTTGATCGCCCTCAATTCACTTCGCCGCGAAACGAGCCCGCCAGTTACCGATTTTGGGCCGGCTAGGATGGTGCCGTCTGACTCGACGATTTCACCGTCAAGCGTTACGAACCGGACTTGTTTGCTGATCGTGTTGTGAAGCTGAACCGCGTCGGAGAGCGTTTTGCAAACCCACGTGCCGCCCAGTAATTGGTGAGCGAAATTGGAATGCCGAGCGTCGACTTGAACCAGTTCATCCGCTCGGCCGATGATGCCCGGTTTGCCAGTCAGGTCGATGTTGGTGTCCGTGCCAAGCGACGGCGGCGAATCGAGCTGAATAATCCCAACGCGTCCGTCAAGTTTTAGTGTCTCGTTGGTCAATTCGTCGACCAATGCTCTTCCATCGACGACGACATATTGAGCCAGTTCACCCAATGCCACGTCCACGATGCTGGCGTGTTGAACGTTTACCGAAACAAGATCGGCAACCAGTCCGATCACATCGTTAAGGTAGCCTTCGCGAGATTTTTCTGTCTTGCGAATCAGTTCTCGCGCACCCGCGTTGACGCCTTCGAGACTTTTTTCAAGCTCTTCGATCACTTCCGCCCGCTGCGTCAAACCAGACTGTTGCGTGCGAAGATCAGAAAGACGCTCCTTGCGACCGCTCAGCTCCGATTTGTATTGCTCAAACGATTTTCGAGCCTCCGCCAGTCGCCCATCCGTCCTTTCGGCTTCCGTCTTCAGGTTCTGTTGTTCGCGAACAACTTCGGCATGCTGTTTCTCAAGTGACGACAGGTTCGCGCTAAGTCGTTCGCTGACACCTTCGAGCCGTTCTCGATCTCGCGACGTTGATTGCAGCTTCGAATCATTCGCAGAAACGATCCGTCCAATCTCAGTCACCAAGTCCGCGAGCTGGCGATACTCGGCGCGACGAGAATCGCTGCTGTTTCGAAACGCAAGCAAAGATTCATTCGTCGTGGCGTGTTCGGTCTCGAGCGTTTTCAGCTGATCCGACGCATCTCGAAAAGCGATCTCGGCTTCTTCAAGCTCTTTTTCCCGTGACACGACGCGGGCTGCGAGTTCCTCTTTTCGCTGAGCCGCTTGTTGAGTTTGCTGATTGAGTTCTTCTTTTCGCTGATCGATGTCGACCAAGCGAGATCGATTGATTTGCAATTGGGAATCGTTCTGAGCCAGCTCTTCGCGAACCGATGCGGAACGTTCCTGAGCCGCGTTCAGCTTTTCCGTCAGCGCGTCGAGATTGGACTCAAACTTCTTTGTCTTTTCAGATTCTGTTTCGATGAACTCCGCGTGCTCTTTCGCAATTTCAGATTGCTCGGCAACCGTCGCTTCGATCAAACGCAGCTCATCTGAAAACGTTTGCCAATCCTTGACCCCCGTGAACGTGCGAAGGTGCTTCAGTCGGTCGGAAAACTCTCGATAGCGGGCAGCTCGTGAAGCTTGTGCCTTAACGCTGCGGTAGCGGCTGCCAACTTCTTCGACAATGTCTGCCAATCGAATCAGGTTGCCCTGGACTCTGCCAAGTCTCCGTTCGGCTTCGACTTTCTTCGCTTTGAAGCGACTGATTCCAGCTGCCTCTTCGAAGATCGCACGACGCTCTTTCGGGCTGGTCGACAACATCCGTTCGACTTTACCCTGCTCGATCAGGCTGTACGCATCCGTCCCGACACCCGTTCCGCGGATGAGGTTCTTAATGTCCTTCAGACGAGCCGTTTCGTCATTGATCAGGTATTCCGTATCGCCGCTGCGATAGACTCGTCGGCTGATGTTGACTTCGTCGGCATCAAATGCGAGCGTTCTGGAAGTGTTGTCCAGCACCAGAGTTGCTTGCGCTGCGTTAGATGGCCGTCGAGAATTCGCGCCAGAAGATCCTTTGAAGATCACATCTGACATGTCCTTGCCGCGAAGGCTTTTTGCGCTCTGTTCGCCAAGCACCCATTTGATCGCGTCCACGATGTTGGACTTGCCAGAACCGTTTGGACCGACAACGACGGTGATCCCCGGCGGAAACTCAAAACGAGTCTTGTCCGCGAAGCTCTTAAAGCCACTTAGCTCGAGAGCTTTAAGCATGGAACAGGATCTCCGACTTTTGGAATCAAATGGACGAGTGCTGCGTTAGGACTCAAATTACGAGTCGTAAACACTAACCGTTTTGGCATCAGACACAGACACGGATTTTGCCTTTCGAGCCGTGGCTTGAACCAGCTTGCACTCATCCGGGCAAGGTTACGGAATCAAGGAATCACTGTCACGACTGAAAAGCCCCTTCATTTTATCCCATGCAGAGTCTTTTTCGACAGCATCAATTTCGGTTTCGAGATTTTCGCCGACCACTTCGCCTGAGACGCGAGCGATTTTTCGTTTCGGTTTGTCCCTGCCATTGCGGAACAGTTCTGGCGGAGTCTCCGTTGGGAATCGACTGGATTTTTCCATCTCAAGGTCGTCCGAATCGTACCGCCGTTTCGCACTTGGTACCGCGTTCACGACCAGCCGACATCCAAGCGTTTTTTGATCGCGAGCGGCTTGACAGATGCCGAGGATTTTTCCGTAGCTAAATTCGTGAGCGGAAAGAACCTCGACAAGATCCTTCAGTTCGTTCGAACAGGTCGTTTCTTCGCGACCGTGATCTTTCGAGTAATTTACCAGTTTCAACTGCCCTTCCCCGGCAGATCGAATCGTCAGTCCCGTTTCCACAAACAGAAAATCGTCGGCGACTTTCGGGTTTCCAAAGATCACAATCTCAGGACGTTTTGATCGCGAGAAGTGAACCATCGGCTCGACCTCGGATGCGACCGTGTGCAGAAAGAAATCTTCAAAACGTTGACCGTACACGGCAGGGTGCCCGGGGCTTCGCGTATGCAGAGCCCGGAATGCTCCGTAGCGAGTTTCCGCACTTTTGGTTTGCATCAAGTTTTCAAGATGCTGTGCCGCATCTTTGTCTCGAGACGCGGACAATGCCGCCAGTGCATGCCAACGGAACGCAGGTTCGATTTCCGCAGCCTCTTTTAGAACAGCCAATCCATCTGATTCGCCACAGTAGGTTAAAGCTTCCGCAGCGCGGAAACGGATCTGCAAATCGGGATTGTTCAACGATCGCCTGAGTGTTGGATAGGCCGATTTTCCAATCGCTTCGAGCCGCAATGCTGCCTTGGTGCAGGTCGTTGGATCCGTCATTTGGATCGCAAGTTCGTCCAATCGGTTCGCCCGCTGTTTGGCCGATTCGTTGTAGCGAACGTTTGCGATGACGTCCGAAAATCGTCGCACGTTATCACGGTAGACTTCCGGCAAAAGGAGGTCGACTCGCTCAAAACTCCTTGGAATCGTCGCGATGTCGACACGACCATCTGGAGTAAGTGCCTTGAATCGAGCGTTGATTGCTTTGCAGATTTTGCTGGTCGTTCCCGGTCCATAATTTTCGGTTCGAATTGCCAATCCGAGCGGACGGCTTTCGAGAGCTTCTCCGCCTCCGAGGATCCAGCCTTTAAGGTTGTTAGTTTTCGCATTTCGTGATTCAAAAACGGAATCGACAAGGATCGGTCCTTCAGCTACGCCGACAACGAGTCCTTGTTGAAGTCTATTGCGTCCGAACATCGCCAAGGGTCGGAGCCTTGTTCGAAACGCGTAGCCATCGAAGAGACTGGTGCCTTCCATTCCCGGCGCCATTTCGACTTCGATGTCATAGTGATCTCCTTTTCGAGCACCCGGCGGAATGTAGCCGCGTAAAATTACGACTTCTGTATTTTTTGATTTGCATAGATCACGACAATTATCAATTTCGTCCTTGTGCCGTCGAAGTTCCTCATACAACTGTTTTCGATACGATCCGGGATTCGCGGGCGAGCCTGTTCCATCAAGGTTCAGAGCAATGCCGATGCCCTCGGCTTTGGCGTAATCCATTCCCCACATGTGGCAGGTGTCGGAAACATACTGCGGACCGTCCGTCGATCTGTCTTTAAGGGCCTCGATTTCGGCCACGTCGTCCGGGCTTTGACCGCGATTGATCAGGCGACTGCAACCGGGAGCCAGCAACAAACCCGATAGCGCGAACGAGACCGAGCACGAAATAAATGAGCGACGACGTAAATTTGTGTTGAAGGGTTTCTTCATCGAATTGCCTTCCATGGCGAAATGAAGCTCCGGACCGCTGGCGGCACGCGAATTCTATCCACATACCGAGAGCGCATGATTTTTATGCACGGTAGAGATATTCGCGAGGTCGGTCAAGCGATGCTGAAACCGCTAACGACAGCAGAATTAGCCGCTGAAAACAGGTAAATCGACACAGGAAACCGAGGCTAAACGAGCGGCTTGTCAGGGGCATGTTGGCTCCATGATCGTTTGTCTGAACCGCCGAAACAGCCCAGAGCTTCAACGCGACGCGATCCCATGCTTACTTGCTTCCCTCATTCTCCTGAATCGCCTGCGTTTTTTGACTCCCAGTGTCAGAAGCCGACGCTTTCTCTTTTTTGTTGCTGTCATCTGTTGAGGAATGGTCGTGGATGATTTTCCAATCGCCATCGAATTTCTTCAGCACCAAAGAAAAATTGCCCTCTTTCAATTCCGTTTTTCCCTTTTCAGCAGTCGGCATCTGCAAGTGCCAAAATCCCAGAACCAACGCCGACTCACTGGACAGCGAAGTGATCTCGAGTCCATCGAACATCAGCTGCCCCATTTTTTCTTTGGGGTACGATTTTTTGTAGCGGTCCAGCGTGGCCTGCCAGCCGCGAGTCGTCTTGCCGCCACCGCTGAAAGTAAGATCCTCAGATTTCCAGTAAGTTTCCATGAATCCGTCGATGTCCCCACGGTTCCAGCACGCAGCTTGGGTGGTCAGGATCTGTTGAATTTCACTATCAGTTTCGGTTTCAACCAGCGACGGAAAAGTCACTGAAGTGACCATCAGCGATGCCACAAAACTGAAAAC
Organism: uncultured Pirellulaceae bacterium; assembly: GCA_964479855.1. Classification (GTDB taxonomy): domain Bacteria; phylum Planctomycetota; class Planctomycetia; order Pirellulales; family Pirellulaceae; genus Mariniblastus. The sequence continues at coordinate 15,835 of CAYZPA010000077.1, forward strand.
CAGCAGCGAGTATTTGACAATCATCAGGTTCTCCAAAAGTAAATCAGATGGCCGGCAGCGACAATGTTACGGCACCGATCGGCAGGGTTGGCTCGTTGATGTGAAGTCCGACCAGCTTGTGATAAGCTAACCGATCCCGTTGTCGCTTTGAACCCAATCGACACCATAAAGATCTCTCAAACATTTTACGTTCATGTCAGATTCAAACGAACTCGTCCGAAATTGTTGGTTCCTCACCGGAGCAACCGCCAGCGGCAAATCCAAGGTCAGCGTCGCGTTGGCGAAGTTGCTTGACGCCGAAATCATCTCGATGGATTCGATGGCGATTTATCGCGACATGAATGTTGGAACAGCAAAGACTCCTGTCGACGAACGCGACGGTGTGCCGCATCACTTGATTGACGTGCGGGATCCGAATGAGACCTTTAGCACGTCGCAGTATCGAGACGCCTGTCTTGAAGCGATTGATTCGATTCGTGGTCACGGGAAAGAAGTTCTGTTCGTTGGCGGCACGGCGTTGTATTTGAAAACGTTGCTTCGCGGAATGTTTGAAGGGCCGCCAGCGGATTGGGATTTTCGCAAAGAGGTCGAGAAAGAGATTCTTGAATGTGGTGGCGAATTTTTGCACGAACGTTTGCAGATGATCGATCCTGTTGCCGCTCACAATATTCATCCGAACGACCATCGCAGAATCATTCGAGCGTTAGAAGTCTTCAAAGTTACCGGTAAACCGATCAGTCATTGGCAGATGGAATTCGACAAAGGTCTGCCGGCCGAAAAATGCCGTGTGTTTGCGATGCGCCATCGCCGCGATGTCCTGCACGACAGAATTGGTGCTCGCGTTACTTGGATGTTTGAAAATGGCCTGGTCGAAGAAGTGAAAACGTTGCAGGGCAAGTATGACGAGCTTAGTCATACGGCGGCTCAAGCGGTTGGCTATCGCGAAGTCATTGAATTTCTTGACGGGGTTCGCAGCCAAGAAGAGACTCATGAAAAAGTCCTGATTCGAACGCGAAAGTTTGCCCGGCATCAGGAAACATGGTTCCGCAACCTTTCTGAATGCCAGTGGGTCGACCTCGAACCGGACTTCGATGCCGAAGAAACGGCGAAACGTATTTTGGAGATCGGCCGCGAGATTCAGGTTTAGGTGCTATGCCGTTCGACCGAATTACTAAAGTCGCCGCCACTGATCGTCATCAAGGTTGAACCAATCGAGTTGAACGCTGGCTTCACTTTTACCTTGCGTTGCACTAACCAGCACCGCTGCGATTTCGGTTCGTTGCCGACAGAACGCTTCGACCTCCTCGATCGGCATCACGAAAAATGCCGTCGCGAGAGCATCTGAAACCGCGGCTGACGGCGAGATCACTGTCGTCGAAAGAAAATGATCCGTCGGCCAGCCGGTTTTTGGGTGGATGATATGTCCGTAGCGTTTGCCGTTGTGAAAGAAGCCTTGCCGAGCCGTCCCGGACGTTCCCAACGCGGCATCGGCCAAGAAAAATTCCGCCAGTCGTCGATCCGGAAGCGACGGATGGCTCAGCCCAACCGGCCAGCCAGAATTTTCGCCGTCAGTTTCCAGCCGTTTCTGATTGCCGCCCGCAAGAACGCTACTCTGTCCGCCGTGAATCAAAAAGTCGTCGATTTCATGTTCCCGAATAAGTTCGCCAACACGGTCGATGGCGTAACCTTTGCCGATCCCACCCAGATTGATTTTGAGGCCATCAATCAGGAAGCGAACCGTTTCGTTTTCATGGTCCAACTGAATATGTTCGCACCCCGTCGTTTGCAATACTTCGGCAAGATTGTCCTTTTCTGGAATACCGCCTTGGCGTTGCTCGAACCCCCACAACGAAGTCAACTGCCCCGCCGTGATGTCGAATGCGCCGTTGGTATCTTCAAAGATTTGCTTCGCCAGAAACAGAAGTTCAAAAAGATTCGGTTCGACTTTTATCGCTGTTTCAAATGCGTTGCGATTCAGGTTTGAAACTTCACTGTCATCGTCATAGACCGTAAGCTGCGACTCGAGACCATCGATCAGTTGCATTGCTTTCGAGGACGCCAGTCCAGAAGTTCGATACTGATGCATGTTGAACATCAGCTCCCAATGACAGGCCATCGCGGATTTCTCGTACGACTCCAAATAGGCAGCTTGCCGAGTTTCAGCGACTTCAATGTCGAGGTCTGGAACGCTGAATTCGAAATTCTCAACCGCTTGGCGAGCCGCCTGAACCAGTGAACGACCCTTAAGAAAGTCTCGGCGATTGGAACGTTGGTTTTTCATAAGTGGATCTTAAGCGTCAGGGTCATTTCTTGGCGTGTCGAATTCAAAATTCACTCGGCCGCCGTCAAGCGTGCAGGCAGCGACAGTTTCGGTATATGATGCGATCCGATGAAACCAGCCGTCAACGTAGCTTTGGGAAACGGCTTGCGAAACACGGGGTGAATTTGGCAACGCTGATTTTAACAGCAACAATTCGTTCGCGTGTGATTCTACTGCAACCATCGCCGCAATCGAATCGCTGGTGAAGTCCCATGAAGCTTCGATGTCATCACGCTGCAACACCCAATCTGCGACGTCGAACACGAAGAAGTCCGCTTTCGTCTCAGTCGGTTTCTCAGGAATTCGCGTGACAAGTTTTGCGCCTTCAATCCACGACGCCAACATCGTCGAAGTGACTCGCAACGCTTGGCAAGCAAGCTGATGCGACGTTTGCGGATCCATTAAGAATCGTTCGTCCCATTTTCGTACCACATCAACCAGTTCTCCACCGCCGGCGATCAGGATGTTTGTGCAAGGGTCGAGCGTCTGGAGCCATTGGTTCAGTCGAGATGGCAAATCAGGGTTTTGAAACAGGCTGCCGCCGATTTTGATCACGCGATAATTCAAAGCTCTGCATCCTTACCGACACAGTTTTCGTGGCCCAGAGTCTCATCGGCCAGAACGGCAACAGCATAAGCGGGAGCAACGGAGCTTAATGACTTAGAAAGTTGCTCGGAAAGCCGAATCAAGTTGGATCCGTCAACCGCGTTCTTCAATTGCCTTTCCAAAAAAGCTTCTCCAGTTCCAGAGATTAGCAGCTTCGTTTGCGTCATGTCGGACCCAATCACGTTCGTCAACGCGTGCAGCAGGATTGAACTCATCGAATCGATCGTCTGATCTGCAAGAAGTCGAATGGTCTCAACCGAAAGCTGGTCCGCGTCCTCGCAGATCATTCGAGCAAGTCGAATGGAACTGTGTTCGATCGTTAGAGGCTTGCCATCCGCTGTGTTTTTGTTGTTTGCGTTTTCGGGTTTCAGCCTTGCGACGACCATCGCGTCTTCTGTGGTGGCGAAGAATTCACGAGCCACGGGAATCGTGTCGGAACTCAATTCAAAATGGCTGCAAATACTGCAGATGGGCGTCCGACCTGCTCCCATGTAAATCAGTTCGTGACTTTGAAGGCGTTGTCGATCTGTTTTTCCAGCCGCAACACAAACGCCATCGCGAACCGGGATGATGTCCGTAGTCGTCGACCCCATGTCAACGATGAAGCCCGTTTGCCTCGGAAGAAAACGGGATGAGAAAGTCGCCATCGCCGCCCAGTTTGAGGCCGCTGTTTTCAGCCAGTCAGCTTTCGCATCCGCCGCATTTCGCCATTCCAGGTCCGTGCCGACGAAAACAGGCGGCTCAAGATTGCAGCGTTGACAAGCATTCGAAACCGCATCGACGATGAAAGCGACTCCTTCACGACGGCTTGAAAAACAGTCAGCCAATTCCCCCGTCATCGTCGCAGCAACGCGTGGTTGAGCATTGGTGGTCGAAGACGAATTTCCATGAACCGACTGTAAGATCTGACAAAGGGTGTCGGAGAGCCCGTTTGGATTCTGCCAAAGAGGAAAGGGTATCAAGGTCGGCGGAAGCAGCGGTTTCGGAAGCAGCGGTTTCGGAAGGCGCGGTTTCGGAAGCCCTATTGACGGCGCGGACTGTTCAACCGAGGAGGCGGCTTTCAGATTTGCACCTCCGATGTCCAATCCGATCCAGCTCATTTGCTTACGATTTCCGCTAGAGCCGATTCGATGTTTTCGTGTTGAAACGGGAAACCGTTGTCCAACGCGACTTTGGGAACCACTCGCTGCGAACTGAACAGGCTGTTGGCGAACTCACCCAATGCCAATCGCAGCGCAAATTTAGGGGCCGGAATTAACGCGAAACGACCGACCGCTTTGGCAATGGCTTGCGTCATTTCGGAATTTCGAACCGGGTTCGGAGCAGCACCATTGACCGGACCTGAGACGGATTCATTTTCAATCGCCCACAACATCATGGAAGCTAAATCTTCCACATGAATCCAGGGCACCCACTGTTTGCCGTTTCCAAGATTGCCGCCCAGTCCAAGCTTAAAAAGCGGAAGAAGTTTTTCCATCGCTCCCCCGCCCTGCCCCAGCACAATTCCGATTCGCAACAACACGACGCGAACTCCGTGTTGTTCAAGCTCAAGGTTTGCCGATTCCCAATCTTTGCAAACGTCTGCTAAAAAGCCGTCGGCGGCAGGATGGCTTTCGTCCACAACCGTTTCGCCCGGGTCGCCGTAAATTCCAACCGCTGAAGCCGCGACCAGCACTTTCGGCCGCCGCTTCAATTTCAGAATTTCCGCAACAAGCGATTGCGTCGCGTCAATTCGACTGGTGCGAATTCGTTTTTTCTTGGCTTCTGTCCAACGACCTTCCGCGATCGATTCTCCCATCAGATTGATCACGGAATCAACTTGAAGGTCAGGATCAAGGCTCAATCCGTCTGACCATTTTACAAACTGGTTTCCGTGTTCACCGACTTTCGCTTTCGCGCGTTGAATGTTTCGCGTTGTCAGGATCGCGTGATCAAGTTTGGGCAACAGGTATTGGCCGACGAACCCTGTTCCTCCAGTGACGAGTGTCGAATGTTCAGGTTGAGACATGGAGCAGCCGAGCCAGTTGGGGGATGTTGATTAAGCTGCTGTTTAGACCGTCGAGTCTGATTTTACGTAACGAGAACCAGATCACGGCATTGTGGGTCAAATTACCGGGGCAGCACGACAACACGATCTGCAGTGACGTGTGCGAGGTTCAGTCTTCGATGAAATCCGCGTCGGCCAAAGACTCCGATTTTTGTGTCGACGTAGTTGCCCAGGTTCATGCCCACCGAACCTGCAACGTGATGGGTCGTTTTACCGTTGTCGTCCAACAGAACGTAAACTGGGTCGACCGAACCCGCACTGCTGGCCAATTGTTTTAACCAGCCGGTCGCATCGTAATTTTGTGACGGCGTCGCTGACGAATTTTGACCAAACGAAGCAACCGCATTGGATGAACTCGCAAGGAATCCACGTTGCAGCGTTTCGCATTCCTGCAATTTGTCCAAAACTCGTTGCAGAGCCATCCTTTCGACAGCGTCACTGGAATTTTGAAAGGCTTGCTGAGCGTCTCGTTTCAGGCTGTTCAATTGCCACTGCTGCGGATCCTTCACCATCTCTTTCGATAGTCGGTTCTCAAGATCCAATAACGAATTAGCGTTTGGCGAAGCGTAATTTGCGGCGTTGTAAGAGCGAACCTGCGTGTCCATGCTCTCAAGAGACGCATACCGATCATCCCGAAACTGACCGGTTCGCGATCCGCTGCTGCGCAAGGAGTCGAAGCTGTTGTTATTCCAGTTCGAAGGTTGCTGTGATGCTGATGCTTGATTTTGAAGACGCGAATTTGCGAAGCTGTGGCGACGATCTATGGAATCGTTCTGACGATTGTCGATGTCCCGATCGAACGAATCACTTGAAGCAAAAGAATCCTGTGAATCCTGTTTGCGACTTTGGTTGAACGCCGAGGATCGATAGTCTGAAGTTTGAAAATCTGATTTTGCAGGATCCGATTTCGGGATTGGCTTGGTAGCGGTTCGCCAACCTGATCGCGACGCTGTTGCTGTTTCGCCTTGTGATTCAATTGGTTGTTCAAAGCTGACTTGGGCCGTTTCCTGATTTCTGGAAGAAGGACCAGCATCCGCTTTGTTGTAGGTTGGCTTGTTGTTGGTCTGTTCAGGAGCGGTTCGCGAAGTGTTGGCAAAATTTTGCTGATCTGGTTTTGCATTTTGGGCAGTATTTTTTTGCGGACGGCTGAACGGTTTGATTCGCTCAGGTTTGTTTGTCGGTTTTCTGATTTCCGGTTCGTCCGCTGGTGGAAGCTGCAAATCAGAAAGTTTCACCCAACGGAATTCACCTGCTGGCGGTTGAATCTGATACCAGACGTTTGTCGTTCCGCTGGGGTGTGGCCAGCCGATCTCTCCGACGACCACAACGCGGTCGCCTTTGTCGATTTTGACTTGTGGCAGTGGCTTGTCGACAGGACCCAAAAGCGTTCCAACCCAAGTCTGCGTATCGTCAGCGAGCACTTCACCGATGTCTTCGGTCAGCATTTCGATCGCAGATTCGGGGACCAGCGAGAAACTTTTCTCCGGTGGTCGAATCGCACACCATCCGCCGGGGTCATGTCGATGGACTTGAACCAGTTCGCCTTTTTCCAATTCGTGAGTCGGGTAAAACGCTCCTCCCGGACCGCTGTAAACTTTCGTTTTGCCTTTCAGCACGAACGCATCGTAAGGCACGTTCGGTAGCTGAGCTGAAGCGTCGGCACTGATCGTCGAGGCTGTCAGAATTGAAAGCGCGAGCAGAATGAATAGGTCTTGCAGATTGCGCATGATTGAATCTTCCGTGATCAATCGATGTTGGCGGGGAACAGAACAGCTGCCGATTCTACGCCATTTAGGTAAATGGGCTCAATATGAATGTTTGGCCCGTTCCCGGACGTTCCGCAGGGTTGATTTACCATTCAATGCTAGCGTCGAAGGATATTCACAATGCCCGCGAAGCCTAGATTTTATAGGATCGCGTCATTGTCCGAACGCACTTCTTCAGACTCTCGAAGTTTCATGCCGAAGCGGTTTGACCAAGCCGGTCCTACGCTCGGTCGATGTGGCCGAGGCAGGTTGAGACGCGGCTTACGCAGAAGATCGTTTAACAACCTTGGTTTGTAGGGTTTTCTCAACAATCGCGTCTTTCCCCTGCGGGAAACCGTTGACTATCGGGAAAATCTACCTATATTTTCCTGTGATTCTCAATTTCCCGTGCAGGAAAATGGAAGAAAACAAGAAAATCAATATCGAAGGGATGCTTTCCCGACTACAAGTCGGCGAGCTACTGTTGCGCCCACTAGTAATCTCACGTGCTGAATTTGGCACCAAGCAGGCTGATGCCAGGATATCGGTGAAGACTCAAGATCAAGAATTCGAATTTGTAATTGAATGCAAGTCTCGTTCGACCACCGAAGCATTTGAGTCAGCAATTTCTCAAGCCAAGAGCTACGCACAACAACTAAACGAAAACCCTATGATCTACCTTCCGTTTCTTTCGCCTTCAAAATTGGAACGATTGGAAGCAGTCGGAGTAAGTGGTGTTGACCTAAGTGGGAACGGAATTGTCCAAGTTCCAGATCGAATGCTCGTTTTCAGAACTGGCAACCAAAACCAATTTCCGGAGTCCCGCACCCTCGCCAATCCGTATCGAGGAAAGTCTGCAATGGTTGCACGGATTTTGGTGCTCCAATCAAACTGGAACTCAATGACCCAGTTGTCCGATGAAATCGGTGAACTAGGCAGCAGGCTTTCGATGTCTCAGATATCAAAGGCAATCAAGTCGCTCTCAGAAGACATGGTCGTAAAGAAAGACAGCGGGAACATCACAACAAGCGATCCCAATCGGTTGATTCACAAACTTGCAGCCAACTGGAATCCATCCATTACAGCTCGCCGATATCTGAAACTTAACCACTCCAAAAAATTCGGGCCCTTGTTAACCTCGTCTAATGCGCTTCGTTGGTCGGTTACAGGGGAAAGTTCTGTCTCAAGATATACGACCTTTTCACAAGGCGGGCCAACCAAAATTGCCGTTACAAATATAGAGCACGCACAATATTTGCTCGAAGGAACTGCAGAAACGGTCCCCAGTTTTGCTGATGTCGAACTCCTCGAATCCAACGAAGAAGGGTTCTATTTTTCCAACTTTCGCGAAAAAGAAATGTGTTGGGCAAGCAAGCTCCAAACATGGATCGAATTGCAAAACGGAGATGCGCGTCAAAGAGAATCAGCATCTGATTTACAGCACCAAATTCTCAACGAGCATAACAATGGAAGATGATCTACTCTGGCCTCATTTTAAACCTCTCTGGCAATCGTTGAAGGCTCAAGGCAATGAAAGCATGCTTGTTGCTGGTGGATATGCTTTGTTTCTCAAACACCAATGGTTGCTCGAACATGGTGGCGATAGACCATTTGTTATTCCGTTTGAGCGATGGCAGGACAATACACCAAGGGTAACGAAAGATATGGATCTCGTACTTGGTTTGGATTTGATTTCCAATAGGGAACGTCATAAACCTATCCTAAAGGCGTTAGAGGAAAATGGGTTTAAACCCAAATTATTCACGATGCGTGGGCGTCAAAATTGAGAAAGCTTGTTTCGATTGGGGCATTGTTCCAAGTTTGTGGTTTCGACAGTTCACCCACGACGTGAAATTGCTGAACCTGCAAAAACTGTCGCCACTTCAGCAGATCGCCTCAAACACCGAACCAGACGCCTGTCGTCGTGAATAATTCCGGTTAAAGTCTCCGAGATGCCGTCAGGCCAACGATGGCAGTTCGTCAAAGAAGTTGCACCCGACAAGAATCTATTACTCGAATTTCACGCTCCAATGCCCGAAGAAGGCGCGGAGAACCTGAAGGTGACGCCAATGCGAGTGAAGTGCAAGCCATCGCTGGGGCCTGAGGGAATTCATGGTCGCACGAATCCTGAAGCACTCGGCGCAGCGATTCACCCATTCAAGTTCGAATTTGACGGCGTCGAAATCAGCACAGTCAATGCGGCAACGTTATGTGTCATGAAATTGACGGCAACGCGAGATCGTTGGGAAACATCCCAGTCCCCTGACAACAATGCTGAAGCGAGTGAGTT
>CAYZPA010000078.1:0-24790 GCA_964479855.1 uncultured Pirellulaceae bacterium
AATTGAATCCCACGCTGAGCATCACGAAGGCATTCCCGCTTGGTACGCCACCGATACTTCTCCACCAATCTCCCCCAAGCAAGCAATTGAAACTGCATCAGCCAAGCTTGATGATTTACGAAAACAAATTTCGTGTGACAAAATCGAACTTTCAAGTTGCAACTTGACGCCTTGGGGCCCGACTAGTGGACACTGGTACTGGCTCGTTGAATTCCATGTTTGGTCAGGGCAATCGGCTGACACACTGCGAATTCACGTGTTAATGGACGGGTCTTGCGGTAAGACATCGGTAATCGAAGATGACGCAGGATAACCCAGTTGTTTCATTGTATAATAGTTGCGTGGTTGACTTTGCAGGTGCGGCGGTGCGAGATTGGTCGGCGAGAGAATTCTCTTCGAATGTTGACGCGTGTTGGCCCTTTGAGTCGCGCAGAATCCTCAGGTTGCCAAAAGAATCTGGCAACCGTTTCTGAAAGCCATACAAGAACGCGTGGATAGATCGCATCGAGCGACCAAGTTCATCGCATGATCCGACCGCCTGTCCAATCAAAATCAAATTGCGAACGTGTCCTCGTGGCAAACGGATAGATCGCAATTCGTCTATTCACTTGCACTTGAATATTCATGGATGATTCAAAGCTCATATTAGTGGGAGGACCTAACGGATCAGGCAAATCCACTTTCGCGATTCACCACGCTATGAAAACGGGGATGCGGTATATCGGGGCTGATCAGATTGCTTCAGATATCTCGCCATTGGATCCTCACTCCGCACGAATTGAGGCCGCGAGGCAGTTCATTGTTCGAATTCGCGAGGCAATCTCAAACGGCGAATCGCTTGTTGTCGAATCAACTTTGGCGGGCAAATCTCTTCAAAACTTAATCAACGAGGCAAAAACAGCCGGCTACCACACTACGATCGTTTTCGTTTTCTTGGACTCGGCGGATACGTGCGTCAATCGCGTAGTTCAGCGAGTCAAACTCGGTGGTCACAGTGTTCCTGAGCCCGACATACGACGGCGTTTCGCCCGGGCAATTTCAAATTTCTGGAATCTCTATCGTCAATTGGCCGATGTTTGGTTCCTTGTCTATAATTCGGGTCACTCACCTGAGAACGTCGCATTTGGTAATCCCATTCAGACGATCGTACGAATTGTTCGAAGTCTTCCATTCAATACTGGATTCAAATGATTGAGAAATCTCCCGACGTTAAGCTCTACGAACAGGCTGACTTGTTTGTTGATGGTTTTCGCGATGCTGTCCGGAGCGCTCAAAAACAAGCGCAGCAGGCAGGCATTGAATATGTCTTCGTAGTCAATGGGCGCAAGTACATCGCCAAACCCGATGGAGCAATCACTCAACAAGACACGAAGAACGCTGAATAACAAATGATTGTTTGACTTCGCGGGTGAGGTTGATCCGGGAAAGAACTATCTTTGAATATTGACGTGTGTTGATCCTTTGAGTCCCGCCACCGTTTAAACGCTTTTCGAAACACTTCTCAACCCGTAAAAGTCTGCGACGCAATCCTGCTCTCATTCCATTCGATGCCGATCATGGTGCAGTTGATTCCTGAACCGATGCCAAGCAAACCAACTTTGTGCCCTCGTTCAATGAAGTCGTTTTCGCAAGCGACCGCCAATGCCGACGGCAAGGCAGCCGAACCGGTATTCCCGAGCCACGAAAACGTCGGGTAGTCAATTTCCGGATTGATCGAAAGAGACTCCAGCATCATCTTGCGATGAGCAGTTCCGACTTGATGGCACACCGTTCGATCGATCTGATCAACGGACCAACCGGTGTTTTGCAAGAACACTGGCATGGTCGCAATTCCGGTCGCAACTCCAGCCTTCATCAATGCCTCCGAATCCGTTTCCATCAGCGGTTGCATCGTGGCTCCCGTCTGATCCTCGTGGCTCTGGCACAAATCGTGATGTTGAGTGTTCGCTTGAACGGCTGCTCCAAGAATTCGGTTCTTCGATTTCGAAATTGATTCATGCGTTAGCAACATCGCACAGCTTGCAGAACCGATGGTGAGGCTGGCAATCGCGTTCTTGATACTCTTTCGCGTCAGCGATTCATCTTTATTGAGCGTTTCGATTGTGGTTTCCACCAGTTGTCTTCCGCCTTCGCTTCCGACCACCAAAGCTGCTTCGATCTGGCCCAGCTCGATCATGTTTGCCGCTTGCAACACGCCGGTAAGGATCCCCAGACAAGCGTTTGAAATGTCAAAAATCATGCAGTCAGCAGGAAGACCGCTGAAATGATGCACCGAACAGGCAGTCGCTGGCTCCAGAAAGTCACGACAAACCGATCCATGAATCAAGCAACCAATTTTCTCTGGCGAAATTCCCGCAGCCTCGATCGCGAGCCGACAACTTTCAACACTCAATTGGCCCGGCATCGTTTTCCGAGGCCAAAAACGACGCTCCCGAATTCCCGTCATCAACTCAAGGCGACCTTCGGGCAGCTTCAGTCGCTGGTACAGAGGCGCCAGCTTTTGTTCGACTTCCGTGGTTGTCCAAATTTCTTCGGGCAGCAAATAACCGATCGATTCGAGACAAACGTTTTTGTATCTCATTACAAATATCCGGAGAGTGGCCGATCTTGCCCGGCGCGGAGTTAATTGAGTGTTGCAGATGTCGAAACAATCGTGACGACCGTCAAAACCATAACTTGGAACTCCAGATTCCAAAAGGCCTGCGTCGTGCCGAGCTTCAGCGGCAAAAAAAAGGGCTGAATTTTTGTTTTGTTACAAAACGCAACCTACATTTCTGAACATTGAATTTTGGAGGGAGTTCCCTCTGTAGATTCGAAGCTCAAACAGCCACTGAATTAAAGAATCCAAAAGACGCAAAACATGTTTTTCTCAGACCTCTCATCTTTAATTGTGCCGATCGTCTGGTCGCTCGCTGCAGTTGGAGTAGGTCTGGTTTGCGGATTCCTGCTGGGACGAGCGTACGCTTTGAGCAATGAACCGAGAAGGCTGAAACGCGATCGCGAACGAACGATGGCGGCCTTGATGGGAGTCATCAACAGCACTGACCGTTTCAATTCGGACGTTAGCGAACACAACACCGCGTTGAAAACGGCTCAATCAGAGATACAGCACGTCGACACGCAAGCACAGTTTGTCGACCTGCAAATTTCATTGATCGACAACATCCGCTCGATCGTGGACGCCAATCAAAAAATGGAAAACGACCTCGTCGTTTCAAAATATCAACTCGAAGCCACCGCTCAGGAACTCGACCGAAGTCGCAAAGAAGCTCGCACCGATTCGCTCTGCAAAGTCGCGAACCGCAAAGCCGTCGATGAAACGCTTCAGTTCATGGTTTCGCGGTATCAAAGCCAGAAAACCTCTTTTGGACTGATGTTAATCGACATCGATCACTTCAAGCGAATCAACGATACCTTCGGCCACGAATCAGGCGACGAGGTGCTTGTCAGCATCGGAAAGGCACTGAAAGAGTGTGTGCGTCCGGAAGATTTTGTCGGGCGACTTGGCGGTGACGAATTTGTGCTTCTGCTGGCCGGACTGACCGAAGAAAACGCACAACTTGTGGGCTCAAGAATTCGTTCCACGATCGAGCTATACAACTTTAGTGTCGGCAGCAAAGGGCAGTCGACGGTCGTCACGCTGAGCATGGGTTTGGCGGTCGTGACACCGAAAGACGACGTCAAAAGCCTGTATCGGCGAGCCGACCAAGCGTTGTATCGCTCCAAAGAACTCGGTCGCAATCAGTTGTACACGATCGTCGAAGGCGACGAAAAGCCGAAGCAGACAAATGACAGCGAGTCACCGTTCGCTTCTTACGAAGATTTCAAAGCCTCTTTTGAAGCTCAAGAATAAGGTCGAGGCATGATTCGTGTCGAGTCACTCAGCAAGCACTACGACAATGCGAAAGCGGTCCGCGATCTCTCCTTTGTTGTCGAACCCGGCCAAGTTCTGGGACTGGTGGGGCGAAACGGAGCCGGCAAGACGACGACCTTGAAATCAATCGCAGGGATCATTCCTGCCAGTGGCGGCCAGCTCTACGTTGGCGAACACTCGCTTGCTGCCGATCCGATCGCGGTGAAACAGCGATCCGCCTACGTTCCCGACGATCCGGAACTGTTCAACGATCTTACGGTTGAAGATCATCTTGTTTTCACCGCCAGCATCTACGGCGTCGACGATCCGTGGAACGAAATCGACAAGCTGTTGGCGATGTTCGAGCTTACAGAAAAACGATTTACTCCAGCATCAGGGTTGTCTCGAGGCATGAGACAAAAGCTGGCCATCATTTGCGCTTATCTTCAACGTCCCGCCGCACTGCTATTGGACGAACCGATGACGGGACTGGATCCGCAAGGGATTCGCAAACTAAAGGAATCCGTTGCGGAGCAAGCAAAACGAGGCGCGGCCGTGATCATCAGCTCGCATCTTTTGGCGATGGTAGAGGACATCTGCACCGACGTTTTGATTCTGGAAAAGGGCCAGTGCAAGTTCTTCGGACCGCTCGACAAACTGAAGCAACAGTTTGGAGGCACCTCCGACGAAACTCGTACGCTGGAAGAAATTTACTTTGCGACCATCGACCTTCAATTGCCGTCAAGCGAACAGCCTGTCGAGCCAGCCCAACTGGTTTCAGACGAAGGTTGAGTATGATCGAATTTTCGTCGAGAGTTACGGCTCATTTTTTTCATCCTGCGTTGCTGCAGTTAATGAAATTTCAGACGCGAGGAAAATTGCGCCGCGTCGCGACCGCTTTTACATCGCGTCGAAAGATCGTCCTTTCGATTCTGGCGGTGTTGCTGGGCTGCGTTTGGCTGGGGCAAACGATCGCGGCGATTTTGCTACGCGAATCCGCAGATCCTGACAAGCTAATGGTATGGCTTCCGGTGAGCCTGTTTCTTTATTCGGTTTTCCATTTGATCAAAATCGGATGCCGAAAACCAATCGAGCCATTTGACTGGACGGCAGCCGAAAAGCAGATTCTGCATGCGGCTCCCATCACCAGAGTGCAATTGGTAACCTATCGACTGGTTAGCTATTTCGCAGCGATTGCGATGAAAGCTGCCTGCTTTTCAATCGTCATGATTCCCGATTTGCCAAACATCCTCTTCGGATTTGTTGGAATGCTGATCGGTTTGAGCCTGATCGACCTCGTTCGAATCTTTCTGGAACAGATCGCCTGGGTCGCGTCACAAAGCGGTTCCAAATACTGGATTCGCGTTCGGAGCGCGATGCTCATTCCAAGTCTCGCGTTTGTCATCTACGCATTCGTTCAGACTTTTTGCTCAGCCGGTTTTGCGAATGTAGTGACTTCGCCAAACCCTCTGGATTTGATTCAGTATTTCCTCGCTACGGTGGGAGAGATTTCGAATCAGCCCGTGATTTGGTTTCTGATGCTACCGTGGAAGGCAACCGTCAGCGTCGTTATGTGCGACGGACCGAGCGCAAGCCTGCTTGCCAACCTGACAGGGCTATTCGCTTTGCTTTCCGCCATGATCTATTTGGTTTTCAGGACTGATACGGCAAGCGATCGATTCCTGAACCGACGGTCGTCGGCAAAAAACGTTAACGGTAATATTGCCAAGTCTTTGGCCGCTCAGTCTGCTACGAATAATCATCAACTCAAGAAGAACCGTCGAATTCATTCCGGACTTGGCGGCATTCGGGCGATTGCGTGGTACCAGTTCAAAGGAGCCATGCACTACAAATCCGCACTGATGTTTTCGCTTGCGATCCCGACTCTATTGTGTTGCTTACCGTTGTTGGCAAATCACATCGGCGTGGCGCCAATCATGGATTCGACTCTGAACCTCATCGGAGGCATTGTCTTTTATTCGTTCCTGTTACTTCCGCCAGCTTTGATGCTGGATTTCCGTCGAGACGCAAGTCGACTTGCTGTTTGGAAATCAATTCCGATTCGCCCAATGTCGCTCACGATCGGGCAAGTGATCGTGCCCGTGGTCCTCATGAGCATATTTCAAGGGGCGGTATTGTTGATCGCCGTATTCGCAGGATCGATGTCAGCAATGATGCTTTTGATTTGGCCGCTGTTGATTCCCATGAATGTCTTTATCATCGGCATGGAAAACGCGATCTTCCTGATGCACCCAACCAGACGAAACCAGGAAGGCATCGAAGTCTTCCTGCGAACCATTTTGACTTTTACAGGAAAAGGCGTTTTGTTTGCCGTGGGGCTTGCGTTGGCATTGGGCTGGGCGTTTTTGTCGATTCGCATCAGCCATCTCCTTCCGTGGAAAGAATTCTCGGGGCCATTGCTGTTTGGCGCCGGAGTCTGGGTAGCGATGGGGATGATGGCGTGGGGTTCGTTGAAATTCTGCGCGAGACTCTTTCAACGCATCGATGTCAGTCAGGACTTGCCAGCTGCTTCCTGATCCAGAGACTTTCTGGCCGCGATCAATCGTTTGACCACTTCGGCGTCGGACAAGCCTTCCGTTTTTAGTTCAACCGTAACTTCACGAGGCATCTGAGACGCAGACTTCAAATAAGCGCGGTCATAGTAAGAAAGAGAAATGTCTGCGGCGGCTCGCATGTCGCCCGATTCGATCAGAGAAATCGCTTCGTTCATGTTTTGTCCGCCGAGCCGTTTCTGAATTCCACGAGTCGCCTCAATAAGCCCCTCTCGATCCTGAATTCCGTATTCACGACACAGATTATCCAGACGTCTTGATTTCGGCACGTCCAGAAAAACCGCTGACGCGTTTCGAATCTGTCGGATGAAACGAGTCGGAACGGTAACTTGACCGATGCGGCTGCCTTCATCTTCAACCCAAAATGACCGACGTCGATCGAGCTTTTGAAGCTCAACGAATAACCGGTTTTCAAACTGTTGAGTCGTTGGCTGATCGCCCAGACCGATGGCTCCAAAGGACGACCCGCGATGATTGGCCAACCCTTCCAAGTCAATCATTTGCTCGCCAGCGGCTTGAAGCTGCTTCAGAAAAATTGTCTTACCCGCGCCCGTCAGCCCGCTGAGCACCACCATCTGATGTCGCAAAGCAATGGTTTTAAGCGCCAGTTTTCGGAAAGCCTTGTAGCCGCCCTGAAGAACCGTCACATCGAAGCCGGCGGTGTCCAGCAACCACGCAAACGATTGACTCCTCATCCCGCCCCGCCAGCAGTGAACAAAAACTTTTTGCGGTGCGCCATCGTTGGCCGTTGAAGATAGCTCCCTGCAACGGCGAACGAAGCTTGCCATTTTGGGTCCGACGAATTCCAAACCCTTCTCGATCGCTTCATCGCGACCAACCTGTTTGTAAGTCGTCCCAACAACCGCTCGTTGATCGTTATCAAAAAGCGGAATGTTTGTCGCGCTAGGAATATGACCTTCGGCGAATTCCTTGGGCGATCGAACATCGACCAGCAGATTGGATCGAGATTCCGCAAAGAATGATTCGGCCGTTTCAGTTTTCATATGGCTCCAACCAAGCGGCGAGCAACATTGAGAAGGGAAATCATTGCAAGGGTAATGGAACGAAGGCATAAAAAAACGCCATCGAGGAAAAACCCCAATGGCGTAAGTGGAGACGACCGGGATCGAACCGACAACCTCCTGCGTGCAAGGCAGGCGCTCTCCCAGTTGAGCTACGTCCCCTCGTTGTGGGCATTCGATGTTATCTGGGAACATCAAATGAATCTTCAGTCTACCCAATGTGGCCAAATAAACCACAGTGGTCGTGGCAAGATTCGAACTTGCGACCTCGTCGTTATCAGCGACGCGCTCTAACCAACTGAGCTACACGACCCCACATTTGTGATTGGGAAACCGTGCAATTTGACGAGGATTCCCTTCACAAGGTTCGCTATTTTATGGAAACAGGCAATGCTGTCAAACCGTCCTTTGCTCAAAATTTCCGGATCGGCCGAATCAGCAAAAGCCTCGATTCATCGCAGAAATGAAGACAAACAAGTCGGCTCTGCCGCATAAAGCTATAACGAGTCATCGTGAGCTGCGTTTTCAAACTGAAATCAGTTTCCATTTTTTCCTCCAAATATCGCATTTCAACACGTAAGACCAACCAAGCCTTAGACGGCTTCCGCGAGTCACGACGCAAATTCGCTAACCCGAAAATACGACCAATTCGAGTAGCTGAATTTAACGGGTCAGGCAAATGCTGACCTTTCATGGTGTTCATACACGGCGACCTTCCGATATAACCGATGGAACCTTCATAAGCACGGCACGTATCCCACCAGTTGCCGGTGCTGTTTTCAATCTTCGGATTTTCGTTTACAGGTCCAGTTATGAAGTCTTTCGACTACCTACGTCAATTTAGCTCAGTTGCCAAACGTTACACGACGCTGGCGATCTTGGGAGTCACGATATCTGGGGTCTGCGTTTCTGAATCCGCAGCGCAGCAAAAAAAGAAACCATCTGACAAAGAAGTTGCCGTCGCTCTATCGATGCGTCCCAAGCAGGACGTCGACTACGACTTTAAATTGAAAGCCGGCGAACGCCCTTCGGCTGACATGGTCAAAAACTGCTTCATGGATAGTAGTGTCAAAAAGTTTGGCAAAAGCGGCTATGTCTTGGCAGATTCGACCAACCGGGTCATTCGCGTTTTGCTGGACGTAAACAAGGATCGCGATCTCGATTTTTGGTCCTACTACAAAGACGGCGTCGAAGTCTATCGGGAAGTCGATACAGATTACGACTCCGATGCCAATGAGTACCGCTGGATGGGTTCCGCAGGAACTCGCTGGGGAATCGACCGAAATCAGGACGGCGAAATCGACCAGTGGAAAGTCATTTCTGCCGAAGAAGTTGCCTACGAAGTTTTCATGGCCATCAAGAACCGTGATGACAAACGTTACATGCGTTTGTTGCTTACTCCGGATGAGTTCAAATCGCTCGGACTTTCAGGAGCCATCGCAAAAGATGCTGCTGCTCGATTGAAGCAAGCCCGAACCGGTTTCCCCAACATGGTTCGCAGCCAAAAAGTCATCGACCAAAACGCGAAATGGATCAACTCGGGGAACGGCCAACCAAGCCTTGCTCCTCAAGGTGACGGCCTGAGCAAAGATCTTATCTGTCACGATCACGCGTCGAGCGTTTTCGAAACCAGCAACGGTACCGATACACTTGCCTTGGGCACGATGGTCAAAATCGGAGACACGTGGCGGTTGATGGAGCTGCCGCAAGTCGTTCCGCGTGGGAAGCAAATCAAAAACGGCGGACTCCTGTTTCCGGTCGTTCAAGTCGTACCGCCGATGCCCGACGGAGCTGGCGAAGGGGCAATTGTCGTCAACGAAAAACTTGCTGGTCTATACGAGCAATTGACCAAATTCGAATCGGATATCGCAAAAGGCGAACCCGGTGCCGCAATGGCCGCTTTGCAGGAAAAACGGGCTCGTCTGCAGTGGGATATCTATCGCAACGTTCCCGCAAACGAAAAATCAAACTGGTTGGAAAACATCGGCGACACCGTTTCGAATGCTTATCAGCAAGACCTTTATCCTGAAGGTTTGAATTTCCTGAAGTCAGTCATCAAGACACTGCGAAGTAATGGACAGAACGAGGGCCTCGACTACTTGCGATGGCGAATGCTCAATGCTGACTACTACCGGGAACTCGATGGCGGCGATCAGCGAAGCCGCGCCAAAGCCACCGAACAGCATTACCGCGATTTGGAAGCTTTCGTAAAAGAGTTTCCAAAAAGCAAATTCGCACCCGAAGCTGTTTTCGCGATCGCTCAGAATTACGAAGTCAGCCGCAACGCAGATCCGAACAAAGCGTTGGAGTGGTACAAAGTCTGCGTTTCGAAGTACGGTGATTCTTCGTTCGGAAAACGAGCAGCCGGCGCGATCCGTCGCCTGCAAGGTCGTGGCAAAGCGGTTCCGTTCGTTGGAAAAACCGTCGACAACAAAACTTTTGACATCTCGAACAGGGCGCTTCGCGGCAAAATCGTGATCGTCTACTATTGGGAAATGTGGTGCTCTGATCAGACCGTCAATGCCAAAGGGGACACCGCTTTCGATGTATTCGAAGACTTAAAAAGCAAGTACAAGAATGACGTCGTCTTTGTCAGTGCTTACATCGACACCCCGGAAGCGTTCACCAAATTCAAAGGTAAGCTTAACGGCATGATCCAACTGAATTCGCCCGGCGGCATGGAGAACAGCCCGCTCGCTGCTCAGCTTGGCGTCGTGTCGGAACCCATGATGGCGGTATGGGACAAGCAAGGAATCCTGTACGACACTGAGTCTGCAGTCGGAGATGCCGATCGCATCATCCAAAAGTTGCTGAAAAGCAAATAGAAAATGGCTCCGAAGGCAAGGACGTAGTTCTGGATTCGGTTTCCTGCCTCGACCTGCCTTTAACCCCGGATTATTCACGATGCGTGGGCGTCGACATGGAGAAAGCCTGTTTCATTGGGGTATTGTTCCGGGTTTGTGGTTTCGACAGGTCACCCACTAAGCGAAATTGACGAATTTGCAAAACTTGCCTCCGCCTTCGGAGAATCGCTTCAAAGGGCAACCCAGACGCCTGTCGTCGTGAATAACTCCGGTTAACAAGTAGCTGTACCAACAAAAACACCCTCGGAATTTCCGAGGGTGTTTTTTCGTTTTTACTTTTCGCGATCGCCTAAGCGTTTTCGAATTTCACCATCGATTACGCTTGTAAGCCGTAAGCCGGCGCGCTCAGTAGCTCCCGGTCGCTTATGAACGCAACTTCCCGGTCCTTACTTCTTTTTGTTTTTCGGGACCTCTTCGACAGACCAACCGTCCTTCACCGTCTTTTTCGATGTGTCGACATCTTCAACCGACCAGCCATCATTCGAACTGTTGTCACCGAGCACTTCTTTCCCGGATCCTGATTTGTTGCTGGCTTCGAATTTCGGTGTCGAAGACTTCTTTTTGCCATCGACCTCTTCGATTGACCAACCATCTTTAGTGGTTTTCTTCTTCTCAGCAGATCCGTTTGAGCTGGATTTATTTTTGCTGCCAACTTCCTGGATGCTCCAACCATCTTTTGGAACGCTGGACGATTGAGGCATCGGGCGGCTTTGGTTTCGTCGATCTGAGTTTTCCATCTGCTCAGATCGCTGACCGTATTTTTGTCGATCACTCTCTTCGTTAACCACAGATTCAGGTAGACCCTTAAATTCAAGGTCAGACGCGGGCTTCTCGCCGTCTTGGCCGCCGTTGCCGCTCTGCCCACCCCTGCCGCTCATCGAACTAACGATGAACAGAAACGCTGCTCCGATAATCAGAAACATAAAAATCCCGCCTTTGCCGCCACGGCGCGGTTGGGGTTTCTGTGGAAAATCAAAACTCATGGCAATACCCAGACGTCGTCAAAAGGCCAAATCAAATTCTTGGAACCAATATGATGACGTCAGCAACGTAAAACTGCAATTGAGGTTCAAATCTGCAACAAATATCGCGTCAACATTCGCGCGCGAGCTGCCGAATTTGATCGGCCATTTGCTTCAAACGATCTAAAACCTCCGTGCGAGAAGCCCCTGAACTGAAAACCGTCAAAATTGGCTGCCCGGGATCGATACGAACACTTGAATCTGGAACGTCCGCGATCGAGTCCACTTGTAAATCGGATTCATGGCGAAAAGGAAACTTTTCATTGACCGTTTCCGGAATTTTGATGAGCGAATTTTCCAAGTTGTAAACGATCGCTTTGCCTCGAATTGCTGCTTCAGGAGCAATAAATCCATCTCGCTGTGTTTGATTGTCAAATGGATCCGAGACACCAATTTTGAACGCGCGAAGATGCTCAACCATGATCATCGGCCCAAACAATTCTGAAGACGCAGGAATGCGAGGGTTTACATCGACCGGCCATACTCCTTCCTGATTGACGATGAAATCGATTCCGAAAACACCAGTCAACTCGAACTCGTTTGCAAAGGATTCCGCAACTTTCAGCGCTTGGTCCTTTTGTGAAATTGAAAGAACAATACTGGTAACGTTGCCACACCATTGGAACTCAGTCCTTGAAAAGCAGCCGTCCTGCCGCCCCCCAAGTAATTGCTCAGAAACGCCAAGACATTTGACTTCGGTCTGATATGCACCATAAGCTGAAGCCACGAAAACTGCAGAAATTGACTGCCCTTGAATGAGCAATTGAGCGACGTAACTTTCGCCAAGAGTACTTAAATCGGCAGAGTGATCAGCCGCGAATCGGCGAGCCGTTCCTGAATGAAATGCGTCTTTTATCACGATTTGCCGGCTTTCAAAGGAACACTCGGCCAGCAACGGATACTTGTCCGCGTTCGCTTTGCTTAATGCCGCATTGAAACAGTCGACGTTCGCAATCCTGCTTAGACCGGACGCCGCGCTAAACAATCGCTTTTCGCTCGGCACGACTCTTTCAGCTTCATCGAAGACGCTTTCCAGGCCTCCAGCAAACACCACACCCGAAATCGATTTCATAACGCCTGCCAACAACGAAAGATCTTTCAGCCGTGACAATCGATGGACCCGTCCACCGCAAATGAGTTCCGTGTCGCGATCAATGAAGAGGTCGGCCACAGTACACCGGACCTCTGTCCTGTGGAGCAAGTCCGCAGTCTGCCGACCACTTGATCCGACAATTAGAATGCCATTGCTTTGAGCGTTAAATGAATTATCAACTATTCTCTGCATAACTCGCTTTTTGTTCGCAAAATCGTGTCTTTACCGGAATCATTCACGACGACAGGCGTCTGGTTTGTCTTTTGAAGCGATTCTCCGGACGCGGAGGCAAGTTGTGAAAATTCGTCAATTTAACGTCGTGGGTGACCTGTCGATAACACAAACTTGGAGCAACACCCCAATGAAACAAGCTTTCTCCAGGTCGACGCCCACGCATCGTGAATAATCCGGGTTGATGTTTGAGACCATTCTCCTGAAGGGGCGACAGTTTTGCAGATTCACTAATTCACTTCGTGGGTGAACTGTCAAAACCACCAACTTGGAACAATGCCCCAATCAAAACCAACCTTCTCAATTTTGACACCCACGCATCGTGAATAATCCGGGATTGAACAGCCCGGCCGTCAGCTTGTCGAGTGTATTTCCTTCTGATAAGCTCTCGTCATGTTTTTGTAAATTACTCGGCCAAAGCCGATCTTTTCTAACCTGATGCACTTGTCGTTTTCGAGCCATCGCAAGACAGGCTAACGGCGTCGCATCGCAACGTATAACGGGAGTCCAAATATGTCTATGTTTATCGGTGAAGCGCTTGACGGCGACGGCAACGAAATTGCTCACATTGACCTGATGATTGGCGCCAAGACCGGTCCTGTCGGAACTGCCTTCGCTAACGCTCTGTCAACCCAGTCAGAAGGGCACACAAATCTTTTGGCTGTATTGGCTCCAAACGTAGCCGTTAAGCCAGCGACCGTGATGGTCACCAAAGTCACCATTAAAGGCATGAAACAAGCGGTCCAGATGTTTGGTCCTGCTCAAGCGGCTGTCGCAAAAGCGGTTGCCGACAGTGTCGCCGATGGCGTCATTCCAAAAGACCAAGCTGAAGATCTGGTCTGCGTTTGCGGCGTCTTCATCCATCCCGGTGCTGAAGACGACAAAAAGATCTACGACTACAACTACTCAGCCACGAAAATGGCAATTTCGAATGCGATGAAGTCCTCACCAAGTGCGGATGAAATGATCGCTCAGAAAGAAGAAGCATCGCATCCATACCGCGGCTTCTAAGTTAGAAGGCAAGTTTAAACTGCCCCTTCACATATCGGTGGGCTATCTCTTCCACTTGCCTAAGTTCGAAATTTCGGGCAACCCGTTATCTCGGGTGAGCCGTTTTTCGAATTAGGAAAATATTAAACTCGCATTTTGAGCAAGCGTCGGTCACGATCGATCTTGCTCGAATGTCGAGTTTCTTTTTTTGTCCGGAATTATTCACGACGACAGGCGTCTGGTTTGTCCTTTGAAGCGATTCTCCGGACGCGGAGGCAGGTTTTGCAAATTGGTCAATTTCACGTCGTAGGTGACCTGTCGAAATCACAAACCTGGAACAATATCCCAATAAAACAAGCTTTCTCCAGTTCGACGCCCACGCATCGTGAATAATCCGGGTTTGTAAACCCATTTTGTGACTCAATACGAATCCGCAATTGCACTTATCGAGCCAAAACATGTCCAAGAAAAAGATTCTTGTCCAGCTTGACCCCGACAGCCACCCAAGCGTCTTTGATTCGGTCGTCGCGATCGACTCCGGTGTCGACCATCTGCTTTCGCACGGCAACGTTGCGGAGGACGACGTGACTGGATTGGTGCATGGAGCAATTTTTACTCGATCCATGAACAGCCTTAAATCAACGGCGCTGTTTTTCGGCGGCTCCAACGTGTCGCGAACTGAATCGCTCGTCAGGAAAGCGAAGGGCGCTTTTTTTGGCCCAATGCGCGTCTCACTGATGTCAGACCCTAACGGCTGTAACACGACCGCAGCGGCTGCCGTACTATCGGCAGGACAACACCTGAGTTGGAACGGAGCGACCGTCACGGTGCTTGCGGCAACAGGACCGGTGGGAATCCGAATTGCTCAGATCATTGCCTCAGAAGTAACACAAGAAGGTGGCTCGGTCGACATTCGCGTTTGCTCCCGAAAGCTGGATCGAGCAAAAGAAGTGATCGCCAACTTTCTTTTGGAATCTGAATCGTCAGCGAAAGTGAACTTCATTCCTCTTGAAGTTTCGCAAGCCGATCAGGCATTGAGCGCAGTCGATGGCTGCGATGCTGTCTTTGCAGCAGGAGCCGCCGGAATTGAACTTTTACCTGAGGGCTGGCACTCGGGTTCAGCACCCAAGGTCGCTGTCGATGTCAACGCGGTGCCGCCTGCAGGAATCAATTCCATTGATGTGATGGACAACGGCAAGATCAGTGGTGCAACAATCTGTTACGGGGCAATCGGCGTCGGCGGACTGAAGATGAAAATCCACCGCAAGTGCATTGAATCTCTTTTTGAGTCAAACGATCGCGTTCTCGAGGTGCACGAAATTCACACGATCGGTAAGACTGTCCTTGGCAGCTGAAGATCGCCCACGCATGACATGTGTCATCGCGTCGGTCCGTGCGTCGATCGAGGTTGCCCTGAACGTGGTCGCATTGAACGCCGACGTGTTGAACTCAACGCTTGGAACGCGAACGACGCCTCGAACGTGAACCGCGGCGCCTCTTGCTACCTTTTCGCCTGGAAACAACCGCTCGACGGTCCTGAAATTTACGCAACCAAAATCGAGGGTTCAGCGCGTCGTAGCGAAACAATCGCGTTGACGCACAACAGTGGCAGCGATGCACGCCAACAACAAAATAGACGCCCAAAGTCACAAGGCACAACAACCACAATGCCATTCGACTACTGGCCGTCAGGAAGTGTCGCTCCTGTCGATTGCAAGAGAAACAGAAAAGCCAGAGTCCAGTCTGTTTCGGTTCGTCGTCAGTGATTTCTTGTTCCGCGTCCATCAAAAATCATCAACCGGGGATCAGTAAATCGCACGACAGTCCTCGCGCCACAATGCTTTCACGATTGCTACTCTAGTCCGTGATACTCATTACGTCGACGCGGGTCTAATCATTCTTTACCACCGACTACGGTCCACCAACTACGGTCAAAAGGGCATGCTGTGAAATACGTTGCACGAGCCATTGCCAATGCTATTGCTACTACCAATGGCCCATCATTGCCGAATCACCTTTCGTCATACAGATTGGCAGCTGCCAACGTTTTGCTCGGTCGAAACTCAGCCACGTTGCAAAAGATATTTAGGTCGCTGGTAGCGAGACTGCGATACGGTCTGAAGCTCACCATCGAACTCGATCTTCATTTCTATCTTAAGTTCGTTTTGGTTCAATTTGGAAATACTCGTCGCTGCGTTTCTGCGTCGACCATCCTTCGTTGTCAGTTCGCCAAACAGAGTCAGAGAATTGTCCAACCATTGCCCCGAGGACTCCATGATTGTTCCTGCCGAATCGACCCAAGTCATTTTCCAGCAACTTTCGCTCGGATCGTAAAACGTGATTCCTTGAGCCGTTTGTCCACTCGCGGTTGTCCAATCCTCCCGGATCATCTTGCCAGACTTTTCATACTGGAAAACGGATCTCCCAGCCGACTTCCCCTTCCGACTAAACACTTCCCAACTCCCCAAAAGGAAATCCATCTCGGTACGCCGTTGAGCAAGTTCATTTTCAGTTACCTTATTGGGCCGAGATGACGTGTCGTCGGACACGGACACGACTTGCAATGACGCGACCGAATCCGCAACGACATCAGAGTCGTTGGGTCCGCCGGATGGCAACGCAAGACCTAGAAAAATACACGTGAACACCAATTGCCCTTGTCGTGCCTTGGGGCGATGGTTGTTCACAATCATCTGAATCCGCTTCCGCGTTACTTCAACCGGCCGAATGCCAGGCGCCATTCGAACAGGTCGGATGACAGACTGCAATGAAAGAACATCTAGCAACCCGTTTGCATAAGAATGCGAGCTTAAACCAAAAACTCTCACAGTGTCTTCATCACAACAAACCTCACACACTTGGTTCAATTGCTTCGAAGCAATCCAAACAAACGGGTGAAACCAGAAACAGACCTGAGCGGCAATTTGAAGAATCCCCAACAGGTGATCTCGCCTCCACACATGACATAGCTCGTGAGCGATAACGGGACGGAGCGGAATTTTGGAGTCCAACATCTCGCGTGGCAACACGATCGTTGGATGCATGAATCCGAAAACCAGAGGGCCGACCGAGTCTTCAGACACGATCAAACGGATTTTTTGGTCCGACAAACCTATCTGCTCCTGCAACACCTTTAGCTTTTCAACCGCATCACTGGCTGAATGGTGTACGGAGCCGTCACAGGCGAGCTAGCTGTCCGACAACACAAAAATTCGACGGTGAACCAGGAAGTAGTTCAACACGAATCCGCCAAGGACGATTAGACTGCCGCCAACCCAAATAAAAGCAAGCCGATTTGGCCAGTTGATAGAGGCGATTTCTGTTTCACCGGCCGCATTTCCCACATCCGACTTTCTGCCAGCCAACTTGAATCCATTTGAGCCGCTGTACGGACCATCAAATTTCGAAACAGAAACCCTGTTGTCGCCAACGACCGAAAATTGGAACTTCGATGGAGTCAATCCGCTCATCAGACTCACTGGACTCTGAACCACAGGCGGCACAAGGCACTTCACAAAAAACAACACCCACAGCAAGAACAAAAAATGCGGACGACGTTTCATTGCGGGGATTAAACTAATCCCAAAGACGATTGCGAACAGCACGCTGATTTGCCAAATCTGGATCGCAATCAACTGCAGTGTTGAATCAATCATCGCTTTGCTCCTTTTTTGGTTTCGTCGACTTCTCTGCAGAATCTACAATTTCACGAAGCTCCGCCAATTCAGATTCCGAGATACCTCGCTCACTGATCAAATGGCGAAACAGTGGGATCGCTTTCCCGTCAAAAAGCTGCCTCATCATTTGATCCAGCGTCTGTCCGATCACTTTTTCAGGCTTGATCTTGGGACTGTAGATTTTGCTGCGGCCGTCTCGCTTTGCTTTCACATAACCTTTGGTTTCAAGTCTTCGAATATAAGACTGAACCGTGGCGTACTCCATCGCTTCAGCTTGCAACACCTCTTCGTGAAGTTCGCCGAGCGATGCAGATTCGAGTCGCCACAAAGCGCTGGCGACCACCATTTCGCCCTTTGATAGCGCGGCAGGTTTCTTGGCCATGGTCATCTTCTGGTCAAATTCTGAAAAAACACAAGCTAAAGCATACGCACAAATGTACTTTTTGGCAAATATTCGTTTTCTGCGAACGCAGTAACTTGCCAGCGATTTCATTAAAAGTACAGTTGTACTTAATTAATGAGTACATTTGTGCGTAACCAAAAGGAACGAAAATGAGAACGCGAAACAACCTTCCCTGGATGATCATGGGTCTAATCTGGCTTGTCATCCCGGCCTCCAGCGAGGCAAAACCACAAAACGACTTTTTAATCACTTCACCTCGAAGCGATACCATCGAGCGTTTCGACGCGACGACGGGTGAGTATCTTGGATCGTTCGTGACTGAGGGCTCTGGTGGATTGGATTTGCCCGGAGGAGTGGCAGTCGGACCAGATGACAATGTGTATGTAACCAGCGGACTGACAGGAGAAGTACTCCGTTACGATGGGCAGACCGGTGGCTTCATCGATGTTTTTGCATCGGGCAACGGCATGACTGCGACCAACAACATTCGTTTCCATCAGGATTTCATGTACGTTGGCCAATTCGCCAGTGGATCCAACGGCGTGATCAAACGTTTTAATGCCATCACGGGCGCGTTTGTAGACGATTTTATCTCGGCCAATTTTGTTGACGGATTTGAATTCAGTGACGATTCCGTATTCGTAAGCGATTTTTCTGGCGGGGTCGCAAAATATGATCTGGATGACGGTTCCTTCGTCGAGCAGTTCATTGCTCGCGGAGAAGGTGGGCTCCTTAACCCAACCGCCGTGCTATTACTGGACAACGATGATCTTCTTGTTAGTAGCTACGATACCGATTCGGTGAAACGATATTCCTCTGATGGCATTTATTTAGGTGATGCCATTACTGGACTGTTTGAACCAGAAGGGCTCGCCATCGGCCCCAACGGCAATCTGTACGCAGGAAGTAATGGCTTGGGGATCGTCAATGAATACGACATCGACGATTTCAGCTTTGTCCGGGAGTTCGCTAACAGCGGCCCCGTCACCAACTTCTTCACGTTCCGAATAAGTGCTGTGCCGGAACCGTCGGCCGGAATTCTGGTTTTCGCAGGTCTAATGGTAAGCCAGTTTCGGCGTCGCCGAATCGCCTGAGCCGCAACCTGGTCTGAATGATGAATTTAGAAGCTCCTCTGCCTTCGCGGCCGAGGAGCTTTTTTTTTGAGATTCTGAAAACTCTGCGCGAAAACAAGCCGGATCGCACGTTTTACTACCATGGCGAATCAGATTGCCACAAAAATGAACAACAACCGAAAATCAAACGAAAAGGCTCAATATGTCCGCGTTCCAACTATTTCTTGTTTCAACGCTATTGCTTTTTTCTGTTGCAGCGCCCGAAAACCTGATGGCCCAGGAAACCTCAACAGAAAGTGTCGCCGAATTCAGCTTGGTCGAGTACGCGAATGAAACCAAAATATCGATCAGTTTTGCTGGAGGCAAAGTTGAAGATTTTGTGAAGCAATTGAAAGCAGAGGCCCCCGAGTTGAACGTTCTAGTTCGCTCCGATGCGAAGAACGTTGAACTGCCACAGCTATCCTTAAAGAACATCTCGGCTGGATCCGCTATTAGCAGCCTTACACATCTCTCGTTGGATGCCTTGATGGTTGATCTCAGTCAAGAGGAGGACTACTTCATCGTCGGCCCGAACTTCAATCCACTGGAAGAAACAAACAAAGTCACCGTACTGAACGTTTCCATGATCGTGCTGCCCGCGGGAAAGCCATCACCTGAGAATCAGAAAACGCTGCTTGGTGCGATTGAAAACGGCCTTGAAATGTTGTCTGACAGCGCAACGAACATAAAATTGAGCCTGCACGCAGAAACGGGACTCTTGTTTGTAAGAGGGAAAACAGAAGAAACTGCTTTGATCTCAATGATTGTTAACGAGTTGCTGAACCAATAGGCAACCTGACTGAAGCGATTGAAACGATCTAAACATGTCTGATTCGCTGAGCCTAAACTTGCATTGTCCGCAAAAGAAACCAGATGGCAAACCGAGCAGCAATGCAGTGCTCGCTGAGCCATCTTTTGTTTCGAATTCGGAGCCCGCGAGTTCAGCCCCCAGCCACGCAGAGGAATTCAATTGTTTGAAAGTCACTTCAGGCATGACTCACGGTGACGAATCCTGCTTCGATATTTACTACGACGCTCACTTTGATTTAATGGTGCGGGAAGCCAGACGACTGATTGGGCGTGATGAAGCGACCTGCATGGACATTGTTCAGGATGCCTTTTTAAAAGTGATCAAGTCCATTCGTCCTTTTGACTCGCGAGCACAATTGGAACACTGGAGCCGGCTCATTGTTCGAACAACGGCGTTGGACTTCCTGAGAAAGCGGCAACGTCGCCGCGAGCTTCCCAGTTTCGAAATCAACAAGCCGTTATTGGACAACTCCATCGAGCCACAACTTGATCTTGCTCGAATGATTTGGATTGAAGAACAGCTCCGCGACACCGATCCAAAGATTCGCAAATTGATATCCCTGCGGTATCGTTTGGGCTGGTCGTTGCAGGAGATCGGATCCTATTTTGGGATCAAGACCGGCGCGGTAGACGGTCGGATTCGGCGGGCAGTGCTTCAACTAAAAGAACAAGCGGAGAATTCTGATGAAGTCTGAACACGAAAATCCACAATCGTCTCAACTTTCGCCTAGCCCACAGCCAGATCGTGTGGCCATGCGACAGCAATTGAGCAACGAGTTCACTCGCTTCCACCAGCGACGTCGAAGGAATAGGCGTATCGTGGCGATCGTCCCAGTCGCCGCACTGCTTTTGGTCGGCCTGTTTTGGATTTACGAACAGCCTTCAAAAATCGCCAATGGAGGTCGCGAGGCCTCTGTGTCGCCAACGCAGCCCGAACTGACCGAATGCCGACTCGAATTTGAACTGATCAACGACGACCAATTGCTCGACCTTCTTTCCGAAGCTGGCCAACCCTCTGCTTTGGTATGGCGAAACGGAGAGGTGAACGTTGTCCCATTGATCCAAAAGCCTCCAATGTAGTGGCCACAAACGGCAGGAAGACGCTTATAATCGCGGCTCATTTCGTCTGCCGGTTGTTGAGAATCTCATGAAACTTTTCCTTTCTGTCTTCGCTTTGCTCCTGTTGATGCAGTTTGATCGTAACGAATCGAACGCGCAACGTGTTAATGATTCAAAGAAGGCTCCCTGGATCGATTCGAGACTGCAGGAAGCTGGCGAAAACAGCATCGAACTGAAAAAAGCGTTGGATGAAATCGAGGTCGAATTCCGACCGGGTCTCGATTTTCTAATCTCCAACATGCCTGAGTCGGACTTAAAATCCCTCGACGCCGACTTCCTTTTGGAACACGTTCGCGGAGCCTACCTGGCATGGCAAAAGTCCCCATGGCATTCGCAAGTCTCACAGGAAGCATTTTTCAACCACATTTTGCCTTACTGCTCTGTAAGCGAGAAACGAGATCGGTGGCGGAACGATTTTCGCAAACGTTTTCTTCCCATGGTAGAAAACGCAAAATCTCCATCAGAAGCCGCTGTCATATTGAACCAAAAGATCTTCCCAACGCTGGATGTCAAATATTCGACAAAACGCAAACGAGCAGACCAGAGCCCGTATGAATCCATTGAAGGAAAAACGGCATCGTGCACCGGCCTTTCTATCTTGCTAATTGACGCTTGTCGCTCTGTCGGAGTACCCGCTCGATTTGTCGGAACACCACGATGGTCAGACGACAGCGGGAATCATTCGTGGGTCGAAATCTGGGACGGCGATTGGAAATTTACTGGCGCCGCCGAACCGACCGGCGATGAACTAAACAAAGGCTGGTTCGTTGAACGAGCCTCGAAGGCAGATGCTACCAAAGCCGCCTATGCAATTTACGCCGTCAGCTTCAAGAAAACGAATTTGAAATTTCCGATGGTGTGGCAACGAGACTTTGATCCCGTTTGGGCTACGAATGTGACGCAGCGATACACCGCGAAGAAACAGGAGCTTTCGAAGGATCAAGTACTCATGCGATTCAAGGCCGTTGACGTTACCGGCGAACGATTTGCCACTCCAATCACTATCAGTGCTGACGATGGCGAAGTTGTTTACGAAGGCGTAACCAAAGATGAAAGCTTCGACGCCAACGATCATTTGAGCGTGGCGTTGAAAAAAGATGAAACGTTCCTGATCGCATGGGAATCCAGCACGGGCGAACGAAAAAGTAGATCCTTTTCAACAAACGATGGAATGGACTCATTGATCGTGTTGAACGCCAAACGTTAATCCGCCCTGCTCTACCTGGTCAAACCATAAAACCTGAGTCGATCCAAGTCTGCGAATTTCTTTCGAACCATTTAGCGACAAAATTGTCTCGCCAACGTCTTATCGCTTCAAAATGGAACCGGAATGAATCGTCTCAAAAAGTGGTGGCTTCAACCGTGCGGAGCAAAGGAATTGCTTGCCATCGCATTGCCGTTGATCGCTTCCACAATCTCATGGACGGTGATGCAGTTTTGCGACCGGTTGTTTCTGACATGGCATTCAAATGATGCTCTTGCTGCCGTTCTTCCGGCAGGCGCTGTGTCGTGGACTCTGACCAGCTTGCCGATGGGAATTGGATTCTACTGCGCCACTTTTGTTGCTCAATATTTTGGAGCAGACCAGAAAGAGAAAATCGGCGCAATCGTTTGGCAAGGCGTATGGCTTGGCTTGCTTTGCATCCCGATCTACCTCTTGATTGGCTCATTCGGCCACGAGATCTTCACGGCGATGGGGCACACCCCAAATCTTGTTACGCTCGAACACGATTACTTTCTGGCATTATCTTTTGGCGCCGGTGCAGTCGTTCTGGATGCGGGGATCAGCTCATTCTTTGTCGGCCAAGGGAAAACCGGCACGGTGATGCACGTCAACTTCATCGGTGCCGGGTTGAACCTGTTGCTTGATTTTTGGTTTATCTTCGGTGGGCTTGGAGTTCCTGAACCGGAATTATTCACGACGACAGGCGTCTGGCTTGTCCTTTGAAACGATTCTTTGGACGCGGAGGCAAGTTTGTAAATTCGTCAATTTCACTACGTGGGTGACCTATTGAAACCACAAACCTGGAATAATATCTCAATGAAACAAGCTTTCTCCAGGTCGACGCCCTCGCATCGTGAATAATCCGGGTGGA
This sequence comes from uncultured Pirellulaceae bacterium, assembly GCA_964479855.1. Lineage (GTDB taxonomy): Bacteria > Planctomycetota > Planctomycetia > Pirellulales > Pirellulaceae > Mariniblastus. Next base: position 22,866 of record CAYZPA010000078.1, read on the forward strand.
AAGCAAAACCTGAAGCATTGCTTTTTATGCTTGACAGACAATCGGGAAACTTACTTGCCTTCGCCTTCACGAGATTTCGAAAGTGCAATCTCTTGCAAAAGCGACGTCGCGACACTTGCAATTTGAGCACTATCGATACGCTTTCCGGCATCGACCCCGAACACGACTGACGATTCCTGCACACGGTGCCCGACATCTTTCAAAATCTCGACTGATTCCTCAGGCTCATAACCGAAATGTTCTGCAAGGAACGAGTGCCATTCATCGATCTGATTGCTATCAGGCAGGATCCTGCCCGCACCACTTAGAAGGCAACCGGCACCCATATTGGCAGCCTGCAGAACGGCATGCATGGGAGTCTGCGAAAGCCCCTCAGATGTGGGTTCGACGAATCGATCGTGATGATGAGTCACCGCATCCAGAAACTCACCACCAATGTTCCACTTCTTGATGATCTCGACGCTCACGTCGATGTGACTGAATCCGAAATAGCTTCGCTCTGCTTCGATGACATTCGGAAGCCGGGACTTTTTCAAAACGTGATCGGTATATTCCTCCGGGTATTCAGAAACCAGAGCAAGAACCCCAACGTCCTGAATCATTCCCGCGAGGAAACACTTCGCCTCATCCAAATGAGTTTGTTCTGCGACAGATTCTGCAATCACCGCCTGCGTTAGAAAGTTCTGCCACAGCTTGGGAAACATGGCTGCAACCAGTTCGCCATTGGGACGAAACGTTCCAAGATGGAATCCAAGTATCAGGGTCCTGACGACGGATGTCCCAAGTTTTGGAATCGCACTTTCAACCGATTCAACCTTTGTACGAAATCCAAACAGCGCTGAATTGGCAGTGGTTAAGAGTTTCCCGGCGACGGCTGGATCTAGGCGAATCACTCTGGCCATCTCACGAAAATCCGGATCTTCCTGCTGAGCGAGATCAAGGAACTGACTTGCTACATCCGGAAGCGAGGGTAAATGCACGGAGTTGGCGACCACTGCTGCAGTCGTTTTCACTTCACGCCTTGCGTTTGACTTCGTGGCAGGCAGCACAATGCTGTTCGATGAGTTTACGATACCCAAATCAGTGTTTGTTGTTTTCATTTGTAACGTACTCTTTGATCGATGACAGAATTGGACTGACAACTAAACCGGAATTATTCACGACGACAGGCGTCTGGTTTGTCCTGTAAGGCGATTCTCCTGAAGTGGCGACAGTTCTTGCAGATTCACCAATTTACATCGTGGGTGAACTGTCGAAACCACCAACTTGGAACAATGCCCAAATCAAAACAAGCCTTCTCAATTTTGACGCCCTCGCATCGTGAATAATCCGGGCTAAACTTCATTCACTTGGGTCTAAAAAGTATGCAATGGATGTTGAGCATGTCGATCGATTCCACCGAGCGTGCTTTGCAAGCCCCAATCAATCGACGGTATCGCGAGCGATCGGAAAAACCCCACCACTGACAACCGATCAGGATGTCTACGTCAGCGGTTCGATCTTAAAGGGCGTTGATCGCGAAAAAACGACAGACCAGAAAACATACCTCGCAGCTGGACGAACTTTTGTCCGCGAGGGAAAACCCACCTGGCGAATCAGCCGCCGCTATCTGGAAATTCTCCAGCGTACAGGCTCGAGTCTCACGCAAAACAATCGTCTTTGATGCGTGGCAAATAGAACCATCCTCGCCTTCGAGGAATCTACAAAGTCGTTAGCCGTTCACGCCAAGAGCTTTCTCGATTCCAAATAGCTCGTAGCTGTTCGTGTCCGCGCCGGTGCGAATGTTCGCGATTGTGAATGTCCTCGCTTGTGAATGTTCGCCCCAGTGAATGTTCGCCCCTCTGTGCCAACATGCGTGAGACAACTTTGTGTTTTTTCAAAGTTGGTGGCATGGAGAGTTTAGATGACAGAATCAATCGAAAAGA
>CAYZPA010000079.1:0-23944 GCA_964479855.1 uncultured Pirellulaceae bacterium
TCGATTGTTCATTATCATCACGATGTTTAAACGTATGATGTACTCGTTGGTGAAGTTGTACGATCAAGCGAGAGTTTTGCCGGATCTGCATTTTGAACGACATAGCTTTCCATACAGTAACGATACCATTCTTGTGACAACGAACCTTGCCAAGCTCCACAAAAAACGCCCGCCTCAAATTACTGAAGCGGGCGTCAAACGTTTGGTCTATCTTGCGAACGGTTGCGAATCGCAAAAGTCGCTTACAGCATTCGGCGACCGGCATAAACCGCGCCGTCACCGAGCATCTCTTCGATGCGCAGAAGCTGATTGTATTTCGCCATGCGATCGCTACGAGAAGCCGAACCCGTCTTGATTTGGCCTGTGCACAATCCGACCGCCAGATCAGCGATGAACGAATCTTCTGTTTCACCGCTTCGGTGGCTGGAAACACTGGTGTAGCCATTCGTGTGAGCCAACTGAATCGCCTGAATCGTCTCGGTTAATGTTCCGATCTGATTCACTTTGATCAGAATGCTGTTTGCGATCCCTTCGTCGATTCCGCGTTGAAGTCGAGTCGTATTGGTAACGAACAGGTCATCACCGACAAGCTGAACATCGCTGCCGATTTTATCAGTAAGCAACTTCCAGCCATCCCAATCGTCTTCCGACAGTCCGTCTTCGATGGAAACGATCGGATAGCGAGCTGCCCAGTCGGCAAGGAAATCAACCATCGCAGCAGAATCAAGCTCTTTGCCGTCGATCGAATAGATGCCCTTACTGGTGTCGTAAAATTCCGTTGCAGCGACATCCAGTGCGATCTTGACTTGCTCGCCCGGCTTGTAACCTGCTTTTTCAATCGCCGTCATGATGACGCTGAGAGCTTCTTCATTGCTGCCGAGGTCAGGAGCAAATCCTCCTTCGTCGCCAACTGCTGTGTTCATTCCTTTTTCCTGAAGAACTTTTTTCAGGTGGTGGAACACTTCGCAACCGCATCGCAACGCGTCGCTGAAACGATCAAAGCCCAACGGCATGACCATGAACTCTTGCACATCGACATTGTTGTCTGCATGTTCGCCACCGTTGACGATGTTCATCATTGGAGCCGGCAACAGGGTCGCGGCTGCTCCGCCAAGATATTTAAACAGCGGCGTGTTGTTAAATTGAGCGGCTGCTTTCGCCGTCGCCAAAGAAACGCCCAACAGTGCGTTGGCTCCAAGGCTACTTTTGTTTTCGGTTCCGTCGAGTTCGAGCATGACGCGATCGACGGCTCCCTGATCACAACCCGGCATTCCCAGAAGCGCTTCGTTCAGCGGTCCGTTAATATTCTCAACCGCTTTCGTGACACCTTTGCCAAGAAAGACCGACTTGTCGCCATCGCGAAGTTCGATTGCTTCGTGAGCACCGGTGCTGGCGCCACTTGGAACCGCCGCTCGACCGAACGACCCGTCAGCAAGAGTTACATCGACTTCGACCGTAGGATTGCCTCGGCTATCGAGGATTTGACGACCGTTGATGGCAATGATGGAGTCCATTTTTATTCCGTTTGCTGGTTAATGATTCTGTCTCAAAAGAGGCATTTTGGCTCAACGCAAAAATTCTGAAAGGGGTTGGTTTTGATTCCCGTTTGTGGCACCAGATCCAACTTGAGCCGCCGTTAAGGCGATTTAAACCCGGATTATTCACGATGCGTGGGCGTCGACACGGCGAAAGCTTGTTTCAGCGGGGTATTGTTTCAGGTCTGTGGTTTCGACAGGTCACCTACGACGTGAAACTTCCGGTTAAAAAGGGAGTTCAGCCCGATACGAAATGTAAAACTTTGCGGCCGGCAAGATTTTTGACCTCCTTTGGACCAGATGAGTCCGCCGTTCTGCGATCACAAAAACAGGAGACAAGAGTAAGCAAGTAACAGCAAACCACACATTCCAAGGCTTTCAAAATGGTCCAATTCTTCATCACCGCTGGCTTCATCGCTTCTTTTTGGATGGTGTTTTTGGCGTGGCACCCCGGAAAAGCCAGAAAGCCAATTTGCTAATTGATTTCAACACGAGCCATCGAGCAAAGCCTTTCGGCCCAACCAAGGCCGATCCAAGGCCCAACCAAGCTGACCTCGCCCGAGCTTGTCGATTTATTGAGCCGTTTGGGCGATAGCCCCGGTTGAAGCGCGGTTACCCTGGGCTAACGCCTAAACGGCTGGCATCAAAAAACCTCGATTTGGAAAAAAAGCGACAAGCTCGCCCGACCGCCACTCTCAAACAAAAACCACACTGGCTCAATTCCGCCAACGAGACGATTTGCCAAACACAAGGAAAGGCTCATCAAAGCAACCGATAATCGCTGGCTGTTTGTGTATCATGGAAATGACGAAACAGTTTTCGTTTACTGTAACTTTGCAACTTCGATTGAGCTTCATGTCTGTCAATTTTCACAGCCGCCGTCTTCGCAAGCGACATTTTGATCGAAAGGAAAAAGGGCTGTCGTATGAGGCTCTTGAAAGTCGAGCGTTTCTTTCCGCAGACGGAATCGTGGTCGCAAACTATCGAGCCGATTTTTCGAATCCAGATTCCGATTGGAGCTACAGCTACAACACGACGGAACAACTGCACGGCGACGAAGCGCAGTTTCGGTCTCTTGAACCAAATAACGGAATCCGCGTTCCACAATTCGAATCGCTCGATTCAGGCGCACTCCGGCTAACCGCCAGCGGTGGCCATCCGGGACGGTCTGGAGATCGCTTTGCGGTTGCGACATGGAATGTTTCTGAACCGGGCGTCTATTCAATATCTGAATCTTTCGCCAAAGCCGCTGCAACGGGCTTCGTCAGAGCCGATGGCATTGAGTACCGCGTCTTCGTTAACGGAGCTGAACCGCTGCTACAGGAATCCATTCGTCCTGGCGAGTTCGGTTACTTTGACATGTCGATTGGTTTCTTGAATCCCGGCGATCAGATTCAAGTCGCGTTTGGATCACGCTCAAACCACGCTTTCGACAGTTTCGAAACCGATTTTTCGATTCGAGTTCACGCGGATCGCAGCCAGGGAATCGCCGACTTTCGCCAGACCGTCTCCGACGATGCCGATCCAGATTCGCAAGGTCGTGTTTATCAGTCCCAATGGCAAACGCTGTGGAATGCTCCGAACAACTGGAATCCGGCTGGCGGATCTGGCTTGCAATCAACCGGGTCAATTAATGACGTCGCTTCCTATCGCCCGCTGGATCGGTCGGCTGCAGGAACGCTGACCACAGACGGAACGACTGACACTTCCAAAGCGCCCCAGTACTTTCTGCGATTCGACAATCAGGGTGGGCACACTGGAATCGGTTTTTCCGAAAGCTCAAACTTCGAAGATCGCTTCGTGATTGCAGCTCAAACGATCGAGCGATCGGGACCGTATTCGCTTGCCGATAGTTTTCTGAACGTCAGTTCGCGCTCGTCGGATGGAGTCGAGCTTCGAGTATTCGTGAACGATCCGCTTAATCCGCATCTCGAAACCGTTGTTCAGGGTGGAGGCGATTTCAACTTCAGCCAGTCGCTGGGCAACCTCAAGAAAGGTGATGTGGTCTACGTTGCATTCGGGCCAAACGACACTCATAACGGCGACCGGTTTCGCACGAATTTTTCACTGGTTCGCGAGCTTCCCCGAGCCGAACCGTTGCGTAAGCTCGAAACGCAGATCGTGATCAATGCTCGTGATTTTGGGGCGATTCCAAACGATCGCGGAAGTGATGTTGCTGGGATTGAGGCAGCGTTGAACGCAGCGAAACTAACTGGAGTTCCTACCAAAGTCGTTCTGGAACCGGGCGTCTACAACATATATTCCACGCCCGAGAAAACGGTCGGAAACCTACGCTATTTTTTCAGCTTGATCGGGCATGAGAATTTGGAGTTCGATGGCCGGGGTGCGAAAATCGTCGTAGAGAATAACGATCGTGGCCTGTTTCGGGTTCTCGATTCTCAGAACGTCATTCTTCGAAACTTTACGATCGACTATGCAGAGCTCTATCAGGCTCTAGGGGATCCCGCCGACGATGTCTATCGTGTGAATACTTACTCGCAAGGTTTGATCTCAAACGTGGACCAAACGAGCCGCAGTTTCACTTTGACGATCGATCCCGAAGTCACGATTCCGCCGGACGAATCTTTTATCTTTGGGCGAGTCGACGGAGTAAGGGCATGGGGCTTCTTGCTCGAAGGCGATTCTGGTTCGCGATTGAAATACAATTCTCGCTGGCACTACCAAACTCGCGATGTCCAGTCGCTCGGCAATCGACAGTATCGAATTTCGGTCGATTCGCTGCACAATTTTGAAGACGGAGATCGCTACGTTCTGCAGCGTCGCACTAACGTAGGCGCGATTGGGACTTTCCGAGATTCTTCTCAAATCAGCGTCATCGACGTTTCGATTCATTCAGCGCCGTCCGCTTTCGTCACGGCAAAAGAAGCTGCCGCGATCAATGTCATTCGGTCTCATGCGAAAGTAGATGTGGAATCAGGGCGCTGGCGCAGCATTAACGCGGACGCGGTTCATGGCCAATCGCTTCGCACCGGTTTTTGGGTTGAAGATTCAAGCTTCGACGCGGTCAGTGACGACGTGATGAATTTCTACTCCGTTCCATCTGCCGCCGTCGCGCAGCCAACCGCCAACCAGCTGACGATCGCTACGGTCACATTCAGTTCTCTGGCCGCGACAAGTTCAAACAAATGGCAAGTTGGCGATATCGCGGGTTTCGTTGATGCGGTGGAAGGAAAATTAATTCGCGAGGCACGTGTGACGGCGGTGTCGGCCACGACCATCGAGGTGCCTGATGTGGGCGAGCTGAGCACGCAAACGCTGACTTTTGATCAACCGATTTCCAATATTCGATTCGCTTCGACAGAAAATGGAACAGATCCAGCCCGTTACTTGAACGACACGACGATTTATAACCAGTCGGTGTCGCGAGGCTTTCTTGTTCAGGGTTCGACGCTGTCCAACGCGAGGCGTTATGGTCAGTTCGTGATGGCCAACGACGTACAGCTGGTGGACAGCACCTATTTAGGGCTTACTGATTCAGCGATCGCAGGCCACAACGAATCAAACTGGCCGATCGGACTCTATTCACAAAACGTTTTGGTGCAAAACAATCGATTTCTTCGAAGTGGATTCAGCCAACGATATTTTCAGGAAAGGTACTTCGCCGGAGTCGTTGCGTTCCATGCCGACCGCCTTGGTCATCAACTGGTGGACCGATCCGACTACCTTTATTCTCGCATAACCATTTCGGACAATATTTTTCGAGGATGGGGCAAGACGGCGATTGCAGTCCGAAACGCATCCAATATCACGATCGAGAACAATCGGATCTTCAGCCCGTTAGCCTTTCCAATGAACGATCGAGGTTGGTTTGCTGTTGATGTTCAGTTCAATCGAGATCTTGAGATCAAGGACAACAACCTGTTTTCAAACGTTCAATTCCTGAATGAAGTGCAGAACGAATTCCTACAGTTTGATGAATCAGCCTGATTAACTCTGCATGTTCGATTTCAGTGGGCGCTTAAGTCGGAAACTTAGGCCGCAAGCTTACGTCGTAAGCTTACGTCGCGCGATCAACTTCGACGCTCAAGCCTGAACTGGTTTCGTCTCGACCCGGTCGGCAGAACGCACTTTCTTTTTCGGCTTCCGCGGTTGTGAGTCACGACGATTCGCTCGTTTGGGGCTGATGCCGGTTGCGATCTGAACGAACCATTCCAGCTTGCGCCAGAAATCGATCGGCTCAAGGACCGCATTCACTTGAGACGTTAAAACGCAGTAGTACTTTTTGTGCGGTGGCTTGTGATGCATTGAATGCTGACGCTGAGCCTGAATGATGCCGAAGTCTTTCATAAAGGTTACGAACTTTCCATTTTTGCTTATATGGTTCCAGCGATGAACTTCATTTCCAAACGAAGTCATCAGCAGGGTGATGAAAGTGAATACGTTTCCCAAACTGATCAAACAGAGGATCGCAAACAGAACTAAAGCCAACGTCCATTGCAAAATATTTCGCGAGATGAAGGTGCCAGTTCGAACCATCATCTGCGGATCGACATGATGTTCGATGTTGGGTTCGCAGATAAATCCGCCAATCAACGGATAGCTCTCGAGGCAGTAAGTGTCCTCAAGCCAGTGAAAGAACCCCGTCAAAAAGTCTGCACTCCACAGGCAAACGAAGAAGACGCCAATTGCTTTTAAGATAAAGATTCCCATCAGGAAACTCGCTTTTCGGATTCGTTTTTTTGAATGACGAAATCCCTAAAGCAGCCTCGATGCCAAACCTTGCGGAAATCTGGCCTGTCACACAAATGAATGCCGAAACGCCGAAAAAAGCGGCATTTTGAAAGCCAACCCAGCTTTGTGCAGCAACCAACCCAATTGGCCAAAGTACACTCAATGCCAACGGCGTACACTGGTTGTCGATTCAGTTCGAAAGAAGACTTCCGCGGCGTCAATGGGGTTGACCCCGGATTATTCACGATGCGTGGGCGTCGACCTGGAGGAAGCTTGTTTCATTGGGATATTGTTTCAGGTTTGCGGTTTCAACAGGTCATCCACGACATGAAATTGACGAATTCGCAAAACTTGCCTCCGCGTCCGAAGGATCGCTTCAAAGGATAAACCAGACGCCTGTCGTCGTGAATCATTCCGGTTTACGTCGAAAGAATGTTGTGGAGCACTTCTCCGTGAACGTTGGTCAAACGACGCTCCAGCCCGTTGTGGTAGAAGGTCAGGCGTTCGTGATCGAGCCCCATCAGATGCAGCAGTGTTGCATTGAAGTCGTAGACAGACGTCTTGTCGACAGTCGCCTTGAATCCGAATTCATCGCTTTCGCCGTAGCTAAACCCCTGTTTGACGCCGGCTCCAGTCAGAAAACAGGTGAACGCACTGGGGTTATGATCTCGACCGGTTCCATTGGCTTGCAAAAACGGCATACGGCCAAACTCGGTCGCCCAAACCACCAAGGTGTTTTCAAGCATTCCCCGCTGTTTCATATCGGCGATCAATGCAGCAGTCGGCTGGTCCATGATCTCTGCCTGCATCGCGTGCGTCTTTTCAATGTTCGAATGCGAATCCCAATTGGTGATGCCGTTACCGCCCGCTGGATCGCTACCATTGAAAAGCTGAACGACACGAACTCCCTTTTCCAAAAGTCGTCTCGCAAGGATACAGTTGCGAGCGTAATGCCCACGAAGTTCGCTACCGCCTTCAAACCCGTAAGCCTTAAGAGTTGCCTCCGTTTCACCTGACAAGTCCATCACATCAGGGACTGACATTTGCATTTTGCCGGCCAGTTCGTAGCTCGCGATTCTTCCTGCAAGATTGGCATCACCAGGGTATTGCTCGAAATGTTTCGCGTTAAGGCGTTTGAGCAGATCGACCGTGTTGCGATCAAACTGCTTTGAGATCGAGTCTGGACGATGCAAGTTGTTGGGCGGACTGTTCGCACTGAAGTCCGTTCCCTGAAAGGCGGCGGGCAGGAACCCATTTTAAAAATTGTTCTTGCCACTTCGAGCCAGTCCACGCGGGTCATTGATCGCTACGAAAGCCGGCAGTTCCTGATTTTCAGTGCCCAACGTATAAGTGACCCATGCTCCAAACGACGGAAATCCTTCCATAAACCTCAACTCTGCCGAAAATGCGATTGCCGTCACCATGTCAACGTTGAACTACTCGTTCCGAAACGATCAGATTCAATTCCCATCTTCTGCAAAACGGACACGTAAAGGTTGCTCAATGGCGTGTTATCGTTTTCGGAATGTTTGACGTACTGACCATGATTGAAGTCGCCGCCAGCAGCGATGACCGGAAGGTTTCTCCAGTCGTGAGCGTTCGCATTGCCCAGATTGCTGCCGAAAACGATCATCGTGTTGTCCAGCAGCGATCCATTCGCTTCCTGAGATTCGCCAAGCCTTCCCAGTAAGCCAGCAAAAGATTTCATGACTTCGGTTTCGATACGCATCAGTTGCTGAATCTTCTTTTCGTCCTGACCATGGTGAGAAAGATTGTGATGGTCTTCCGTCACACCATCGACAAGCGGCACATCGTTGCGGCCATGAACCGTAACCGAAATGACTCGTGACGAATCCGTTTGCACCACCAGCGGCAAAAGCTCCATCAGCAAATTCATTCTGCCAATCAAATCGTTTTCTTTATCGATATCTTTTGGCGGCGCCGTATGAACTGAAGGCTTGGGCCGATCGATCCATGCATCCGCCTCATTGAAGTGACGTTCCGCGTTTCGAATCGATTCAAAATAGGCATCCAGCCGCTTCCGATCAGCGGACGAGATCTTGCGTTTGAGCTTTCTCGTTTGTGCGCCGACGGCATCGAGAATACTCAGTCCTTCGCCGAGCATTTGTTTCTGCCTTTTGATTTCCTGCTCTTTTCCTTGCAAGAACAGATCCGAAAAGACTTTTGAAGGTCGGTGCTCCGCCGGAATCATGACACCGCCACGCGTGTAAGACTGACTGTTGGTGTCGGCGGTACTGAGCGTCAACGATGGAAACCGTGTTACATACCCAAGCTTTTCCGCCGCGAACTGGTCCAGCGAAATCGAATTCCGAAAGCCGCTGAGTCCCGGATTTTCGGCCGCCGTAAGCCAAGTCATTTCCGACGAATGGCCATCCTTTCCCGCCTGATTCGGATGAGAGAGACCCGAAAACAGGGTGAATCGATCCCGATGTTCTTTCAGATGTTGCAAGTACGGAGTCAGTTCGTAGTCACTGCCAGCCGTTTCAGGAAAAAGGGACGGAGCATGCAGTCCAAGTGTTGTGCAAATCGTAATCATGCGCTTCGGCGGCGCGACAGCGGATGCAAACGTCGATGGCGTGAAAGCTTCCATCATCGGCAACGCGACTGCGACACCAGCGGCCCGTAAAAAACTGCGACGGCTGGTCGATGGGCCAAATGAATTCTTCATGTGCTTGTCCGCTAAATTTGAAAAAGTGTTCTTCGGATCGTTATTTTGACAGAAAGAGCTCGGATTGAACGACCTCATGAATCATCGATCGCACGCCATACTCGGAACTTTCAATCTTCTGCAAAATCGATTCAACTGCCGGACGATCCGCAAACTGAATCTCACAACCGGTGGAGTAGGTGATCAAACGCTGAACAAGATTTCTCGCAATCTGTTCCTTCCGTTTCAAAAGCAACTTTCGGTAAGAAACAATGTCTTCGAAAGTCTCTCCGTCTGGTGTCTTTCCTGATGAATCAACCGGTAGATTGAGCTTGTATTGCCAGATGGGTCGCCTGAGCAATTTTTTATCCGTTCGTTCACCGTGCTCTTTCGATCGATATCGCTCGCGAAAGCCACCGATCACGTCGAAGCTCTCGAGCGCGAATCCCGGTGGATCAATGTTTCGATGGCACCGATTGCAGACGTCGTCGGCGCGATGAGCCGCAAGTTCCTCCCGGATCGTTGTGGTGCCGCGAGTGTCGGGTTCGATGGAGCCAACGTTTGGCGGCGGAGGAGCCGATGGAGTCCCCAACAGATTCGTCAATACCCAGTTGCCACGCCGAACCGGCGACGTATTGGTTCCGTTAGCAGATATTTTTAGAATCGCTGCTTGAGTCAACAGTCCACCACGAACCGAATCGCTTGAATCCACCTTTTGAATGGTTTGTCCTTCGACTTCATCCATGCCGTAATGCTGAGCCAGCCTTCGGTTGATCATCACAAAATCGGAATCCACCAAATTGGACACGCTCAGATCGTCGTCAACCAGCTCCGCAAAAAAGCTCACACTTTCTTCCAGCATCGCCAGTCGCAAGGCCGGATCGTATTCCGGATACAGGCGCTGATCCGGAGTCGTCGCGTCAATGTCTTCAATGCCAAGCCACTGATTGACGAAATCATTTTTGAAACGCATGGATCGCGGATCGTCCAGCATCCGATCAACCTGCTTCCACAACACCTTTGGATCAGAAAGCTTCCCTTCCGCAGCGACCGACAACAATGCCTCGTCCGGCATGCTCTTCCAAAGAAAAAACGACAATCGGGACGCCAGCGAGTAGTCATCCAGCTTGCCCGGATCACCGCCGAAAAACAAAAACTCGGGTGAACAAAGCACCGCTCGCAACGCCATCCGCGCCGCATCCTGATAAGCGACTCCTTTTCGCAACGCTTCTTCCGCGATCAACACGTACTCATTGACTTCTCCACTTTTCAACGGCCGACGAAAAGCACGACCCGCAAGTCGCTCGACCGCGTTTTGGATTGAGCCTCGCAAATCTTTCGGCGGTTCAATGAAGAAGTCAACATGACGCCCGTTCACCCACCCTTGGTGTTCTCGTTTTTTAAATTTCGCGTCGGGAAGTAAGTCTCTGGCACTTCGAGGCGGCCAAACTTCATGCATCGGCCCTTCGATCTCGAGCCATTTCAATTTCAGTCCAGCTCCTTGATATTTTTCCGCAGTCACACTCCAAACCGTTTTTCCATCTTCTTGACCGACTAGATCTAACGCTTGCGGGAAAAGATATTCACCCTCGCGAACGACCGTTTCAAATTCGATTTCCGCTGGTTCGTCAGGTTCGATATCGCGGTAAGCAAGAATTCGCGTCTGTCCGTTTTTATAGTTGCCAGCCTGAACGGCGAGAATCACTGGTTGCTCCGAGTTCACTGCTTCCGCCCCAACGCGAATTTTATAGATGCCGGTATGAGGCATCCCCGATTTCTTCAGCGAATACAAATAGGTCGAACCGGACTCAAAAACGATGATGCCATCATCCGCCTTGCCCAAAATGACTCGATCATCGCCTTTCGGGTTGAAGTGTTCCTTGATTGATTTGAGTTCCAGAAATTCAAAACGTTCAGGTTCGGATAAAGGTTGCTCTCCAAGATTCAACGCCGATTCAATCGCAACGTTGGCAGCATTAAGCCACGCTTGAACATGCAACTGGGAAATTCCTTGATTGACAGCCACCGTATCAAAGCCAGCGCTGTTTTCTTCCGGCAAGAAGATCGCCAATTGAGTGTGAATGCCGAGCAAATCCTGAACGGCGTATTCGTACTCGATACGAGTCAATCTCCGCAGCGATGCACGTCCATTTTCAGCTTGCAGCTTACGGCTCTGCCGAGTCAACGAGCTTTCGATCGTTGTCAGTGCTTTTTGTTGAACGTTCGCGTCAGGCCGATCTTCCGACTCGGGCGGCATTTCTCCGCTGGAGACCCGATCGTAGACTTTGACCCAGCTTTCGAAAGTTTTCGGATCTTTCAAGTCAAAGCCAAGCGACTCCAAATTCAGGTTGGTATTGGTGTCTGAGTCATGGCACCCGATACAGTTGTCCTGAATCATCTGTTTGACCTGGCAGGACGCATCGGATGCGAACGCAAAAATCAGCGTTAAGGAGATCGCTGCTTTAAAGCACAGCTTTGTCATCAACCGCTTCCTGAAAGGTTACGCCGTTTTACCTAGATGAAATTTCGATTGTACGTCGAACTGGGCAGCAAAACGAATACCAGCTATCAGTATCAATGCCTGAACCGATTGTAATCGACTCGCAAATTTCTATCCGGCATTTCAAGCATGAACCAGAATTATTCACGACAACAGGCGTCTGGTTTGCCCTTTGAGTCAATTCTCCAGAAGTAGCTACACGTCTTGCAAATTCGTTAATCTCAAGTCAAGTTTCCTTGCTCGGACACCTTGCGCGAAATCTTGGCTCCGAACTTGTTCTGGAAAGTCCAAGCTTAGATATTTTCGATTTGGAAGAACCCTATGTCGACCAAGATGCCTTTCTGATCAATGTGCTGGTCTCGGGAGAATCGACGGTCGAGTGTCACCTTCTCTTGGTGCCAAAGTCCGGCGACTAAAAGCTGCCAAGTCACTGGCATTTGCCTGAGCCCAATCTGTTGGCGCAAGCACTAGCGTCAAAAGCGTTCGCCCAACGCTGGCATCGAAAGTGCTCGCCAATCAATGGCAATCTGTAACGACTGGTAAATCTGATACGACAGCGAAGTCGAAAACGCTGTCCGTGTTCGCGATATGCAAGCACGATTTCATTGGCGACCGGACCGTGCGGAACCGATAAGTACGAAGTCCGGAATGACTGCGATTCCTTTTCAGGGCAGACTTGTTGACCGCATCGACGAGCTTCCTTTTCGCAATTTCGGCCCAGTTCAAGGAGGAACTTATGATTCAGCGGCGACAATTTCTAGGCGCGGCCTCAGCGGCAGCACTTAGCCTGACGGCTCCATCCGTCTTTGCGAGCAAACTTAAACCCGCAACCCCCATCGCCACGGCACTGGGCTGGGATAGCATCGAAATCCAGACCGTCCGTCACGGTGAAGGCCATCGCAAGCCGGTCGCAACCGGCGTCAGCTTGCAATCCGAAGGTAACCTGCTGGCAATCGTCGGCGACGATCACTTTGTCAGCCTGTACGACATCGCTGCCGAACAGTTTATTGATCATTTGAAACGTCACACGGACTGGGTACGAGCCGCTCGTTTTTCGCCCGATAGTGAGTCGCTGTACACATGCGGAAACGATCGAAAACTGATTCGATGGGAAACAAAAGATCTTGCGATCCCGACCTTCACCGCACGCCGCAAGGAAGCGATCATCAATTTGGCCGTCTTTAACGACGCTTCCAAAGTCGCTACCGTTGGGTTCAACGAAGATCTCATCATCCACTCAGCTGAAAACGGTCGAGAGATCGCAAAACTGAAATGCGTTTGCAATGACAATCATGCGGTCGCGATTTCTGCTGACGACTCACTGGTCGCTGCTGCAGGACGCTGCGGAACGATTCGCATCTGGGACACATCGACTTTAAAATCGGTGCATGAATACAAGCCTCACCGACGGCGTGTTCGATCACTTGAATTCGACACGTCCGGTAGGCTGATCAGTGCCAGTGATGATCAAACGATTCATGTTCATAACCTGACCGACAAAGACCAATCCATTTCTCTGCCGCGACATGCTTCCAAGCTGTTCGCAACCAACGTGATCACTCCTTCCGTGATTGCAACAGGAGGCAGTGATAACAAAATTCACATTTGGAATACAGAACGCCAGTCTGAAGTTGGTTTCCTCGAAGGTCACACCGGAACCGTTTCCAGCATCGACATGGCTCAGGACATCCTCGTATCGGCCAGCTTCGACACGACCGTGAGAATCTGGAAACCGACCACCGATGAGTTGGCGGCCGTGATTCCGCACCGACCGTCCGTTAACGGCACGCGCCGCGCTTCAGGCGGCCTTGATATCCAACGCCGCTAAACTCTTCTGCCTTCCGCTTCTTTCAAACAAGAATTTCCGCCAGCAAATACCGGTGGACGCCCCTTCAAGGAGGTCATCAATTGAGCCTTTTCAAAAAAATCGCTAATCGCATCATTGGCATCAACAAGTCAGAAGCAGCTCAGGAAGTCATCAAAAACGCAACACTTCGCCGCTGTCGATTCGAAGTCATGGAAGAACGCCGAGTCCTGTCGGCGGATCCCGTCGTCGCTGGCATCACTTACCTTGAAGGCGATGCCGGTCAGGACACCACACCTGACTATTTCGAAGTCTCCTTCGAAGGAGGTGCCGAAACGACTCAACTGACGCAGTTCACCATCAACGGTGATCAGGACGGAAGTGGCACACTTTCCGACGGAGACATGTTCTTCGATCACGACGAGAATCAGCCCGGCACCGCCGGCCATCACGAGTTTCGGTTTGACGCCGCAAACAGTCGAGGTGTTTCTGCGGCCGATATCGAAGGCGTTTCCGTTTCCTCAGACGGATTGTTGCTGACCGTCGATGTTAGGAATTTTGAAGCCGGTGACGTGTTCGCTTTCTCGATCGATGTTGACGAAGTGGAACGATTTCGCGTCGATAAAATTGCGTCCGGAGTAGAATTCGAAGCGACTCTATTCAACGCAACCTTTGTCGATGAAAACTACACTTTCGAAGATCGTGACATCGAAGCCAGAGTCACGATTGATGGCGGGTTCGTACAACAGCAACAGGAAGGGCTGTTCTACGACGAATACGACAACCTTTTCACTGCCGGTGAAGCCGAAGCTCAAGACCGGCTCGATTTGACTCGCGACAACGAAGAAGGCAACCGAAACCGTACTGCGGCTGCTATCGATGCCTACGGCCTTGTGGCGAAACCTGTTTCGATTTCTGGAAACGTCTATCACGACGAAAACCTGAATTGCTTTCACGATAGCAACGAAGACGGAATTCAGGGCGTTCGGATTGAACTACAACGCCTTGTCGAAAACACAGGCGTCTACGAGTCCGTTGCCAAGACAACAACCGCCGCTGATGGAAGCTACGAATTCGGCGAAGAGCTTGGGCTACGACCCGGCACCTATCGACTTGTGGAAACCCAGCCCGATGGCTATTTGGATGTTGGAGCAACCGCCGGAGAAGTCAACGGTGTCGAGACCGGTATCGTTGCAGAGGATCGCAATGGAAACCAAAACGTCATCAATAACATTGAAATTGAACTGGGCGGGACCGCTTCGACCAACAACGATTTCAAGGAAGTGCTGCCCGCTTCTCTTGAAGGAAATGTGTACCATGATCGGAACGACAATGGCATACAGGATTCTGGCGAAGAGGGAATCAGCAATGTTCTGATTCAAGTAACGCGAGTCGGCGCCAAGACGGGCGTTGCGGATGACCCGTTTGCAGATTTTGACGTCGTTTCAGTGCGTACTGACGCCAATGGCCATTACAGCATCGATTCACTTCCTCCGGGCATCTATGAGATCGTCGAAGTCAACAGTTATCCGGGCGAAGCCGATCCGTTGGCACCGTTTATCGATGGCAAAGACACCGTCGGAAATATCGCCGGAACGCCAACAGGAACGCTCAATAACGACCGATTCTCGCAAGTCGAACTTTGTGCTGACGATCACGGCGTCGAATACAATTTCGGGGAACTCAAGCCGGCTTCCATCAGCGGATACGTTAGCGTTGATGTTCCAGGGCAGGGAAAGCTTTCTCCGTCGGATCCGAATTTCCAACCCATCTCTGGCGTTACGATCCAATTGCTTGACGGCAACGGAGCCCTCGTTTCACAAACTCAAACCGATGCAGTTGGCCGATACGAATTCGGAGACCTCGCTCCGGGAACGTATTCCGTCGTTGAAGTTCAACCGGACGGATATCTGGACGGTGGTGATGCCATCGGCAACGTTGATGGCACAGTAACAGGAGCGACTTCAAACGACCGCTTTGACGGCATCGTTGTAGGGTCCGGGTCCGCAGGCACACAGTACAATTTCTGCGAACACGAACCGGCGTCGATCAAGGGGACCGTCTACCACGACCGCAACAACAATGGCGTGCAGGATTCTGGCGAAGAAGGTATCGCAGGAGTCGTTATCGAACTTTTCGATGCCGATGGAAACCTTGTTCGCTCAACCACAACCGACGCTGACGGAGACTATTGTTTCGAAGACTTGATCGCAGGAGAGTACCACGTCCACCAGACGCAGCCATCCGATTACCTCGACGGGAAAGATACGCTCGGCACGATCGATGGATCAGAAGCGGGACAGGTCATGAACGACATGTTCTGGGTGACACTCGACGGCGGTGACAACGGAGTCAACTATGACTTCGGCGAACTCATTCCTGCGACGATCTCTGGAACCGTGCACGTCGATGAGAATGGAAACTGTGTCCATGAGCCTGGCGAAGTGTTATTGTCGAACGTCACGATTGAACTGCTTGACTCAAACGGCGACGTGATCGCTACGACGCAAACCGATTCAAATGGTTTCTATCGATTTGGTGACCTTGCACCGGGAGACTATTCAATCCGCGAAGTTCAGCCTGACGGTTACTTCAACGGTGGCGAAGTGACGGGAAGCGGCGATGGCGTTGCGACCGAAAACGGTTTTCGCAACGTGACCGTAACCTCTGGTGATCGCTTGGTTGACTACAACTTTTGCGAAGAAGCTCCCGCAGAGATTCACGGCCGAGTTTGGGAAGATGGCCCTGCCTTTGAAACTGAAGACGGAACCTTGCCGGAAAATTTCCGCGACTTGCGTGATGGAGTCTTTCAGGCAGGAGTCGATACGCCCATCGAAGGCGTTCGCATGCAGCTGTTTTACTACTTTGATCCGGCGACAGATCAGCTTGAGCCGCGTCCTGTTAAGCTCAGCGAAGTGATGAGCGAGTACTACAGCCATCTCGATGGTGCCGGCCCTGACAGTGATGTTTGGGTTGAGACAATGGCGGATGGTGAGTATTGGTTCCAGGGATTGCCAGCGGGAAGTTTCATCGTCCTGCAGGTTCAGCCTGAAGGTTTTGCTGACGCCAATGACATGCCAGGGCCAACGCAAAACGGAACTTCCGGCACGACATTCAACACCGAAAACGATGTCAATGGAGCCATCGCTCCACTGACGCGAACTTTCTCGGATGCTCAACTGCAGGACACCGTCGCCAACATCGTCGTGAACCCTGGCGGAATCTCGACGGAGAACAACTTCACGGAAGTACGCGTGACGCAGACGCCGACCGAGCCTCCAATCGGCAATCCTCCACCAGGCCTCAATCCGCCGACGCCTCGTTTGCCGCCTCCTGCGGGACCGCTCACCAATGGAATCACCGGCTTTCCGGGCCTCGCAGGTGCACAGTCAGGCAACTTCATTTCGATCGTCGGAAATTCTCGCGGAGCTGCTTTTCAAACAGAGGCCGCGTTTGAGAATCCACACAGCTGGCACTTGAGCGTTGTTAACGGTGGGTTGCCGCGATCTTCTGGCGGAGAAACCGGAAGCGTCGATCCGATCTGGAAGCAGGCGGGCTTCATCAGCGACGTTGACTGGAACCGATTCGACATGGACGACGCGGTTTGGACCTTCACCACGACACAAAATGGAGAGATCGTCTCCGGTGGCAAAGCGTCGTTGAATTTTGGCATGATCGACGGCATCCCTGTCGCTGGCGACTTTGACGGAGACGGCATCGATGAAGTCGCGGTCTTCAAAGACGGTTTCTGGATGATCGACATCAACAGCAACGGCGTTTGGGACAAAGCGGACTTGCTGGCCAAGCTTGGTGATCTGGATGATCGCCCGGTTGCAGGCGATTGGGACGGCGACGGGAAAGACGACATCGGAATCTACGGTCCGATGTGGGAGCGGGATGAGCTTGCCATCGAACAGGAGCCCGGTTTGCCGAACCCTGACAACGATCCACGAACTCGTCCCAAGAACGTGCCTCCAACCGACGATGACGCCACAAATGGAGCTCGAATCATGAAGCTCACAAGTTACGGTCGACAGCAGGCCGACGTGGTCGATCACGTCTTCGGGCTCGACGATGGCGATCTGACTCCGGTTACCGGAGACTGGAACGGAAACGGCGTTCGTTCGATCGGAACTTTCCAGGACGGAGTTTGGGAGCTGGATCTTAACGGAGACGGACGTTTCAATCATCTTGATGAAAGTGTACGTTTCGGCCGAGCTGGTGACCGACCGATCGTGGGTGATTTCAACGGCGACGGTATCGAAGAGCTAGCCGTCTATCGTAACGGCACATGGATCATCGACTCCAATGGCAACCACGAACTGGACGTCACCGACAAAACGTTCGAACTTGGTGGTGCCACCGATACTCCAATCGCAGGTGACTGGGATGGTGACGGCACGGATGAGCCAGCAATCTACTCGACACGCGTCTATAACGACTTCAATTAACGCGTCGTTGGGATCTGCGGATGCCTTCGCAAAACAAAACGTCTCAATGGCTGAATTTTGATTTTAGCCAAAGGCGTTTTTGTTTTTACAGGGCTGTCTTTCTCGGCAGTTTGTTTGTCCGGGTTAAGCTGGGTTAAGCCAGCGCGGGAGCGGCGTCGCTACGGTGAAATACACAACGCGGCTATCGAATCGAATGCCATCATGGGTAGTGCAGGTGAGGGGCTATGCTTTTTCGAGCAACTCAATAACTTGTTCGTACGGCTGACCATCCCAGAATCGTTTTCGGGCAAAGTCGATCGCTGAAGTTCCTTCGTCGTTCACCGCCGCAGGATCGGCACCGAGCTCCAGCAAACGAGCAGTCGCTTCAAGGAACCCTTCCGCTGCGGCAACCATTAATGCCGTGCAGCTATAGCCGGACAACGGGCCGCTTTCGTTGGGTAAGTCAATTTTCTTGCACGTTTGCGTCCGACTATCGACCTCGACTCCTTCCTCCACAAAAAAGTCGATCATCTCAATTCGATTTGACATCGCGACAAGATGAATTGGCAAAAAACCATCAAGTGGACAAACGGCATTTAGATCGGCACCTGCAGACGCCAAGGCTTCCGCAACTGGGACTCGATCCGGACCAAATGCCCACAAAGACGCCATGTGTATCGGTCTCCATGGGGTGTATTCCTGCTCCTTCGCGTCGTCTTCCCAACCAAAGTAAGCAACTTTTTTAAGTGCACGATTCACGTCATCGCCATGCTCGGCAAGCAGTCGCACGATTTCGCGACGTCCCGCAGTAATCGCAAATTGCAACGGAAAATACGAGTCCACCTGAACGTTCACACTCGCGCGCTGATCATCCAAAAGTTGTTCAATGCGATGGCACATCCCCAGCCCACAGGCTGAATGAAGATCAATTTCTGCACCATGATCGATCAACAAACGCGCCGGATTGCCGGGTTTGCGTTCCCTTATCGATGCGAGCTGCAAGAAAGACATTCCGAAACCGATCGAGTGGTTGGTGGGGCGTTTGTTTGCAATCCGATGCAGGGTCGACGAATTGTCTTTGTCAGCTTGAAGAAGCTGAGCCAATCGATTGTCATCACCGCTCTTGATGGCGTCGATGTATTCTTCTTCTTTGAGCATGTTGGATCTTTATCCCGGATTGTATGGGCCGCAGCCTGCGTGAAACGCTGTCGGAAAACTGATTGATAGAGTATTTGAAAGTGACTCACAGCCATCGGATCACTTTGTCTTTACCCCGGATTATTCACGATGCGTGGGCGTCGACATGGAGAAAGCTTGTTTCATTGGGGTATTGTTCCAGGTTTGTCGTTTCGGCAGGTCACCCAAGATGTGAAACTGACGAATTTGCAAAACTGTCTCCGCGTCGGTAAATTGCTTCAAAGGGTAAGCCTGACGCCTGTCGTCGTGAATAATTCCGGTTTACGACTCACGTTGCTCGCGGCAACGCAGGCACGAGTCCTCTCGCTAAATTCAAAAAACCCGTGCCAGAAGCCATACGCTGTAAAGCACAACACAACCAACCGCAACCGTTCCGAAAATCAGCAATCGGCTCGCCGATCGGATACTTCGCAAAGCGATGACTTGAGACAGAATGCATACGAAACCGACGATGACCATTTTGAACGCAATCATGCCCTGAATGTTCCAGTTCCGGAAAAAGAAATTGGCGATCGGATTCGCTTCAACTCCCTGACGAGTCAGAATCAAATAGGTCAAAAATATGTCCAACGCATTCACCAAAATGAAATACGTCGTATGATCCTGCAGCGGAAGCTTCCCTGTGAGCAAATGCTTGATGCTTGACCTCGCATCACCAGTTCCCGAAGTTCGTTGCGGTCCAGAATTCCGTTTTCGATTCGGTGTTGGATCAGCTGCAAAGTTTGAGGACGAAGTCGCCTTCGCCGCATGAGCACGCTTTGGTTGCGTGGATCTTCCCCGCCCAGAATCTGCTTCTCCCTCAGCAGCACCTTCGGTTGCAGCTCGATCTTTCGCCGCCAGACGCAACTTTTCGTGGGATGCCAACATTGTTTCGTAAGCCGCAGTGATCGCTTGAAACTCACGGCGATCGCCACCTAAATCAGGATGGTGTTGCCCCGCTTTTTTGCGGTAAGCCGCGTGGATCTCTTCCAAAGTCGAATCGGTAGAAATGCCCAGAAGATTTGCTGATTTACTTTCCATTAAAACTCAACCGGAATTATTCACGACGACAGGCGTCTGGTTTGATGTTTGAGGTAATTCTCCTGAATTGGCGACAGTTTTTGCAGATTCACTAATTCACGGCGTGGGTGACCTGTCGAAACCACAAACCAGGAATAAGATCACAATAAAACAAGCTTTCTCAATGTCGACGCCCACGCATCGTGAATAATCCGGGCTCAATTCGCGTCGGTTTCATTCGTGAATTTTCGCGACGGTAACAATGTTTCCCTGAATGCGAATCACTTTGACCTGCTGGCCAGATTCAACATAAGCTCCGTCGCTGACAACATCAAACGATCGCCCAGAAAAAATGGCTCTGCCCGCTGGTCGCAGGACGGACTCAGAAACGCCCCAGTCGCCAATCGAAATTTCAGGATGAGTCTCAAACACGTTCTTACTGTTTCCTTCTTTCGAATCTTCGACAGGAATTTGCGGCGTATCCAACACCAGCCGATTCAAAAAAGGCATGCTTCCCATTCGTTTCGTGACAAAGAAAGCAGCAATCATGAACACGAAACCGGACCCCATCAGAGTCAGCAAAGTCATGACAAATTGATCGGTCTGAGATTTCGAAACCGGAACGATAAAATCCTGCCCCGCCAGAATAAAACTGACGATCAGCAGAAGGACTCCTGTGATGCCGGCAAAACCAAAGCCCGGAATCACAAACAACTCAACCAAAATGAAAACGATTCCAGCGATGAACAGCACCACTTCCAACCAGCCAGACGTTCCGCCCAGAAAACGACTCCAGAAAAACAACATCGCACACAGTCCCGCCAGCAAACCTCCGACTCCGATACCCGGAGCAGAAAATTCGACGTACAGCGAAATCAGTCCGACGATCACAAGCAGCCCGGTGATCAAAGGCAAATTCAAAATGTGGACGACTCGATCCGTAGTCGTGCGTTTAAAGACTTTGAAGTCTTGCAGATCAACACCGTAGATCTTCGCCATCTCTTCCCGATTGGCTGCGAATTCCTGAGCAATCCCTAGCTCCTTCGCACGGACTCCGCTGAGCGTCAAAAAACGTTCCGGACCGGTTTCTTCAATCAGCTCAAAAGGAGCTTTCGGCTTCTCCGGCGCGTCGACTCGAACCAGCTTAAATTCAGGACCATTCGCCGCCTCCTTGTTCCAATAAACTATAACGTCCTTGTCCACCATCGATTCGGCCAGCTCGGGAGGACGCCCCTTCGCCGCCGCCAAACCGCGAGCCTTTTGCGAAAGGTAAGATTCGACTTTGGGTTCGATCAATCGGAACGCGTTCTGATCACCATCGAATTGAATCTCTCCGATGTCACCAAAGCTCGCATTGGGAGCGATTACGATCTCGTCGCATCCCAGTGAAATTAACGCTCCGCCGCTGATCGCTTCATTGGTGATCAACGCGACGGTGTAAGCCCAGTCGCAATCGCGGAGCATCCCGGCCATTTCAAGGCTCTCGTTCTTGTAACCGCCTGGACTATTGATTTCGACAATCAACAAATCCGCCCCGGAACGCTTCGCGGCCTCGAATCGATTCTTGAAGTATCTGGTTTGATCCATGTCGATCTGACGATGGAATTCGATCAATGCAGGTTTCGAAAACGAACCGGGCCGTGGACGAACCATCGAAGCCGCCTCTTCATTGACGCCCAACTCCAACGCGTTTTCATCTTGCGCCGCCACCGATGCTGTCGCTGCCGAAAACAAGGTCGCAGCGGCAATGCAAAAAGCTACTGCCATCATTGAAGCGACGGATGAAAATTGATGATGCAAACTTTGTGCTAGCTTCATAAAGCCCTGTCTGGAGATCGAGGTTTGAGTTTGTCGTCCGTTGCATTCTAATCCTTGAGCGATTTTGGCACAAAAGGTGCAGATTGTTTCAGGCGTGTTCGTGATGACTTTCACGAGCGGACTTTTGATCAGGTTTCCCGGTTTTGATGCGGCAAGATGCCTCGTTTTGGGAAACAGCGGAATTTGCAAGGAAGTAAATTCTGCAAACAGGTTTGAAAGTTTTACCGCCAGCACAATTCAACAATCACAACATCCAGTCCATGGAGGGAGCGGATGAGAACTTCAGCTTGTATCTTCGTATCACGTCAGATCGTCGTGTTGGCCGTCATTTTGCATTTGGCCGCAGTCGGCATCAGCCCGTCGCTCGCGCAGTCCACTGCGAAAGAGCCGATGCTCTATTTCTTCACCAGTGCAGGGTGCGCTCCATGCATTCAGGTGAAACACAACGTCCAACAGCTCGCTTCCGAGGGCTATCCGACCACCACCATCGACGTTAACGAACGGCCAGATTGGGCCAACAGTTTTCGCATCACTCGGACTCCGACAGTCGTGCTTGTAACGAACGGCAACGTGGTCGCCGGCATGCAGCCGGGGCAAATACGAGTCACCGAACTGAAGGAATGGTTTCGCAGAGTAGGCTACTCGCCACGCTCCAGTCGTTCCGCGACAACCAATGCAGTTCTTGAGACGCCGGCTCGCGAGCGAACGCAGCCTCGCCAAAACCAGCCAAGACGAACGCAGCCGACTCAAACCAAAGTTTCCCTGGCCAGCCGGACAAACACAGTCGCGCGTTCCAGCGGGACTTCATCGGCAAACAGCTTTCGTTCGGCAACCATGCATCATGGCACCGACCGCCCTGCGAACGCGGCGGAAGCGTTGGCGTTAAGCTCCACCGTCAGGATTCGTGTCGAGGATGCAGGAGGAAGTTCCTACGCAACCGGAACTGCGATCCACCAACATCAAGGTGAGACATTGGTGATGACTTGCGGCCATGTATTTCGCGAATCTCAGGGCAAAGGCAAGATCACCGCAGAGTTCGGATTTCACGATGGCAATATAAAGACCGTCACCGGGCAATTGCTTGACTACGATGCCGGAGCCGACGACATCGCCTTGATCGTGATTCAAAATGGAACCGAGAAAATCCACACCGTCAATCTCGCGAATTCGGGATCAACCATCGAACGGGGAGACCGTGTCTTTTCACTTGGTTGCGACAACGGGGATGCTCCAACGATTCGAAATACAGCCATCAAGAATCTTGCGTTGTATGATGGAAGCCTGAAATACGACATCTTCGGGCGTCCCGTCAGCGGACGCAGCGGTGGAGGCCTCTTCAATGACCGGGGAGAATTGGTCGGCATTTGCAACGCGGCGGCGGTCGAAGTCGACGAAGGGGTCTACACGGCTCTGGAAATCATGCACAAAGAGATTGCCAAAACCAATCTGGATCACCTGTTCAAACCTGTTGCTGCTCCTGCGACACAACCTCGAACACAGATCGCCGCAAGGAACCGCTCTGAAAAGTTGGTTCCAATCAGAAAAGCCAATGATCGCGGAAGGGCCAATGTTCGCAGTCATGACCGTCTTGGCAACGCGATCGTGGCGGCAAGTCCACCGTCTCGAAGTTTCGCAAGCCCACCTGCATCTCAAGTTCAAAACGTCTCGTTCGAACAGGCAGTTTCGGCTCTCGATTCCGACAAGGAAGTCTTGATCACCATTCGATCGAAGTCAAACCCTCGTGATTCCCGCACCATCGTGATATCAGATCCAACGCCAAAACTATTGGACTACCTTGGAAACATGAGCAACGGGCAGCCCAGTGATCAGCGTTCATTGAATGTCGCTTCCTATCGCGAACATCGTTAATGATGAATCAGGTGCAATGAAACTTGGGTCTGCTTTCGGAGACCACGATGTTGTCTGAAACGCCACTTTTGGTCATCGTTTAAGCCGGAATTATTCACGACGACAGGCGTCTGGTATGATGTTTGAGGCGATTTTCCTGACGTGGCGACGGTTTTTGCAGATTCACCAATTCCACGTCGTGGGTGAACTGTCAAAACCACAAACTTGGAACAATGCCCCGATCAAAACAGGCCTTCTTCACGTCGACGTCCACGCATCGTGAATAATCCGGGTTAGACACTCAATAAGAATGCTCAACCAATTCATCTTCGGCTCGCCGAAACCGCGAGGTCAAAAATCATCGTGCATTCACCTGTGATGCGGGACGCTGGTAGCTTCCAGCGTCATTTCGAAATTGACCGCACGAAAGTCACGCCGAACATATCTGTTTGG